>CAJTMV010000026.1 GCA_910577225.1 uncultured Eubacterium sp. | reverse complement strand
TTTGCTTGTAAATTCAAGCGTTTAACCCAGTTTTGCTGGTGGGAAAGTTGAGTTAATTATAATAAAAAATTTTTTCGGTGAATACTGTTTTGAAACAGACGAAAAATTGTAATTTTAAGAATCTTTTCCGCCATATAGTATAGCCAGTTAGAGGACACGACTATCATGTAGAAGTACAAAACGAATCAATTCATCTACACAATATTTCTCTATTCACTTTTATAATGTTTTTATAACTACGAATTCATGATTGCTAAAAGTATTTACTATCAAAGTTTAATTTAAGACTAAAGTTTAATTTTCCAGCAGGTTTCAATATATCTGGAAAACATTTCATTCATTTTTTTGTAATTGATATTTAATAAATGTTTTTTGTAGTGCAATATTAACATAACTCTATTATATAACTAGTTTTAAAAAATTCAACGGTTATTATTGAATAAACGTTAAAAAATTGTGAGAAATTTTCGATTTATCTTAATGAAGAGTATTTTACTAAAAATTAATAACAATGAGAATAGTGAGGTATACTATTAATACAGAATACGAAAACGAAAGGGGAAAGAATGAATGAGAGAAAATTTGAAAAAAATTATTGGTAATTTCGTAATTGATTTGGGGAATCATGCAGTAGGTAAATGTATGATTCCAGGAATGTTTGATCCTCAAATTCCAGACGTTCTTAAATCTGATGAGCAGAAAAAAAAGAGAAGTCAAGTATACAATCATCATGTTTATAGAAAACAATAAATTTGGGTTAATATAGTTGTATATGATAATGCTGGTACAGCATTGCCCAAATAACAGTGATTAAATTACTAATGGTATCTTGGAATATGGCTACTTAAATGGGTGTGCCGTAAGATTGTATTCTCAAAATCAACTGCGTTGCTGTAGGCAGGGTCGATGATTCGAATGATCTGGTCCGGCGTAAAAACAGCCGGATCACCAAGGCGTTTTTGTCGGACAGAATTGCCTGTATCTCATTTCCAAAATTTATCGGGTCACCCGCTTCAAACTTCTGCAAGGCTAGGAGCGCTGCGAGGAAACGGTGGCGCCAAGTGGCAACATTATTATAATGAAGCCCAACCTGTGGTGAAATATTCTGGTTAAGTCTCCTGTTGTGACGCAAGCAGGACAAGCTGGTTCTTTTGACCAGTCCTGACGGAAGAGAGCGGCTTCTTGAAAAGCAGACAATATGTTTTTTTTGTATCAGATAAAACCGAGATAGTATCAATTATTCATTATTATTTAAGAAATGTTTTACCAGGGAGTAATCATTATGTTAAGGATGCTATGAATTAACAGCTCAGGAATGGAAAAAACATAGAACTTGTTTACGTCCGAAATACTGGAAAACATCGAAGACTGTACAGGATAACTGCACTATGCTGAATGATGTGGTCTGGACTGTCAGTAGCAGCTCATCGCAGGGTGACCTTCCTGATAGCGATGGTCCGTAAAAGAGCAAATACAGCCGTTTGCGTATATGCATGACGGCATATCTGACAATATTTTTCGCATGCTCAGCTTGGATGCCGAAATTCAGGAAACATCGCCTGACGTTTCCATTGCCAAAGCTCACCAGATCAGCGCTGGCGACAGAAAGGATAGTTCCTCCTCCTGTTGAAATCGGAAACGGCCGAGTGCCAGCACAAAACTCCATACAGCTCCGTACGACTGTCCCGTTTACATAATGATTAGTGAAGGACATTGGAACGATATTATATTTGCCATTTCTGTCCCTGAGCATATAAAGGAAAGCAGCGTTCCTGGTGAACGCGGGTATGACAGCAATAAGCTGACATATACGACCGCGGCGGTGAGCGACGATTATTTCCGGAAAAGGCGTAAAATACCAGTGCCGTTGTGTCTGGCGGCTTTATAAAGAACACTAACTAGTGGAAAAATTTTTTCTAAAACTCAAATCTTTTTGAGGGATTGTTATCAGATATGACAAGCTGTCTTTTATACCTGGCTTTTCTGCCTTGGGTCCGTATTTATTTGGTTAAAATAAATAATTGCCTCGATTTTTCAAACACGTTCTAGCATTTTCAGCCAGAATTTACTGGTCTCACTGGCACTTGTGGCGATGTGCAGGAAATCTGTATAGCCTTCTGTGATGATACTACGTATCATGTAGGCGTCACGGTTTAGGATGCATCATCTTCCCTTATTTATGATGAATGTAGTACATAAATATAAATGGAAAGACCGCATTTGGTGGATACGACTGCCATTTTCTGACCTCCAGAGGTATCTTGCCCGTGGTTTTACTGACTATTTCAGCAGATAGATCTATTCCGTAAAGTTCCTTATTTGGGCATGGATATCCTTTGTGTTCACACACATTGCACTTAGGGAGATTACGTTTCCTTCAATGCTCATATATGCTTATGGTATTTACGGAGAAGATCTGGCTCGAATTTACCCTCATCGTTTTTTGCTATAAATTCAGAATTTACTATACTGGCTTTTGAGGTTTTTTTGTGAATGACAATTACGTTTATTGGATGTCCTGATATTCTCCTTAAGATTTTTTTAAAAAGCAATTTTCTACTATCCTCTGTACATATATATGGATGATGACGCTGCTGTAATGGTATATTTTGTGTTCTCGTTATACTATCATGCTGTAGTCGCCATAAATGAGTTTGTGGATGTGATCAATTGTTTTAATAGTCCGATAAATAAGTGAAAATTTTTATTCGCAGAGAAGGGTGTATGTATTAAAGATTTGAATGAAAGATAGTTACAAACATAAAATTAGAGTTATAGGTAGATCAAAAGGACAGAATATCTTTTTTAGGTACGTTTATTCTGTAATAAACGTCAAAGGGAGAGATGATAAAAATCATTTATTCGTAAAATGAGTTCGATTAACCCATTTTATTGAAAGTATGAAATAATTTGGTATACTCAGCATATAGAAAAACATTTCAAGAAATTGTATATAGTTTTTTTATATCATAAAAAGCTGTTTTGACGTCGGATAGCTTTTTATAAATACATTACCGAGGAGGAAAGAATGGAAGAATTAAGAATTGAAAAAATTCAGGACAAAGAGAAGGTTGAGGTTTTATCACAGTGTGGAGCGGGAACCAGTGTTTACCAAGGAAACAATTGTTCTACGCAGGCTGCTCCAAACGGAAACGTGGATCCGTGTTATAGTGACTGCAAACCTACTAAAAAGTGTTCAAGGTGCGGAAAATGGGCAGCAAACGCAGTGACCTCTAAGTATTATTAATTGAAAATGATATAACAATCCAAGATGCCAGAAGTACAGTACTGTAGTGTGTGGTAACGTTATATACGAATGTAATGCACACATTTCAGTATTCACTTTTGGCATCTGCCATATAAAATATAATGAAGGAGAGATACAGCGCTAATGTTTTCTGCAAATGTAAAAATATTAAAGTATAAAGAAAAAAGAATTTTCTTAAATACATCCAATGGTTTATGGATTAGAGTTTCAAAAAAAGTTTCTGATATTATAGGATTAGCTCAAAAAGAAGAATATACATTTCAGCAATTATTGGATGGTCTGTGTGATGATGAAGATAGGAAGTATATGAAATCAATTTTTAGAAAAATGGAGGAAATTGGACTGGTAGAAACAAGTGAAATTAGAAGAAAAGAAAAACGTATGATATTGTTTGAAGTTACAAGGAGATGCAACTTGCATTGTGCACATTGTTGTGTGGAAGCAGAAAATGAAGTGGATTATGAGATGAGCTATGAGGAAGTTATGGATGCGTTAGGCAAAATATTTGTTTGGCATCCTAAACAGATATCGCTTACAGGTGGGGAACCTTTGATGCGGGGGGATATATTTGAAATTCTAAATTTTTTAAGTAATCAATATGCAGGAAGAATAACATTATCTACAAATGGGACTTTAATAGATGAAAAAAATGTTGATGATTTGATTAGGTATGTACATCAAATTGATATTAGTATGGATGGAGTAGATGAAGAAACATGTAGCAGAATTCGCGGCAAAGGAGTATTTCAAAAAGTATTACAGACTATTAGCTTGCTTCACCAAAAAGGTTATTATAGTATAACGTTATCAATGATTTCGGATAAATTTCATGGAAAAATGGAGAAGGAATTCTATAGACTGAACAAAGAATTAGGAACAACACCGCTGGTAAGGTCATTTACCCCTTCTGGTAGGGGAAAAGAAAGATTGGGTCTTTTGGGAAAAGATAAATTTTGTAGTCCAATTCCTACAATAAATAAAAAAGTTATGCAAGCTTGTTCTTGCAAAGCCGGAGAAGAAAAGTTCCTAATTGATTACAAGGGAGATATTTATCCTTGCCAATATTTTACAGAAGAGGAATTTTGTATGGGAAATATAATAAGAGGTACTGTTTTTCCGGTTAAAATTAATTCTTGTCTGGATAAGGTACAAGAATATTTTCCACAAAATTATAAAGGATGTTACAAATGTCCGGTAAATTATTTTTGTTGGCCATGCCCAGGAGAGTTGTATCTTTATTCAGATCAGGATAAGGCTGAATATTTTAAAAATATATGTGAGTTTCAAAGAAAATTTTTATATAAAAAAATTTGGGATGAGGAAGTGCCGAAATGATAAAAATGAATAGAAATATACAGATTCTGGAGTATAAAAACAAAGTGGTTTTAGCAAATAATTTAACAGGAGCCTGGCTGAGAATCACGAAGGAAATTTACGAATATCTTGTGATAGCAATCAAACTTAATTATTCTAAAGAATTGTTTATTCGTTCATTCGTGAAACCAGAAGATCAGTTATATATTGAAATATTATTAAACAGGATGAAGGAGTTGGGAATCATAGATAGTCAGGAAATATTTTTTCCTAAAAGTATAACATTTGAAGTTACAAATAGATGCAATTTAAAATGTTCTCATTGTTGTTTAAATGCGAATAATAATAGTGAAGAAATGACAACACAGAAAATATTACAAGTTTTAAAAAAAATAACAAAGTGGGGAGTGGACAAAATAACGATTACGGGAGGAGAACCTTTGTTCCGAAATGATATTTTAAAGATTTTGGCATTTTTGAGGCAATCTTTTAGAGGAATGATTATATTATCAACAAATGGTGTTCTAATTAATGAAAATAATATAGAAGCTATCATTGGATATGTCGATCGTATCGATATCAGTATAGATGGCGTGGATGAAGAAAGCTGTTCAAGAGTTAGAGGAAATGGAGTATTTGGTAAAGTTATAAAAAGTGTATATCTGTTGAAAAAAAGAGGATTTGATTTGATTTCGTTATCTATGGTGTTGACTGAAGAAAACGAAAAATTAGTAGAGAAATTTATGCAACTGAACCAAAAACTAGGAACATATCCTGTTATTAGAAGAATATCTTGGCTGGGTAGAGCGCTGGAGAATAAGAGTAGGCTTATGACAGGTGATATCCCATATCAGTACGGGGCAGAGATAGACTGCAGCGAAAAAGGTATGTGTACATATGAAAATTGTTCCAATTTAGTAACAAAATATCACATACGATATGATGGAAGTGTTTATGCTTGTCAGACGATTGATGATGAAAGATACAGAATAGGGCATATTGATCAGATATCTAATTTTAGTAAGATTAAGAATAATCGGTTGTCGATGTTGGTTGATGATCTGTTAAAAATTAACCATCAATGTGAAAAATGTGAAGTTATGAAGTTTTGTTGGAAATGTCCGGTAGAAATTATGGAATATACTAAAAATGGCAGCATGAAAGAGCATTGTAAATCTGTGCGAAATAATTTATTTCATGTCATATGGGAGGAATAGAACAATTATGCAAGCATCATTTTGGTTAACATCTTCTTGTAATTTGAAATGTATTTATTGCTATGAAGGCGAAAATAAATTAAGAGTTAATATAAATACACAAACAATAGATCGTGCACTTGACCTGATAATTGAGTATATGAAAGAGATCAAGGACAAATATTTGTGGATTGTCCTGCATGGTGGAGAACCATTTTTGGCGTTCAAAGAGATGAAATATTTGGTGAAAAAAGCAAAAGATAGAGCGGAAAAATATCAAATTTCTCTTAGCTTTTCTGTTACATCGAATGGAACTCTTTTGAACGATGAAATAATTACATTTATACAAAAAGAAATTGATGACTTTACTATTAGTATGGACGGTAAAGCTAAAACACAAAATTATTCCCGACCTTTTGCAGATGGAAACGCAACATTTGAAATTGTGGAGCAAAATGTAAGAAAAATATTAAAAGTAAAGCCTGATTTAAGGGTGAGAATGACTTACAATCAAAAAACTGTGAAAGATTTATATGAAAATGTTTCATTTTTTGTTGAGTTGGGGGTTAAATGCATTGTACCTGTTCAAGATTTTTATGATAAAAGTTTTAAATATTCAGATATACAGGTTTTAAATAAGCAGATTAGAAAAATATGCAAAAAATATAGAGAAAACGAGGTACTTTTGAGTAACTGGAAACTAATAAAACGTGGAAACTGTTCTGGAGGAATTACAAGCATGCATATAGATTCATTTGGGGATATTTATCCGTGTATGTTAGCGGTAGGGAATCGCGAATTTCTTATAGGGAATGTGTATAAAGGTATTGATTCAAATAAGCAAAAGATAGTTTTAGAGTATTCAGAGTGCGCAATTCCAGAATGTGAGGGCTGTGATTTATATTGTTATTGCAATGAAACAAGGTGTAAGATTATTAATAAAGTTATAAATGGTGATTATATGAAACCTTCAGCGGTAGCATGTGAGATAGAACGAATAAAATATAGATTGTGTGTGGATGATATCATATAGCTTTATATAATGAGGAAAATGATGAGTATTAAAGTAGCTGTTATTGATAGTGGAATTGATGTAAATCATGAGGTTTTTAGGAACAATCGCGTAATAGATTATAGTGCAGGAAAGGTTCATAGCCGGTGGCAAGGTAAGCGAATTGGGTTGGATTCTAACGGACATGGAACAGCTTGTGCATCTGTGATTGTCAATGAATGCCCTAATGTAGATATTTTTAGTATTGGCATTTTGGATTCAGAAGGGAAAACAAAATTATCAGTTTTGGAATCAGCTTTAGAATCCCTTATCTGTAGTGATGTATCAATTATAAATATGAGTTTGGCTTTTGATAAGCTGGTTGATAAAAAAATGTATCAGCTTTGCCAAGAGCTTTCCAGACAAGATATCACCATTATCAGCTCTCTGGCAAATAAATGTGAAGAAAGTTATCCAGCGGAATTTGATAATGTAATAGGAGTACAGTGGGGGATATTAGAAGAAGAAAATGCTTTTTGGTTTAATAAACATAAAACAATACAGTGTGTGATGGACTGTTTAACATCTGTAGTTGCTGTTCCATCAAATGAGTATAATATGATTTTTCCATGTAACAGTATTGCTACAGCGAAATTAACAGGGATAATTAGTAAAATGCTATGGGATGAACATATTAGTAAAATTAGTTTGACATCTTTATATAATTGGTTGCAGAGAAAAGCTTTACGAAATAATTGGAATGATGAAGAAACTTATGAGAGATTTCGTGTTCCAGAGCAGGGTAATTGGTTTATAGAAGATAATGATCCGGTTTTAAAAAAAACATATAGAATTGTTTGTAGATATTTTGGAAAAGAGCTTTTATGTAATAGAATCTGTGATATTGAGTTACTGACAAATAAAGGTCTTTTAAGAACTGAACATGTTATCCCATTTTTAAAATTCTTTGAGAAAAGAATAAATAAAAAAATAAACTATTTAAAAATCAACAGATACCATTTAATTACAATTGGTACACTGGTGAAGTATATCAAATCTCTGTAAATTTTTTTATTAGGAGACGGATGGTGATAGAATGAAAAAAAATAGGTTAGTCAGAAGATTTCTTTCAGAATCGTTCAGACAAGATAAATGGAAAAGTAGTATTTGTTGTGTTTCGATGGTGTTAATGACTCTAATAAGTGTAATTTTGCCAATTGTTTTACAGAAAATTATAGATGGTGCAATTGGCAAAAAAAGTATGAAAGATTTGTTTGTTTATGGCGGAGTGTATATGATGATTACGATTGCTATTGTAATATTGAATATGCTCCAAGATTATAGCTTGTCTTGTGTCAGGACAAAAATGACAATTAGATACAAATTTTTGATATTGAGAAAATTGAGCACTTTTTCTGGTTCATTTTATTCAGAGCAAAAATCGGGAGAGATATTAAATATTGTTGACAATGATACAGATATGGTAGAAAACTATGGGATAAATATTGTCTTTGATTTTGCAAGGAATTTTATTACCGCTGTTTTTGCATTTTGTATGCTGTTTAAGCTGCAAAGTACGGTTTTGATTATCATTATAGGAATGCAAATTATAACTGTTGTTGTACAGACAAAATTTAGTAAAATTCTTTCTGATAAAACTTCTGAAATACGTGATCAATCAGGAAAAGTGTACAATGTTATTGAGCAATATATAAGCAATATTATGGAAATAGTTATTTCTAAGACACATAGATATTTTCTGAAGAACTATCTTAAAAATGAAGGAGAATTTGCCAAAAAAGGGATTTGCCTGGATGTATTGTATTCTGCCAGTAGTCAGTCTGCAACATTTCTTTCTGGTTTGATTGCAATATTAGTTTATATAGTGGGTGGGATAAAGATTATAGAGGGTGATTTACAGTTTGGTGAATTGATAGCATTTCAACAATATACAGCGATGTTTGTTGGACCATGCATGGGAGTGCTTAAAATTAATGAGAATATACAAAGACTATATGTTTCATTGGATAGAATATATGGTTTTTTAGAAACACCAAGTGAAATTATTCAGGACAATAAGGGGACAAAGATTTCTGATCATGTTCGGGAAATAGGGTTAAGAGATGTAAACTTTGGCTATTCAGACGATTATACTCTCAAAAATATCAATTATACTTTTAGGCCGGGAAATGTTTACGCTGTAGCAGGATCGACTGGTTGTGGAAAATCAACAATTATTAGTCTTTTATATAGACTATGGGATGTGGATACAGGAAAGATTGTTGTAAATGGAATAAATGTAAAGGAATATAATTTGGCGTCTTTAAGAAAAAATATTGCTATTGTATCACAGAATACATTTCTACTCGATGATACAATTGAAAATAATTTAACTTTGAATAATAAAAAAATAGAAAAAGAAGATTATGTTTCAATCTGTAAGAAAATGGGCATTGATGAGTTTATTTCAAAATTACCTGATGGTTATTTAACAGAAGTTGGAGAAAATGGAGTAAAATTATCAGGAGGTCAAAGACAGCGAATTGCTATAGTACGTATGCTTCTGCAGGCGAAAGACATTTTGATTTTTGATGAAGCTACTTCTGCACTGGATAATATAACACAGGATCATATACTCGATAAGTTAAAACAATATTATAATAATAAAATTGTTATTATGATTGCTCACCGGATTTCTGTAATAAAAAAGGCAGATGAGATTTTGGTTTTTAATGATGGAAAGATTGTTGAATCTGGAAATCATGAAACATTAATGAAAATGCATAATTATTATTACCATCTCGTGGAAGAAAGGAGTGCATAATAATGAGGTTGTATTTGCGGTATTTAAAGGAATACAAAAAGAACACGATAACCATTTTCTTATGTTTCCTGCTCGCTTCTATATTGATGAGTGCTCTTTTGATTTTGATACATACAAATCATAAAGAAGAAGCCTTGATGAATATGCTGACACATACACCTGCTGATGTAAGGATCACACAGCTTGCCAGAGCGCAGGTCGAACTTTTAAAAAACGACGGTAAAATTTCTAAAATTGCGGTTTTTGAAGAACCAGAGTATGTGTTATGCGATGAAAATAGAATTTATTTTGAAAGAGCTGATGAGTGTGGAATAACGCTTACAAGCAGATTAGAAAAAGGCAGAATGCCAAAATATGAGAATGAGATTGTTGTTGAAAAATGGGTTTTGCTTAATTTGGGAAAATCCCCGTCGATCAATCAGACGATATCCTTAAAAAATGAAGATACCGGAAAAATGCTGGATTATGAAGTAGTTGGTATTTTATCAGATGTATTAAGGGATAAGCAGGTTGGATTACTGACAATGTTCTCGTGCATGAACGATGATTATGATGGAGTATATAGTTGTTATATTAATTATAAAAACAATTGGAATATAGAAAAGGAAAAAAAAGAAACTTCGGATGCGTTAAAAATAGAGGCTGCTAATATTAAAAATAGTCCGGGAAGAGAAAATATGGAAGAACTTTTCTATAGGGATATTGGTGTGACAGCAATCGTTCTTTTGTTTTTTGTTATAATTTTTTCTGGTATTTTTAGGATACAAATGATTGCCAGACACGAGCAATATGGGTTATTGCGGGCAATTGGAATTAAAAAGAAGATTTTTATAAAAAATATATTATATGAACTGGGGATTATATATGTGACAGCGATTCCGATTGGAGGGATTGTTGGAAAAATTGTTGCATGGGCGGTAACCAGATTATCCGGAAGCGAGAAGCAAACAATCTGCTTATATGGTGAAAAAGTTGAATTTGAATTGTTGATTCCGGTGATACAGATTTTTACCGGGTTTGTGCTGCTGGCGGGAATTACCATGGCTGTTGGTCTGACTGCCTGCAAGAGCATCTATAAAAAGACAATTATAGAAGTGATTTCGAAAGATATTAGCGAAAAGATGCGGAAAAGCGGGTGGATGCTGCATCTTGATAAAGGTAAGAATAAAATACTTTTTCTTTGGAAATTATCTGTAAGGTATGTGGTTCGGGATTTAAAAACCAGCGTTTTTATCATTTTAACGATTGTTATGGGAGTCAGTTTGTTTTACGGATTGATTTATGAGGCACAGATTGCAGGAAATATCAGATATGAGACAAAAGAAATGTATTTTTTCAATGGCGACTATGCAATGAATGTGCTGACGTTTCAAACGGCGGATTATGGGATTTCCAGAGAATCTGTTCGGGAAATATTAGAATTAGAGCAGGTGAAAGAGATAGAAACAGCGGCAGGACTTCCCATTCGTGTTGTAGATCAGAAAGAGATAAAAAGAAATGTTAAATACTATGATAATGCAAGACAGAAAATGGAAGAAATTTACGGATATTCGGGCGAGGGAGATGATGGAAAAGACCGGGTTTATAAGTCGGTATTATATGGTTACAATGATCATGCACTTAAGAAACTCGGGAAATATATTGTGGATGGAAAGGATAACCTGGAACAGATAGATGAAAATGAGGTGATACTTTGTGTAATGAGAAAAAGCCTTGACAAACAGGGAGCGCAAAGTATTGGCTGGTATAAGGACGGAGAACCGCTCATGCAGTATCAGGTGGGGGATAAGATTAGAATAAAATATCGGGAAGATCTGCAAACCAATGATATAAACTATGAAAATTTTACAGATGATACTTCAGCGTATACAAGTAAAGAATACAAAATCAATGCAATTGTATCGTTCCCATATATCGCAGATATCACGTATTCCCAATATCCAATTTTTATTACCAAAGATGACTATATACGGTCGATGGTGAGAAACTCAAAAGTTCAGAGCATATACATAAATGGATCTGGCGACCAGAGTGAAGAGGAAGATGAAAAACTGGAGGAACAGCTGATTCGAATAGGTGCAAAAAATTTGCAGGTATCGACAAGAAGTCTGATAGCAGAACGGGAAAAAGCGGATATGCTGTTTCGCAAAGAGATTGTCAATTTAGGGGGAATTGCGCTGGTGTTTTTAATCTTAGCGCTAACGAATATTGCGAATCATATGAAATTTCGTATACGAATGAGAAAAAAAGAGATGTGCATTTTACGAGCGATAGGAATGAAATATTGGATGGTAAAACAGGTTGTCATATGGGAGATTTTAAATATATGTATAGTATCGTTTACTGGCGGATATGCAGTTGCGAGGACAATCAGCGGATATTTGTATAAACAGTCAGATTTGAAAAATTTCGGGTATATCTATAAATTTGACGTTTTTATTTACTTTTGGGTATGCATGGTCGCGTTTCTGATTTGTGCTTTTATTTCTAATCAGATCGTAAAAAAGTCTGCCAGCAAACATATAATTGACGAATTGAATAATATCGAATAGACAAATAAGAGCGTAACAGGTTTGAATTTAGTGGAGGTAGAAAAAGATGCATATTGTTCAGGTGCAAAATGTTAGTAAAAAATATTCGAATAGCAGAAATGTTGAAGTAGCGGCACTGAATCATGTGAATTTGAACGTTGAGAAAGGACAGTTCATTGCCGTTGTCGGTCCAAGTGGAAGTGGAAAAAGTACATTACTTCATCTGATTGGAGGACTGGATCAGGTAACAGAAGGGAGTATCAAAATAGACGGAGCAGATATCGCCAGCTTGTCGGAAAACGAGTTATCAGAATTTCACCGTAAAAAAACAGGATTTGTATTTCAAAAATTTCATTTAATTCCAATGTTGAATGTAAGAGAAAATATTGTTTTACCGATTGTGCTTGGCGGTGAAGCTGTAGAGGATGCTTATATTGATGAACTTATAGGATTTCTTGGTCTGAAAGAACGCGAAAATCATTTGCCAGGGGAACTTTCTGGCGGGCAGCAGCAAAGAGTCGGTATTGGCAGAGCACTGGCAGCAGGGGCTGAGATTTTGCTGGCGGATGAACCTACGGGAAATCTCGACCAGAGCACTTCGAAAGAGATTATGAAATATTTTCGGGAGCTGAATCTGAAATATGGCAAAACCATAATAATGATTACACATGACAGCAATCTTGCACGTAGCGCAGATGATATTGTGCAGATTGTTGATGGTAAAATCGTGTAAAATCGACGCTGCAGACAGCAGGGCAGACTGGTTGCAGGGCAGCTTGTGTACGAAAAAACAAATCTGTTTCATTACAGATAAATTTCGACAAAAAGAGTGTTTTCATTTAATGGGACTTCAATATCTGACAGACAGATCGGAATTAGTCCATGACAGGGGAAAAATATGAATGCTTATTCGGTTATTAAAGCGGATTATATTATGAAAAACAATGCAGAAGGAAGAAATATTTTTTTATTCCTGACAGGGAACGGAGAGGAAGGAAGATATTTCTGCCGTTCATTTTTCACACAGGATAAAATGGATTACACAAAGAATCAGGCATCATGGACTTTGCTTTATAAGAAGAAAGAAGAAAGTAACTCTTTCGACAGGGGAAGAAGAAATACTGTATGACAGGTTAAAAAAGCGGGTAACAGGAATCACAGCATCTAAGCTATATGGTTTAGATGCTGTTTTTTGGTGTGTCCGGTGGGCACACGCTCTAACGGGTGAAAGTCCCCAATCTGCCCGGCAGTAGGAGGGATAAGGTTGGCAGACAAACCAAAGTCTGATAACTGCACGGAAGTGTTTTTTTATAACAGTCTTTTTTTGTATGCAATGTTTTTTGCGTAATGCAGTTCATTATGTTTAAGATGTTTATTAATATGAAACAAGAAATAGTTAGCTGGAAGATGAAAAAATGTTTGAACCGATGAAAATTATAAGCCGCTACTGACAATATATTAATATAAAATTAGTTAATAAAATATTAAAAAGAAGAGTAAATATATATATTTCATAAAAATATTTAATGAAATTTGTGTATAGCATCAAAAATTAATAGAAATCCAAACAATCGATTGACTTCATAGATCAACTTATATATTATTAAAAGAAGTTTAAATAAACTAATAAAAATTAAAAATCTGTTTATCCGTTTTCATACGGACAGTATAAGATGCAGGGGGTAAATGAGGGTTCATATAAAAAATTTTTCCAATGAGCCAATCATGAGATCGATGCAGTCATAATGCCGGAAATGAGAAGGAGTTTTTTACAGAACGTCATTAGAATCAAAACAAAGGAGTGAAAGGATGAAGATAAAGCCTGATCATGAAAAATTATCTTATATGGGGAGGATTGACTGGAGCTGCCGAAAAGAGCCTGCTTTTATATTTCCATGTACCAGCGTATGTATGCGGTTTACGGGAAATATGCTGAAACTGCATGTAAAGAACCGGCGGGTGTACTGGGATAATTATCTGGGCTGTATTCTGGACGGGAGGCAGACGGCGCTCCTGCTGCCGGAAGACGGTCCGGCTGTTTTGGAGATTCCGGTAGAACAGACAGATAAAAAAGAACATGAATTGACGATATTTAAGCGGCAGGATTCCTGCCATGAGGTCCGTTTCCTGGGTGTGGAGATTGCGGACGGGGCATGCCTTTTGGATGTGCCGGATAAACCGGGACGGAAAATCGAAGTATATGGGGACTCGGTCTCTGCGGGGGAAGTATCGGAAGCCGTAGCGTATACAGGCCGCGAAGATCCGGAGCACAACGGGGAATATTCGAACTGCTGGTATTCTTATGCATGGATGACAGCCAGAAAGCTGAACGCGCAGATACATGATATCGCACAGGGAGGGATGGCGCTGCTCGATGGAACAGGATGGTTTCATGAGCCGGATTACATAGGTATGGAAACGGCATGGGACAAGGTACGGTATCATCCGCAGCTGGGGCCACAGCTTTCCTGGAATTTTGAAAATTATGTGCCGCAGCTTGTGATTGTTGCACTTGGACAGAATGACAGTCATCCGGAGGATTATATGAAAGAGGACTATTCCGGAGAAAAGGCGGAAAAGTGGCGGCGGCATTACCAGACATTTTTGGGAAAATTGAGGGAAAAATATCCGAAGGCTCATATTGTGTGCTGTACAACGCTGTTATGTCATGATCCGGCATGGGATCGTGCCATCGGGCAGGCGGTAGACGAAATGGGAGACAATAAAATCACACAGTATCTGTTTCTGCGTGGCGGCGCCGCAACGCCCGGGCATCTGCGGATTCCGGAAGCAGAAGAAATGGCACAGGAGCTTTCGAATTATATAAATAAACTGAATATAGAAGGGTGGGACCAGGACGATGCAGAATGAGAATTTTGCAAGATTAAAAAATTGTATGCGCAGAGCTGAAAAAGGAGAGACACTGACCATCGGCTTTTTCGGAGGGTCTGTTACGCAGGGATGCGCTGCTACAGTACATGAGAAATGTTACGCTTACCGTGTATTTGACTGGTGGAGGCATGCATTTCCAAAGGCGGAGTTTTCTTACCTAAACGGAGGCATAGGGGGAACGGATTCCCATTTTGGAGTTTCCAGAGTCTGGCAGGATTTTTTGATGTACCAGCCGGATGTCGTGGTGCTGGATTTCAGCGTCAATGATATCACAAATGACAGTATCGGAAACGACGCGTTTTTTCAGGAGACTTACGAGGGACTGGTGCGCAGGATCCTGACAGGCAGGAAACAGCCGGCGGTATTGATTTTGAACAATGTCGATTACGCGAAAGGGACAAATGTCCAGGATTGTCATAACGAAATCGGCGCATGGTACGGGCTGCCTCATGTCAGCATGAAAGATACGCTGTATGAGCAGATGAAAGCCGGTCGTTATACGCAGGAGCAGCTTACAGAGGATGGCCTGCATCCCAGCGATCAGGGGCATGAACTGGTAGCTGCTGAAATCACTTCTCTGCTCGGGCAGATTAGACAGCATATGTGGGAAGAAGAACAGGAATACATACTGCCAGAGCCGATGACGGCAAATGCTTATGAGAATTCCAGAAGGATTACAATCAGAGAAACATTGCCGCAGCTTTGTGGATTTCAGATCGATGCGGAGGAGAAAACAGGGCATCTGGATTTGTTTAAAAATGGATGGATTGGAAGAAAGGCAAAAGACCGTATTCTGTTTGAAGAAGAGGCATCCTGCATCGCGCTTCAGTATCGGAAATCGGTTGCGGGGCCTGCACTTCGGGCGAAGGTAATCCTGGATGACGATCCGGCCAGTACATGGATTCTGGATGGAAAGTTTGAAGAAGACTGGGGAGATTCCGCGCAGATTGCCGTGATTCTCCACCATGGGGAAAGAAAAAAGCATCGTATTGAAGTAGAGGTTCTGGATGACCAGCTCACCGGAGCGGTACCGTTTTATCTAATGTCGCTGATTCTTGCATAAGGTAACGGGACTGGGAGATGCAGCGGTTATCCTGGCAGGCGGAGGCTGGAAAGAAATTGGCAGATATACATGGAAAAAGGAGGATGCCATGGGATTTTGTGAGAATTTTGTATGGGGAGCGGCAACAAGCGCCTATCAGATCGAAGGCGCGGTGGAAGAAGAAGGAAAAGGCGAACATATATGGGATGTATATGTAAAAGAACCGGGCCGTATTTATCAGGGGCACAGCGGAAAAACGGCCTGTGACCATTACCACAGGTTTCGTGAAGACGTAAGCATGATGAAAGCAATCGGACTGCAAGCGTATCGTTTTTCGATTGACTGGTCAAGGGTTTTGCCAACAGGCTGCGGTATGGTAAACGAAAAGGGTGTGGCATATTATGACGCGTTGATCGACGAATTGCTGAAAAATGGAATTGAGCCTTATGTCACCCTGTATCACTGGGAACTTCCTTACGAGCTCTATAAAAAGGGAGGTTGGATGAACCCTCAGATTGTGGAGTGGTTTGGAGCGTATGCGGGACTGATTGCCGAAAGGTTCAGTGACCGGGTTAGTCATTTTTTTACGCTGAATGAGCCGCAGTGTTTCGTTGGCCTTGGATTTCTTACCGGAGAGCATGCGCCGGGACTTACCGTGCCCCTTCGGGATACTTTTGAAATGGCGCATAATGTATTAAAAGCGCATGGAAGGGCTGTACAGATGCTGCGTCAGTATGGGAAACAGAAGCTGACGATCGGCTATGCGCCTACCTGCGGCATGTGCTATCCACAGACAGAAGATCCGCAGGATATTGAGGCGGCAAGACAGATGCTGTTTGCCATGAACCCGGAGGACCGGAACTGGACATGGAACGTTACGTGGTGGTCAGATCCGGTTTTGCCGGGGCATTATCCGCAGGATGGTCTGGAACGTTATGAGCCGTATCTTCCGAAGATTACAGACGCGGATATGAAGCTGATTTCAGAGCCGGTCGATGTATACGGACAAAATATTTACAACGGCAGGTGCGTCCGCATGAGCAGAGAAGGAAAACCTGAAGAAGCAGGACGTTATGAGGGATTTGCAAAAACAGCCAGCTCCTGGCCAGTAACGCCGGAGGCTTTGTACTGGGGGCCGAAGTTTTTATATGAGAGGTATCAAAAACCGATATACATAACAGAAAATGGATTGTCTTGTCATGATACAGTATCCCTGGATGGGAAGGTACATGATCCAAACCGCATCGATTTTCTGGCGAAATATCTCCATGAATTAAAAAGAGCAGCAGACGAAATTGAACTTAGGGGATATTTCCAGTGGTCGCTTATGGATAATTTCGAGTGGGCAGAAGGATATTCGCAGCGTTTTGGACTGGTATATGTGGATTACCAGACGCAGGAAAGGATTCTGAAAGATTCCGCATACTGGTATCATGATGTAATTCAAAATAATGGAGCAGATCTATGAGTATATTGAAATTAAAACCAGGCTGCAAAGATTATCTTTGGGGAGGCAGCAAACTGATCAGGGAATATGGAAAGGAGTATGCGGGGGATGTGCTTGCGGAGACATGGGAATTGTCCTGTCATCCGGATGGCCCGTCGGTCATAGACGGAGGGGAATACGCAGGCTGGACACTGGCGGAATATATTGAGAAAAAAGGGAAGGCAGTTCTTGGGAGCAGCTGCAGCCGGTTTCAGGATTTCCCAATTCTTATTAAATTGATCGACGCAAAGGATAATTTATCCATTCAGGTACATCCGGATAACCAGTATGCTTTAGAAAATGAAGGACAGTACGGAAAAACAGAGATGTGGTATGTGCTGGATGCAGGGGAAGACGCATTTTTATACTATGGTTTTGATAAAGAAATAAGTCTTGAAGAATTTTCAGGACGAATTCAGGAAGATACGCTTACAGAGGTACTTCATGCAGTGCCGGTACAAAAAGGGGATGTCCTGTTTATTGAGGCTGGAACGATTCATGCCATTGGAAAGGACATTCTGATTGCGGAGATTCAGCAGAACTCTAACGTAACTTATCGGGTTTACGATTATGGAAGGACTGGAAAGGATGGAAAGAAAAGAGAACTGCATATAGAAAAAGCGCTTGCGGTTACGAACCGGGCGCCGGCAGAAAGGGACGGAAAATGTTATCCGCATGTGGCGGACTGTGATTATTTCACAGTAGACAAACTGAATCTGGATGGAAAAATTATGCAGGAGATGACAGGGAATGTTTCAGAAGCATCGTTTTTGAGCATTCTGATCCTGGATGGAGAGGGCGTGATTGTAAATCAGGGTGAAAAGGTCGAATATAAAAAAGGAGACAGCTTTTTTATGCCGGCAGGATGCGGCTCTTACACGGTGAAAGGAACCTGTGACGCTCTGATCACTACAGTCAGCGAGAGAGAAGCGTGACTTTATCAGGGCAGACGCAAAGAAAAAGAGCCATAGAGAGGATTAGGAAGGCATAAAAACAGTTGAAGGAGAGTCTATGAAAAGAAGGGAAATATTTATGAAAACAGGGGCTGCATTACTGGCAGCGACGCTTTGTATGACAACAATTGCGACATCTGGTCTGGCGTCTGCACCAGATCTGGCTGCCGGGCAGGAACAGGATATGATTGCAGGATTTGATTTTGACAGCGGCATCGACGGCTGGCATTACGGAAACGGATGGGAATATAATTATGCTGCAAAAGATGCGTCGTCGGTAGAAGCGGATGCAGGACAGTTGAAATTTAACGTGGATTATACGGAGGATAAAGATAAGGAATGGTCCCAAACAGTAGCTGTATGGGAACCGCAGAATGGAAAGGGGCTGAATCTGTCAGAAGCAAACAGCGTTTTGATGAAAATGATCTACGATGCGTCCAAAATGTCGGCAGGTTCTCTTGCAGTCAGCGTATATTGTGACGAGGGACTGGATGCAGGCGCAGACGCTGATTTTTCAGCAGCGCAGGATTTGGCAGATGGAAGAAAACAGGTTGAGGTAAGCATTTCGTTTGATGCGTTGGGAGCGCCAGCTTCAGATGTAAAAAAGTTTGCCCTGAAGCTGATTGGAAAGACAATGGATTACAAGGGTGCGGTATGGTTTGATGATATTCAAATTAGGAAAGAAGCAGAACCGGATACTTCGATAGATTCTTCAATTGCCGTAAAATCAGCGGCAGAGCAGCAGGTGAAGGTATCTGCTGGCAAACTGATCACGCAGAAAAAAGATGGCAGTACGCAGAAAACAGAAATTGCTTCTGAAGTGTCGCTGGCAGATCCGTCAGCAAATCTGGCTGCACGGCGGATCTATGCTTATCTGAAAGCGGTTGGCTCTTCGGACAGCGTTATTTACGGACACCAGAATGATATTTCACATAAAGCGGGAAACGCGGAACTTTCCAGTTCTGATACCAAAGATGTCACAGGCTCTGTTTCTGGTATTTTTGGAATCGATACGCTGTCTCTGACTGGAAACGAATATAGTGCGGAGCGTTACAATAAGGAATTCCATGCTTCTTTGGAGATAACGGCTGAAAATCATGTGAAAGCGGCAGCGGAGCTTACCAACGTAGCTGTCAGGGAAGGCGCGATTGTTACCTTATCTGCGCATATGCCTAATTTTGCGAATGTGAAGAAAAATGCCGGTTATAAAAGTGGTGATCCAACTTATGCGAAGTATGATTTCAGCGGTTATTCGCCGAATGTTACAGCAAATGATCCGGTGAACCAGATTCTGCCGGGAGGAAAATATAACAAAGTGTATACGGCTTATCTGGATATGATTGCAGATTATGCAAAGCAGGTGAAAAGTGCGGTTTTGTTCCGTCCATTTCATGAAAATACCGGAAGCTGGTTCTGGTGGGGAGCTGCATTCTGCGATCCGGAAACCTACAAAAATATATTCCGCTATACAGTAGAATATCTGCGTGATACGAAAAATGTACACAATATGCTCTATGAATACGGGCCGGGCAGTGAGGCGGAGAGCATGAAAGAGTACGGGGTACGCTATCCGGGCGACGAGTATGTCGATATTTTAGGCTTTGATATGTATGATATCAAACCGGAAGATAATGGAATATTTATGCAAAATCTGAAAAAGGAGCTTTCGATTGTAGAGAGCTTTGCAAAGCAGCATGGGAAACTCGTTGCGGTAACAGAAACCGGAGCGGCAAACGATCCGGCGCCAGGAGATAACCAGACAGCGCTGACAAAAACAGGAAATGGGAATAAGGACTGGTATAACCAGGTGCTTGATATTGTGTCTGCATCCGATGCTTCCTACTTTCTTCTGTGGGCAAATTTTAGTAAAAAAGACGGTTTTTATACGCCATATGTAGATGCGGTAAATCCGGATGGAAGCCTGCATGGACACGAAATGCTGGATCATTTTATTTCGTTTTATAATGACAACAGAAGTATTTTTGCAGCGAATCAAAAGGATGTGCTGACATCGGATGCGCTTGGCAAAATTACATCCCGGACAGATACATTCCGTGTACAGGGATATCTGACGACTCCGCTTCCGGCGTCAAGGATTTTGAAAAGTACAGATATAAAGGCAAAGATCACTCTGCCTGACACAAAAAATGTGACAAAGCTAAAGCTGCTGGCTGTGGCGAAAACAGAGAAGGGCAAGGTAAAATTAACGCTCAAATCCGATGGCAAAGGTATGTATGCGGCAAAAATTACCGCAAAACAGTTAGAAACGCTTGGGAAAAATGTGGGTACGCTGGCTTTGTACATCGATGGCAGGAGAGTGCAGCGGTATTCGGTTATTTATAATATCAAAGCGCCGAAGGAAGACCCATATCTGATCGATGGTTTTGAAAATTACTATGGGATCGATGATCAGCTCGCGGGCGCATGGACAGTGAATGCGGATACTGGCTGTAAGGTAACGCTTTCTCTTTCCAAAGATAAAAAATCAGACGGTAATTATGGATTAAAGTTTACATACGATGAAACAGATACCGGATGGGGAGGGGCAACGATCTCAAAGGAAGTGGACTGGTCTGATTGCAATGCCCTGCAGTTTTACATGGTTCCGGACGGCAAAAATCAGAAGACAGTCATTCAGATCAATGCAAATGGCGTGACGTACGAGGCATATTTGCAGGAATATGAGGCGTACCGCAAAAATGGTTCGCAGCCGGTTATGGTAACAATTCCGTTTTCTGAATTCTGTCAGAGAGACACGGAAGGAAACCCAAAAGGCGGACTTGCAGCAGACAGTGCGAAGATACAGTCGTTTGGCCTGTGGGTGAATGCAGTTGCGGGTTCTGATGCAGTGATTGATAAAAAAGTGTCTGGGACGCTTTACTATGACAGTATCACAGCAGTAAAAAGTTCTGTAGAAGAATTTACGCTGACGGCTGTAAAATAAAATGTCCGAATCGGAGTTACAATCTCCCTGCAGTATCATCAGAATCCTCCTGGATTTTTAAAAGATGATCATTCATATATTTGAAAAAAGTGGCAAAATAATAACAGGCCGGTGTAACAGTACAGCTATCTGAACTGTCGCCGGCCTGTTCCATAAATTTTATTTGATTTTTATTTGGCAGTCGCATATAATACTGGTAGGGAAATCCCTGCTTTCCATATTTCAGGAGGTGAAAGATATGTTAGCAAACGCTTTTGTAGACAACGCAAAGGTCATGGCCAAAGGGCAGGTCACAATTCCAAAAGATGTGCGTGAAGTGCTTGGCGTGGCAAGCGGAGACCGTATTTCTTTTATTGTGGAGGGCAGCACTGTCCGTATTGTTAATTCGGCTGTCTATGCCATGCAGATGCTCCAGGGGGAAATGGCAGGCGAAGCGGAGCGGACCGGTCTTACATCTGACGATGATATTATGACACTTGTAAAAGAATTGAGAAATGAGGACGAAAACGTATGAGGGTTCTGATTGATACGAATGTCCTCATATCTGCGGCATTAAGTGCCGACGGCGTTCCTTATCAGGCTTATGTAAAAGCAACCTCTTATCCTAACCGTGGATTGATATGTGAGCAGAATGTGGATGAAATGAAACGGATATTCAACAAGAAATTTCCCAAACGTCTGGCGGCATTGGATAAGTTTCTTTCACTGGCCTTGCTGACATTGGAATTGGTACCCATTCCAACGGATGAAAACATGTCTGAATCTAAGGTCAGGGATGCAGATGATCGTTCCATTTTAAGAGCGGCGATTGAGGCAAATGCAGATGTTCTGCTCACTGGTGACAAAGATTTTCTGGAATCAGGTTTGAAGAATCCAATGATCATGACACCGGCTGCATTTCTCAACCTGAATTAAAAAGCGCTTTGTACAGAAGGGCCGGAGACCGTAACAGTTTCCGGCTTTTTGTCCGTCTGTCGTATATTATTTTTCAACATACGCCTGATCTTGTCGATCAGGATCTGCCTGTAGTATCATCAGAACCTTCCAGGATTTTTAAAAGATGATCATTCATATATTTGAAAAAAGTGGCAAAATAATAACAGGCCGGTGTAACAGTACAGCTATCTGAACTGTCGCCGGCCTGTTATCATGATTTATCATTCAGGAGGACAAAAGAAAATGGCAGAGAGAACAATTTTTGGTTATGTACGTGTTTCAAGCGTGGATCAGAACGAGGACCGGCAGATAGAAGCCATGTATCAGGCAGGCGTAAAGAGCCGCGATATTTACATGGATAAGCAGTCTGGAAAAGATTTTTTGCGTCCGGGTTATCTGAAAATGCTGAAAAAGATGAAACAGGGCGATCTTCTTTTTATTATGAGTATCGACCGGCTGGGACGTAATTATAAGGAAGTGCAGGAACAATGGCGAATACTTACAAAAGAGAAGGGGATCGACATATGTGTTATCGATATGCCGCTGCTGGACACGCGCAGAGGAAAAGATCTGATGGGAACGTTTATTGCGGATCTGGTGCTGCAGATCCTGTCGTTTGTAGCGGAATCAGAGCGGGATAATATAAAAAGAAGACAGAGGCAGGGTATTGAAGCTGCAAAGGCAAAAGGAGTGAAGTTTGGAAGAACCAGGATAGAGATGACAGAGGAGTTTGTAAGAATTGTTGAGGAATGGGAGAGAAAGGAGATCCCGTTTTGTGAAGCGCTAAAAAAAACCGGCGTTAGCCAGGCTACGTTTTATCGGCAGTTAAAGAGGTATCGGATGGAACAACAGGAGATGATATAAGAAGGATGGTAATACGTAAGGTATGAATAAAAATAATTCCCGGTTGTGCATTCATATCTGTGCGTGTTAAAATAGTTTCAACACGAGGGAGGAACGTTATGGAAACACTGGAAATAGCATTGGATGAAAACGGCAATAAGGTTGTTGTTTTGCCTGATATTATTTTTTCCAATAAACAGAATATTGACTGGAATGAGGTAGAGAAGTATCTGGAACGGTTTGTTGGGGAAAGGAAAGATGTACCTGTATGATGCCGCGCTTTCTAATGGCTGAATACGTAAGGCAGCAAACGGATAAGGAGGAGAGCCTTGAAATTCAAAAATGTACTAATTGTTGTGAAAGACATCGAAAAATCAAAACGTTTTTATCGGGAGCTGTTTGGTCTTGAGACGGTACTGGATCAGGACGGCAACGTCATTCTGACAGAAGGTCTCGTACTTCAGGACGAAAAAATATGGAAAAAATCTCTCGGAAAAGAGATCGTATCCAGGAACAATTGCTCTGAACTGTATTTTGAAGAAACAGATCTGGAAGGTTTTGTCCAAAAACTTGAAAACCGGTATCCCCAGACGGAGTATGTAAACAGACTGACGACGCACAGCTGGGGTCAGACAGTTATTCGTTTTTACGATCCGGACGGGAATCTGATTGAAGTGGGAACACCGGTCCGTTCCTGAGCGGATGGCCGATATTGTCAGATGGGGTTATGAAACAGAAAATCATCCGCAGAAAGCAGAAGACGGCGCTGTCTTGTTATGGACAGCGCCGCAATGCCTGATGGACAATCGATATATTTGCGTCCTTGCTGCGTTATATTGCGAGCAGGCGGCAGGGAGAAAGGAGGAAACAGCTATGCCGGCATTTTTTCCGGATGTACTGGACGATTTTTTATCTCCGGTTTTTTTAGAAAGGGTATGCCAAAAATATCATTTCACAAAAGACCAGATGCTTCAAATATCTGCCATGGCACAGAACATGCTGCCATACATCCGCGAAGACGCATTTTGGGAGAGCGGGGGATTGGAAGAAAACGACCGAATACCGATGATCCCGGATCGTGTGATTTGTGAAAGCGTTGTGATCTCTTTGGGAAACGGGCTGGATGCACTTCTGGAAGATTATAACAACAAAGAAATGCTGTTTGAAGTTTATCTGGCAGACGCGCTCGCGGCGGAGCTGTTGCTGCGCGGATACGATGCATATCAGCGACATATCCGAAAAACGAAGGGCCGATATGTGAAGGCATACCATTTTCCCGGCAGTGAGGCGCAGTTTCCAATTGAAATGCTGCCGGATTTGTTAAAGGCGCTTACGCAAAAGGTTACCTGTAACGCTTCGTATTGTATGCAGCCGCATAACAGCGTGGTATTTATCGCCGAGCTGACAAAAGATGCCGGCAATGCCTGCGCATGCATCTGTCACGGATGCAGCCGTACCCGCTGTCCCAACAGAACGGCAAACGACCGCCGATGAAGAAAGGAGATGGAAGAGACGAATCCTGAATATTCTGAACGTTTTTTTGAAAACAAAGCATGTAAGTATTTTCCCTGTCACAGCGGACTAAAACAGCTCAACTGCTTATTCTGTTACTGCCCGTTGTATGAAAGAGCGCATTGTCCGGGAGAGCCGGCATATATACAGGTCAGAGGAAAACAGATCAAAGACTGTTCTGGCTGTACATTCCCGCACCAGCCAGAAAATTATGACAGGATCATTCAGTTTTTAGGATGATTGCAAACTCCTTGTGTGAACAGTAACCATCAGAGTCACAGAAAATAAATTGATCGCCTTACATCTTGAAATTGTGTATTTCCTGTGGCATAATAACAGTTATGTACAAAAACACTGCAAACAAAAAGAAGATCAGGAAGGTGATTACATGTCAGTAAAAGACACCAGAATCAAACCATACACAGGAGAAAAGATAAAAATCCGCCCGTACGAGCATACGGCGCAGTATTATGAGACGGACCAGATGGGAATCATTCACCATTCCAATTATATCAGGTGGATGGAAGAGGCCAGGATGAATCTGATGGATCAGATGGGATTCAGCTATAAGGCGATGGAAGAGATGGAAATTATCAGTCCGGTGCTTTCGGTAAACTGTGAGTATAAGAGCATGGTGCATTTTCATGATACGGTTGTCATAGAGGCAAGGATGATCGATTATAACAGTGTGAAAATGAAAATCGTATATCGCATGACCGATAAGGAAACCGGGGAACTGCGCGCAGTTGCGCAAAGTGAGCACTGCTTTTTGAGCAACAGCGGAAAACCGATTTCCCTGAAACGGTCTTATCCGGAGATCGATACGAAGTTTTTCACTTTGTATGATGAAAACGGAGATGAGATTACAGAACCATAGGATAGCAATTATATAAAAAGTTAAGGAGTCATCCATGAGCGAAAAGCTGGTTTTGATCGATGGGCATAGTATATTAAACAGAGCCTTTTTTGGTATTCCGGATTTGTCGAATTCCGAAGGGCTGCATACAAATGCGATTTATGGATTTTTGAATATTTTATTTCGTATTCTGGAAGAGGAACAGCCGGATGATCTGACGGTTGCGTTCGATGTGAACGCGCCGACGTTTCGGCATAAAATGTACGCGGATTATAAAGGAACGAGAAAGCCAATGGCTGCGGAGCTGCGCGAGCAGGTGCCGGTGATGAAAGAAATGCTGCAGGCAATGGGAGTCAGGATTGTGGAAAAGGCCGGATATGAAGCGGACGACCTGCTCGGTACGATTGCCAGACGTGCAGAAGAAAAAGGGATGCTTGTTTCGATTGTGTCCGGTGACAGGGATTTGCTGCAGCTGGCGTCGGAGCGTATTAAAATCCGGATTCCAAAGACAAAAAAGACCGGTACCGAGGTGGAAGATTACTACGCGAAGCAGGTAGAGGAAAAGTACAGTGTCACACCGACAGAGTTTATCGACGTGAAAGCGCTGATGGGCGATACTTCAGATAATGTGCCGGGTGTGCCGGGAATCGGCGAAAAGACGGCAGTGAAAATCATCAGCCAGTATGGGAGTATTGAGAATGCGTACGCGCATATCGACGATATGCCAAAATCCAAGGTGCGGGAGTCTTTTCGTGAAAACTATGAGAAAGCGCAGTTTTCCAAAAAGCTCGTTACCATCGATGTAAACGCAGAGATCGATTATGACCCGGGACAGGCAAAACTGGGAAATTTATATACGCAGGAGGCGTATGAACTGTGTCAGCGTCTGGAATTTAAACAGATGCTGGCCAGATTTCAGGGACAGTCAGGAATGGTAAAGAAGAGTCCGGTGACTGACTGTTTTCAAATCGTCGACGATGCAAAGCAGGCGCTGCAGATCCTGGAGCGGTTAAAACAATCCGAAAAATGCGCGGTTCAGCTGATAGAAGAACAGGGTGTGATATATGGACTCGCAGCGGCTGTTTCAGAAAAAGAAGTCTGCTTTTTGCCATGCAGTCAGCCGGAAACAGGCAGCCAGACCGAAACAGGTATACAGCCGCAGCGGTTGTCTAAGGAGGAATTATGCAGTCATTTTGCACAGATTCTGACGGCTGGAAACCGCGTGGCATCTTTTCATATCAAGCATGCGCTAAAATTTACGGATATCGCGGCACAAAAACAGCTGTTTGACGTTGCCATTGCGGCATATTTACTAAATCCGCTTAAAAATGAATATCATTACGAAGATATCGCCAAAGATTATCTCGGCGAAATGTTTCCGGCGCAGGCGGATTTGCTGGGGAAAAATTCATATGCCAGTGCACAGGCCGGACAGCCGCAGGAGTTTCTGGAGGCGGTCTGTTATCCGGCATATACGGCGTACCAGGCGATGGATATCCTGACGGACAGGCTGAAAGAAGCAGGGATGTGGCAGCTGTTTTCGGAGATTGAAATGCCGCTGGTATATACACTGTCCGATATGGAAAAAGAAGGCATCCGGATAGAGGCGGAGGCGCTGAAGGAGTATGGAGACATGCTGCAGGAGCGTCTGGCCGGACTGGAGCAGACGATATATGAAGACGCCGGAGAGACGTTTAATATCAATTCGCCAAAACAGCTGGGCGTCATCTTATTTGAAAAACTGAAAATGCCGTATGGGAAAAAGACAAAAACCGGATATTCGACGGCGGCAGATGTGCTGGACAAGCTGGCGCCGGAATATCCGTTTGTCGCGCGAATATTAGAATATCGTCAGCTGGCAAAATTAAAGTCTACGTATGCAGACGGACTGGCAGCGTTTATCGGACCGGACGGGCGGATTCATACGACGTTTCATCAGACGATTACGGCAACCGGGCGCTTAAGCAGCGCCGAACCGAATCTGCAGAATATTCCGATCCGCATGGAGCTGGGCAGGATGATTCGCAAAGTGTTTCTGCCCAGACAGGGATGCGTGTTTTTAGATGCGGATTACTCGCAGATCGAGCTGCGCGTACTGGCGCATATGTCGGCAGATGAAAATCTGATTCAGGCGTATAAAGAAGCGCAGGATATTCACCGTATGACAGCGTCTCAGGTATTTCACATTCCGTTTGAGGAAGTGACGGACTTACAGCGCAGAAACGCCAAAGCGGTGAATTTTGGAATCGTGTATGGCATCAGTTCTTTCGGACTGAGTCAGGATCTGAGTATTACCAGAAAAGAAGCACAGAATTATATCGAACAGTATTTTCAGACTTATCCAGGCGTAAAAGCATTTTTGGACAATCAGGTAAAAGAAGCAAAAGAAACCGGAAAAGTTGTTTCGATGTTTGGACGCATTCGTCCGGTGCCGGAGCTGACATCCGCCAATTTTATGCAGCGATCCTTTGGCGAGCGTGTGGCAATGAATTCTCCGATTCAGGGTACGGCGGCGGACATTATTAAAATTGCCATGAACCGGGTGCATGACAGACTGCTGGCAGAAGGATTAAAATCAAGGCTGATTTTGCAGGTGCACGACGAGCTTTTAGTAGAGACGGATATGGAAGAAGTGGATCAGGTTTCAGAGATTTTAAGACAGGAGATGCATCATGCCGCAGATCTTGCGGTTGCTCTGGAGATCGATATGCATTCTGGCACGAACTGGTATGAGGCAAAGTAGATAAAGAAAGAAACGGTCAGGGTGAGCAGAATGAAATTTATTGGAATTACGGGCGGGGTCGGAGCTGGAAAGTCTACCATACTTGCCTATCTGAGAAAAAATTACAGAGTCAGGACGCTGGTTGCAGACGAGGTCGCCCATGAGATTATGGAGCCTGGATATGACTGTTACGTAAGACTGCAGAAAGAATTTGCACAGGAGAAAATATGGCTCCATAACGGCAGATTCAACAGACAGCGTCTGGCGGAAATTATCTTTGCAGACGAAGAAAAGAGGGAACGGTTAAACGATATCGTCCATCCTGCAGTCAAGGAATATATTTTAAAGGAAGTGGAAAAAGAACGCCGAAGCGGCTCGACAGATTATGTCGTATTGGAAGCGGCGCTGCTGATCGAAGACGGTTACGGGCAGATCTGCGACGAATTGTGGTATGTCTATGTGACAGAAGAAAACCGCAGGCAGCGTCTGATTGAGACCCGCGGTTATTCGGATGAAAAAATAGAGCAGATGTTTGCGGCGCAGCTGACCGAAGGGGAGTATCGCAGACACTGTCAGGTAGTAATAGATAATAATGGACCGATTGCGCAGGTTTATTTGCAGCTGGCGCAGCTGCTGAATGATAAAGGAGACAGAAGTATGGAAAGAACACCCGGACGGGAGGACAGAAAAAAGGACGCACAGAAGGAAGAAGAGCTGCAATACGTATTCGGGCTGGACATCGGTACGCGCAACGTGGTAGGTACGGTAGGATATAAAAAAGATAAAGAATTTGTAGTAGTCGCACAGTATGCCATGGAGCATGAGACAAGAGCGATGCTGGACGGGCAGATTCATGATATCGGCCGCGTCGGGCGTACGATTTCCATCATTAAGGAAAAACTGGAAGACCAGATCGGACAGGAGCTGACCGAAGTCTGTATCGCGGCAGCCGGACGTGTGTTAAAAACAGTGACGACCTATGTGGAATATGAGTTTCCGGAGGAAACCGTCGTAACAGGGGAACACATCCATACGCTGGATCTGCTTGGCGTGGATAAAGCGGCGCAGGAATTAAAAGATGCGAACGATACAAAATACAAGTTTTACTGCGTTGGCTATTCGGTCATGAAATATTATATTAACGACGAAATATTTTCCAATCTGGAGAGCCATAAGGCGGATAAGATTTCGGAAAAAATTATTGTGACGTTTCTGCCGGAAGACGTTGTAGACGGATTGTATATGGCTGTCGGATTTGCGGGACTTACGGTTGCGAATATGACGCTGGAGCCGATTGCCGCGATCGACGTGGCGATTCCGGAAAACTTCCGTATGCTGAATATTGCGCTTGTGGATGTCGGCGCGGGCACGTCGGATATTTCGCTGACGAGAGACGGCAGTATTATCGCCTACGGTATGATTCCGTTTGCCGGAGACGAACTGACAGAAATGATCGTACAGCATTATCTGGTCGACTTTAAGATGGCGGAGCATATCAAGCTGTCGGCGGCGGTCGACGACGAGATCGAATTTGAAGACATTATGAGCTTAAAGCATACGATCAAGGCAGAAGAAGTATGGAAGCTGACCGAGCCTCTGGTCGATAAAATGACGACGGAGGTAGCGGCCAAGATTAAGGAATTAAACGGAGAGCAGAGTGTCAGCGCGACGTTTATTGTCGGCGGTGGCGGAAAGATTCACGGGTTCGACCAAATGCTTGCGCAAAAACTGGAGCTGCCGCAGGAGCGGGTAGCGCTGCGCGGTGCGGAAGTGTTAAAAGAAGTGACGTTTTTGCAGGACGATATTGAAAAGGATCCGCTGCTCGTAACGCCGGTCGGCATCTGTCTGAATTACTATGAACAGAAAAACAATTTTATTATGGTACGTTTTAACGGCGAGCGGTTAAAGCTGTATGATAATAACAAGCTGACGATTGTAGACGCGGCTATACAGGCAGGATTTCCAAACGATCAGCTGTTTCCAAAACGCGGACGCGAGATTAATTTTACGGTAAACGGCAGACCGCGTATCGTAAGAGGAGACGCAGGAGAAGCTGCGATTATAAGGATGAACGACCGTCCGGCTTCGATCAATACGCCGATCGAGCCAAACTGCGTCATTACGATCGAACCTTCCACAGCAGGAAGAGAGGCGCATTATCTGGTCGGCCAGCTGGAAGAATACCACAGCTCCACGATTACGTTTGAAGTAAACGGCAAGCTGATTACATGTCCGCGATATGTTGAGGTAAACGGCATTCTGGAGCCGCCGACTTACGAGATCAAAGAGCATGATGCCATCGTTACAAGAAGTTTTTATACGGTGGCGCAGCTGGCGGAATTTATGGATGTGGAACTGGATATGAGCGCGGATATTTTAGTCAACAACCGTGTGGAAGACCTGCAGGCGCTTGTATACGAGAACTTTAGCGTAGACTGGAAGGTAATTTCCTATCGATCCACACCGCAGGACGTCTATCCGGACGCGCCGCCGAAAAGACTGCCGGAGCCGGCGCAGCAGGCAGCGCTGCCGCAGAGAGACACGGCGGAGATTCCAATGCTGCCGCAGCAGGAAATCCCGGCACTGCCGCAGCATCCGGCGTCACAGCAGGAAAATCCGGCGCTGCCGCAGCAAGGAGTACAGCTGCAGGAAATGCCGTTACGACAAACAAATGCGCAGTCACAGGAAACGCGGCAGCCGCAGGCAAATGCACAGACGCAGCAAGTCCATGCGCCTTCACAGGAAACACAGCCGCAGTATACAAACGCAGCGGCAGCCGCAGCGAAAGAACTTCCGGATATGCCGGCTGAGCTGCCGCCATTGCCGGAAGTCACCGATCTGTATCCGCAGACAGTGTCAGGACAGGAGGCGTCTGTACAGGCGGAAAGCGCCGGATCTGACGCGGCAGAACCGTCAGCGGCCATACCAGCAGACGCAGAAGTCCTGCTCGATGTCGTCAAAGATACGCTTGCAGGCGCGGCGGCGGACGCTGCGTATACAGGTCCGGTGTCGGGGGCGTCGCCGGAACCGGCGGTCGAGCCGGCAGGACCGGTCTGTCAGATCAGTGTCAATGGCGAAACGATCACGATGAAGGACAAAAAAGAATATATTTTTGTTGACATTTTTGATTATATTTTATTTGATCTGTCACAGTCGCGGGGGCGGATGCTTGTGACACGGGTCAATGGCGAAGACGCGCAATATACGCAGCGGCTGCACACAGGGGATAAGATCGAAATTTATTGGAAGGAAAATTAAGATGGAATTATGTAGTATTGCAAGCGGCAGCAGCGGAAACTGTATCTGTGTCGGCACGCAGGACTCTCATCTGCTCATAGATGCAGGCATCAGCGGCAAAAGGATAGAGACGGGACTCAATTCGGCTGGATTGAAAACAAGTGAAATGGAAGCAATACTGATTACGCATGAGCATATCGATCATATCGCGGGACTCGGCGTTTTGGCAAGACGTTACGGACTGCCCATTTATGGCACACAGGGGACGCTTGACGCCATACGCTCGGTAAAGTCTGTCGGAAAGATCGATCCGGCTCTGCTGCATCCGATTGTACCGGAGCAGGAATTTCCGATTGGAGATATGATCGTACATCCGATTTCGATCTCGCATGACGCGGCGGACCCGGTTGCGTATATTATGAAGAGCGATACGAAAAAAATCGGTGTTATTACAGATCTCGGGACATACGACGACTGTCTGGTAGAAAAGCTGCAGGACATGGACGTGATTTTGCTGGAAGCCAATCATGACGTTCGTATGCTGCAGACAGGAAGTTATCCATATCCGTTAAAACAGCGTATTCTGGGCGACAGAGGGCATTTATCCAATGTGCTGTCCGGACAGCTTCTCGGGCGGCTTTTGCATGATCGGTTCAAAGCGGTTGTGCTCGGACATCTGAGCCAGGAAAATAATTTTGCAGAGCTTGCGTACGAGACGGTTCGTCTGGAAGTATCGATGGGAGAAAATCCTTACAAAGGGGACGATTTCCCAATCTATGTGGCAAAGCGCGGCGAGGCGTCACAGATGATCTGTGCGTAATCGGGCGGTATGGACAATTTATGGAAAAAGAAAGAGAGAAAATCAATGGAGCAGACAACAGAAAAACGATCCGATAAGACGATTATTACAGTACTTGGCAAAGATACCGTTGGAATTATTGCAAAAGTATGTACGTATTTGTCCAACAACAATATCAACGTACTGGACATTTCACAGACGATTGTCAAGGGATATTTTCATATGATGATGATCGTGGAAATGAGCGATTCCGAAGTATCGTTTTCAAAGTGTTCGGATGAACTGGATAAAATTGGCGAACAAATCGGCGTCAGCATTAAGTGTCAGAAAGAAGAAATTTTTGAGAAAATGCATCGGATATAATAGAAATATAAAGAAAGGAATGGCTCTGGTAGCAGATTTCCCATGATTAATATACGAGAAGTAGCAGAAACGAATAAGATGATCGAGCAGGAAAACCTGGACGTGCGTACAATCACGCTCGGTATCAGCCTGCTGGACTGTATCGACTCGGATCTGGAAAAATTAAATGAAAAAATATATAGTAAAATTACGACGGTAGCCAGAGATCTTGTAGCGGTCGGGCAGAAGATCGAAAATAGCTACTGTATTCCAATCGTAAACAAACGGATTTCAGTTACGCCGATTGCGCTGATCGGCGGCGCGGCCTGTAAAACGCCGGATGATTTTGTAACGATTGCGCATACGCTGGACCGGGCGGCAAAAAAGGCAGGCGTCAATTTTATCGGCGGATATTCGGCGCTTGTCTCCAAAGGCATGACGCAGGCAGACGAAAATCTGATCCGCTCGATTCCGGCAGCCCTGGCGGAGACAGACTTTGTATGCAGCTCGGTTAACGTAGGCTCGACAAAGACCGGGATCGATATGGATGCGGTCCGGTTAATGGGCGAAATCGTCAGACAGACCGCGGAACGGACCAAAGAGAAGGATTCCATCGGATGCGCGAAGCTGGTCATTTTTTGCAACGCGCCGGACGACAATCCGTTTATGGCAGGCGCGTTTCATGGCGTTACAGAGGCGGACGCAGTCATCCATGTCGGAGTCAGCGGCCCGGGCGTTGTAAAGACCGCGCTGGAACAGGTACGCGGCGAGAGCTTTGAAGTGCTCTGCGAGACGATTAAAAAGACCGCTTTTAAAATTACGCGCGTGGGCCAGCTTGTGGCACAGGAAGCGTCGAGACGTCTTGGGATTCCGTTTGGCATTATCGATCTGTCGCTCGCTCCGACGCCTGCGATCGGCGACAGTGTGGCGGACATCCTGCATGAAATCGGCGTCGAATACGCAGGCGCGCCCGGCACGACCGCAGCGCTCGCTCTGTTAAACGATCAGGTAAAAAAAGGCGGTATTATGGCGTCTTCTTACGTCGGCGGACTCAGCGGCGCGTTTATACCAGTCAGCGAGGATCAGGGAATGATCGATGCCGTCGAGGCAAAGGCGCTGACGCTGGAAAAACTGGAAGCCATGACCTGCGTCTGTTCGGTGGGGCTGGATATGATCGCAGTGCCGGGAGATACAAAAGCCAGTACCATTTCCGGCATTATCGCAGATGAGATGGCGATCGGAATGATTAATCAGAAGACGACCGCAGTGCGTCTGATACCAGTGATTGGCAAGAATGTCGGGGAAAAAGCAGAGTTTGGCGGACTGCTCGGCTATGCGCCGATTATGCCGGTCAATCCATACGACTGCAGCGCGTTTGTCAACCGCACAGGCAGAATACCTGCGCCTGTTCACAGTTTTAAAAACTAATATGAATAAAATAATCATATTTTGCAAACATGCCGTTGAAACGCTTACTTATTTTTCCATGCAGCTGGCAGACGCTTTTGAAGAATCCGGATACGAGATCTTCTGGATCGATCTGGACCAGACCGGACGCAGCGCATGGAAACTGCGGCAGGCTGTGCAGCAAAAAAAAGCGGTGCTCATTACGTTTAATTTTATCGGATTAAGCGGAGAAGAAGATCTGTGGGAATCAGACGATACGGGAGAGCCCGTGGTCAGTCTCTTTGAAAAACTGGATATCCCATGCCTGAACATTATGGTGGATCATCCTGTATATTATTATCAGGCGCTGCAGTATCCGGCGGCAAATCTTCGGACGTTTTGCATTGACAGGGATCATGTCGCTTATATGCACCGGTTCTATCCGGACATCTTCTGCGAATTTTTACCGCTTGCCGGAAACTGTTTCCTGGATAACGACCATCCAGACAAAAACCCGCCACAGTATCCGCAGGACATCGGCATTACAAAAGCAGGCGCTGCCGAACCGGCATTTGAACAGTGGATGCAGCGTCCTTACCCGCTTGTCTTTACGGCAAATTATGTGCCTGTGTCCAATATTGACAGACAAATAGCGGCAATGGAACCGGAATACCGTGATTTTTATCATGAGATTATCGAAGCGTTTCTGCACAATCCCAAACAGGATCTGCTGTCCTGTATCGAGACCTATTTACGCCGCGAGATACCAGATCTGACCGACGCACAGCTATGCGAAGGCATGAGCTCCATGCCAGCCGTGGATTTGTGGATACGTACTTTTTTTCGGGAAAAAACCGTACGCATACTGGCAGAAGGCGGAATCAAAATCCATCTGTCCGGCAAAGACTGGGACCAGATACGCTGCACCCATCCGCAAAATCTGATAACGACCGGACATATGGTAAACTCCGCAGCCTGCGTACAGGCCACCACACAGGCCAAAATAGCTCTGAATACAATGCCCTGGTTTAAAGACGGAGCACACGATCGTATATTTACAGCCATGCTCGCAGGAACCGCAGCCCTGACCGACGACAGCACTTACCTGCGCGAACAGTTCACACATAAAGATACCATCATTTACTACGATCTAAGCCATCTGGAACAACTGCCTCATCTGGTGACCGACCTGCTGCAGCATCCAGAAGACCTGTATAAAATTTCCCTCCACGGAAAAAACACAGCCCAACAGTATCACCGATGGAAACACCGCGCAGAGCACTTAAAACAATATATCTAACCCCAACACAACACACCCATCATCTGACTGTTCCCCAGACGTCACACCAAAACGAACATCAGAAACCAGCCATACCAGACACACAGAACCATCCACACACCACTTTCCAAAACCAGTACACTAAAAAAGTCCTTTAGGCAGACTGACAAAACAACCCACCATAACTCCAAAAACCAGGCAAACCATCAAGGCATAGCTTTTTCAGTGCCTTCCAAAACCATGGCACCAAAAAAGTCCTTAAAACAGACTGACGAAACACCCCCACACACCATAACCCTCAAAACCAGCCAAACCATCAAGGCATAGCTTTTTCAGTGCCTTCCAAAAACCAGCCGGGAGAGGGACGCTGCCTGGTCTGCCGGTGGCTTTGGAAGAATGTTTAGAATCCCCTGGCATTCTGCCCGCAAAACAGGGGCGAAGCCAAGTGACGCCTTTAGCCGCTGGCATTCCGCCAGGGCGAACCAGGCGTCACGACCGTCCGGTACCACCGCCCAGACGCAGAATGCCTGCGGATTCTTAACATTCTGGAACAGACACCGGCAGACCAGGCAGCGCCCCTCTCCCAGCGTCCGCGCAGCCACAACCCCCCCCCACACAAAAAAAAGCACACCAAAAAAAGCACACCACAAAAGGAGGAACCCCCACATGCAAACCGCATCTTTGGAACATCTTTTAAAAACAAACTCCTATCCAGGCAGAGGCATCGTGATCGGTCTGTCTGAAGATAAAAAACAAGCTGTCATCGCATATTTTATTATGGGACGCAGCGTCAACAGCCGCAATCGCATTTTCGTCACAGACGGCGAAGGAATCCGTACGCAGGCGTTCGATCCGGCAAAACTAAGCGATCCAAGTCTTGTGATCTATGCGCCGGTACGCGTGCTTGGCAATAAGACAATTGTAACAAACGGAGATCAGACGGATACGATTTACGAGCTGATGGACAGGCAGCAGACGTTTGAACAGGCGCTTCGCACAAGAACCTTCGAACCGGATGCGCCGAATTATACGCCGCGTATTTCGGGTATTTTGCATATTGAAAACGGCGGATACAACTATGCCATGTCCATTTTAAAGAGCAACGAAGGCAATCCGGATTCGTGCTGCCGGCATACGTTTACGTATGAATGTCCGCTGGCGGGCGAGGGACGTCTGATCCATACGTATCAGGGAGACGGCGATCCGCTGGAGAGCTTTCAGGGAGAGCCGGTACGCGTAGGCATTTCGGGCACGATCGACACGTTTGCAGATACGGTATGGTCCAGCTTAAACGAGGAGAACAAAGTATCGTTATTTGTAAGATTTATTGATATAGAAACAGGAAAATATGAGACAAGGATTATAAATAAGAATAAATAATATGTATGAATTAATCAGACAGGAAGGCCGGGCAAAACGTGGTATTTTCCATACGGTACATGGAGATATCCATACGCCGGTCTTTATGAATGTAGGAACCTGCGGCGCGATCAAAGGCGCCGTATCGACGGATGATCTGCAGGGGATTAAAACTCAGGTAGAGTTGTCCAATACGTACCATTTGCATGTCCGTCCCGGTGATTTGCTGATTAAGCAGCTGGGCGGCCTGCACAAATTTATCTCCTGGGACAAACCGATTCTGACCGATTCGGGCGGATTTCAGGTGTTTTCCCTGGCCAAACTGCGTAAGATAAAAGAAGAAGGCGTATACTTCAATTCCCATGTAGACGGACGCAGGATTTTTATGGGGCCGGAACAGAGTATGCAGATTCAGTCCAATCTGGCGTCCACGATCGCAATGGCATTCGACGAATGTCCGTCCAGCCGGGCAGACCGGACGTATGTGCAGCACTCGGTAGACCGGACGACCCGCTGGCTGGGACGATGCAAAGAGGAAATGAAGCGGTTAAACAGTCTGGACGATACGATTAATAAACGACAGCTGTTGTTCGCGATTAATCAGGGCGCCATTTTTGACGATATCCGTATCGATCATGCGAAGCGTATCGCCGAAATGGAACTGGACGGGTATGCGCTCGGCGGTCTGGCTGTAGGAGAGACGCATGAGGAAATGTACCATATTCTGGATGTGACGGTGCCGCATCTGCCGGCAGACAAACCGACGTATTTAATGGGTGTCGGCACGCCGGAAAACATTCTGGAAGGCGTGGAACGCGGGGTAGATTTTTTCGACTGTGTGTATCCGACAAGAAATGGAAGGCATGGACATGTCTATACGAATCACGGAAAGCTGAACCTGTTTAACAAGCAGTACGAGACAGACACGCGTCCGATCGAAGAAAACTGCCAGTGTCCGGCCTGCCGTACCTACAGCCGCGCGTATATCCGCCATCTGTTAAAAGCAAAAGAGATGCTGGGGATGCGTCTGTGCGTACTGCATAATCTGTATTTTTACAATACGATGATGGAAGAAATTCGTGACGCGCTGGACGCAGGGAACTTTGCGGCGTATAAGGCGAACAGGCTGGACGGTTTTCGGGCAGGCGAACATTCCATGGGCTGAATTCAGTTACTGTGAGCACCGAAGGTGTGAACAGCAACCGGATATGGGATAAATAGTTAAAATTTTTCTAAAATAGGTTGCTCAATTCCATATCTTTGTGTACAATACTATTTGTGTATCCATACAGATACAAATTTAGTGATTATCAGGAGGAAAAAAATGATCTCACCACATATTCTTGCAGCAGAAGCCGCAGGCGCTGCAGGTGCAGGCAGCTTTGCCAGCATGATTTTATCGCTCGTGATTCTGGTCGGTTTTATGTATTTTTTCATGCTCCGTCCGCAGCAGAAAGAGCAGAAGAAGAAAAACGCCATGCTTGCCGCGTTGGAAGTCGGCGATACGGTACTGACGACGAGCGGGTTTTATGGAACCATTATTGACATTTCAGACGATACGGTAATCGTAGAGTTTGGAAGCAATAAAAACTGCCGCATACCGATGCAGCGCGCAGCTATTTCCGTAGTAGAAAAGCCGGAAGATTCCGCAGCCGCTGTAGAAACAAAGAAAGATAGTAAAAAAGAAAACAAAAAAAGTAAATAAGAACTTGTTGCGAATCTCACATAAAAACTGTCTGAAACAGCCTGTTTACAGGTAATTTCAGACAGTTTTATATTTCATGGTTGAAAAATCAGGGTAAAAGTTATATGATAGTAAACGGTAAACTGTATTCCGATAAAGCGAAATCAGTTTTGTAAGGAAATATTTTGTAATTATCAGAAAATAAATTCAAAAGAAAGGAAGTTTTCATATGAAATATCATATTGGAGTGATTGCTGGTGACGGAATCGGGCCGGAAATAACTGCAGAAGCGAGAAAAGTACTGGACAAAGTCGGTGCCGTATTCGGACACCAGTTTGATTATGAGGATATTTTAATGGGAGGATGTTCTATTGACGCAGTCGGCGTTCCGCTGACCGATGAGGCAATTGCACAGGCGAAGGCTTCCGATGCCGTATTAATGGGCTCGATTGGCGGCAACACGGCGACATCCCCGTGGTATCAGTTAGAGCCGTCCAAAAGACCGGAGGCAGGTTTGTTAAAGCTGCGTAAATCGCTGTGCTTATTTGCAAATTTAAGACCGGCATACTTATATGAAGAATTAAAAGAAGCCTGTCCGTTAAAAGACGATATCATCGGCGATGGTTTTGATATGATGATCATGCGCGAGCTGACCGGAGGGTTATATTTTGGCAAACGCGTGACCGAGACAAGAGACGGGCTGATGACAGCGGAAGACACGCTCACATATAATGAAGAAGAAATTCGAAGAATTGCAAAGCGGGCATTCGATATCGCCGCAAAACGCAGGAAAAAGGTAACAAGCGTGGACAAGGCGAACGTACTCGATTCGTCCCGTTTGTGGAGAAAGATCGTGGAGGAGACAGCGAAAGATTATCCGGATATCGCGTACGAACATATGCTGGTAGATAACTGCGCGATGCAGTTAGTCAAAGATCCGAAGCAGTTTGACGTGATTTTAACGGAGAATATGTTTGGAGATATTTTATCCGATGAGGCGTCCATGCTGACCGGTTCGATCGGTATGCTGCCATCCGCCAGCTTAAATGAAACAAAATTCGGCCTCTATGAACCAAGCGGCGGTTCCGCGCCGGATATCGCAGGCAAAGGCATTGCCAATCCGATCGCGACGATTCTGTCCGCGGCTATGATGCTGCGCTACAGCTTTGATCTGGATAAAGAAGCAGACGCGGTAGAGGCGGCCGTAAAGCAGGTATTAAAAGACGGATACCGCACGATCGATATTATGCCGCAGGAGGAAGAGAAAAAGGCAGGAGTAAAGCAGGTCAAAACGGCGCAGATGGGCGATGCCATTTGCGAACGGATCAGATAGCTTTGAAAGAAGACATAAATACCAGAAATAAATAAGAAAGGAATAACATATGAAAAGTGATCAGGTAAAAACCGGTATGCAGCAGGCGCCGCACCGCTCCTTGTTTCATGCGCTTGGTTTTACAGAAGAAGAAATGAAAAAACCGATGGTCGGTATCGTAAGCTCCTATAACGAGATCGTGCCGGGCCATATCAATCTCGATAAAATTGTGAACGCGGTAAAGCTCGGCGTTGCCGAGGCAGGCGGCGTGCCGGTTGTATTTCCGGCGATTGCAGTCTGCGACGGTATCGCGATGGGCCATATTGGGATGAAATATTCCCTCGTAACGAGAGATCTGATTGCGGACTCTACGGAATGTATGGCGCTTGCGCATCAGTTCGACGCGCTTGTGATGGTGCCGAATTGCGATAAAAATGTGCCGGGTCTTTTGATGGCCGCGGCAAGAATCAATGTGCCGACGGTATTTGTATCCGGAGGCCCGATGCTGGCAGGACATGTGAAAGGACACAAAACAAGTCTGTCGTCGATGTTTGAAGCAGTCGGTTCTTATGCGGCAGGCACAATGACCGAAGAAGATGTGCGTGAATATGAAGAAAAGACATGTCCGACGTGCGGATCCTGCTCCGGAATGTATACGGCAAATTCCATGAACTGTCTGACCGAAGCGCTTGGTATGGGATTAAAAGGCAACGGTACGATTCCGGCCGTTTATTCCGAGCGTATCAAGCTGGCAAAACACGCAGGTATGGCCGTAATGGAAATGCTTCGGAAAAATATCTGTCCAAGAGACATTATGACAAAAGAGGCCGTTTTAAACGCGCTGACCGTGGATATGGCGCTTGGCTGTTCTACGAACAGTATGCTTCATCTTCCGGCGATCGCACATGAAATCGGATTTGACTTCGATATTTCATTTGCGAATCCGATCAGTGAAAAGACGCCGAACCTGTGTCATCTGGCGCCTGCGGGACCGACTTATATGGAAGACTTAAACGAAGCGGGCGGCGTGTATGCGGTCATGAAAGAGCTGGCGGATATCGGTCTGATTCATACGGATTGCATGACCGTAACAGGACAGACGATCGGCGAGAATATCAAAGACGCGGTCAATAAAAATCCGCAGGTCATCCGTCCGACAGACAATCCGTACAGTAAGACCGGCGGACTGGCCGTATTAAAGGGCAATCTGGCTCCGGACGGTTCGGTAGTCAAACGGTCTGCGGTTGTGGAAGAAATGATGGTACACGAAGGCCCTGCCAGAGTGTTCGACTGTGAAGAAGACGCAATTGCGGCGATTAAAGGCGGAAAGATTCAGGCAGGCGACGTCGTTGTGATTCGTTATGAAGGGCCAAAAGGCGGCCCGGGTATGCGTGAGATGCTAAATCCGACGTCTGCGATCGCGGGCATGGGACTGGGCTCTTCGGTAGCGCTCATTACAGACGGCCGGTTTTCGGGAGCGAGCCGCGGCGCGTCCATCGGGCACGTATCGCCGGAGGCGGCAGTTGGCGGCCCGATCGCGCTTGTGCAGGAAGGGGATACGATTAAGATCAATATTCCGGAAATGAAGCTGGAGCTGGATGTTTCAGAAGAAGAGCTGGCGGCCAGAAGAGCAGACTGGCAGCCGAAAGAGCCGAAAGTAACAAGCGGGTATCTGGCACGGTACGCTTCGATGGTAACTTCCGGGAACCGCGGCGCAGTGATGCAGACGCCCGGCGTACAAAAATAATAGAACGACCAACCTCGAAAGAGATATGAATATTGGAAAAGTAAACGATAGAAAAGGAGGCAGAACACATGCAGTTGACAGGGGCGCAGATTTTAATTGAGTGCCTGAAAGAACAGGGCGTGGACACCGTATTCGGATATCCGGGCGGAGCGATCCTGAACGTATATGATGAATTGTATAAACACAGGGATGAGATCAGGCATATTCTGACTTCCCATGAACAGGGGGCGTCCCATGCCGCAGACGGCTATGCGCGCAGTACCGGAAAAGTAGGCGTATGTTTTGCGACGAGCGGACCGGGAGCGACCAACCTGGTAACCGGAATAGCGACTGCCTATATGGATTCGATTCCGCTTGTAGCGATTACCTGTAACGTAAATGTTCCGCTGCTTGGAAAAGACAGTTTTCAGGAAATTGATATTGCGGGCATCACAACGCCGATTACCAAGCATAATTTTATCGTGAAAGACGTCGGCGATCTGGCGAAAATACTGCGCCGGGCGTTTACGATTGCCAGAAAAGGCAGACCGGGTCCGGTGCTGGTAGATATTCCGAAAGATGTTACCGCCAGGAAGACGGAATACGCAAAGGAAACGATACAGATGCCGAAACGTGTTACCGAGAGACTTCGGCAGGAAGACATCGATCAGGCCGTGCAGTATATAAAAGAAGCGAAAAAGCCATACATATTTGTAGGCGGCGGCGTCATCTTAGCAGATGCGTCCGGGGAACTTCGTACATTTGTCGAAAAAGTACAGGCTCCGGTATGCGATTCTCTGATGGGAAAGGGTGCGTTTGACGGCACCGATGCCAAATACACCGGTATGCTTGGCATGCATGGAACGAAAACGTCTAATTTCGGCGTCAGCGAATGCGATCTGCTGCTTGCGGTCGGCGTGAGATTCAGTGACCGTGTCATTGGAAACGCGGAAAAATTCGCAAAGCAGGCGAAAATTATTCAGTTTGACGTAGATCCTGCAGAAATTAATAAAAACATTCTCGTAACCGGAAGCGTGATCGGAGATATTAAAGAAACGCTGACCAAAATAAACGAACAGTTAGAGCCGCAGCATCATGACGAATGGCTGAGACATATTACGGAGTTAAAAAATAAGTATCCGATGAGCTATCATCCGCAGGAACTCTGCGGGCCATATATGATCGAAAAGATTTATGAGAAGACGAACGGAGACGCGGTAATCGTTACCGAGGTCGGACAGCATCAGATGTGGGCGGCGCAGTTTTATAAATATTCCAAACCGAGGCATTTTCTGACATCCGGCGGTCTCGGAACGATGGGATATGGCCTGGGAGCCGCGATTGGCGCCAAGACGGCCAATCCGGATAAAACGGTAATCAATATTGCAGGCGACGGATGTTTCCGTATGAATATGAATGAAATCGCAACGGCAGTACGTCAGAAGCTCCCGCTCATACAGGTAGTTGTAAACAACCATGTACTTGGGATGGTGCGTCAGTGGCAGGATCTGTTTTATGAAGAACGGTATTCGGCTACGGTGCTGCGGGATGCCGTAGATTTTGTAAAGCTGGCGGAGGCAATGGGCGCCAGAGGCATCCGGGCAACGACAAGAGAAGAATTTGACGCGGCACTGGAACAGGCGCTGGCAGCGGACGGACCGGTTGTTCTGGACTGCATCATAGACAGTGATGATAAAGTATGGCCAATGGTTGCGCCGGGGGCGCCGATTAGCGAAGCGTTTTCAGAAGAAGATATGAAAAACAGCTAAACGGCTGACCGGAAACGCGGCGTTGCATAATATAGAAAGAAAGCGTCAGGCTGCATGCAGGAATTGCTGTGATGATTCGCCTGTGCATGACAAAAGGAGGATATCAGGAAAATGAGCAGAGTTTATAATTTTTCTGCAGGGCCGGCAGTACTGCCGGAAGAGGTGTTAAAAGAAGCAGCGGAGGAAATGCTGGATTATAAGGGAAGCGGAATGTCAGTAATGGAAATGTCTCACCGCTCCAAAGTATATGATACGATTATTAAAGAAGCAGAACAGGATATCCGGGATCTGATGCATATTCCGGACAATTATAAAGTATTGTTTTTACAGGGCGGCGCGTCCCAGCAGTTTGCGATGATTCCGATGAATCTGATGAAGCATAAAAAAGCGGGATATATCGTAACCGGACAGTGGGCAAAAAAGGCATATCAGGAAGCGCAGATCTATGGAGAGGCAGTCAAACTGGCATCTTCTGAAGACAAGACCTTTTCTTATATTCCGGACTGCTCGGATCTGGATATTCCGGATGATCTGGATTATGTATATATTTGCGAAAACAATACGATCTACGGAACGAAATATAAAGAGCTGCCGAATACGAAAGGACATCTGCTTGTGGCGGACGTATCTTCCTGCTTTTTATCCGAGCCTGTCGATGTCAGCAAATATGGCGTCATTTTTGGCGGCGTACAAAAGAACGTCGGTCCGGCGGGCGTGGTGATTGCGATTATTCGTGAAGATCTGATTCGTGACGACGTGCTTGAAGGTACGCCTACCATGTTAAAATACAAGACGCATGCAGACGCTGATTCTTTATACAATACGCCGCCTTGCTACGGTATTTATATCTGCGGCAAAGTATTCAAATGGTTAAAGAATATGGGCGGTCTGGAAGAGATCAAAAAGCGCAACGAAGAAAAAGCAAACATCTTATATGATTTCCTTGATCAGAGCAAAATGTTCCATGGTACCGTAGAACCAAAGGATCGTTCCCTGATGAATGTTCCGTTTGTAACGGGCGATAAAGAGCTGGATGCCAAATTTGTGGAAGAAGCGTCCAAAGCCGGATTTGTCAATCTGAAAGGACACAGGAGCGTCGGAGGTATGCGGGCTTCCATTTACAACGCCATGCCGAAAGAAGGCGTGGAAAAGCTGGCGGCATTTATGAAGGAATTTGAAGCTGCAAATTCATAAATTAATATGCCGCGGCGCAAAAGCACAGGGATGGTTTTGTGGTAAGCCGCGGCAGTACAGATTAGAGGGGAAGTAAAAATGTTTAATTATGTATGTTTAAATCCGATTGCACAGGTAGGACTCGATGTACTGGAAGAGGGTTACCAGAAAGTGGAAGATATCAAAGATGCGCAGGCGGCGCTCGTACGTTCCGCTTCTATGCACGACATGGATTTGCCGGACAGCCTGGAAGTAGTGGCACGCGCCGGCGCCGGCGTTAACAATATTCCGCTGGATCAGTGCGCAGAACAGGGCATAGTCGTATTTAATACGCCGGGCGCCAACGCAAACGGCGTGAAAGAGCTGGTACTGGCAGGGATGCTTATGGCAAGCCGCGATATTAACGGCGGAGTAAACTGGGTTGTTTCTGAAAAAGACAATACAGAGCTTGCAAAGCTGACCGAAAAGCAAAAAAAGGCATATGCCGGATGTGAAATTGCTGGTAAAAAACTGGGCGTGATCGGTCTTGGAGCGATTGGTATCCGCGTGGCCAATGCAGCGACGCATCTGGATATGGAAGTCTATGGCTACGATCCGTATATATCGGTAAACGCGGCATGGAATCTGTCACGCAATGTAAAGCATGTACGCAACGTAGAGGATATTTATCGCGAATGCGATTATATTTCCATTCATGTACCGCTGCTGGATGCGACAAAGAAGATGATTAATGAAGAAGTCATCGCAATGATGAAGCCGACGGCAGTAATTTTAAACTTTGCCAGAGATCTCCTCGTAGATGAAGAAGCAGTCGTAGCGGCGCTTGCCGAAGGCAGACTGAAACGCTATATTTCAGATTTTCCAAACAACATTACCGCAGGCCGCAAAGGATGTGTCGTTACGCCGCATCTGGGAGCTTCCACAGAAGAATCTGAGGATAACTGCGCAGTGATGGCGGCACAGGAAATCCGCAATTATCTGGAAAACGGCAATATCCGCAATTCCGTGAATTTCCCGAACTGTGATATGGGCGAGTGTACTACACAGGGACGTGTAGCGGTGCTGCATAAAAACAGCAAAGGCGTGATTGGGAAGTTTACTTCGATTTTTGGCGAATGCGATATTAATATTGCAAATATGACCAACAAATCCAAAGGCGATTACGCATATTCCATGTTTGATCTGGATACGCCGATGACAGAAGAAGCCGTTTCCAAAATGAAGGCGATGAAAGGCGTTATGAAGGTACGCATTGTCAAATAAACGCAGATAAAAGAAAAATCCCGCTGGTTTCCGATATGGAAACCGGCGGGATTTTGTAAATGAGGGATTCCGGTTTATATTTTGGTCGTTTCCGGATGATCTGTGCTTTCAGAAAGAAGAGGCGGCTCCTGATACAGTTTTCGTTCAATTAATTTTCGTTCAAATGCAATTTCATCCAATACAGGCTGACAACCGGCTTTTCTGGCGACTCTTTCCAGCCGGTCTAACAGATCTAAACGTTCAAAAAGATTCACATTAAGTTCTTTTTCACCTGGCATATCGTTCACCTGCTTTCTGTGCTTTCAGCGTTGCTTCTGGTTGTATTATACTAAAAAGACGCGTGTGTGTAAAGGGAACGGGCTGTGAAATTACGCATATTAAAAAGATATGTTTGTTAATTATTTGTGGACTTACTTGCAGTAAATAAATGGGAATGCTATAATGAATCAACTTCTGGCAGAGGATGATTTGCCAGAACAGATTGATAAGGAGGAGACATTTGGAAGATTATGCGACTGCAGCTCAGTCACGTCTGACAGACTGGGAAGTACTGTGTGATAAAAAGCGGAGAACAGGTTCCATACATATGGGCGGTATCTATGTGGAATGTATGCTAAAAGGAATTATCTGCTGTTATTATACAGTGGAATCAAGAGGGACAGAATGGCTGGTCAATGGAAATAGAAAAAACCGGCCGGGACATTTACTGACGGCTCCGTATTATCGGAGTTTATTACCAGACTTGTATGATAATATGCCGGATGAGGTCGCCGATGCTTTAGAATATGTATCGAAGCCGGAAGACGTCAGTTACATCGATTATCGTTACGTACCAGAGAAAAATGTATCAGACAGAATTTTCAATAAATGGATGGAAAAATTTATATGTATTTTTGACTATCTGGAACAAATAAAACACGAAGTTTAAAGGGACAGGTTTGAATATGGTTAGGATATGGGAAAAGCTGGAGCAGAAGATAAAACAGGAGTATGAACTTGCAGAAGGCGAATGGGTTCAGGTGGATGTAAGCAAACGCGGAAAGATTCATGTAACGCTTGTAACGGATCTCGACGTTACAAAAGAAAACCTGAAGAATTTGCTGGAAAAAGAAATAGAGCCGTATAGTCAGAAATATCAGATTGGATTTTTGGATATATATTCGGTAAAGCAGTCTGTGGAATTTCATTTAACAAAACAGTCAAAAAAAAGCGGCTATTGTTCCTGGTCAGACGTGGTCAGCCCCGGAAGTCAGAACTCTGTGGAGCAAAACGAGGGACTGCAGGTGATTAGTTTTTATTCTTATAAAGGAGGTGTCGGACGCACGATCGCGCTGCTTGAGACAGCATATCTTATGGCTGCAGCAGGCAGAAGGATTTTGATACTGGATCTGGATATTGAAGCGCCAAGCCTGCACAACATTTTTTGTGAACAGATACATGACAAAGAATCAGGAGTGAACGGCGGAATCATACAATATATGTATGAAACCGTCGTACAAAAAAGGGAGTCTTTGTCGTTGGAAGAAATTTTCTGTCCGCTGAACTTAAAGGATATATCTGGAGAGATATTTTTGATTCCTGCAGTAAAAAAAATCGATAGCGAATATATCTATCAGATTGGTCAGATACAGACGCAGCAGATACAGGAACAGGACATATTTGGCAAAATATTTGCGAATCTTGCGGATCGTTTACGTTTAGATGCAGTACTCATCGATACCAGAGCAGGATTTAATCCATGGGGCTCACTGTCGCTGCTTGCCCTGTCGAATCAGGTTATTTTTCTTGCGTATCCGAATACTGAAAATATGGAAGGCTTAAATACCGCGTTTGAGCTGGTAAAAAATGCAGGAAATATGCGATATGCAGTTGCTGTTTCACAAATTGTCGCATCAGATGAGGGAAAAATAAAGGCGGACAGATTATTTCAAAGTCTGAAGATCGATCAGGAGCAGCCGATTACTATTTATTATAATCAAAGCATTGCGTTAAGCAATATGTATCCGGTTACGACAGATGGAGTATTGGGGGAGTATAAGGAACTGGCTGATTATCTGCTGGATAATGAACGAATGCTCCGAAATCAGAAACTGCTTGCGGATGGAAAAAAACGTGAAATGCTGGAAACGGCTTTTTTACAAGAGACGGAGCAGATTGTAATCAGACAACTGATCTTTTTTATAGGATCTGAGGGAAACACAATACTAAAATATAATTATTTGAGCGGGTTGAAAAATGGATGGTTTCCGCATTGCAGTATTTATGCAGGGGACGGACGTAATATACCGTATTATTTATTGATGGGAAACGATTGTCCGGAATGTGTGGATTTGCTTACAATGCCGGAGATCCATGAAGACTGTCTGGCCGTAAAACTGATCAGGCTGTTTGCAAAGCACGATCAGTTGGATGAGCAGTTTATGAAAAGAATAGCGTCCTGTGAGCAGTTAAATATGCAAAAATTGTCGGATATGCTCAGCAGTGAAGTTGCTCTGGAAAACAATACGCCTGGCATAGAAAAACAAGTTTTGGAAAATGGAACAGTGCTTGTAGTGCTTATCGATATCTCAGAGCAGTTATTAGAAAAACATAAGGAACAGGTGATACGAAATGTTATAAAGCTGTTAAAATACAGTGCGTTAAAAAACAGAATACGGTTTAAATTTACAGTCAGAACAGATGTCGTGGAAAGACACCAGAAATCATTTCAGGCATTGAAAGGCAATATTCGGGAACTTCAGACAGAGAAGGAGGATTTGCAGAGATTTTTAATTAAAAATATTCATAAAGAACAGATTTTATCGTTGCTTCGTCAAAATGATCCGTTGGACTATTGGGAGGATGAAACAAAAAGTCTCAGCCAGATAGAAAAGGCTGCCATCGATATACTATTGGGTATTCGAAAATCTGGTATCACATATAGTCAGTCCGTAATAGATTACCTGTATCAGTTTATGCAGGAACATACACAATATGAATATGATCGTTTGCTGCAATGCCTGAAACGGGCAGCTGAAAAGGAGCTTGCACAATCCGATGCGCATGATTCCGATCGTCTGATCAGCTTTCATCGTATTGAGCAAGAGTTAGAAGCAGATCTGCAACAGACACCAGATCAAAGAATACCGAAAAAAGTGCATTCTGTGCCAAATTGCTGAAATTGCCTTCCTTATAATGATATAATGGCCAAAATAAGGAATAAATCATATTCCGGTCATTATTATTTCAAGGAGGAACCAACATGAAACAGAGAGGTATTTGCCGCGTATGGAATGTATGCGCGGGGAAAGGCAGGAAACAGCTGTGCAAAAAGGTGTTTGCAGTTTCTCTGTCGATTGCTACGGCAGCTTCTTTGCTGCCAGCAAATCTGTCTGCGGTTTCTGCAGCCGCGAAGCCATATGTGAGTATGAGAACTACGTTTAAGACGCTGCAGGTCGGTCAGAAAAACCGTATGACGCTGAAAAATAATACCGTTGGATGGAAGATTCAAAAGATATCTACGAACGACGGCGATATTGCAGCAGTATCCGGCAAGACGGAAAAGAGTTTTCAGATTCAGGGGAAAGCCGTTGGGAGGACGACAGTAAAAGCGGTATTAAAGACGACGTCCAGAAAAAAACATACGTCTAAAACAGTAAGATGCAGGGTGAATGTCATTGCAGCGCCAGATACAGATACGACGCCGGAACCAGAGACGCAGACACCGGTTACGGAAGCGGAAGTGTCCACACAGGCACAGTTAGAAGAAGCGCTGTTAAACAGCAGCCTGAAAAAGCTCACGCTTGCAACAACAGATGCCGCGAAGATCGTAATTCCGGCAGGCTCTTATACGAACACAGAACTGATTGTAGACGCGCCGGCGGCAGATATTGAAAACAGCGGCGTATTTCAGTCCATAGAAATCCGTGCAGTAAAACCGGATACCTGGATTGAAAAAGCTGTTGGGAACGTATTGCGCGTTACGGCAAAAGCAGCCCGTATGATTGTAAATCCGGGTGCGCATGTGAAAGAAGTGACATTCCCGCAGCCAGATGCCGACGTAAAGCTGGAAGTAAACGGAAAAGCGGATCAAATTCGTATCCAGTCTAAAATAAAGCTGGATGTATCCGGCAAGCCGGAGAAGGAGCTGTCAGTATCTGTAGAGCAGACGGCAGCAGATGCACAGATCGTATCAAAAACACCTTTGGGACTTTCGCTGTACGCAGCGGCGTCGCTGACGTTTGAACAGGGAGCGGAAGGCAGTGCCGTCACGCTTGCAGTATCCGATATTAAAGCGTTAATCAGCAATCTGACGACAAAGACAATATCGGTCAAAAAGGCCAATGGAACTTCTACAACGATCAGTGCAGGGCAGAAGAACTTACAGATATCTTCAAATAATACACAAAATACAGGCTCCGTTTCGGCAGGTTCCAGCCCGGGAACGAGTTCTGGTTCCAGCTCTGGTTCTGGTTCAGGATCTGGCTCAGGGTCGGGTTCCGGTTCACAGGATACGAATAAAAACGATATACCTACGCCTTCTATGGAGGACATCATAAAAGGGATAACGGCAAAATGTGAGGCCATCACAATCGGAGACAAAGGCAACGATTCGAAAGTATACTGGAATTCCTTTTTCTCGCTGGTCCAGGATGTGACATTTTTTGAAGATCGGCCGGAGCTGAAGCTGCAGGATGATGCACTAGGCAGGTGGATGTCCGAAGTAGGCGGCGTCGGCATGAGGTCTGATTTGAATTCGAACATATCATACAAACTGTCAGGCAGCGACAGGAAGGAAACGTCAATGAAGGTAAAATTCCGTTTCGCGGATGAAGAGAAACAAATTGCAGGCGAGGAGATTGAGGTTTCGATTCAGATGTGGAATGAAGAAGTTATCAGCCAGTATATGCGGGATTATCTGAGTATACGCGAGCCGGATAAGCAGGGCAAACCATTTTCCATAAATCTTAAAATAGACACTGCGCAGGACAATAAAATTGTGATGGTTTATAACAAAGAGAAACAGCCTTATCCAAACGAGCTTGTGGAATTGCCGCAATGGACAGGAGACGGCCCGAAGATTCCAAAGATTCAGTCGGCAGAGGTCATAGATAAGAAGGTGGTTGATGTCGAAAACATAAAGACCACATTTGTAGTCAGCGGTTCCGGTCTGGAGGCTCTGAATAAGGATCAGATGACTTATTACCTTAAGGTGGAATTTCCGGTTCAGCCGCTGCCTCTTCCGGAAGGACTGGAGGGTGGAAAATTTAAGTGGAATAATTCTTACAAAGCAGGGGATTTGGTAGAGCTAAAGGAATCGCAGACTGTCCGGTGTGTATACGCCAGAAACGATAAACTTTTTACCGGTTATCTGGAAGACTATAACATCTCAATGTGGTTCTGTTATGAAACGCCAGGCGGCGATATTTATACGCCGGCGCCGATCCGTGATGATGGTACAGGTGAAAAAGACGAAGGTATTATGGAATCAAAGGTTACTTTAGCGGCATACAATGAAGAGCTGCTGCAAATTTGTATGCAAAAACTGCGAGAAGAACTCAGCAAACCGGGAAATGAGTCAGAGCCTTTCTTATGTGAGTTTACGATAACCGGATATATGTCGGAAGATAAGAAGCTCATAAAGACGGCGGGTTCCAACATTGCTGTAAATTTCGTAGAGAGTCTGGATCCGGCACAGTGGGAAAGGGAACAGAAATAACAGGATTTTATTTTATACAGTTTGCATAAAAAACAGGAGATTTGGCATTAACTCTTAGTGCCAAATCTCTTTTTCTATTGCTTGAAACAGACAGGCAGTGCAACGTATAATAGACTCAGCAGACAAAGGGAACATGGTTTGAGTGCAACAATTCAAAACCACGAAATGGCTGGCCAGCCGTGTGTGACAACGAAAGCGATATCAAAAAAAGAGGTGTGAGTATGAAAGAAAAAGTACAGACTTTTGGAAGATTTCTAAGCGGTATGGTAATGCCGAATATCGGCGCATTCATTGCGTGGGGACTGATTGCGGCGTTGTTTATTGAGAAGGGATGGATACCGAACGCAGCGTTTGCGCAGCTCGTAGGACCAATGTCTCACGTAATGCTTCCGCTGTTAATTGCGTATACCGGAGGCAGGGTCGTCGCAGGCGACCGTGGTGCGCTGACGGGTGCGATTGCTGCAATGGGTGTGATTGTAGCATCGGAAAATCCGATGTTTTTAGGAGCCATGGTGGTAGGTCCGGTATCCGCGCTCATTATTAAAAAATTCGACCAGATGATGGACGGACATATTCCGGCAGGGTTTGAGATGTTAATTAATAACTTTTCCATCGGAATTATCGGCGGTATTCTGGCGCTGCTTTCCATGGTTGGCATTACGCCGCTTGTCAATGGCCTGACATCCGCCATGAGCGCGGGCGTGGGATTTTTGATCGATCACAGCCTGCTGCCGCTGGTCAGCCTTTTCATCGAACCTGCGAAGGTCCTGTTTTTGAATAATGCGATCAACCAGGGGATTTTTTCACCGCTTGGCATCCAACAGGTACAGGAAGCAGGAAAGTCCGTGTTCTTCCTGCTGGAGGCAAATCCGGGTCCGGGACTTGGTATTCTGCTTGCTTATTGTATCGCAGGAAAAGGCAGTGCGAAGAGTTCTGCGCCCGGAGCTGTAATCATCCACTTTTTAGGCGGTATTCACGAAATTTATTTTCCATACATACTGATGAATCCGTTTTTGCTCTTAGCAGCGATTGCAGGAGGTATGACAGGCGTATTATGCTTTAGCCTGTTTGACGTGGGTCTTGTATCTACCGCGTCTCCGGGAAGTATCATTGCGATTACGATGATGGCGGAACGGCACTGTTATCTCGGACTTTTTGCAGGCGTGCTGTTGTCAGCGGCAGTTTCATTTCTGATTTCCGTACCGCTGTTAAAGTTTATGGGCAGGGATACGTCTCTGGAAGAAGCGCAGGCAAAGAAGGATGCGATGAAGCGTGAGTCAAAAGGGATGGCGCCGGCACAGGCAGCGTCCGGTAACGCGGGCGGAAAGATCAGAAAGATTGCGTTTGCCTGCGATGCAGGTATGGGTTCGAGTGCGATGGGAGCAACGGTGTTAAAAAAGAAGATTACAGCAGCCGGACTTTCTGGTATCGAAGTCATTCATACGCCGGTTTCCTCTATCCCGCAGGATGTGCAGATCGTCGTTACCCATCAGGAGCTTGGGGAGCGTGCGGCGCACAGCAATCCGCAGGCAGAGCTTGTCTTAATTACCAATTTCCTTGCGGCTCCGGAGTATGAGACGCTGGTGGAAGATCTGAAAAAGAGAAACGGATAGCATCGATGCAGTTACTAATTAAATTTTGTTTTAAATTGCAGAAGATTTATGAAACGGCAGGTATTTAGCAGAAGTATTATTTTACAGTTAAGAAAAAGGGGCGTGTAATTATGGAAATGACATCAAGGATGAAACAGATTATGCAGGTTTTGCTGCAGGAGTCCGGTGCTGTTTCCGTAAAGTATCTTGCAGAACAGATTGGGGTTAGCAGGCGGACCGTACAAAGAGAACTGGAATCGATCGACACGTCGTTAAGAGGGTATGATCTGACATTCGTATCAAAGACTGGCGTGGGCATCCGCATAGAAGGCAGTGAAGAAGAAAAAAGCCGCCTGCTCGCGGTGTGCGCGTCAGGCGATGATTACGATGTCAGTAATCGGGAAGAACGAAGAAAACGACTGATTTTGGAAATCTTGAAAGAGAAGGGACTGCGCAAGCTATATTATTACAGTAGTAAGTTTGCGGTCAGCGAGGCGACCGTGAGCGCAGATCTGGAGGCGGTAGAGGGGTGGCTGGCGCGTTACGGACTGTTTGTGGGCCGCAAGCCCGGCAGCGGCATTTCGATTGAAGGCAGCGAGGAAAATTACCGGAGAGCCATCCGCGGATTTATTGATGAAAATATAGATACAAAGATTATGCAGGAAGTATACGGAGTAGACGGGTACGATTTCTCTTCGTATCAGATATTAAAAAAGAGCAGTATTGGACAAATATTAAATGACGATATAGTAAGTCGGGTCATCGACATCGTTTCCAGATTCGGACATAACAAGGTGCTTACCCTGACGGAAAACTCCTATGTGGGTCTGATTATCCATATTTCGATTGCGATCAATCGGATCAAAAAAAATGAAGTGATCGAAGACGATGAAAACTGGAAACAGGATTTGTCCCGGGATGAGGATTATGAGCTGGCAAAGAGTATCGTAGAAGAACTGGAGCGGGAATTTGCGATCAGCATCCCGCAGGTAGAGATCTCTTATATCTGTCTGCATCTGAAAGGAGCCAAGCACGAGAAGATCCAGTGGGACAGCGGACAGAAACAGATATTGGAAAACAGGGAGTTACAGCAGCTTGTGAACGATATGATCGACGCCTATGATACGAAACAGGCCTATCTGATGAAGCAGGACGACGGTTTTATCCAGGGACTGCTGGCGCATCTGCAGCCGACGCTGATCCGGCTCGTCTATGGGATGCAGATTCAAAATCCTGTGTTGGAAGATATCAAAGTCAGTTATCCGGATATCTACCGGCGCTGCGAAAACGTGGCAAAAGTGCTAAAAGCGTATACAGGCAAAGAAGTTCCGGAGCAGGAAATCGGATTTTTAACCGTGCATTTTGGCGCGGCGATGGTACGGCTGGAAGGCAGGCAGCAAAAAATCCGCAAAGTGTCGGCCGGAGTCATCTGTTCGAGCGGAATCGGGATATCGCGTCTGATGTCTTCCAAGCTGGAAAGACTGTTTCATGGCAGAATGCAGCTTACGGCATATGGCAAGCACGATATTACGCCGTATGTTATGAGCAGGACCGATTTTTTTATCTCCACGATACCGCTGGAGCAGTCGGACATTCCGCTGGTATTTGTCAATCCGCTGCTAAATGAGGAGGATATTGAGCACATCCGGCATATGGTTCATAAATACGAACAGCTTCCGAAGAAGCAAAATGAAGCGGACGAGTTTTCCATGCAGCTGGAAGAGGTGAATTTTGTCGCGTCACAGATCAATACCGTAATAAAATATATGGATTTTTTCCGGGTAGATAATCAGATCAGCTTTGGGGAACTGCTGATTGCGATTGGCGAGAAGATGTCGCCGTATTCGGACTGTCAGGAAATTATTCGGGAAGATATTTTAAGGCGGGAGCAGATCGCAAGCCAGGTATTTGCAGAGTTTGGGTTCGCGTTATTTCATGCGCGGACCAAAGGAGTCATGCGGCCGGCGTTTTCCGTATGTATGACCAAGGATCTGGAACCGTTTGCAGACGCGTATTTTAAAGGAATACAGATCGTATTTATTATGCTGGCGCCTGCGGACGACCATGTGAAGATCAACGGGGATATTATGGGTTATATCAGCAGTATGCTGATCGAAGACTACGAGTTTATGGACATCGTTGTAAAAGGGGATAAAGAAGAGATTCGCAGCGCGTTATCTGCAAATCTTAAAAAATATTTTAATAAATATATCGGAGGATTTTCCTGAGCGTGACAAAAATGCGCCGGGGTTCTCAGAAAAATGGCACTATCGGATAAGGCCAGATTCCTGTTTCTTTGTTTTGAAAAAGGACAGGGGCGTGTATTATAATCAGGATTAGAAAGCAGCGTTTTCACATGAATGGCATTGGGAAAAGCATTCTGGTGATATGTCAAGAACTTTTTGAAAAAGATTTTGATATGTTTTTC
>CAJTMV010000025.1 GCA_910577225.1 uncultured Eubacterium sp. | reverse complement strand
TATTAAGGTTACCCTTTTCCATGAAAATCTTTTTCATTTTCCTCTTGACATATTACCAAATTGCTTTCCAGACAAATCCATCTGCAACGAATCCTTTTCCGATTCCTGCAAACTATGCTATACTACTCCTGCTATCTTTTTATTATACACAAACAGCGCTTTATTTACAATCTGTTCAAAAAAAAAATTTAATGAACCATTTTTCCATTTCCATGCTCTTATATACAGGTGCACCAAAAAACAGCAGCTGAAAAATGACAGCGTCATCTGTGATGCATCACAGATGCGAAAGGAGGGAGATGTCTTTTTATGACAGAAGAAGCCGATCTGGTTCGTCGTATGAAAAAAGGAGAACGGGCAGCCTTTGACAAACTCTACGAACAATATTATGACAAACTATATCGTACTGCATGTATGATCACCGGAAACCGGGCCGATGGAGAAGATGTGACCCAGGAAGCCTTTATCAAAATGTATCTGCATTGTACAGAATTAAAAAAGGACGAACAGTTTCGCTACTGGCTCTATAAAATATTAAATCGCACAGCCTGGCAGCTTGCAAAAAAGCATGCAAAAGAGCAGCCGGCTGAACAGATGACAGAGCTTGCTGATACATCCGTCACAGACTCTCCAGCCGTACAAATACTCAAAAATGAGCGGGATCAGGCGATTATAGATGCCATTCATAAACTGGAGTACCGCCAGCGTACCACAGTCATCCTTTATTACTATAACGGACTTGGCACAAAAGAAATTGCAAGAGTTATGGAATGCATGGAAGGAACCGTAAAATCCAGACTATTTACTGCAAGGAAAAATCTAAAATCGCTATTAAACAAAGAAATGTTACAGGAGGACAGATATGGGTGGTTATAAAAATGAAATAGATGAAACTTTAATCACAACAGCGCTTCACGCACACGCGCACTCCCTGAACCCGCCGACTGACTTAAAGCAACGAATCGACACGCAGCTGGCGTGGCAGGAAAAAAAGGAGGTCCTTACCATGAAAAAATTTAATGCAAAAAAAATCGTCGCAGCGGCAGCACTGGCCTGCGCTCTGACAGGCACCGTATGTATGGCAGCGGAAAAACTTCACAGCTATTATATATCCAGTTCCGCTCCGGATACTGAAGTCACAAATTTTTCAGACGTTACTGCTCTTGAAAAACAGGCGGATATAGTAACCGGCGCACCGAAGGCATTCGAAAATGGTTTTGCATTTCAAAGCGCCCACACAGTCGATACCGACTACATCGACGAAGAAAGCAACGTGAAAAACAGTTTTAAAGAGATCAGTCTCCGTTACGCCAATGATGCGAAAAGCCTGTCGCTGTCTGTCATTAAAAGCACCTCTGTCAACCGCAGCGAAGAAGAGCTGTCGGATAAGCAGGCAATCGAAGCAGACGGGATCACCTATTATTACACACAGGACAAATACCTGTTCCTTCCGTCAGAAGATTATGAACTGACAAAAGAAGAAAAAGAAGCAGAAGCAGCCGGCGAACTGTTCATTTCTTACGGCAGTTCCGAACGTGAGGAAAATTTGTATCAGGGTATTTCCTGGGATGCAGACGGGTACCACTACAATTTATTTGGAATGGATGCGGAAATGGATGTGGAAGAGCTGCTTGAGATGGCAAAGCAGATTGGATAATCCGGCCGGATAATGAAACGAACAAACAGGGCATGTTGATACATGTCCTGTTTGTTCGTTTTATCTTGCAAACTATTTTTCATCATGAAAAACACCTCTTGCCCAATCCCCCGACATCGTTTATAATAAAAACAGAAAATATGTTCGACAAAATAAAAGAAAGGAATGCCCGTCATGACACAAAACTCTCCTGTTTACATCGCCATCGACCTGAAATCTTTCTATGCCTCGGTCGAATGCGTACAGCGCGGCCTGGATCCGCTGACCGTTCATCTTGTCGTTGCTGATGCCAGTCGTACGCAAAAGACGATCTGCCTTGCCGTATCGCCGTCGTTAAAATCTTATGGTATCTCCGGGCGCGCAAGACTGTTCGAAGTCACGCAGCGTGTCCATGAAATCAACGCGAAACGTCTGCAGCACGCGAAGGGACGTCAGTTTACCGGAGAATCGTTTTGCGAAACCGATCTGAAACAGTCGCCGGAACTGGCCGTTTCTTTTATTACCGCCCCGCCGCGTATGGCATACTACATGGAATACAGCGCCAGAATCTACAATATTTACTTAAAATATATCGCACCCGAAGACATTCATGTGTATTCCATCGACGAAGTATTTATCGATGCCTCCCATTATTTAAATACTTATCAGCTCTCTGCCAGACAGCTTGCGCAAAAACTGATTCAGGAAGTTTTATCTGCTACCGGAATTACCGCGACGGCAGGAATCGGAACCAATCTGTATTTATGTAAAATTGCCATGGATATCGGGGCCAAGCATACAACGCCGGACCGCAGCGGCGCACGTATTGCGCAGCTGGACGAAGCGTCTTACCGTAAACTTTTCTGGCATCACAGGCCGCTTACCGATTTCTGGCGGGTTGGCAGAGGATATGCAAAAAAACTGGAAGAAGTGGGACTGTACACAATGGGAGATATTGCAAGATGTTCCCTCGGAAAGCCGACCGATTTTTATAATGAAGATCTGCTGTACCGTCTGTTCGGCATAAACGCAGAGCTGCTGATCGATCACGCCTGGGGCTTTGAGCCTTGTACCATTGCAGATATCAAAGCGTACAAGCCAGAGTCAAACAGCATTGGTTCCGGCCAGATCCTGCCACGGCCGTATCATTATGAAGAAGGAAAACTCGTCGTACAGGAAATGGCCGATCTGCTGGCTCTGGATCTGGTTGACAAACGGCTCGTTACCGACCAGATCGTACTGACAGTCGGCTATGACAAAGTAAATCTGTCTGATCCTGGAATGCGCAGGCACTGCCAGAGTCCGGTTTCCACAGACCATTACGGGCGCAGTGTTCCAAAGCATGCACACGGTTCCAAAAACCTGCCCCGTGCCACATCATCCGCAAAACTGCTGATGCGCGAAGTCTGTGCCCTGTATGACGACATCATCAATAAACAGCTGCTGATCCGTCGTCTGTATCTGACTGCCGCCCGCGTCGTCAGTGAAACGATGTCTGCTGACAAATCTGCCTCCTTCGAACAGCTGGAGCTGTTTACCGACTATGACGCACTGGAAAAACAGGAAACAGAGAACCAAAAAGCACTCGAACGGGAAAAGAAAATGCAGCAGGCAGTACTGCATATTAAGAAAAAATTTGGAAACAACGCTGTGCTAAGAGGCATCGATCTGGAAGACGCCGCAACTGCAACGACGCGCAATCAGCTAATCGGCGGCCACAAAGCATAAGCGTTCCTGCCGTCTGCTGCAGCATAACTTTCAAACAGGAAAACATCAGCACGCATACGCACCCTGCGGAAACTCTGCGAAAACTCTATAGAAAGGAATATCTCACAATGCCTGAACCGAAAAACTTTCCATCCGATTACAGCGATATCATAGATCTTCCACATCCTGTCAGCACCTCCCATCCACAGATGCCGGTCAGTGAACGCGCCGCGCAGTTTTCACCGTTCGCCGCTCTGACCGGCCATCAGGAGGCGCTTCGGGAAACGGCACGTGTGACCGAAGAAAAAACAGAACTGGATGAATCTGTCAGAAATCAGTTAGATCAAAAGCTGCAGCACCTTTTAAAACAAACGCCGCCCCAGACGGTAACCGTCACCTATTTTCAAAAAGACCCTCGAAAAAGCGGCGGTTCTTATCTCCATACCAGCGGCATCCTAAAAGGCATCGATAGCGTAAAACATACCCTGCTTTTGAAAGAACATCCGGAAATACCGGTAGAAGACATTGTCGCAATTGAATCTCCCTTTTCTGACAGTCCGGATACCGCACATTGTTTCCAATCATCCTGTCAAAACTGTCACTTTTCAGAAAGATTTCAGAAAGATTCGCCTGCTATAATTTTTAAAGATCAGAAAGGAGATTCAGGCTTATGAAACCAGCCCTGGAAACAGCTTTGAAACACTTTCCGACAAAATCATAAAATCAAGGGAGATCATCGCTATGTTAAAGAAAAAAATTTTATGCGCCGTAGTAAGCGCAGCTGTTGCCATTTCTTCTGCGCAGACAGGCGCATGGACGCAGCCAGTTACATCATACGCGAAAGACCGCGTCACCTTTCGCACCGGAGCCGCTTATGATCAGCATCTGGGCATCAAAACCGTGAAAATTACATCTGTGAAAATACCAGAAGGCTGCGACAGTGTTATTTTCTCGCCGGATGCAGCATCCACCGACGATTCGCTCACTTCAAAGGACACTAAAATCGCCAAAGTACACGCGCTGCATCAGGGGATGGGATGGGTAATCAGCGGACAGAAAACCGGCAAAACCACACTCCGCTACAAAAAAGGCTCCGACACTGGCAAACTGGATGTGGAAGTACTGCCGTCTCTAAAACTTACGGCATTAAAAAAATCGGTAAAAGTATCCGGCGGTAAGCTCCGGCTTACGGTAAAGTATAAAAACAATACCGACTCCGACATTGTCATTCAGGGTCTTGATATCAGCCAGGCACAGATTTTGTATGAAGGCGACAAAACGCCTTCCAAAGACGCCGTAATTACTCCGCGCTGGCTTGCCGCAAACGTCACGATTCCGGCAGGAAAAACGAAACGTGTCAGCGTCACAGAGTCCGTATCCAAAACACGCAAAATAAAATCGTTTCAATATCCCTGCGTATACCTGAAATATCACGATGTCTGTTACAGTGCCCATGTGGAAAATCGTCCGTACGTGGCAGGAGCAGACTATCATGGTACGCAGTCTTTTTCACAATACATCAAATAATTTATGAATAAACAGATGCTGCAGCTGACCAGACGGCCTGCCTTCCGGCATCCTGACTGCAGTTACAATCAGAACCACCGGCCTGGCCGATGGTTCTGATTGTTCAAGTGCATTTGTCCGTATCCGCGAGTACCACCCTGCAGCGTTTCTTATAGCAGGCAATTCCATACTTTAAAATATGCCCGGTTCCCTCGTCACGGAGAACTTCCCCGTACCTTTTATCCTCTATCTGCTTTAGCGCTTCCCGACATCCTGCATCCAGATCCCCATTCTGCGCATATTTTACCTCTATCACTACGCCGGTCTCCCCGTCCTCCATCATAAGCAGAATATCGCTGTAACCATCTCCCGTTTCCTGGTTGGACGATACGATCCACACATTATTGCAGCTTAGAATTCCTAACAAAATTCCATGATAAAAGTTTTCCCTCAGCCGCTTTTTCACAAAGGTATCCCGAATGCTGATGGTTTTCTTTAAAAATTCTGTAAATCGTTTCTCTACTTCCGCCGCGTTTCCTTCCTTTAGAGCGGCACAAAAAGCTATAACGGTGTCTTTGTTCTTTTGCACATCCTCTTTGAAAAGAGCCATGATCTGATCGGTAAAAATTTCCCGGATTTCCATATTGGGGATCGCAAGAGAGAACGTTTTCTTATCCCTTCGCTCCCGCTGGGTAAGGTATCCGGTAGTAAAAAGGACGCTCCAGAGGTTATCCGACGAACGGTACATATCCTGGTACGTCAGATCCTGGCGGATTTCCTTTTGAATCGTTTCTCCGGCAATCAGCTTTTCGATTTCCTGCTTCGTTATTCCAGCATCTGCACTCTGGATAAAGCGCTTTACGACGTCATTGCTGCTGGTATTGGACCAGTAATTTTCCGGCTGCGCTTTTCTGTCTGCCAGGAGAGCGTCACAATAATTTATAACATCCCATGGACAATATACCTCTGTATTTCCGAACCGGTATCCGTCATACCACTCCTTTACCGCATCATAATACTCCGACAACTCATAATAGCCGAGCAGTTCTTTGACCTCTTTATCGGTAAACCCAAAATGCTCGTCAAATCTCGCATCCGCAATCGTCAGCACACGCAGATTATTCAGTCCGGTAAAAATACTTTCCTTTGAAATCCGCATACATCCGGTCAATACTGCAAACTGCATACTCTCGTTTGTTTTAAGCGTCTGTTCAAACAAATTTCTGAGAAACAGCGCCATCGAATCATAATACCCCTGTTCAAACGCTTTCGCCAGCGGCACATCGTACTCATCGATCAAAATCACAGACTTACGCCCATGGTGTTTATAAAGCAGGTCGGACAGCGTCTTTAGACTATAGCACAGCGTCCCTTCCTGTATGTCCCTGCGCAGCAGCCGTTCATACATCTCTTTGTCATACAAGGTAAGCTGTTCGCTCTCTAACAGATACTGGAACTTTCCGATTTCATGCTGGAACATCAGTACCGCCATCTCCAAAGCCTTTGCATAGGACCGCGCATGGATACTTTTCAACGAGATAGAAATCACAGGAAACTTCCCCATATAAGTATCGCAAAGCGCTTTCTCTTTTACAATATTCAGCCTGTCAAAAACAGATTTATCCGTATGCAAATCAAAGAAGTATTTCAGCATACTCATATTCAGCGATTTTCCGAATCTTCGCGGACGGGTAAAAAGATTCACTTTCCCCCAGCTTTCAAGCAATTCCTGAATAAATCCCGTTTTATCCACGTAGTAAAATCCTTCTGTCTGGATTTCCTGAAAATCCTCAATCCCAATCGGAAATTTTTTCTTTCTATCTTCCATCCAACCATCACACTCCTGTCTGATTCCGGTTTCCTTCCATGTTCCTTCCGGTGTCTTTATTATAGCAGATATTTCTGCCAAAGCCAGCCTCATTTTCGTTATCCTCCCGGCATCCCAAGCTGCTCAGGCTATTCCCCGCCTTTTTGCAGCCGCTGCATCACGCCTTCGTTCTGTGTCGACCGGTAAACGACGATCGGTACGACCATACACAAAGCGATTGCGCATGCAATCAGCAAAAGACTGCTGATCCACGGGACGGCATAAGAAACACCGGAGGCTGCCAGGCCCCGGAAAATCGAAATGCTAAACGGGATCCCAAGAGCCAGCGACAATACGACCGAAACGATCCCATAACCGGCTCCCTCCAGCCACAGCAGTCTGCATGTCTGTCTCGTCGTCATGCCGATACTTTCAAGCGTTGCAAATTCTCCTGCCCGGTTGCGGATGCCGGATACCGTCATATTGATATAATTAAGCAGCGCCAGTACGGCCGTAATCCCTGCGATCGTATACCCGAACACTTTCATTTTTCGTTCGTTCTCCCGCATGGACGCATAAACGTCAAGACGGGACGTATAGGTAACTTTTTTTTCATCTGCGAATATTTGTTTAATCGCGTCCTCTGTTTCTCTGGAAAAACTTTTCGTATAGTCTGTTTCGATCAGCTCTGTCACTGTCTCTCCAAGCAGTTTTTCTGCAAATGCTTCACTCACAATCAGCTGCGGCGTATATCCTCCGGCAAAGTTTCTTGGATCGCTGCCGGTCGTTCCGACAGCGGCGATTTGGATACTGTATTCCGTATCCGCAGACAGTCCCTGCGGCAGTAAAAATCGCACGGTTTTTCCTGCCATCCCAAAATCTCCCGCTACGAAAACCTGCTCCGTCGTTACGGCTGTTTCTCCGTTTTCAAACGCCTGGCGGTCAAGTACATTTCCAAGACTTGCATTTAATTTTTCAAAACCCGCCTCATCGATACCAACCAGACGTGTTCCAAACATCTTTCTGGCCCAGCTGTCCGTCTCATCGTTTTTATATCTTTGCATATCGGTCTCATAATCTCCCGGGCTGTACGGGGACGCATAAAGCGCGCGGTAATATTCTCCAAAAACTTCCTCCTGCCATGGTATCCATATTTCCGCAGAAGATACCTTGCGAATCGTTTTCACTCCCTCGCACGCGGACAGTCTCGATATTTTATCTTCCGTAAAAATCTGTCTTTCATTTTTCCGAAGCATCGTCTGGTTCAGTATCCGTAAATCCGCTGCGGGCGGACGGTAATCATTTTCTGCTCTGCATAAGAAGATTTTATCAGCTCCTTCATAAAAAAGTCCAGCTTGTCGGACTGCTTTATGATCCTGTCTGCCAGCTGCCCGGCCTCCTGCCCAGGCAGCTGCTCTTTCAGCAGTCCGGCGTACAGCATAATATTAGACAGGGGCGTGCGGATCTGATGGGAAATATCAGAGATTAGTTCTTTTACCGTATCCCGCTCCATTTCGGCATCCTGCTGATGCATCTGCGTCATCTGTACGAGCCTGTTTAAACGGGCAGCGATCGCGGCATCCATCGATTCGTCGTATCGATTTTGCAGCAGATTGCCATGCAGCGACTCATCCAGGATCTGCAGCAGGCAGCGGTATGTTTTTTCTGCCTTGGACGCATAATAACGGCGGATCCCTACCGACAAAGCGTTATCTATTCCATGTGATCTTCTGCCATAGTTCTGCGCAGTAAGGCACGTATTCTGGCCCGCAGCACCATCAGACTAAACGGCTTGGTAATATAATCGTCCGCGCCGCTTTCCAGTCCTTTCACAATGTCCATCTCCATATCTTTTGCGGTCAGCAGCGCGATCGGAACCCGGCTGACGCGGCGGATACGGCTGCAAAACGAAAGTCCGCTCCCATCCGGCAGATTAATATCCACAATCAGAAGATCAAACGGATGCTGTCTGAACAGTTCTTCTGCTTCGGCAATCGTACGACACAGCCAGAACGTAAATTCCCTGCTGTTTAAAGACAGACGGATGCCTTCCGCCAGATCTTCATCGTCTTCCAGGATCATAATGATCTGTTTCTGCTCGTAACTCATATCCGTTCCTTTCCTGCATCGTTCAAAGAATCTGCGTCTGCTGCAGCCCGCTTCCACGCTTTGATCTGCGTCAGACGTTCCTGATACGCGGCTTCCCTTCCCTGTTTTGACGGCTGATAATACTCCTTGTCTAAAAGAGCGTCTGGCAGACACTGCATCGTGGTCAGCCTGTCTGCCGCATCGTGTGCATACTGATAGCCCTTTCCGTAAGAAAGATTTTGCATCAGTGTTGTCGGCGCGTTTCGTATCACAAGCGGGACCGGTTCTGCCAGCTGCAAAAGCGCATCCTGTTTCGCATGTTCATAAGCCATATACAAAGAATTGGATTTCGGCGCAAGAGACATATATACGACTGCCTGTGTCAGATGTACCGAGCATTCCGGCATGCCGATAAAATGACAGGCCTGAAACGCTGCCACTGCGATCTGTATTGCCTGCGGATCTGCCAGTCCGACGTCCTCGCTGGCAAACCGGAGCACACGTCTTGCCACATATAACGGATCCTCTCCAGCCTCCAGCATTCTTGCCAGCCAGTATACCGCAGCGTCAGGATCTGAATTGCGCATGGATTTATGAAGCGCAGAGATTAAATTATAATGCTCTTCTCCTTTTTTATCATACAATAAGGACTTTTTGGACGTACACTGTTCCAGCGTCTCTTCGGAGACTGCAATGGTATCGCCGGTTGTATCGCCGTTTAGAATCACCATCTCCAGCGTTGACAATGCCGTGCGCGCATCTCCATTGGCAAAGCTGGCGATTGCCTCGCACATCTGCGGCTCCATCTTTATCTTCAGACTGCCAAACCCGCGGGAATCGTTAAGCGCACGCTTTAACAAACGCGTAATATCCTCTGCCACAAGCGCCTGCAGCACAAATACTTTGCAGCGCGACAAAAGAGCGCCGTTTATTTCAAACGACGGATTTTCTGTCGTAGCGCCAATCAGAATAATGCTGCCTTTTTCCACAAACGGAAGAAACGCGTCCTGCTGCGCCTTATTAAATCGGTGGATTTCATCCACAAATACAATCGTTTTTTCTCCATATCTGCGGTTGTTTTCCGCCTGCTGCATCACCGTACGGATTTCTTTTATCCCGCTTGTTACGGCTGAAAAATCGATAAACGACGCCTTCGTATGATTTGCGATAATTCTGGCCAGCGTCGTTTTCCCGACGCCGGGAGGTCCCCAAAAGATCATGGATGAAATCTGGTCGCTTTCAATCAGACGGCGCAGCACTTTCCCGGGTCCAAGCAGATGCGCCTGTCCCACATATTCATCCAGACTTTGCGGCCGCAGTCTCGCTGCCAGCGGCTGCGGCAGATTCGATTCAAATAATGTCATCTGTTCCAAGTTCCCAACCTCCCAAACATCTGTACCTGCGATTATTCTGTTTCGTCCAGTTTTTGAAACTCTTTGCGGCTGCGTCTGGCCGGAAGTCTCCATACGCCCGGTGCAAACAGGGCAAGTACCGGGAACAGTTCCAGTCGGCCGACGAGCATATCGCACATCAGTACGATTTTGGAAAACGCGCCAAACCCGCCGAAATTACCGGTCGGCCCTACCTCTCCAAGCCCTGGCCCGATATTATTCATCGTTGCCAGAACCGCCGTAAAGTTTGTTGTCATATCAAAATTATCAATACTGATCAGCAGTACGGAACCAAGTACAATCAATACATAAACCGTCATATAACAAAGCGCGGTATTTACGACATTATCCGGCACTCTGCGTCCATTGATCATAACTTTTTTGATACTTCTTGGATGCATCATATTTAAAAGCTCGTTTTTTGCCGCCCGCGCTACGATCATCAGTCTGGATACCTTAAATCCGCCCCCGGTACTGCCCGCGCAGGCGCCCATAAACATCAGCAGAACCAGAATGGTTTTAGACAGTTCCGGCCACAAATTATAGTCGGCTGTCGCAAATCCGGTACTGCTTACAAGCGTCGCCACCTGAAACAGCGACGTATGAAACGCTTCGCCCAGACTTTGAAATCCATCGCGGATATTCACCGCAATCACTGCGGCAGACACAAATACAAAGATTAAAAACCACTTTACTTCCGAATTGTGCAGCAGCGCATCTTTCGGTCTGCGGATCAGCAGCAGATAATAAGTATTAAAGTTCAGCGCGCATAAGAGCATAAATATAATAATAATGATCTGCACCGCCCTGCTGTAAGAAGCAATGCTCGAATTTAAAAGCGCAAATCCGCCGGTCCCAACCGTAGAAAACGACAGCGTCAGCGCCTCATACAGCGACAATCCGGCAAGCATCAGCAGGATAACTTCCAGTATCGTAATCGCCAGGTAGATCGTATACAAAATGACCGCGGTCTGCCGGACCTTCGGCACCAGCTTTCCGACCGACGGCCCCGGACTTTCCGCCCGCATCAGATGCATATTCGAGCTGCCGGACAGCGGCAGAATCGCCATAATAAAAACAAGCACGCCCATACCGCCGCTCCAGTGCGTAAAGCATCTCCAAAAGGCCGTTGCGCGCGACAGTTCTTCGACGGACGAAAGTACGCTCGCGCCTGTCGTCGTAAATCCGGATATCGTATCAAACAACGCGTCAATATAAGAAGCATATTCTCCGGTCAGGCGCATCGGCGCCGCGCCGGCCATACTCAAAATAATCCAGCTAAACGTCACAGCCAGAAATCCTTCTCTGGAATAAAACACTTTGCTCTTAATATGCCTGAGACGCAGTACCAGACCTGCCGCCATACAGACCGCCGCAGTCGCAAGATAATAAAAACCCGCTTTTTCCAGACAGACCGCCGCGACAATGACAGGCGCCAGTAAAAAAACTCCTTCCACACATAAAACGGTTCCAAGAATATACAAAATAATTGAAACATTCATGACTGTCTGAACCCTCCTACTTTAATGCATCCCGGATATCATGCAGTCCGGTCTGCGTCGTAATAAGGATCACTGTATCTCCGACCCGGATAACTGACTGTCCTTTGGCAATCGCTGTCTTGCCTTTGTGCGTAATACAGCCGATAATCATGTTTTCTTTTAAGTTTAAATCCGCCAGCGGAACGCCCACGATCGGAGACTGCTCGCTGATAAAAAATTCCAGCGCTTCTACCCGGTTGTCGTTCAGACGATACATCGTTTCAATATTGCTGCCCAGCGAGTTTTTCATGGCACGCACATATTTGATAATATTTACCGCCGTAATGTATTTTGGATAAATAATACTTCCCAGATCCAGTTTTTCTATAATATCGTCGTAAGATACCCGATGGACTCTCGTAATCAGCTTTGCTTTGGAAAGACTCTTGGCAAACAGCGTCAGCATAATGTTTTCTTCGTCGAAGTTTGTGTTGGCCACAAATGTCTCCGTTTCCACCAGTCCTTCTTCCAGCAAAATATCTTTCTCGGTCGCGTCACCGCATATAATCATCGCCTTTGGCAGCATATCGTTTAAAAACTCGCACCGTTCGCTGTCACGCTCGATGATTTTGACCTTCATTCCCATCTGCAGCAGCTGTTTCGCAAGGTAAATCGATGTCCTGCCGCCGCCGATAATCATGGCGTCTCTGGCTGCAGCCGTAGGTTTGCCCAGCTTTTTGAAAAATTCAATCGTTTTTAGCTGCGTACTTACAATCGTAATATCGTCTCTTGCCTGCATCTGAAAGTTGCCGTCCGGAATAATGACCTGCTCGCCCCGCTCGACAATCGGAATCAGTACGTCGCAGCGCAGTTTTCCCGGCATTTCTTTCAGCTTCATACCGCAAAGCGGACTATTTTCCTCTATCCGGTATACGACCAGCTCCACCCGGCTTTTTGCAAACGTATCGACTTTCTGCGCAAACGGAAATTTCAGTGTGCGGGCCATTTCCCTGGCTGCGGCCAGCTGCGGATTAATAATCATGGAAAGCCCGAGTTCTTCTTTAATATATGCAATTTCTTCGCTGTATACCGGATTGCTGACCCGCGCAATCGTATTGCAGCCGCCGGATTTTCTGGCAATCAGGCAGCAAAGCAGATTCAGTTCATCCGAACCTGTGACTGCCACGATCAGATCCGCCTCTTCCACACCGGCCTCTGACTGCACCTGAAAACTGGCGCCGTTTCCGACAATCCCCAGCGCGTCGCACGATATGGAGACGCTTTCCACCAGTTTTTCCCTTGTATCGATCACTGTAATATCATGTCCTTCTGAGCTTAACTGCTCTGCAAGCGCGGCGCCTACGTTGCCGCAGCCTACGATAATTATCTTCATATCCTCCGCTCCTGTCCGCTAAACCAATCCAAAATGCTCTAACGCATGATAAATTCCATCCTCATGCAGATCATCTGTCACATAAGACGCTTTTTGTTTTGCGACTGCCGACGCGTTTCCCATCGCGATACTATGTCCGGCCACCTCAAACATCGGCAGATCGTTCGCGCTGTCTCCAAACGCATATGTATTTGCAACCGGAATATCCAGCAGCTCGCATATTTTTAAAATGCCGGTTCCTTTCGAGCACCCCTTCGGTACAAGCTCCATCACCGAAATATCGTGTACCAGCAGATCAAAATCCGCAGAAAGACGTCTCGTTAAAACTTCCATATCCGCATCCTCAACCGAACAGGAAAACTTGCTTACCTCCCAGTCCGCCTCGCTGCCTGTCAGCGGCAGCAGACTGCTGCCCAGCTCTTTTCTAAGCCGTACGATAAACGGATCGCCGACAAAATCCTCCGGATCCACATACAGCTGAAAACGGCCCTCCATAATGACAGCCGCATGATGTTCCTTTAAAAACGTAACGGTATTTTGGATCAGATCCTGATCCAGTTTTTTATAAAATACGACTTCGTTATGATACTCGATCATCGTTCCGCAGCCGCTGATAATGCCGTCAAATCCAATGTTAAGAAGCTCCGGATTTTTTACGTACGCCCGGCTCCTGCCAGTACATAAAAACGCATGGACGCCGTTTTTCCGCAACTTATGAATGCCTTCTATTGTGCTTTGCGGAATAAAATTCGTGTGATCCCACATCGTTCCATCGATATCAAAAAATACTGCCTGTTTCATTTTTCCACCTGTTATCAAAAGTAACCGTTCAGATGCCTTCCCGGTTACTAAAATATGAACATGATTCTGTTTGTTTTCTATGTTATAAGCGGGCGATTTCCAGCATTTTATGTCTCAGCTGATTTTCCATATCGGTCAGCTCTGCCTCTGCCTCCCGGCGTTTTTGTCTGCCCTCGCTTTGAATTTTCATGACCTCGTCCAGTGTCGTGATCAGCGTTTCGTTCGTATGTCTTAACGTCTCCAGGTCTACAATGCCCCGCTCGGATTCCTTTGCGCTTTCAATCGTTGCGATCTTAAGAGCATCTGCGTTTTTCTTAAGCAGCTCGTTCGTCATATCCGTTACTTCACGCTGTGCCCGGGCTGCCTGTGCGGAATGTTCCACACCGAGCGCGATTACCATCTGGCTTTTCCAGAGCGGAATCGTATTCACGATCGTAGACTGAATTTTTTCCGCCATCAGCGTATCCGCATTTTGTACCATCCGAATCTGCGGTGCGGTCTGAATGGATACGGTACGTGTCAGATCCAGATCATGCAGCTTTTTTTCAAATCGCTCGCACATGTCCGACAGATCTCTCGCTGCCTGCGCGTCTTCAGGCAGTCCGCTTTTCTGCGCTTTTTGCGAAAGTTCAGGAAGCTCCGTCGCTCGCACGATGGAGAGCTTTTTCTTTCCGGCCAGAATATACATGGTCAGTTCCTTGAAATACGTAAGATTCATCTCATACATACGATCCAGCACTTCGATATCCTTCATCAGCTGAATCTGATGTGATTCCAGTATTTTTACAATCTCGTTGACATTTGTCTCGACTCTTTGGTATCTGGCTTTCATCATGGACATTTTATTTTCGCCTTTTTTGAAAAAGCCAAACAATCCTTTGGACTCTTCTGCAGCGTCAAAACTTTTTAATTCCATAACGAGTCCGGCGATCATATTCCCTACCTCGCCCATATCCTTCGTACGCACATTATTCAGCGCGCGTTCCGAAAAATCTGCGAGTTTTTTCTGCGTGCCTACGCCATAATGCAGTATCGCGGCGGAGTTATGCAGGTCGATCTGCGCGGCGAACGCATCTGCCTGCTGTTTTTCCTCCGGTGAAAGCAAAGACTCATTCCATCGCTTTTCTTTTTCCGGTTCCGGCTTTTGCTCCGGCGCTTTAGGCGCTTCGTCAAATACAAGCGTCGGCGCCTTTGCTGTAAAATCTTCAAACTGATCTGTCAATACTTTTTCCTCCTGTATCCTATCCATCTATAGCCCATATATTACAGCCCATCCGTCTGTAAACCAGTCCGTCTGTCTATCGCCGCTCTGCGGCCGTTACGACCGGTCCGCGCATCCCCGAACGGCCTCGTTATAACTGAAAATCTCTCTCTCCGGTCAGTCCTTCCTGCGCCATCATCGTTTTCATTACGGAAATATCCGATGAAATATCCCATGCCGTATCTTCAAACAGACCGTCCAGCAGCTTTTCAAACGCCGCGTTAATCGTATCCAGGGTATCCTCGATCTCCTTTTTGGTCGCAGATATATTTTCCCCGGCGATCTGTTGTCTGTCCAGATCGATATATGCCTGCAGCAGCTTTGTCGTCGTCGGCAGATAATAGTCCATAAATTTGTGCAGGTCGTCTGCGCTCTGCGGCACTTTCTCCACCTGCTCAAAAATTCTGCGCATAATAGATTCCAGCCGGGACAGCTTGCCGCTCATCTCTTCGCCTCGGATTTTTTCACTGCACTCGTGAACCATTCGGATATAGGCATTGCCGTCTTCCAGAATTTTCCTTGTCCTGGCGTCATATGGATGTGTGTGATCCGGCTGCGCGTTTGTCTGCTCCGTTTCTTTTGCAGTATCCGCGGCTTTTTGCCCGGCCTGCTCCTGCCGGTCCCTGCGCGTCTGTTCGGCCTCAAGATACTGCTGATATACGTCCTGCGTCAGCATAAACGTCGTCTGCGTGCTGTCCAGGCGTCCCTGCAAAAACATTCGCTTTTTCATCATCTTTTTAAGGTCCCGCAATACCTCTTCTCTCCGCCGCCCTGCCTGCAGCGCCAGTTCCTCTATCGTAATATAGCCTCTTTCTCCGATCAGCCTTGCATAATGATAAAACCGGTTCACAAGACCGATCTTACGGCTGCCGCGTACGATATCCGTAACGCTCAGTATGGTCAGCAGACTAAAGACCACGGCAAAGATCCCAGCCTTCATACTTTGCTGCGCAAACGCCAGAATGGTCATCACAAGCGTCGTAATCCCAAATCCGCCCGTTGCCAGAATGCCCCACGCCAGCTGAATCGGGCCTAGAATCCTGCCCTGCGGATATCTGGTCACGGCGGATGGCAGCTGCTTCTTTTCAGTTTGTGCAGCATGTGTGTCCCGACCGGTCTTTTTCTCTGTCCATAACGGCGTATTTTTATAAATCGATGTATACCGGCCGGTTCCGTTTCTGCGTTCCCGCTCGTACTCTGCCTGTCCTTTTCTTGTATAAACCGTCTTTGCATACTGGTGCGTCGGATTCCCATATGTACCCTTTCCGACGTCGTCGCGCACCTGCCGCACAACGCGGTTAACCGTATTTGCCACATGATCGCTCAGACCGCTGTAATCATTCCGGCTGACAGCATCCGCAACCGCGTCCAGAATCTCTCCTCCAGCGCCGCATATATCTTTGATGTCCATGATACCACCCGTTCCTGTCTGTGTTTTCGTACTCCTGTCACTGCCTGTCCCCTGCAGCAGGCATCTGCCATTATTATAAAAGAGACGATGCGATTGTGCAATAGGTATTTTCAGATACCGGCGCCGTTACTTTCTCTGATTGCGCGGCAGCGCGATCTTTTGATCGACCACGACCTGCTCCTCCAGGCAGGAAAAAATACGTTCTGTTTCCTGCCGGTCCATCTTTGGCGTCAGCAGGCTGACGAGCGGAACGATGATAAGTCCTGCGACCATCGCAATCGCGCCCGCATTAATCGGAGACGCAATATACGAGAAAAACAGATTGGATACCGTAATACCGATCCCGCAGACAAAGCTGGCCCAGACCGCTGCACGCGTAACGCCTTTCCAGTACAGGCCATACAGGAACGGCGCAAGAAACGCTCCCGCCAGCGCTCCCCAGGAAATCCCCATCAGCTGCGCGATAAACTGCGCGATCGATTTTGGCGGAAACAACGCCAGTACTACCGAGCACACAATAAAAAAGATCAGCAGTATCCGCATACAAAGCAGCTGCTTTTTCTCGCTCATCTTTCGAATGATATTGTCCTTTAAAAAGTCCAGCGTCAGCGTGGAGCTGGATGTCAGTACAAGCGAGGACAGGGTGGACATCGAAGCCGACAATACCAAAACGATAACGATACCTACCAGCAAATCCGGCAGCGTGGAAAGCATCGACGGAATAATCGCGTCATAAATCACACTGCCGTCCTCTTTGTGAATCGCCGGCGTGTCAAACAGCCTTCCAAAGCCGCCGAGAAAATAACAGCCGCCGGATACGACGATTGCAAAAAACGTAGAAATAATCGTTCCGGACTGGATGGATTTTTCATCTTTAATCGCATAAAACTTATGTATCATCTGCGGCAGTCCCCAGGTGCCAAGCGACGTTAAAATAATTACGCCCATAAGATTCAGAGGATCCGGTCCGAAAAATGAGGTAAACGCCCCTTTTTGCCCGATCGTCACCGCCATATCGCTCTCAAATTCGGACAGGCTGCCAATCGCATGCAAAAATCCGCCCTGCCCGTTTAATACGGCTGCAATAACGGCCACAATGCCAGCCAGCATTACAAGCCCCTGGATAAAATCGTTGATCGCGGTAGCCATATACCCGCCAAGAATCACATACACACAAGTCAGCGCAGCCATTCCAATGACACAGATCTCATATGGAATATCAAAAGCCATTCCAAACAGTCTGGACAACCCATTGTAAACCGAAGCCGTATACGGAATCAAAAATACAAAAGAAATGACAGAAGCCGCAATCCGAAGCGCATTGGACTGGTAACGCTTTCCAAAATAATCCGGCATCGTCGCCGCCGACAAATGGTTACTCATAATACGGGTACGCCGTCCGAGAATCACCCATGCAAGCAGCGAACCAATAAGCGCATTTCCTATCCCAATCCAGGTAGAAGCAAGACCATATTTGTACCCGAACTGCCCTGCATATCCTACAAACACAACGGCAGAAAAATAGGACGTCCCATAAGCAAACGCTGTCAGCCATGGTCCGACACTTCTGCCGCCAAGTACAAAATCATTGACATTTGACGCATGTTTTCTGGAGTATAACCCAACCGCGATCATAACCGCAAAAAACAAAACTAAAAATACGACTTTAACAAACACTTTCATCCTCCTTAAAAACCGGCGCTGGCAGAAACCGGGCCCAGAACCTTTCCTGTCTGATCCGGTTTCCGCCAGCGCACAGTGAACCTATGTGTTACTGTATTCGCAGCCTTATCACAGCAGCCGCCTTTTCCTTCCGCTTATGCAGACTGCACGGACATTCTGCTGTCTGCGCCGGGCTTCGCGTCGAATGCCGCCAGCCTTTGCGCATTCCGTCCAAGTATTTTTTGAAGATCCTGCGGATCCGTCACCAGTCTTCGAATATGCGCCAGCGATTCCGCCTGGCCGCTCCATGGACTGTCCGTTGCAAACAAAATCTTATCCGCGCCATGTTTTTTCAAAATCTTTCGGAAAATGTCGTCCTCTATCACATCCGCCGTGTAAGCCGTGTCCAGGTATACATCCCGTCCGGCTATATACCGTTCCACGTCTTCCCAAAGCCGGTATCCGCCATAATGCGCAAGTACCAGCTGTTTTGGCCCAACCTCATCCAGTACTTTACAAATACCGCGAATCGTACAGCGCACATTATCCGGATATCCGATATCGATTCCGGCATGTACCACCGTCGTAAGGCCCAGCTGCGACGCATAGTCCAAAATACGCATATACCGGATATCGTCAAAAAACGTATTCTGATAATCCGGATGCAGCTTAATGCCTGACAGACCAAGCGCCTGAATCGTACGCAGCTGCTTTTTATAATCCGGCGAATCCGGATGAATCCCGCCAAACGACACCAGACGTATGGACGCGTCCCGGTATTTTTCATTCAGCGCCGCGGCAAAATGATTCACCGTGTCGAACTGTTCGGGTGTGGTAACTACCGGCAGTACGACAGAAATATCCACGCCCGCTTTTTTCATGGACTGTATAAGGCTTTCTTCCCTTCCGTCCGCAAACGCCGTTACCCCTGCTTTTGCTTCCAGCTTTCGAATCGTCTTTACCGCTATTTTTTCCGGAAAAATATGTGTATGGAAATCAACAATCATGGCTTTACACTCCTGTTCTGCTCTTACAGCCTTCTGTCAAAAATCCTTATAATATCTTCCTGGCTGTACAGTTCTACATCTTTGCTTTTTAACAGCTTCGCAGCCTCATCTCCATTGGATATCCTGCAGATGATCGAAGCATCGTCTTCTTTATTGGACAATGCGTACATATATTCCACGTTCAGTCCTGCCTCGCAGACATGGCTGAGAATTTCCTGCAGACTGCCTACACGATGGGACAGCTTTACGGCCAGAACATCGGAAAGCATAGCCGAAAACCCTTTTTCCTTTAACGCTTCCTGTCCTGCCTGCGGATTGTTTGTAATGATACGCAGCAGGCCATATTCGCTCGTATCCGCAAGGCTTAGCGAAATCACGCTGACCTGTTCTTGTTTCAGCGCATCGAGCACTTCTGTAAGACGTCCTTCCTTATTTTCGATAAAAACTGACAACTGCTTAATAAACATAGTTCCCTCCATTCTGCGGTTTTATACATTGACATGTCCAAACTGCGTTGTTTTTGATTCAATTCAGCATTCATAACCGGATAGAAACGCTTTCTGATTCATTTCCACGGTCTTTGGCGGAACGGTTTTTTTAATCACGTCTAACCATGCTTCCTTTGAAAAATCCATATGTCTGGCAGCCATACCAAGGACGATAATATTAAATACTTTCGCATTTCCTATTTTTTTCGCTTCTTTCATCGCGTCGATCTGATATACCGTATGCTCTTTTTCCAGGTTTTCGATAATGTTTTCCGGATATTCTGCAGCGCCCGTTACAACCGTAATCGGATCTATCTGCTGATCGTTGATAATTAACACGCCGTCCTTTTTCAAAAAATGCGCGTAACGCAGCGCTTCTAATTTTTCAAACGCAATCAGCACGTCCGCCTGTCCCTGTTCCACGATTGGTTCCGCTACTTTTTCTCCGTAACGCACAAATGTAACAACGCTGCCGCCTCTTTGCGCCATTCCGTGTACTTCCGATAACTTTACGTCATATCCGGCCTCTAACGTAATACCGCCTAATATACGACTGGTCAGCAGCGTTCCCTGTCCGCCGACGCCTACGATCATGATATTTTTTGTCATAGTTTCCTCCTGTACCTGTCTGGATCTGTTTTTTTATGCCTGTACCCGCCTGATCGCGCCAAATTTACACAACTGTTCGCACAGCCCGCAGCCATTGCACATCGTATCGTCGATGGCAATCGTGCCGTCTGCTTTTTTTGTCAGTGCCGGACAGCCTGGCTTAAGACACATCCCGCACTTTTTGCACTGATCTTCCACCGGCTGGCACTTATATGGAAATACGTTTCCTTTTAACAGAACGCAAGGGGCTTTTGTAATAATGACAGAAACGGCGTCCGCAGCTGTCTCTTCTTTTATGATACGCTCCAGCTGCGCGGTATCAAACGCATCGACTTCGACGACATGTTCGATTCCCATGGATTTACACAGATCGTAAATGCTGATTGCCAAAACGGTCTGACCTTTTAACGTTTTTCCTGTCGCGGCATGATCCTGATGTCCGGTCATGCCTGTCGTGGAATTGTCCAGAATGATCACGGTTCCGGTTCCCTGATTGTATACCATGTTCATCAAAGAGTTTACGCCCGTATGCATAAATGTGGAATCGCCAATGACCGCCACCCAGTTTTTGATATACTCTTTTCCTTTGGCCTTTTCCATCCCATGCAGTGTGGAAATGCTCGCGCCCATGCAGATCGTCGTATCGATCACGCTAAGCGGCGGCACGGCGCCGAGCGTATAGCATCCGATATCTCCGGCTGCATGGATGCCCAGACGTTTCAAAACGGAAAAAACGCTTCTGTGCGGGCAGCCCGGACATAAAATCGGCGGTCTGGACGGAACCGTCGCCGGCTCTTTGTTTTGTAAGTTTTCTTTTAAGACCTTTTCACGGATCATGTTTGCAGAATATTCACCCTGTACGGTAAACAGTTCTTTTCCAATCGCCCGGATTCCCCAGGATTTTACCTGTTCTTCCACTACAGGCTCAAGTTCTTCGAATATGTACAGTTTGTCTACTTTGGAGGCGAACTCTTCGATCAGTTTTTTCGGAAGCGGGTGAACCATTCCCAGCTTTAATACCGAAGCGTTTGGACATGCCTCTTTGACATACTGATACGGAATGCCGCTCGTAATAAATCCGATCGACGTATCGTTATACTCTGCGCGGTTAATGGAAAACTTACTGCCGTCCTCTGCCAGTGCCTTCATCCGTTGTTCCACATATACGTGCCGCCCGATCGCATTGGCCGGCATCATAACAAATTTTGCAGGATTTCTTTCATATACTTTATCCTCCGGCACGATTCTTTCTTCCATCGTTACCGTTCCCTGTGAATGCGCCAGGCGTGTCGTTGTGCGCACAATCACCGGCGTATCGTATTTCTCGCTGAGCTCATAAGCAAATTTTACAAAATCCTTCGCTTCCTGGCTGTCGGAAGGCTCCAGTACCGGCACCATCGCGGCCCGTGCCACGCAGCGGGTATCCTGCTCGTTCTGCGAGCTGTATAGTCCCGGATCATCTGCCGCGACCAATACCAGTCCGCCGTTTACCCCGCTGTAGGATACGGTATAAAGCGGATCGCTCGCCACGTTAAGTCCTACGTGCTTCATCGACGCCATTGCCCGCACGCCGCTGACCGACGCGCCGATTGCGACTTCTGCAGCCACCTTTTCATTTGGAGACCACTCTGCGTAAATTTCCTCATATAATGCGATATGTTCACTGATTTCTGTACTTGGCGTACCAGGATAGGCGGCGGACACTTTTACTCCTGCTTCATAGGCGCCTCGTGCAATTGCCTCATTTCCAAGCATAATCTTTTTTTCCACTTTTCGATACTTCCTTTCTTCTTTTTCCGTTTCACACATTTCTCAGATCTTTGACTCTCTGCGCCTTGCCTTCAAATCGCTGCAGCGTATTCGGGGACTCCAGACGTATTTTGGCATCCAGCCCCAAAACGATGCGCAGCTTATGCCGGATCTTTGTCTCAAGCGCCTGCAGTTTTCTAAACTCGTCTACCGGTTCGGCAAGCTCTACGCGGATTTCCAGTTTATCGGTATGGTTTGCTCTTGTAACGATAATCTCGTAGTGCGGCCCGATTTCATCGATGCCAAGCAGCACTTCTTCGATCTGACTCGGAAATACGTTTACGCCGCGGATTTTTAACATATCATCCGTACGGCCGTCCAGATTTTCCATACGTACAGTCGTGCGGCCGCATTTGCAAGGCTCATAGATCAGTCTTGTAATATCTTTCGTACGATAACGGATCAGCGGCAGCGCTTCCTTATAGATACATGTGATTACCAGTTCTCCTTTTTCTCCTGCCGGCAGTACTTCGCCGGTTTTCGGATCTATAATTTCCGGAATAAAAAAGTCTTCATTCACATGCATCCCGCATAAATATTCACACTCTCCGGACACTCCCGGGCCATTGAGCTCGCTCATGCCGTAGTTGGACGTTACGAGCATCTCCTCGCCCCATAACTTATGCATTTCCGTTCGCATCGCTTCGGTTAACAGCTCGCTGCCCAGCAGGCCGATGCTTACCCTGAGATCTTTTTTCGGATCCAGGCCCATCTGCATGGCTACTTCACCGATGCGCAGCGCATAAGACGGCGTCGCTACCAGCAGCGTGGTGCCGAAATCTTTCATAAACATAATCTGTTTTTCCGTATTTCCGGTAGAGGACGGCACCATCGCAGCGCCGATCTTTTCCAGTCCGTAATGAAGTCCGAGCGCGCCGGTAAACATCCCATATCCAAAGCAGATCTGTGCCACGTCTTTTTTCGTGGCTCCGCCCATCGCGGCGATTCTGGACACGGTTTCGGTCCAGACATCCAGATCTCGTCTCGTATATCCGACGACCGTCGGCTTACCGGTCGTACCGCTGGAAGCATGAATCCTGACCAGGTCGTCCTTTGGAACGGCAAACAGCCCAAACGGATAATTGTCCCGCATATCCTGCTTCGTAACAAACGGCAGTCTCTTTAGATCTGCAAGCGAACGGATATCCTGCGGCTTTACGCCGGCCTCATCCATTTTTTTACGATACGGCTGCACTTTTTCGTACACGCGCGTAACGGTCTCCTGCAGTCTCGCAAGCTGAATGGCTTCGATTTCGTCCCGCGACATTGTCTCTTCTTTTGCCCAAATCATTGTATTGTCTCCTTCGATATGTATATTTTTGAACTGACTTTTTACGCATATGGTCATATTCTATCATAAATTGCGTGTATGTGCCACTAAAATTTGCCGGGAGAAACTTACAGTTTTAGATATATAAGTAAAACGATCTGTACCGCAAGCATCAGGCGCACCCCTACCCGAAAACGCGGTTTGTGCGTCTTATGCCGGAACAGATGCATGGCAAGAAGCGCCCCCAGCGCGCCGCCGGCAAAGGAACATCCAAGCAGCACCGCCTCCTGTACCCGCCATTTGTGATGCACGGCTTTCCACTTATCGATGCCAAACAGGGAAAAAGCAAGCAGATTCACCGCGGACAGGTACAGGAAAATCATTTGATTTGTGATCATAACAGGTCTCTCTTTCTATCGTAGCATACTCATAATGTAAGGATTTTCAGTCCTATTTTTACATAACTGCAGCAATTTGGCAAGATATTTTCCATGAGCTGAATGCACTCCCGGCTGAATTTACGCGTTCTTACGGATTTTCAGTACACGCAAGCCCCTGGTGAGAACAGTAATATGGATGACTCAAATCCGCTGCAATTGTTTCATTTTTATTGCATGTTTTCCATACATTTGCTATACTTAACTTTTATAAAAACAATATGCGGAGGCTGAAATGGAAGTTTTACAAAAGCATCTGACTACAACACAGATTATTACGCTTAGTTTTTTACTCGTGATCCTGATTGGAGCGCTGCTGCTGGCAACACCGTTTACGTCGGCGGACGGGACGGCGACGCCGTTTTTAGACGCTCTGTTTACCGCGACCAGCTGTGTGTGCGTCACCGGACTCGTTACGGTCACAACAGCGTCCCACTGGAACCTGTTTGGACATATCATCATACTGCTTTTAATCCAGATCGGCGGACTTGGCGTAATTGCGATTACGACTGTTTTTACGATGCTTCTGGGCAAAAAGCTGTCCCTGAGCAGCCGGATGCTTCTGGGCGACGCGTTCAATCTGGAAACCATGAAGGGTCTTGTCCGGTTTTTGCACAAAGTCGTTCTTGGTACGTTTCTTGTGGAAGGCATCGGCGCGGTATGCTATCTGCCCGTATTTGTATCCGAATTTGGACCCAAAGGTATCTGGTATGCCGTATTTCACGCGGTGTCCGCGTTTTGCAACGCCGGTATCGATCTGATCGGGGCAGACAGCTTTATCCCTTATGTGCATGATCTTTGGATCAACGTCGTTACCATGTCGCTGATTATTATCAGCGGTCTTGGTTTTATCGTATGGTTTGATCTTTTGGATGTGATGAAAAAAAAGCTGCGGAAAGAGAGCGGAAACCGGCGTATTTTCGAACAGTTAAAGCTGCATTCCAAAATTGTGCTCGTTATGACCGCGTTTTTACTGATTGCCGGAGCTGTTTTATACTTTGCGTTTGAATACCATAATCCCGAGACGATCGGCAGCTTTACGATTGGACAAAAAATACTTGCCGCCTGTTTCCAGTCCGTCACTACGCGTACGGCTGGATTTGTAACGATTCCGCAAAAGGGACTGACGACGCCTTCTGTGATTGTCACGCTGTTTTTGATGTTTACGGGCGGCTCTCCGGTCGGTACCGCCGGCGGAGTCAAGACAACGACATTTGCGATTATTTTTCTGGCAGTCATAGCCACGATCCGGGGCCGCGAAGATATTATCTGCTTTCACCGCAGGATTTCTCCCAAAACGGCCAGAAAAGCGCTGTCTGTCGTACTGATCAGTTTCTTTGTCAGTATCGCCGCGATCATTATCCTGACGCTTTTTGAACCGGGCTCCGCGGCAGACCAGATTTTTGAAGTTTACAGCGCGCTTGGTACTGTCGGTATTTCCAGAGATTATACTTCCGTGATCGGTGCAGCCGGAAAGATTCTTTTATGTTTTTGCATGTATCTGGGACGCATCGGCCCGATCTCCATGGTACTCGTATTTACGATCCGTGACCGTCAGATTGCCGCGAAGCTGCCTGAAGAACATGTGGCCGTCGGCTAATACAGAACTATCTATCAAATCAGAACAGGAGTAAAATTATGAAAAAGCAGGAAAGCAGAAAATCCTATGCCATTTTCGGACTGGGAGAGTTTGGCCGCAGCGTGGCGGAAGAACTAATGGCCGCCGGCGCGGACGTTATGGCTATCGATAAAGATGAAGATCTCGTCAGCGATATCGCGCCGCATGTTACCATGGCCATCCAGGTAGACGCTACCGAGCTGCATGCCTTTGATACGCTCGGCCTTTCCAATATGGACGGCGTAATCGTAACGATCACAAGCTGTCTGGAAGCGAGCATTATGGCGATTATGGCTGCCAAAGAAGCCGGCGTGCCTTTTATTCTGGCAAAGTCCGGAAACAAAACGATGACATCCATTTTAGAGCGCATCGGCGCCGATAAAATCGTAACGCCGGAACGGGACGGCGGTATCCGCGTAGCGAGAAACATTGTCAACGGCAACTTTATCGATTTCTTCGAACTGTCAAAAAGAGTGCGGATGGTAGAGATCTCTGTCAAAGAAGAGTGGATCGGAAAAAATCTGAAAGAACTGTCTTTGCGGCAAAAACATAAATTAAACGTCGTCGCACTGCGGCGCGACGAGGAGCTGACGACAAATATCAGTCCTGACCAGCCATTCCGCCGCGGCGACAGCGTACTTGTCATTACCGACAAAAAATATATCGGAGAGCTGATCTCCTGACTGTCCTTACATACTCTGAAAGAAACGTGCCCTTACCCTTTCAGAGTATGTCTTTTTTCTTATACGCAAAGCTGCTCCGCCAGCGGCTTTTTTTTCTTTTTTCGCGTAATTTCTATCAGGCCCAGCTTTGTCATGTCAACCAGTGTGGCCGGAACCGGATCCTGTCTGAGATATACACGCAGCTGCTCCATCAGCTTTTGCTTCCATTCTTCTTCCTGCATATCGATAAAATCCGTGACAATAATACCGGAAAGATTGCGCAGACGCAGCTGAAAAGCAAGCTCCTTTGCCGCTTCCAGATTAATTTTGTAAAGATTCAGCGCTTTGTCCTTCTTTGCGATATTTTTCCCGCTGTTTACATCGACAACGGTCAGCGCCTCCGTCGGCTCGATCACGAGATTCGCGCCTGATTTCAGCCAGACGCGCGGTTTTAACGCCGCTTCGATCTGACCGGCGACATTGTATAACCGTGGCAGCGGCAGCAGCCGGTCTTCATAAAAACGTACGGAAAAATGACCGGATGCGCTCTGCTTTAGTTCTTCGAACACCATGCGGTCGTCGGTCACCACCTCTTCCAGCTCTGTTTTATCCGTATCCGTCAGCATTTTTAAATAAAACGGCGGTTCTTTGCGCAGACAGGAATAGGCGGTTCTTGCAGCGGCATGCGCACAAAGCGTCTGATATTCAGACCATAACCGCGCAAATTCTTCCCGTATATCCTCTTCTGACGCATTTGCCGCATTCGTACGGAAAATCAGACCGAAACCTTCTGTTTCACACGCATGCTCCCGGAGCAGTGTCTGTGCAAATGCATGCAGCCGGACACGCTCCTGCCGGGATATTTTCGAAGAGATTCCAATTCTGCAGTTGGAGCTTGTCAGTACGAGATATTCACCCGCAAAGCTCAGGTTTGTCGTTACAACGGGATCTTTCGTCTTTACCGCTTCCTTCGCTACCTGCACGACCAGCTCGTCTCCTGCCACCAGTGTCTTTTTCGATATCTTTTTCGTAAACAGCGGATGTTTTAAATCTTCCAGCGGAAGATAACAGACGTTTCCCTGTGCAATCTCGACAAATGCCGCATGCAGACTGGCAACCACATTTTTCACCCGCGCCACATAAATATGATTCAGTATCGTTTCTGTGTCCGCACGATGCAGCTCTGTTTCTATCATACGGCTGTCTTCATACAAAGCGCAGACCTGATAACGCATGGTCTGACGAATTTGCGGATGGAACAGCTGTTCCGATGTAATCAGTAATTTTTTCATATGCTATCCTCCTGTCTTCCTCTGTCTTCCCAGCGTGTCTTAAAATCATTCCCGCCGTACCGTAAGTATACCGCAAGAAAACAAAACGAACAAGACGGTAACAAAAAGATTACCGGAGACTCCGCGAAGCCTCCGGTATGCCAGGATTTTCATTCATAACTCTACACTTTTATAACATCTTCTTCATTTCGTCCGCCACGAATTGTACCTTGGTACCGATAATTACCTGTACAGATGTCTTGCTCGGCCGCATAACGCCTGCGACACCTGCCGACTTAATCTTCTTTTCATCCACTTTCGTATAATCGTTGACTTCCAGACGAAGTCTTGTAATACAGTTATCCAAAGATTTCACATTCGCTTTGCCGCCCAGACCTTCCAGTACGATTCTTGCCACTTCTGTAAAATTATCGTTGGAAAGTACGACTCTCTTTTCGGATTCCACGTCATCGTCTTCGCGGCCCGGCGTCTTAAGTTTGAACGCCGTAATCACGACGCGGAATACCAGATAGTAAATAACGCCTACGGCCAGCCCGACCGGAATCAAAAGCCATGGATTTTGTGCCAGCGGCAGGAAGGAACTTAATACCATATCAACCGCACCGCCGGAGAATGAGAATCCTGCACGGATTGGCAGTGCCACGGTAATTGCCGACGTAACGCCTGCCAGCAGCGCATGAACGACGTACAAACCAGGAGCCATAAACATAAATGCAAACTCGATCGGCTCGGTAACACCTGTAAAGAAAGAACAGAATGCCGCTGATGCAAACAGTCCGTATACTTCTTTCTTTTTCCCCTTCTTAGCCGTATGATACATAGCCAGACATGCTGCCGGAAGTCCGAACATCATAAATGGGAAGAATCCGGTCATGTACATACCTGTTTCGCCAAATACACCTGTATTGCCCCAGAAGTTTTTAAGGTCGTTAATCTCTGCAACGTCGAACCAGAATACAGAGTTCAGTGCGTGATGCAGACCAAATGGAATCAGCAGACGGTTAAAGAACGTATAAACACCAGCTCCGATCGCGCCCCATCCTAAGAACGTCTTGCCGATTGCAACTAATACGCCATATACGATCGGCCATATTACAAACAATACGGCAGATGTCGCAATGGATGCTACTGCTGTTACAATTGCTACCGCGCGTTTGCCGCTGAAAAAGGACAATGCGTCCGGCAGCCTGGTAGACTTAAACTTATTGTAGCAGGAAGAACCAATCAGACCTGCGATAATACCGATAAACTGATTCTGGATCTTTCCAAATGCAGGATCCGCGTCTCTTCCTGTAAGGCCTGCTACTGTGGCGCTGCTTAACAGAGTCGTAATCATCAGAAACGATACGAGTCCTGCAAGACCTGCAGTTCCGTCTCCGTCATCCGCCATCCCGACAGCGACGCCGATGGCAAACAGCCATGCCATATTGTCTATCAAAGCGCCGCCCGCTTTAATCAGGAAAAGGCCAACCGTGTACATTGCTCCGCCGGCTGTAAATCCGGCAACTTCGCCTGCCATCGCCGCAGGCGCCAGGATATACCCGATACCCATCAGAATACCACACACTGGCAGACATGCCACTGGCAGCATCAAAGATTTACCCAGTCGCTGAAAAAATTTCATCATAAAAACTTACCCCCTTGTTTTGGATATACTCCGACCTGGCGACGTTGCATACCCGATGATTTTCTATAGACAGCCGGAAAATTGCTTCTGTTTTCCAGCTCTTCTATCTGACCAACTCTCTAACTAACTTTATTTCGAATAAGTCATTACCTGTTCCCCGATATCCGCCGTACCTTCCGTCTTACATTTGATATCCGAAAATTCATCGCTGTTGCAGATGATCATCGGAATGACCGTATCGTACCCTTCTCCCCTGATCGCTTCCAGATCGGCCTCCAGCAGTAAATCCCCTTTTTTTACCTGCTGATCCGCCTGCACCAACGCCTGAAAATGCTTTCCTTTTAACTGAACCGTATCGAGTCCCACATGAATCAGAAGCTCCGCTCCGTCTGCGGTGGTAAGACCTACGGCATGACCGGTTGGAAACACCGTACTTATTTTACCGTCAGCCGGCGCGTACACTCTGCCATCCGATGGCCGGATTGCCATCCCTTTTCCTAAAATCTCATCTGCAAAAGTCGGATCCGCCACTTCGCCAATCGGAATGCATTCCCCTTTGACTGGCGCGCCGAGCGAAAGTTCCTTCTTTCCTTTCATAAAATCAAATAACCCCATACCCTTCCTCCATTTCATCTGGCAGCTTTCCAGAAAGCTGCATATTTTCATCCGGACTACGCAATACAGGAATATCCTCAAAATATAAAAAGCCAATTTTTATAAATCAATCGGCTTTTCTCCCTTAGGATTCATTTATAAAATCTGGTCTGACATACCATTCAATTACTGTCCAAATGTTTGTATCTGACTGTTTCTATCTGTATATTATATTAGCAATTTACACAAAGTATGTCAAGTGTTTTTTCTTCTCATTTAGTCATTTTCATGTCAGTCAGGCATTTTGTCCGCATTTTTTTGTAATAATTCAACATATTTTCCGTGCAGTCTTTCAATATCCTTCTACTTTTAAATTTACGCGTCTTCCGCATGGACAAGGAACCATCGTTCCCGTCCGCGGCAGCGCATGATTCAAATTTAGCCCGTAATCCAAAAAATAACGGCAGAAAAAATTTTGCACTGGACACTTTCCCAAAATAGTATATACTGAAAGCAACGAATCATCAGACACAGATCTGTACATACGATCTGTACGCAAAGGAGGACCTGTAAATGAAATACGATTTTACATCCATCATGGAACGTTCCGGAAAAGATGCCGTCGCCGTAGACGGGCCGGGACACGACCCGAACGCGCCGGGACTGCCAAAGGATGGTTTTGATTTTATCCCCATGTGGGTTGCCGATATGAATTTTCCGACTGTGCCAGCTGTCCCGAAAGCTGTGATTGCTCGTGCGAATCATCCGGCATACGGTTATTTTGATATCAGCGACGACTACTACGATGCCATTATCCGCTGGCACGAAACGCGCAATGGTATTACCGGACTTTGTAAAGAACATATTGGATACGAAAACGGCGTGCTTGGCGGCGTCATCTCCGCGCTGAGCAGTTATGCGTCTCCCGGCGACGCGGTACTGCTGCACAGTCCTGCCTATATTGGTTTTACAGAATGTCTGACGCAAAACGGCTATCGGATCATTCGCAGCGAACTAAAAAAAGATGCGCAGGGCGTCTTCCGTATGGATTATACCGATATGGAGGACAAAATCAAAGCGCATCATATCCATGTAGCGATCATCTGCTCGCCTCATAATCCCTCCGGACGTGTCTGGGAACGCCGGGAGCTGGAACAGGCCATGAAGATTTTCGAAGAAAACGAAGTCATCGTGATTTCCGATGAAATCTGGTCCGATATTTTGTTAAACGGCAGCAAACATATACCAACCCAGTCCGTAAGCGCGTATGCCCATGAACATACGGCTGCGTTTTACGCTCCAAGCAAGACGTTTAATCTGGCCGGACTGATTGGCAGTTATCACATTATTTATAACCGCTCTTTACGGGACCGGATTACATCCAAAGGTGAAAAAACGCATTATAACAGCATCAATGTCCTGTCCATGCATGCGTTAATCGGCGCCTACAGTCCGGATGGACAGGAATGGACAGACGAGCTCTGCCAGACGTTAAGCACCAATGCAGCGTACGCCTGCGACTATATCAGCGCCCACTTTGCACATATTTCGGTATCCAGGCCGCAGGGGACTTATATGCTGTTTTTGGACTGCACCGACTGGTGCCGTATCCGCCAGCAGACGATCGATCAGCTGCTGCAGGCCGGATGGGACGTAGGCGTCGGCTGGCAGGACGGCAGGCCTTTTTACGGTCCCTGCCATATCCGGATGAATCTGGCGCTGCCGCTGTCGAGAGTAAAAGACGCTTTTGAACGGCTGTCACAGTATGTATTTTCATCGCCTTCCCGCGTTTAACAAATACCGGTTCCAGTCAGACCACCGGCGCAGCCGGCGGTCTGACTGCCTGCTTTGACTTGCGGCTCCCGCTATTACATCAGCTTACGGAACAGTTCCTTTAAGTCTTCTACCGATGTCTCTTTCGGATTCCCCGGACAGCATGCATCCGCATATGCAGATTCTGCCAGAAAGTCCAGATCCTCCTCCTTTAATGCTTCCAGCTTTGCCGGAATGCCTACGTCGGCAGACAGTTGCCGCACTGCGTCGATGGCAGCCCTGCGGTACGCTGCCTGATCCATACCCGCTGTGTCCACACCCATCGCTTCTGCAACATATTTAAATTTATCCCCGGTTGTTTCCTGGTTATACTCCATAACAATCGGCAGCATCATTGCACATGCGACTCCATGCGGCGTATCATAGACAGCGCCCAGCGTATGTGCCATGGAATGCGCAATTCCAAGTCCGACATTCGAGAATGCCATGCCGGTCACATATTGTCCAAGCGCCATGCCCTCACGTCCTTCTGACTCATTATGAACTGCCCCGCGCAGGTTCTTTGCAATCAGTCGAATCGCTTCCAGGTTCAGACAGTCAGCCAGTTCCCATGCCGCCTTTGTCGTATACCCCTCAATGGCATGTGTCAGCGCATCCATGCCGGTTGCGGCTGTAAGACCTTTCGGCATTGTGGACATCATATCCGGATCGATAACCGCAATATCCGGTATGTCATTCGTATCCACACAGACAAATTTACGCTTCTTTTCCACATCTGTAATCACGTAGTTGATCGTTGCTTCTGCTGCAGTGCCTGCCGTAGTCGGTACTGCAATCGTAAATACCGTGTGATTTTTCGTCGGTGCGACGCCTTCCAGAGAACGCACATCTGAAAATTCCGGATTGTTGATAATAATACCGATTGCCTTGCCGGTATCCATGGAAGACCCGCCTCCGACCGTGATCATATAATCCGCCCCGGATTTTTTATATGCTTCTACGCCAGACTTCACATTTTCAATGGTCGGATTTGGCTTGATGTCTGAATATATCTCATATTCCAGACCGTTTTCATCCAGCAGGTCCGTCACCTTTTTGGTAACGCCAAATTTTACCAGATCCGGATCTGTCGCAATAAATGCCTTATTCAGTCTTTTCTCTTTAATAATTCCAGGGATCTCCCGGATTGCCCCCTTTCCATGATAAGATATTCCATTCAATACAAAACGATTGACCATACCGTCTCCTCCTTCATCTCTTTCATTTTCTTTACTTATGCTGCCATGCCGGCATGATTTGCCAGCATCTATGAAAAACCAGAAAACATGAAACGACATCCTTCTGTTTTCCGGTTTTCAATCCTTACGTCATATCCTGACTCCTCTTATCTTTATCAGTATACATGTTTTTCTCCGGACTATCCATCGATGATTTATCACAAATCCTGCCGCGTTACGCATCCAAAGACAAAATATTTCTCAGTGTCTCCATAAGCCTGTCTACATCGATCGGCTTTGCCACATGATCGTTCATACCGGCCTCCAGCGCCAGCTGCCTGTCTTCCTCAAACGCATTTGCGGTCATGGCCACGATCGGGATCTGCGCCTTTACCGGATCATCCATCGCACGAATGGCCCGCGTGGCATCATAGCCATTCATTCTGGTCATCTGTATGTCCATCAGAATCAGATCGTAGGTATGTCCCGGCGCTTGTTCCATCATTTCTACAGCTACCGAACCGTCGTCTGCCAGATCGATTGCAAAGCCGGCTTCCTCCAGAATGGCTTTCGCAATCTCCTGATTAATCTCATTGTCTTCTACAAGCAGTATCTTTTTCCCGCAGAACAATTTCCCGGCTTCGTCTGTTTCCTGCTTTCTGCTATCTTTCCCCTCGGCTGCCGAGGCGGTCAGAAGCTCGCGCAGTTCGGTAAGAAAGACTGGTTTGGCACAAAATGCCGTAACTCCTGCCTCTTTTGCCTCTTCTTCCACATCTGCCCAGTCATAAGCAGTCAGTATAATAATTATCGGCAGATCCCCGATGATCCGGCGTATCTGGCGTACGATTTCAATACCGTTTAAATCAGGCATCAGCCAGTCTATAATGTATACGGTATACGGATCGTTTTGCTCCAGCGCAAATTTCGTACGTACCACTGCTTCTTTGCCCTGCGTCGTCCAGTCCGGATGCATACCGATCGAAGAAAGCATTTTACTTACGCTCATACACGTATTGACATCGTCATCCGCAATAAGCGCGCGCAGATCTGCCAGGTGCTCCACCCGGCCGGTTTTGACCGGATGATCCGCGGTACGAAACTGAAAGCAGATGACAAACTCGGTTCCTTTCCCTTCTTCACTTTCTACCGTAATCGTCCCGTTCATCATATCCACGATATTTTTTGTAATGGCAAGCCCCAGTCCGGTTCCCTGAATGCCGCTGACCGTTGAGGTCTGTTCCCGCTCAAACGGTTCAAACACATGCTTCAAAAACTCTTTGCTCATGCCAATCCCGTTGTCTTTGATCCGAAACTGATAGGAAGCGTAGCCATCAGGCGCGTTGTTTGTCTGAATGATTCTGACGCTTACCATACCTCCCGGCTTCGTATATTTCATTGCGTTGCTGATCGTGTTTAACAACACCTGATTCAGACGCAGCTTATCGCAGATAATCTGCTCGTTTGTAACATCCACGGTATCGATATGAAATTCCAGCTGCTTTGCTTTGATCTCCGACTGTACAATCGTTTTCAAGTCATGGATCATCTCCGGCAGACCAGCTTCCTTTTCTTCAATCCGCACCTTGCCGCTTTCAATCCGGCTCATGTCCAGCACGTCGTTAATCAGACTCAGCAGATGTCTGCTGGCCGTCATAATTTTATCCAGATAACTCCGGACGAGATCTGTATGTTCTATATGCGTGGCAGCCAGCGAAGTAAATCCGATAATCGCATTCATCGGTGTACGAATATCGTGCGACATATTGTTTAAAAACATCGTTTTCGCATGATTGGCATGATTCGCTTCTGCCAGCGCCTCTGCCAGTATCTCTTTCTGTTCCTTTTCCCTGCGCACCATCTCGTCAATATTACGAAATCCTGCCAGTATGATACCTTTGTTCGTCTGTCCGATCCCATCAACATTTACATATGTAAACTGAAAATTGTGCGTCTCTCCGTGATCCAGGATACGAAAACTCCCCGTATATTCATCCGCTTTCTCTAACTGTTCCGTCACTTTTTCTAAAGAAAGCGCTTTTGCGAGATACTGCTGGTCTTGCGGATGAACGCGATCTTTCACATAACTTTGCAGCACTTTTACATAGGAAAACCGGTCCTCCGCGTCCAGATTCAGGGCACAGGCCACATATCCGTTGCTTTTTATCACTCTCGAAGAGGCTTCTCTGACATTCACCGCAAAAACATTGACATAATCTCTGCTAAGCGCATTTACAATCGCAAGCTGGGCTTCCAGCTCTTTCTTTGACTGGCTGACTGCCGCGAGTACTTTCCGGTTCCATCCTGCACGTAAAAACAAAATCCCAATGACACCGGCCGCCAGCGCCACAGCCAGTACAAGAATTACCAAAAATCCGGGATGCGCCCTGATAAACTGCGCAAATGTCACATCCTTCGGCGCATGCGAAGTATACTTTGCAATCAGCTGACTTTGTATATCCTGAGGCATCTGCCGGATACACTTATTTAATATGGTTACAAGCTCATGGTCGCTGCTGTTTCGGACATACATTTGAAAATCAAACTGAGCGCCGTTCACGATACTGTAATGCAGAGAATTTGTAGTATCCTGACTGACAAACTGCTGCGCCGCATAGGTGTATACATACGCGGCATCTGCCTTATGATTCTGTACCGCTTTTAACGCCTGTTCTCTTGTCTCATAGTCCAGAACCTTCACATTATCGGTCAGTCCATGCTCCAGTGGTTCGCTTCCCTGCTCTTTGGCTGCCGCTACCGATCGGATCTCTCCCCTGAAGTCTTTTCTCATTACCTTTGCCATACCTGTTGTCAGAAAGCTGTCTGTGTAAAATCCGCCATATTGCCCCTTCCGCATGGAAACATCCGACGTCCTTTTATCTATTACCACATCTACGCCATTGGTATCCGCCAGCTCATAATATTCTGTCCGGTCTTTCGGCACAATCAGTTCGTATGGCAGACCGGCTTTTTGCATCACTTCTTTAAAATAGTCCGGTATTACACCTTTTAACACACCATTTTCTTCAAACGAATACGGCATGCGGTCGACCATCGCTATCGCTGTTATCTTTTTTCTTCCTGCAAGAACATCCTGAATATATGCCTCTTCCCGTTTGGTAAATGAATCCGCCGGCGCATAGACAGGACCATAGTATTTATAATACAATACATTGTTCCAGTCTCCTTCATGAATATTCATCTGTTCTACCGCATAATTGATTTCATCCAGCAGCTGTTTCTCATCTTTTCTGACAATCGCATAAAAATGTTCCAAAGAAATCGTCTCCAGCAGTTTTTCATTTTCCATCTTTCTAAGATCGCTGGAAAGTGCCGCGTCGATGCTGCCGTCTTGCAATGCGTCTGTAAGCTGACCGGAATCTTCGTATTCTCTGATTCGATAAGAAAACCCCTTTTCTTCTGCAAACTTTGCAAACGCCGCATTCTGACTGCTCCCCCTGATCACGCCTGCCGTCATTCCCTCATAGGTCCGATAATCGCCGCTTTGCAGCTGATCGTTCCCCGTTTTTGCAGAAAGAACGGTGCAATTCCTGCCAATCGGAATCGAAAATGCAAAATCTGCCTCCCGCTCCTTTGTTTTTCTTGCAGAAGTCACCACATCGATCGATCCAGACTTTAACATATCCAGCATATCGTTCCAGGACTTGTCATAACCTGTATACTCAAAATTCAAATGGGAATATTCCGAAACCAGATCCAGAAATTCAATACCATAGCCGGACAGATTACCGTCCGCGTCTTTCATATGATATCCATCAAAAGAAAAAATACCCGCTTTTACCGTCTGACTGTCAGATACTGCCGCTTCTGCAGCTATTACGTCCGATCGTGTCAAATCAGATACTGCAAAATAAGATACTGCAAAAAAAAGATATACAACAAACGTCAACATTCCTCTGCTGTATATTCTGCCAAACCCCTTCATATATTATCGCTTCCCCTCATTAAACTCTGCATCCTGTACCTGTATTGAAAATATTCCTAAAAAACAATTCCAAACACAGGTCAGGTTTGCTTCTGATATTTATTATATATCAGTGCAGAGAGGAATTCAATGCAAACATGTATCTTCCTGACCATTCAGGATCAAAATATTAAAATACGTCACCCAGCGCCCTGATCACCCGCTGAAAGGCTGACGGATCTTTTGCCGCCTCTTTCTCTGCTACCGAAGACTGCGCAAGACCGCTTACTTTTAGAAATTCATCGTATACCTCTGTAACCGCATCCGGCCCAAGAATCAGATGAATCTGTCCGTTATTGCTAAAGACGCCTTTTACCCCATCGACATGCTCCAGCTTTTCCATATCCGCTTCATCGTTTTGCCGCGTCGCAATCCGCAATCTCGTTGCACAATGATCCGCACGGATCAGATTCTCTTTCCCGCCCAGAATTTCATAAATTTCTTCCGCACACTTTTTATAATCTGTCATTCTGCTTTTCCTCTTTCTATTTTCTTCCTGCTATAAAACCATCCTCAGAAAAAGTATACCATTTTTGTAAAGGAAATATTTATTTGCCACGCTTTCAAATAATCTTTATCTGCCGCCCTGCAGAGATCTCCCCCATTTGTTGTTCAAAATATGTTTTAGCTTCTTTTATGTCCGCTTTCCTTTGGGATAATCTCCTTAACGTTCTTTCCATCCATCATTCTTACATGCATGTCCCGCTTTTCTTTGGGATACAGATTAGTAATTAAATTCTTTCGCATCGATCGCTTTCCATGTGTGATCAGATATTTTAAATGCCAGTTCATCCGGCTGTTCGACAGGCACGCAAAGGATACCGGTAATCAGCTCCTCATAAAACCGGGCGATCTGCGGCATTGCGTCTCCTTCCTCAAACCCAAGCAGCGCTTTCCCAAGTGCGGCTATAATAAACGGCGGATAACCGACAGCTCTGCAAATCTCTTTCATATTTTTTGATTTTGTCGCTTTCGTTACCTGATCGAGCGCGGCAATCCTTGCTTTTTCCCATCCGCTTTCCATATCGTCTTTCATAGCCTTTATAAAGGTACTGTGTTTTAGTCCTGCCAGATAAGCTGCACGAAAGGTCATATCGTCCGGATAACAGACGCATGGGATGCGCTTACAGATGCCATTTCCCGGCGCCTTGGCAAACTGTTTGCGCCAGTCGTCAAACAGCTTATGTAAATCCGTATGCTGCCAGGACTGAATCGGGCAGCAGGCGTAATCATAAGCATCGTCGTATTCCGCCGCTTTCTCCGGCAGCATCGCTACCTGCTTGACAATAAAATGTTGTTTCTGATAAATGATTTTACCATATGGTCTCCATTCATTCGATTCCGTTCTCATTTTATATCCTCCGTCCATAAATATAGAAATGCATTCTTATTTTTTATCGACATAAATGAAAAAAAATAATCTGCACCTGTACATTGTACACACTTTGTGCATAGATTCCAATACTTTTCCAACAAAAATGTTCCCGCTGATCCTTCCAGCTATTTCCTGTTACACCAAAAGCCAGCCTGTTTTCATCAAAAAATGATAAAACAAACTGGCTTTCGCTCAAATCACCTTACTGCGCGCTGAGACTGCCGCCTTTGACGCATCCATTAAATAAAATCGTTAAACTGTGAATTCCCCTGTACATTATAAGTACCGGCAGACGTGTAACCATTCGCATTTTTTGCCATGGAAGTTAAATAATGATCTACCAGTGAAGCATTCGTGCCGACAGAACTTCCATATTCTTTGAAGAACTTCTGTACATTGGACATATCTGCTTTTTTAAAGGTATCCTCATCGATACTCATTTTATTTTTTGCATCCAGAGTAATTCCAAACTGTGCCAATGCCAGTCTGTTTTTCTCCGTTTTTTCCCTGATATAAGACAGATTCGTCGTTACGCCGGAATTTGTACTGGAACCGGCAGTTTCGAACATATCGTTGTAATTTTTTACAAAACTCTTCGCTGCAGATAAAATCTTGTCAACATCGTAGGTCTCTTTCCCATTCTTATCTTTGACTTTTTCATATAACGCATCTGACGCAAGCGTTTTGCTGTCTGCCAGAAAAGAAGCCGCGCCGGTAACTGAGCTTACGCTGTCTTCTTTTTCCGTACTGTTTGTAGTACCGGAGGTCACGCCTGCAAACTGAAGTCTGGACAGCACTGTAGAGCCATAGCTCATGCTGTTGTCATCGGAAAACAGATCCTGTACTTTAGAGATGTCTGCCCGCTTTGCCTGACCCTCAATAAACTGAAGCGTACCATTCGCATTCACTGAAATACCGATTTCTCTGAGCTTATCGGCATTCTCAGACGTGCTTTTCATCATGCTTGCGACATGTGATGTCTTACCTGACAATGTGGACTTCTTTGCCGCGTTTACAACGTCATTATATTCTGACACGTATGATTTTAGTGCCGAAACCACCTTATCCTGCGCACTCTTTTTGCCGTCTTCTGAAGCGGTATACGTTGTGTCATTCTGTAAAGTCTTCACCGCGTTCGTCAGGGTCGGTATTCCTGCTGTCAGCTTGGAATTAGCCTCGCTGGTCTGCTCGGAAAGTTTCGGATTCTTTCTTTCTTCCAGAATCCGGTCAAGCACATTGCTGGTATTGCTTCTTGCGCCGGCGGTTGTACTTGTATTATTATTTCCGCCGTAATATGCTTTTAAAAGCCTCCGATAACTGCCGTTTCTAATGCTGGCATAGTCTGAGAAGAAGTTAGAACTTCCCGCTCCACCGAAAAAATTTGAATTTACATTCATTGTCATCACTCCTTTGAATAAAAATATGGACTTCCATATCCTGACATCTGATATTTGGCTGTCAGCGTAAAACTTTTAGTTATATATTAGCATAGCACATTCACTTTGAGATTGCAATCCATAAACTGGTATTACGGGAGACCATTCGTGACATTTGGCAGACGTTTTTGGATATGCCTGTCCTGGACAATCAGATTCCCGGACACGAGTGTGTCAAGTTAGGGACAACACTTTTTTTCATATTTTTTGGACAAACCTTTACTGGCTGTCGAAAAATGACTTTAAATACATTCCCATAATAATCAAGTTTATAGCTTCCATAACAATTAAGAATCCTGTTATACACTCTAACTCTATGTTATTATTTACTTTTTACAAAACCCACAACTTATAAATCATCTATTGTCTGTATCAATTCAAAAAATATTCTATAAGTCCTCTACACTTAAATCTTTATTAAACATTTCGTATGTAGCTGTAGGACTGTTACTTGTAACCTGAAAAATTTTGTATTCTATATACTGCAATAGATTCACCTTTTTATCTATAATATATTTTAGATCATCATCACAACAGGTAACTATAATTTTTTGTTTGGATGCATTTTTGTTTATTAAATAATGCTCCCTTGAAATATCAAAGCATGTACTGGTTGCTTTTTTTCTACCGAATACGATCCCAAATTGCGCGTCGCTGGTATCCATGATACTTTCCAGTTTATTGGTATAAGTATTGTTAGGTTTTTTATCTGGTTCATTTTTACATTCAATAATAAAACAAGGTGCCAGATAATTAAACACAGATGGATATCCAGTATTTATTCCACACAATAATGTACAATCAAATTGATTTGTTTTTGTCTTTACATCATTCGTTACCCTGACATATTTTATCTGATTAAAAATATTCAATATCAATTCTTCAAGAGCCTTCCCTTTGGCAGTTGTATTCTTCCCATAATCCAAATCAAGTTTATCTTTTAATTCATTAAACCTGTCATACGCTGATTCACTTGGATTATAGTAAATTTCATATATATCTTCTTTTTTATTTGAAAGTGAATCAGCTTTAGAAAAATTTACTGCTGCGCATTCACCCTGATTAAGCCTTTCTTCTATTGCTCTTATAAGTTCATCTTCTGTAATACCTGGCTGCAACAGCAGAGGCGTAATATTTTTCTGATTATTTCCAGGCAGTGTTGCGAGCCAATAGTCAAAATTTTCAACAAATTCAGGATTTAAAATGTCAGTAATTTTCAAAAATTGCTTGTAAAACATTTTGTATATCATCCTCCTCTGCATACTGTACAGTTTTGAAATATCCATAATTTATATTGGTTCCAAACTGGACAACTAATGGATTACCACATAAATATCTTTCATCTTTTCGCTTAAAAATCAGATTCAACCTATTACACTTTTTACTCTTTACAACAGATTTCTTGCTATCGAAAAAATTTTCTGTATATTGTAACGGTACTTTTTTATAAGAAGCAGTGTCAATTCTGGTAAGTTCCAGTTCATCATCTGCTGTTACTTTTATTAGATATGCTGGTCTACCTTCTTTAAATATATTTTCATTGTCCCCATTAATGGAAATATATTTTTCTACCAATATATCTGCATCTATAATAGCTTTTTCCTTATTACGCACATCAAGATGTAAATCAGAAAAAAATTTGTCTACAAATGCTTTTGTTAAACTTTTTTGTGATTTAACCTTATTCTCTACATCCACTGGTGTAAAAAAATATTTCTCATATAACCTGTAAAGCATTTGTGAATTTTCACTTTTCACCCTTCTAGTAGAACATAAAATAAGTATGCGATAGTTAAAATATATGTTATAATAGTCTTGTTAAAAACCACATTTACGGAGGATAAAGACTATGTCAAAACGCCCTTATACAATAAATCTTTCAGATACAGACAGACAATACCTTCAAAAAATTTGTAGGACTCGAACCGCCCAGGCACAAACGGTTGACCGTTCACGCATACTCCTGCTAAAAGAAAAAGGCCGCACGGATAAAGATATTTCACAAGGGCTTGGCATTTGTATTAATACCGTACGGCTTTGTATCCGCAAATATTTTGAGGGTGGCGTTAAGGCAGCATTGTCTGATGCGCCCCGCAGCGGGCATCCGGTTGAAATTACGGATGCTGCAAAGGCATGGATGATCAATGCCGCCTGCCTGCGTCCGGCGGATCTGGGCTACGCGCAGGAACTGTGGACGCTGAAAAGCCTCCATCAATATATACAGGGCCATGCGGCGCAGGCAGGGTTCCCGCGCCTGGAAACGATTACAAAGGCAAGGGTAGGGCAAATCCTGAAAGCATCTGAAATAAAGCCTTTTAAGGTCAAATATTACTGTGAAAAAAGAGACCCGCTGTTTGAATCAAAAATGCGGGACATGCTCTACTAGTGTGCTGGCCTATTGATATTTGAACTAATTCGTATATGTATAAAAACAGCAAATATATTTGATATTTGAATTATTCATCAGTCTAAATATCAGCGAGCCAGTACACTAGTACACCGCCCCGATGATATGCCCGTCCTGGACAATCGGACTCCCGGACAAGTATGTGTCAAGCCAGGGACAGCACTTTTTTTCGTATTTTTTTCGACAAACCCTTTTGGGCTGTCGAAATTTGTTGGGAAATTTATAATCTTCATGCGTCTTATATAAAGCCCATAACCCACTCTTATACTCAACACATACCAAATATATATTGTAAAAATAATATTTATTTTGTTCAATCATCATTTGAAATTTGTTATACTTACATTTAATTAATTTAAAATCATTTAGTATATTAAACCTTTAGTAATTTTTCCCTTTCTATTTTCCTGCAGTACTCCCTTGCAAGCCTGGCTTTCTCCACACTTTTAGCCATTTCATCTTCATCATACTCATAGTCCTCACTTCCATCAATCAAAGGCATTGAAAAAAAGTCTTCCGTAATCACAGCATTGTCATCCATAGGATATACCTGAAATTTTTCCATCTTTTTCATTGCGGCCCCTCCTTCTAACGATAAAATAACCCAGCTTCACTACACCTTGACAGAAAAGATACAGATGCTTTATAGGCGTTTGTAACTGCATTATTACTCTTGTTATTTTCTGCAACACATTCCTTCAACAATTTTAAAGCATCTTCTCGATCATATTTTTTCTCTTTCATGATATAATGAATAGTTCCCTGATTTGATACCACTACTAACATTTTTATTTTAGCATACACAAATAAATATCTCAAATCATTTACGGAAAAAGTCTTGGTTGACGGATGGTTATGTAGTACAATTACCGTTGCCTCCCGTGCCGTCATTAGTATATGGAAAGAAAGAGTGTCTGCATTCACACTAACGCTCATTTCATCTCCAAATGCAACTCCATAATTATCCATCATGTTTTCATCTGCCAGATCACATGTAATTGCAACTTCATTACTTTCGTTCTGTTCTCTTGACAGACGCAGTACTTCCTGTGCAATCTTTTGAATATTCTCATTCTGCTTTTCTGTCAGCCCCTTATACTCTATAAACGGAACTTTTTCAATCGCAACCTCTGTAATCCATACCTTCGCATTCCGTTTTTTTGCCTGTCCCAGATTTTCACTGTCCATTTTCAAAATCCCCTCATTTTATGTCCTGATTTCCATACTGTCGTATTGATTTGACCACTACCTTCTGCACCAACCCCTAAGCAGATCCCTCGTAAGTCCTTTTTCCAGGTTTGATTCAGATACCTCCAGCCACCCCCCCCCGCTCCGACTCTTTTCTCTCATATCTGCTGTCCTACTGTTTTTTATCTTTTCAGCCTGTCCCTTTCTTGTTCTACAAGCTCTCCATCCTAAGATGTAATATCCTGCCCTCCTGCCAGATACTTCTCCTTATCCAATTCCATTTACCATTTCCTCTCTCTTCTCAACCAATCATTTAAGTCATATATAACAATTTTTTGGTTCATAAGCAAAGCAATAAGTTCATTTCTATCAATTTTTTTCCAAAGAACGTCTCTGATATCATCCGGTACTCTTTCCAATATACCATGCTCAACCCTGTTTTGAAAGTATGTTTCAAAAGAATCCAATCCTCTATCTCTAGGGATATATGCATTTTGTTTATTAACTACAAGCGAAACAAACAAACGCAATGCATAAAAGTCTATATTGGATTTTTTATAATCAAATTTCGGCATCTTTCCACATAAATACTTGGTAATTTCATGATTGCTGTCTAAAAACACTCCCAATTTTGTTTTTACACCCAATTCTTCATCTACCCCCTGTATTTTCTCATTTTTATTATGTATATATACACATCCATACTCATCATATCGATTGTCATCTATAAGTGGTATTTTGATCCAACTATCCACATACTTCTCAAAACATAAGTCTATCTTACTTTCCGTCTTGTTCACTGTTACTGTTTTTATGCCTTTGCCCTTCAAAGCAATAGCGTGTAATACGCTATTCTTCTCGTAGTCGCACAACAAATTATCACTTTTTATTGTTTGATCATTTGTTATAGTATTTACTAACCCACCTAAAGAAATAGAGCTTTTAGTCTCTTTTAACAAACGCTCTGCCGCATCTATCATATTACTTTCTGACATATTGATTACATCTTTTTCCCTCAAAGCATTAGCGGATATAAGTTTTCTTTCACTTCCATCTTCAAATAAGATAGCATTTATATCACCAAAAACCTGTTCCATTATATCTTCGTTTTCTAATAATCCCCCTACCACTTCACTTTTTACGCGAACTAAATCATTTATTAAAAATCTGGTTTCGAAAGCAATCCAAGACATCGATCGTCCTTTCTTTTTGAAATTATCTATTTGATTTTCAATATACTTTTTATAAACCCCATAAATTATTTTTAGCATCTTATCTTTTCCTTCATTGTCCTCTACAGATGAACGCGCCACATCAGTTTTTACAAACCTATTATTGCAACTATTCATCATCACCAAAAAGGTTTCACCACAGTATCCCGGCGTATTACTTGAAACCCGTATTCCTTCAAAACAAATACCTATTGGTACAGGCGAATGCTCCTCATCCTTTATATAATTTTTTCTGAAACTAGTTACCATCGAGTATTCCTGAAAATATTCTCTATACTGCAGTGCATAAGCAATTGAAATTCCATCAACTTCTTCTTCTCTAACTATAATATTGTCTAATTGCCCAATTGAAATGTATTCTTCCAATGCAGATTTTGGAGAATAATATCCTATCTGTATTGACGAATTCTGATCCTTTTTTAAAATTACTTCACAATAGGGAAAAACGATCCACTTTTTTAAATTATACTCAAGATTACGCATATCTGCGTCATCTCTTAAATGCAGTTTTATGGCAGTTCCATGCTTTGCAATATGCCCAGGCAATTCTTTCTTATCTAAAACCTTTCTCAGATATTTCCCATCAACATTCCTAAAAACTATGCTATTCGCCTCATTATTCTCACTCGCACAAGTCATAATTTCAATGTCATTAGCTACAAGAAAGCAAGTTAAAATACCAATCCCAAATCTACTTATTGAAACAAAATCAGGATGCTTTTCTCTAAAATTGGGACTGCTATATTTCGATGTTCCAACTTTAAGTAGATAATTTTCTATATCATCTACCGTCATTCCAGTTCCATTATCTTCAAATGTCAAAATTCGATCAAATTCATTCCAAGTAACTATTATTTTACCATTAGTAATTTCTTTTTTATCTCTTCTTTCTATTTCATTTTGCAGTTTGACAGCATCTAAGCCATTTTGAACAAGTTCTCTAAGCACTACTGAACTATCATTGTATAAGGTGTGGCCAACCAACAACTGCAATATGCTATTTTGATCAAGTGTAAAACTCAACAATTTTTTGCTAAAATTTTTTGTAACGATTTTAGAATCATCAATATCTTTCCATGGAAATAAATAATCACCTGTTCCTTCCTTTTTCGTTGCGTCTTGAATTATTTCATAACAATACTTCAATTCTTGTTTCACATATCTTAAATAATCCATTAAAGCAAAAAAAGCTTCTGCCTGGTTTGCCCTCTCAAAATAAGCAGTAATTGATATTTTTTCACTCTGACGGCTTTTATCTATATTCTTCTCATCATCTCTCATTTCCATCGGTTTTACTGCACGGATAGCCATTTGTTTTTGCCATTCAAGAACACTAATCGGGTCGGTTGGGCAAAACACATTATATTCTATAATTGGTGTTCTATCCATTGTAATATGCAACAAATCCGCAGTTCTTAAAACTACAGCTATATATTGAAGATTCACTTTTGCGTCATCCGCTGATTCATAACATTTATTAGTATCATAAATAGAATAATCCTGAAGGTTATTTAAATGATGGCTCTCACAAATCATAGCTAAATCTTGTTTGAACAAATTGTCCATCGGATTAAATAAACTTTGAATTTCTTTCACTAAACTTGTATTTCCTTCAACCTCTCCAGATATCCACATTTTAATTCTTTTAGCATGATTTTTTCTCACATATTCCTGATATAAAAATATATCTTCATCTTTACCCAAACTATGTGCTTTTAAATAATAATCTCTGCCATAATCGAGGTCATATACACTCTTTTTGTAATCAGAGAACGCAGATGTATCTCTATTTCCAAACTCATCTTTTGTAATTAACATTCCCATATCATGAAAATAAACAGAAAGTACGAGCATCATCCATTCTGCCGGAGTCATTACACTCTGCGTATGTTCTGGAATAATCCACTCGATCAGCTTTAACATTTCCTCAATATGTGAAATATCATGTTTTGTATATTCAGTAAAAAAACCATAATCTCCAATATGTGATAATAATTTTTCAACTTGCTTTTTTATATGCAATAACTTTAAGCCACTAAAAATCCTCAAATTTTCTGCTTTTTCTGCATATAATTCAGCTTTATTACTTAACTTTTCTACCATTATTTTTCTCTCCCTTGTTTAAAAATAAGATTTTTCAATTTTTCAACTACTTTCATTATACCAAAAGTTGACAAAAAATGCAGTACCTAAAACTTTAAACTTTTTTCATAAAAATCAACATCCTTTTATTTCCATCCACACTAAATAGCAGTACAAAAAATGCTCCTATCTTCACATCGAATAGAAGCATTTTTCAATCTATATATAATTTTATCTTAACGCTCAATGCTCCAGCATATTCTCAATAAATATCCCATACCCCATCTTAGAATCCGATATAAACACATGCGTCACCGCCCCGATGATATGCCCGTCCTGGACAATCGGACTCCCGGACATTCCCTGCACAATTCCTCCGGTGTCCTCCAGCAGTCTTTCATCTGTCACCTGAAACTGGATCCCTTTATTATTTCCCTCGCTATGATAATTGGTCTGTTCAATTTCGATGTCATAGGATCTGCGTTTGCCTTCTACCGAGCTGATAATCTGCGCCTTTCCCTTTTTTATCCCCTCTTTATAGGTCACCGGCATGGCGGAGACTCCTTTTAGTTCCTTCGGCATATTCGTAAGCGTTCCGTAGATTCCGACGTTTGTATTTTCTTCTACCGTGCCAAGTCGATACTGTTCATTATAATTAATCATGCCGGACATTTCTCCCGGCTGCCCTCTCTGACCCTTGCGGACTTCCAGTATTGTCGTCTCATAAATGGATCCCTGATCCATATCGATCAGACTGCCGACATCCGCGTCTGTAACGCCGTGCCCCAAAGCGCCGTATTTTTTGGAATCCGTAACATACGTCAGCGTGCCGACGCCCGCAATATCATCCCGCACCCAGACGCCGATCTGATAGATTCCCTGCGCACAGCGTACCGGTTTCACAGAAACTTCGATCGGATCTTTCCCTCGCAGCAGTTTCAGCCTGACCTTTTTTCCGTCGCAAAAAGATATTTTTTTGACAAGCTGCGCCTTCGATGTAACTTCTTCTCCGTTTACGGCAAGAATATAATCTCCGCTTTGTACGACATTTTTGGCTGGCTCGCTTTTGCTGCCGGACTCATCGGTCACTTCTCCGGTCCCTATAATCATAATCTGCTCGTTCTTTACATAGATACCTATGTTTGTTCCTGCCGGAAGCAGTTCTTTTTTACTGACTTCCTGGACGGCGACGCGTTTGACCGGAATCGTGCCGAACAGCCGGCAGAGCACCTGGTACGTTCCGGTCTGCTGTCCGGCGCCGGCCTGCCGCGTCATATGAATCGCACCGTTTTGTGCCGGCTGCTTGTTTGCAAATACTTCTGCGCTTTTTACGACGGTTCCCGTAACCGGAACGCCAAACGTATAATCCGGTTCTTCTCCACGTTCCACATACATCTTATCTGGTATCGAATACAGTAAAAGTACGTATGCAAACAAAACTCCGGCTATAATACCCGCATAACCTGCGAGCTTTCTTTTTCTTTGAAACTGAATCCATAATCTTTGCAACATATCAGACATCCCTTTTCCTGCGTATTGTAACAGTGCAGTAACAGCCCAGATATCTGAACTGTTACTGTGTATTTTCGGTTATCGTTTTGATCCCGCCCTGTTACTGCGTCTTTCATTTTTCATTCGGTACTAGTATGTCTTTATCTGTTGTTTTCACTCTGGGAATTTTTTGTGGCGACTGCCAGATCCTTCATTTCTTTCGCGCTTTTTAATACCGTATCAGTAATTTTTACCCCGCCAAGCATACGGCCCAATTCCGTAACGCTTTCTTCTTTATCCAGCATGCGAATCATTGTCTGCGTCTGGTTTTTACTGGCTCTTTTTTCAATAAGAAAATGCGTGTCTGCCATTGCTGCAATCTGCGGCAGATGGGTGATGCAGATGATCTGATGATCTTTGGATATGACATTCATTTTTTCTGAAACCATCTGCGCGGTACGTCCGCTGATTCCGGTATCGATTTCGTCAAAAATCAAAGTGCCGACTTCGTCGCAATCCGCAAGCACCGCTTTGATGGCCAGCATAATTCTGGACAGCTCGCCGCCTGAAGCTACCTTTGTCAGCGGTCTGACCGGCTCGCCGGGATTTGTGGATATTAAAAATTCTGCCTCGTCGTAGCCGGATGCCGTATAATCTTCTTTTTTCGTAAACTGCAGTTCAAATTTTACATCCAAAAAGTTCAGATCGATCAGCGCAGATCGAATCTGTCTGGTCAGTTTTTTCGCTTCCCTGCGCCGGATTTCCGATACTTTTTTGCAGACAGCATCGAGTTCTGTTTCTTTTTGTTTTAGTTTTTGCTGCAAATCGGATAAATATACATCATAATTACTTAATGTTTCGATTCTTTGCAGTTTCTTTTCATATTCCGACAAAATTTTCTCTATCGTACCGCCGTATTTTGCTTTCAGACCGTTGATCAGATCCAGACGTTTTTCAATTTCATAAAAACGTGCTTCATCAAAATCCGCGTTATCGATATATCCTGCGAGTTCCCGGTTAAAATCATTGAGCAGATTGTCGATTTCCAGCAGCTGTTCTTCCATCTGACTGACTTTCTCGTCATAAGCGCTGATTTTTGCGATTTCCAAAACGGCGTGTCCCGTCATCTGTGCGGCTCCGTTTTCCGAAGTCAGCTCATACACCTGACCAATACTGCCCATAATCTGTTTCCCATTGGCAAACCGGCGATACTGCATTTCCAGTTCTTCATCTTCTCCGGCTGTCAGAGATGCCTGTTCGATTTCTTCTACCTCATACTGCAGAAAAGATAATTCTCTTGCCCGCTGTTCGGTATCGATCGAAGCGTTTTGAATTTCATTTTTCAAATGGATATATGCACGATATGCTTCTGCCAGTTTTTCTTTTAATCCGTGAAACTCTTTTTTTGCATAAGCATCCAGAATCTGCAGATGATTTTTTTGATTTAACAGCGACTGATGCTCATGCTGTCCGTGAATATCGATCAGCAGAGACGCCGCTTCCCGCAGTTTTGCCGCTGACACGCTTTCTGAATTTATTTTTGCGACCGACCGGCCGCCGGAAATTCTTCTCGTTAAAATGACCTGATCATCTTCCATTGGAATATCCATGGCCTCCAGTCTGCGGCGGATATTCCCGTCCACAGAAAATACAAGCTCTACCAGCGCATAATCGGCGTCTTTGCGAATCATATCTTTGGACGCCTTTTCTCCGATCGCCGCTGCGACAGAGCCTATAATAATGGATTTTCCAGCGCCTGTTTCACCGGATAAAATATTCAGTCCTTCCCGAAAGTCCACCTCGGCTTCTTCGATCAGCGCCAGATTTTTTACATGAAGATTATGTAACATGCTTCTTATTTCGGTTACTGAAAACGATATCCCCGGTTACAATAACCGTCTCCTTTCTCATTCATGTGTTTTTATGTGTCTATAATTTTATTTAATCGTTTCATCAGCGTCATCGTATCCTCAACCGTACGAATCGCGCACATAATCGTATCGTCTCCCGCAATGCTGCCTACGATCTCATGACACTCCATCGCATCCAGCGCGGCTGCGACTGCCATCGCCATACCGGATACGGTTTTGATTACAAGAATGTTCTGCGCCATATCCATAGAACGAAATCCATCTTTAAAAACGCGAATGTATTTTGACAGATCTTTTTGCGTCTGGGAAATGACTGCATATTTCTGCCTGCCGTTGCTTAACGCTACTTTTGTCAGCTTTAGTTCGCGAATATCTCTGGATACGGTTGCCTGTGTGACCGGGCATCCTTCCTGCACAAGTCTTGCTGCCAGCTCTTCCTGTGTCTCCACATCATATTTACGAATGATTTCCAGTATTTTTGCATGTCTTGAAGTTTTCCTCATCCTGTCTTACTCCTTTAAATGGCCAGAGTATGGTTCATCAGCAGAATGTCTGCATTTTTTTACGCAATATTTCTAAAAAACTGACCCTGCTCAGCTTTAAAATCTTCGCGCTTTTTTCTGCTCTTCGGATACAGATACGTTCACCGGCGGCAAGCCAGCAGCCATGATCTCCGTCGTAGCTGACTTCTACCTGCTCGTCCTGCTGCATCCGTCTTTTCTCCACCTCGATCACAATCTCATCCTGCGGGCTGATCACAATACTTCTCTGGGTCAGCGTATGAGAATTAATCGGCGTCAAAAGCAGCAGCTGCGCTTTAGGATCTACAATCGGCCCTCCTGCTGACATATTATAACCGGTGGAGCCGGTCGGCGTGGATAAAATCATACCGTCCCCCTGAAACGTATGCAGATATTGTCCGTTGACATATACGGTCAGTACGACCAGAGACAACGAACCTGTTCTGTGAATCACGATGTCGTTCAGGGCGTGAAACATCTGTGATTGCGTTTCTTTCAAGCCGCAGAGCATCATACGCTCTTCAATCATAAATTCATGATGCATCATCTGATCCAGCGCTTCATAAATACTTCCCTGCTCCAGTTCACAAAGATAACCAAGCGTACCCATATTCACGCCGATCAGCGGAATGTTGCATTCTACGGTATCTCTTGCCGCACGTATCAGCGTGCCGTCGCCGCCCAATACGATCATACACTCCGTCTCTTTCGGAATATCCTGTGCATGTATTTTACGGATACGTTCCTGTTCATCCACGCTGACCAGATACGTACAGCTTCCGCCTCTTGTCTTAATATAGCTGCACAGACTTCGCGTTTCTTCCAGATTCCGGTCTTTTAATGCATTTACGATCAATACAAATTTTTTCATGCATCCAACGCAGCATGCGCAGCTTCTACTACTTTCCTGGCGTCTGCTGCCTCCTCCTGTATTCCGGTTTTATCCGGATTCGTTTCTTCGCTGGTTTCTTTTTGTATATGCATCAGATATTCGATATTTCCTTCCGGTCCTTTGACGGGAGAAAAGTCCAGATGCAATATACAAAATCCCAGCTCTTTTGCAAAAGCGGTCACTTTATCAATCACTTCCAGATGCACCGCGGGATCGCGCACAACGCCTTTTTTTCCAACCTTTTCCCGTCCTGCTTCAAACTGTGGCTTGATCAGGCACACCATCTGTCCGTGTTCTCTCAGCAGCTCTCTGGCCGGACCGAGCACTTTTGTCAGAGAAATAAAAGAAACGTCCACCGAAGCAAAGTCCAAAACGTCTGCGATATCCTGCGGGGTTACGTAACGAATGTTTGTCTTTTCCATACAAACGACACGTGCATCCGTTCGCAGCTGCCATGCAAACTGTCCGTAACCGACATCTACCGCATACACTTTTTTTGCTCCGTTCTGCAGCATACAGTCTGTAAATCCTCCGGTGGAAGCCCCGATATCCATACAGATCTGATCGGAAAGCGTGATGCCAAACTGACGGACTGCCTTTTCCAGCTTCAGACCGCCGCGGCTGACATATTTTAACGTTTTTCCACGTACTTCGATCGGAACTTCCGGGGCGAACATCGATCCGGCCTTGTCCTCTTTCTGCTCGCTGACATAGACGTTTCCTTCCATAATCATCGCTTTTGCCTTTTCTCTGGAAGGAGCAAGTCCCCGTTTTACAAGCAGTATATCTAATCTTTCTTTCATTTTATCACCATTTTGATCTTCTCCGCAATGCTTTGCGCATCCAGTCCGATCTGCTGTTTTAGTATTTCCACATTTCCATGTGTAACAAATGTATCCGCAACCGCTATATGCAATACCCGGATATCTGCTCCTGTCTCCCTAAAATACTCTGACACTGCCTCGCCGACGCCGCCAGTCTTTACGTTCTCCTCCATGGTAACCGCCAGCTCGTAAGTCCCGGCAGCTTCCGAGAGCATCTGCGTATCCAGCGGTCTTGCAAAACGCAGATTCACAAGCGCACATGCAATACCATCCTGTTTTAAGCGCCTGCGCACCTCCAGAGCCGTTTTTACCATACTTCCATAGGCAAGCAGTACGACAGTGCCGGTCTGATAAATGACCTCGCTTTTTCCACATACAATCGGCGCACGAAAATCTGACAAACCGTCAAACGCCTCTCCGCGCGGATACCGAATGGCAATCGGATGCCCATAGTTTACCGCAAACTTGATCATATCTGAAAATTCCCATTTATTTTTCGGCGCCAGCAGCGTCATACCCGGCATCGTCCGCAGATAAGAAATATCAAAAATCCCCTGGTGCGTTTCGCCGTCGCTTCCTACGATTCCTGCCCGGTCGATGGCAAATACAACTGGCAGATCCTGCAGACAGACATCGTGCAATATCTGGTCATACGCCCGCTGCAAAAAGGAAGAATACACTGCAAACACCGGTCGTCTGCCGCCTGCCGCAAGGCCGGCAGCAAACGTGACCGCATGCTCTTCCGCTATCCCCACGTCAAAAAAACGCTCCGGAAACATATTGTGAAAACGTTTGAGTCCGGTGCCTGTTTCCATCGCTGCAGTAACCGCCGTTACACGTTCGTCCCGATCTCCCAGTTTTCGCATTACCGTTGAAAAAATATCCGTATAAGCGGCCTTTTTCTTTTTCTGTCTGACAAGTCCGGTATCGATTTCAAACGGCTCTGTGCCATGAAAACGCGCCGGATGACGGACTGCCGGCTCGTATCCTTTTCCTTTCTGGGTCAGGACATGTACCAGTACCGGCCCGTTCACTCTGGATGCCTTTTGAAACATGGCCGTCATTTTATCGATGTCGTGCCCGTCTACCGGACCGAGATATAAAATTCCCATATCTTCAAAAAGCATTCCCGGAATCAGCAGCTGTTTGATGCCGCTTTTCGTACGCCGGATTCTCCTTACAAGACGTTCCCCATACACTGGAATCTTATTTAACGATTCCATCACGCCGTTTTTCAGATCCTGATAGGCTGCCGCTGTCCGGATTCCGCCCAGATACTGCGACAATCCGCCGACATTTGGAGAAATAGACATATCGTTGTCATTTAGAACAATGATAAAATTCGTCTCCAGCTTTGACGCGTTATTTAACGCTTCGAACGCCATCCCGCCGGTAAGCGCCCCGTCGCCGATTACCGAAATCACTTTATGCGTTTCTCCCCGAAGATCTCTGGCTGCGGCCAGACCAAGACCTGCCGACACGGACGTCGAGCTGTGTCCGGTATTAAAACAGTCGCAGTCGCTCTCGGATCTTTTCGGAAATCCGCTCATGCCTCCATACTGACGCAGTGTGGCAAATCCCTCTCTGCGTCCGGTCAGCAGCTTATGCGTATAAGACTGATGTCCAACGTCCCAGATCAGCTTATCTTCTGGCAGATCAAATGTCAGATGAAGCGCAATCGTAAGCTCCACCACACCCAGATTGGACGCCAGATGTCCTCCTGTTTTTGAAAGACTCTGAATCAGATACTGACGAATCTCATCCGGCAGCTGTCTGATCTCTTCTCTTTCCAGTTTTTTTATATCGTTTGTATTTTTTATTTTATCCAGTACCATGTTATCAACCACGTCCTGACTTATTCTTTATTACGAGAGCCCAGCCGTAACCTGACAGCGGCAGGGCGTAACGCTAACTGCGCCGTCCTGCAAGATGCAGCAGCAAACCGGTTAAAAACTCATTTTTTACAGGAAGGGATTCCATAAAATCAACCGCTTCGTTTGTCAGCTTTTCTACCTGTTCCTGCGCCGCCTGCATGCCGTACAGAGTCACATATGTGCTCTTTTCGTTCTTTTCATCGGAACCGATCGGTTTTCCTAACTGCTCCGCCGTACCTGTTATATCCAGAATATCGTCCTGAATCTGAAATGCGATCCCTACCCGGACTGCCGCCTGCTCCAGCACCGATATCTCCTGCTCGTTTGCTCCCGCCAAAACCGCGCCGATCATCATCGCCGATGCAATCAAGGCTCCGGTCTTTAGACGGTAAATAAAATCAAGCGTATCTGCATCGATTTGTTTATGTCCCTCATTTTGCACATCCACGACCTGACCGCCAAGCATCCCATAAATGCCCGCCTTTTGTGCCAGGATCTGCATCGCCTTTGCAACCCGTGCCGGATCTTCTCCCATCGAAAACGCCTGTGTCGCTGTCTCAAACGCGTAATTTAACAACGCGTCTCCTGCCAGAATCCCCATGGCCTCGCCATAAACTACATGCGTTGTCCTTCTTCCGCGCCGGTACGCATCATCATCCATCGCCGGCAGATCATCATGTACAAGCGAATACGTATGAATCATCTCAATCGCCGCCAGAAACGGCTCGATCACAGTATGATGCGCGCCAAACATATGGTACGTTTCCAGCATCAGCATCGGACGCAGACGCTTCCCTCCGGATAGCATACTATAGCTCATCGCCTCCATAATCAGCTTCTGATATCCGCTGGCCTGCGGCAGGTATCTGCGTAAAATCTGCTCGATCTGCTGCGTTCGTTTTTCGATTTCTTTTTTCAATTCTACAGTGTCCATTTTTATCTTTTTCCTATTTTCCTTACTTTACTTTTTTGTGTCTTTATCTTTTCGTGTGTTATTGTTTTTTGTTTTTTTATTTTTCAGTATATTATATTTCCTTTATTTGTTTTTTCTGTGTCTTTCTTTTTCTGTATTTCAGTATTTTTCTGTTCGAGTATTTCTGTCTTTTTGTCTTTTATTTTTTCAGTATATTATATTTCCTTTTTCTGTTTTTTTAGACTTTTTCTGTTCGTGCATTTCTATCTTTTTGTCTTTTATTTTTTCAGTATATTATATTTCCTTTTTCTGCGTCTTTCTTTTTCTGTTTTTTTAGTCTTTTTCTGTTCGCGTATTTTTGTCTTTTGTCTTTTATTTTCAGTTCATTATATTACGTTTTTCTGTTTTCAAAGTTTTTCTTTTCGGCTTTTCTTTCTTTTACGTTATTTACTTTTCGTCTTCCGTCTTTACATTATTTTGCATTTTCTGTTTTCGGAATTTTTCTTTGTTTTTTCTCTTTTACATTTTTTGTTTCCAGAGTTTTTCTTTGTTTTTTCTGTTTTACGTTTTCTGTTTTCAGAGTTTTCTTTGTTTTTTCTGTTTCAATTATTCTGCTTTCAGAGTATTCTTTGTTTTTTTCTGTTTTACGTTTTCTGTTTTCAGAGTTTTTCTTTGTCTTTCTCTATTTTACGTTTTCCGTTTTCAAAATTTTTCTTTTCTGCTTTTTTCTGTTTTCAAAGTTTCTCTTTTCCAGTATATTTCTTTTTACTCTTTACTCAACTTTCCCACCAGCAAAACTGGGTTAAACGCTTGAATTTACAAGCAAAAT
>CAJTMV010000024.1 GCA_910577225.1 uncultured Eubacterium sp. | reverse complement strand
AAGAATAAGTCTGTAAGCTGTTTTTCTTGCTTACAAACTTATTATACGAGGAGCGTTTCCAAATGAAAAAATTTATGATTATCCTGTTCTGTCTGGTATCTATCGTCGGTCTTACGTCCTGCGGAAATTTTAAACTGCCTGAATGGGCCGACACAGATACGCTGACGGAAAATGCCAGAGTGCTGATCGATACGATGAACAAATTTGATTATGAAGGCGTTGCAAAAATATACGACAACCCCGCTGTGGACGCGTCTGCTTTTGAGGCCGGCGGTAAGACGATAGAAAGCCTCGGTACATTTAACAAATACGGCGACGTTGCGTTTACTTCCGGAAAAACGGAGACAGGCAAAGAATTTGTCCGCGTGATCCAGATTGCAGACTATGCGCACGGTAAATTAACTTTTACGGTGAGCTTCTTTGAAAATGGAGACGTCGCAGGTTTCTTCGTGAAAGAATAACAGCTGCAGACAACCGTTGTCAGAAAATCAGGAACTTTTACAGCAAAAAAGGGATGTCGCACCGGCATAAAGCAATACAAAATATAGCAGTTCAAAACATACCTATCCTATATATTGTATGCATTCTGTCTGATGTAACATCCTTTTTCCATCATCCTTCCCTTGCGGGAATCAATCGCATTCTGATTCTTCGTAATGTGCACGCAGAACCTGCGTCTGTACTTACACGGTCAGGCATGCGCGCCCGGACATCCGTGTTTGTCTGCTCCACAGGAATGTCCGGCACAGTTTCCGCCATGTTCGTGTTCATGATGACTGCACTGTACATTCGGGTTGTAAGCCAGGCTGCCGTCCAACAGCGCTTTTACCGCCTCATCCGCGCTGCCGGATACACCGCCGTAAAGCTGAATGCCTGCTTCTGAAAGAGCCATCTGCGCACCGCCGCCGATCCCGCCGCAGATCAGGGTATCCACGCCGTTTTCCGTAAGAAATCCCGCCAAAGCGCCATGTCCGCTGCCAGACGCATCTATGATCTGATCTTTTACGATCTGCGTTTCCTGAATATCATACAGCTTAAACTGTTCTGTGTGTCCAAAATGCTGGAAGATGCTTCCGTTTTCATATGTTACCGCTATTCTCATTTCATCTGCTCCTTTCATTCACTGCGTTTTGATCATACTGCTACCGATCATTTTAACTCGTCTTATTTTTGATGTCAATCACCGTATTTTTTAGTTCCGTTCCCGCCCCGGGGACTCGTGGACTGCCGTTTCCTATTTCTGAAATACCAGCTGCAGGATCCGCTCCGTTGCGTGGCCGTCGCACGCCGACATAAACTGTTCCCGAAACGCCCGGACCCGCGCACGGTCAAACTTTTGCTCCACATTCTGAATATAATCAGCGATCTCCTCATTCGTACGTACCACCGGGCCTGGCGCCAGCTCCTCATAAGGATAATAAAACCCACGCCAGTCAAAGTAATCTTCCAGATCATATGCATAAAAGAGCATCGGACGTTCAAACAGCGAATATTCAAATACAAGCGACGAATAGTCCGAAATACAAAGATCGCTCACGCAAAGCAGCTCATCGATCGGCATTTCATTCGTTACGTCTTTTGCAAAATCAGCGCAATCCGGCGGGACAGCCGGCGGATGCGTCACAAACGGATGATGTTTGATGACAAGCACATACCCGTCTCCGAGCGTCTGCTTTAGCTTCGGAATATCCAAAACGTCGGGAGATACCGCGTCGGACGCATGTCCGCGAAATGTCGGCGCGTACAAAATGACCTTTTTCGAAGCGGCAGACGGCATACACTGTTCAAAATGCTCTCTGGCACGCTTTAAAAACTTTTTCTGAAAAAACACATCCGTACGGCTGACTCCGGTCGCCCGCATACACTCTTTACGATCCTGCAAAAGCATCGCTTCTTCGTACGCCCAGGAAATTTTCGGACTGCTTAACGTTACATACGTCGTATTGCCATAATAAGGATACTTTTTCAATTCCTCCGCCGTCTGGCCATATTTTAATTCCGCCGTACTAAAACCAAATCGTTTAAACGCGCCGCATGCATGCCAGGTCTGCGTCAGTACCGTTTCCCTGCGCATCGGAATACTGCCGATTACATTGCATCCCTCGTTTAAAAATACGTATCCTGCATCCGAAAGGTCTGTCAGCATGGCCGTACAGCGCCTTAGATATTCCAGCCTGCCTGAAAATCCGCTGCGCAGATAATGCGTATGAATACAATATTTCTTCTCTTTTTTTAACTTCTTATATAACAATCGAAAGCTGTCAGAAACAGCTTTTTCCCGTACTTCCACAAACAGTACTTTGTCCTTTTTCACCGGACGTTTTGCATACAGGCAGTAAATTCCGCGAAACCAGATGCGAAACATTATAAATTTTTCAGCGTCTGAAAGCAGACGTCGCAGCCGCTGACACAGATTTTTCGGATCGCACCTGTGACTGCATTTGTTCCTTCGATTCCATTTATTCATCCCAGATCATAACCGTCTTTCCCATTAATTTGTGGATATCCGCTTCAAACGCATTGCGGATATCTTTGATATCTTTGACAACAAACTCCTCGCCCACAATATTTTCCAGATAGGAAAGTATCTGCGGGTGCATCTGATACAGCTGTATCAGCCCCTCATAATCGGCCCGGCCGCTGCGGCTGCTTCCGACCAGACGCAGTCCCTTTTCCAGCACCATACGCGTATCTATCGGCACCGGCTCTTCGGATACGCCGAGCAGCCCGATCGTACCTTCCGGCCGGATATGCGCTATCATCTGATTGACCGCATATTGCGCAGCCTGCCCGCCGACGCATTCCAGTGCATGATCGAACGCAAAATCATCGGTTAACTGCGACGTCAGAAATGTTTCATCTGCAAATGTAAAGTAACTTAGCTTTTCCTCATGCACTCCGACCACATACTGTTTCATCTGCGGACACAGATAATGGAGCAGCAAAGCCGTAATATATCCCAGATTGCCGTCTCCCCAGACCGCCGCTTCTTCTCTTCGCGCATGCGCCGTATTTAGCCAGCGCGTCAGCGCGTGATAACTGACGCTGACCAGTTCGGTAAATGCCGCCACCATCGGATTCACCTTCCCGGGCAGCCGAATCAGACGATCGGATGTTGTCTGTACATATTCCTGCAAAAACCCATCCATCCCACTTGCACGAAATCCCGAACTGCGCAGATAATTTTCTGCTATAACCGCATCTTCTTCTACCGGCAGGTTGGGAATCATAACGACCGGCTCTCCGATTTGAAACTGGCCGCAGGGATCATAAATCACACTGCCGATTCCTTCATGAATCAGCGCCATCGGCAGCTTTTCGCGCAGAATCTCATCCGGACGCGTGCCCTGATAATATCTTTGATCCGCGTTGCAGATCGACAAATGCGTCGGCCGGACAAGTATATGACGATCATCCAGTTCCACTTCTTTAAAAACGACCTCAAACTGTCTGGGACGCTTTAGCTGATAAACCGTATTTAGCATAATACATTTTTCTCCTAATTCAGCAAATCAAAGACTCCGCTCTCTTCTAATTCAGCAAATCAAAGACTCCGCAACCTTCAGATCATATGGATACGTAATCTTAATATTGGACACCTCGCCCTGTACCAGACGCACGTCTTCCCCTTTGATTACAAATATTTTGCACGCATCCGTCAGAATTTCTTTTTCCTGATCTGTCAGCGACTCATAGACCCGCTTTAACTTCTTTGCACGGAACGACTGCGGCGTCTGTCCCTGGTACATGATCGAACGATCCGGAATATCCGATATAATCTCATGCGAGACGCTCTGTACGATCGTATCCGTCGCCGGAATGACCGTATCACAGGCGCCAAATTCCTTTGCTGCCAGAATATTTTCTTCCAGAATCCGATGTGTGACAAACGGACGTACCGAATCATGCGTGACAATTACCGTCTCTTCGTCTAACAGCTCCTGCTGCTCCAGATAACGTATGGCATTCATAATTGTCTCGTTTCTTGTATCTCCGCCCTCCAGTACGATCACCCGTTCCTGCTGCGGGATATACTTACGTATCAGATCCTGCGTATACCGGATCCACTGTTTTGGAGATAATACAAGCACTTTGTCAAACCCCGGATGCACGACAAATTTTTCCAGTACAAGCACGATAATCGGCTTTCCTGCCACTTCCATAAACTGCTTGGGCTTTTCCACATTCCCCATGCGCGCTCCCACACCGCCTGCCAGCACTACTCCGTAGACATTTTTTCTATCTTCCTTATCCATTCTCTTCTTATCCCATTCCTTTTTTAATCCCAAACCACGCTTTTCCAGTCTGTCCCTGATACGTTTCCGATTTACGCATGCATCTGATCTGCCAGCCGTTTCGTAACTTTTCCATCACATCCTGACATGTACGCCTGATAAAACGCGTCTGTTTTTTCGCTTTCTTTTCCGGCGTCGGACAATACCCGTACGACCTGTGCGGCAAGCTCCTCCTGTCTGGTAACGATCGTTCCCGGCAGTTTTTGATAATCCAGATAAAAGCCGCGTTCTACGCCGTATTCTTTCATATCCGGAGCATAAAATAACATCGGCTTTTTATAAATACTGTATTCAAACAGGATCGAAGAATAATCCGTGATTAACAAATCCGTAACCGGAAGCAGCTGGTCGGTTGTCAGGCTGCTGTTATCATAGGAATACTTCTTTGCCAGATGCGGATGTACTTTAATGATTACGCAAATATCCTCCGGCAGCTCGCCGCACATTTTTACAATATCCGCGTACTGCTCCAGCTTCGGATCTGCGGCATACCCACGAAACGTCGGCGCCCAAAGTACGATTTTTTTTCCAACGGCCTGCGGATGCGTCCGTTCAAACAGTTCTCTGCAGGAACGGTTATAAGACGCTTTAAAAAATTTATCTGTACGGCAGACGCCAAGCGGCTGAAAGACTTTTTTCGGCAGGCGCATGGCGCTTTGAAAATGTCTGGCGCACCCCGGCGCGCTCACCGTTACAATATCATAGTTGCGAAATACGTTGCCCTGATAAAATTCCGGTATGTCCCCCGGCGTATCGTATCCAAATTTTTTAAACGCGCCGCATCCGTGCCAGAGCTGAATCACGGTAGTTTCTTTTCGTTTCCTGCAGGAAGCAACCGGCAAAAAATTGTCGCAAATTACGACATATTCCGCCTTTGCATAATATTTCATAAAGCAAATCATACGCTTTAGCAGACGTCCAAATGAAATGCTCTGATAATCGTCATAAAATTCAATCACCCTTTTATTTTTCCGTCTTTTCACTTCCCGCACAAGCGACGCCATCGCAGACGGTACTTTCTCATTGTGCGCGTCCGCAAATATCACGAGTCCCGGTTCGATCTGCTTCGGCTTTTGCAGCTCATAGACAACCGGCAGCAGCAGATTCTGCACGCCCATCTTGAGATACTGCCTGATTATTATTTTTAAATCTGTTTTTAACTTCATAATATTGTGTCCTTTTATCGAATCACGATGGTATATCCGGATTCATACCAGTCGGAGAGCTGCCGTACGCTCAGATATGACGTCGCAATCCAGTCGACCCCCAGCTGCATGGCCTGCGCCACATCCGTATACCGGTTATAGGAAAACAGACAGGATTTCAGTTTCTGCTTATGCAGCGCCGTCATCACCTCTTCATCCAGCGCTTCCTTTGGCATCGATACCCAGGTAATCCCGCGTTTTTTACAGTATTTCCCAATCGCGTCCAGCGTGATGTTTTTTTCTTCACGCACCTGTTTCGGCGGTATATAATACATAATCTGCATCGGCAGCCCCGCTTCCTGTACGGTTTCCACATCGTATTTGCTCTGCAGACGGATCAGCAGATGGCCGTTCAGACGATCCTGCTGATCCAAAAGCTGTAACTGCCCGATCATATCTGCCAGCGTTTCTTTTTTCGGTTTTCCAATATCCAGAATTAATTTCCAGTCTCCCTGTTGCTGACACAGGCGCTGCAGCAGATGCTTTACGTCCATCGTCGGAAACGTGCCGTACATTCGGCAGGACAGAAACGTATCATAATCCATAGCGTCCGGATATTGCTGCGCACACACGCCCAGCTTTTCATACGTACTTTTGGACCATCCGTTGACACATACCAGCTTTTTGTCCGACGTCAGCCGGACATCTGCCTCAAATAACCGAAAGCCATGTTCCAGCGCATGATTTAATCCCTCCGGAGTGTTCATATTCGTATACCGCATATCCATTCCGCCCAGTGCAGCTGCAACGAGGCGGTCTGCCCAGCAGACCGGTTTTTTCAGCTTTTCCGTACGAGATTGTTTCCACGCCATGCCTCCATACTGTCGGACAAACTTCCGCAGCGGTCTTTGCACGCTTTTTGCATGCTGACCCGGGCCGGGGCGGACTCCCGCTCCCATACTGTCCGTCAGACACTGCACGATTCGCTTCGGTTCAAACTGTTCGCTTGTTAAAAAGCGTTCCGGGCAGCCGATACGCTCTCCCCAGAACACCATTTTATCATTCCATACAAGCCCGACGCTCGCAATACCAAGCGCATAGGCAATAATATTGGCATGCATCCGACAGGCTATGATGCCTGCATAAGACGCGATCGTTTCGATTAGTTCCGTACTTTTCAACGGCCTTGGGGCCAGCAGCTTTGCGGCCTCTGACGCTCTCCCCATCGATTCCAGAATCTCCAGGGCAAAATCATAATCGGAACGCAGACCATTTGCAAAGAACTGCCACCGATAACCGCGCGCCTCCAGCTCCACAGCAATTCCCCGCCACATATCCAGCTGAAATTCTCTCGTAATACCGGCAATCCCGTAATCTTCAAAAATACGATGCCGCACAACGCCAAGTCCGATCGTACCTGACTGCGTGTCTTTGCCTATACCATAGACCTGCGGGATAAATACTGCCGGATCTATGGCAGCCGCCGTAAATATTTGCTGATTCGTAATATAATTTTTGCGCAGCGTCACAAGGTCATCACGAACCGTTATCCCTTTCACACATGGTAAATTTAACGTCTGTGCAAGACGCAGACAGCGTTCGTCAAGGGCATCGTACCCTTCCACACCGACACAGTTAAAATATACCGGTATGTTGCATGCATTCGCACATTCCAGAATCTGCGGAACATATACATGGAACTGTTCCTGCTGATATTTGATCAGACCGCCGCCTGCAAAAATAATCAGGTCTGCCGTCTGCAGCAGCTCATAATCTTCACTCTGAATATCATAGTGCTGCAGCACATAATGCCGGCCGGTCAGACGGGGCAGTGCCTGTCTGACCAGCCAGGATGCATTATCTGCGATTACCTGGTCACCCAGATTGCGGTTCACAATCTGGATGAGCAGTATTTTTACCTTTTTCCGGTAAATAATCTTACGATAAGGTCTTTTAAACATTCGCTGTCCTCATAACCGTGACAGACCCGCTCGATACGCCGGCCGCACTGATGAAATGAATCGTAATCGTCTGTTCTGTAAATGTCTGCGGCAGCTGCAGCGAGTAAATATATCCGTTGTATGCCTGATTGTAGACGCCTGCCTGCGCGGTATATTCCACACCGTCGATGTTCATCACAACCGTTCCCTGCTCTTTGGCCAGTACATCCAGCTGCTGTGTATAGATCGTTACGTCGCTGGTAAGAACGGATGGCGTCTCTGGCGTAATCACTGCCGGTATATATTCGGTTACTGTCTGTTCGCTTACTTCTGCGATCTTTCCGCCGCTTCTTGCAATGACGTAGATCTTTTCGCCTGCCTGCAGCGTTTCTGTAATCGGACAGCTGAACTGTCCCAGACTGTCAAGCGTTACGCGTGTGCTCTTTCCGCGTACTACAACGTTTACTTCGTAATGCGGCAGCGTATCTCCCTGAATCTGCGTACTGTTTGTATAGACGGTCTGTACTCTTGTATCGGCCATCGTTACATAGTTTTCATAAGGCTGTACCGTAACAGATGCCGCCGCGCTGAATCTGGAAGTGCCGTCTTTGACATCGCTTGCAGTTACATAAATCACTTCTCCGGACGGGCAGCCGTTCGTCTGTACGGTAAACGTACCGTCAGGCTGTATCTCACCCGTATAGGTACCGCCGGACATCGTAACCGTAATCTTTCCGGATTCATGCACATTGGTAACCTGTCCGTACAGATAATCTTCCGCATCGCAGACTTCCTGGATCACCGGCACGTCCGGAGCCGCGTCTGCCACTTCGGAGGTTATGGTCGCGCTTCGTCTTCCTGCCTTATCCAGTGTAACAAATTTTACCGATTCGCCTGCTTTTTGGATTGGCAGCGTCATTTCAAAATTGTTTCTGGACAACGAGCAGTCTACGATATTTACGATTCTGGATTTGCTGTACAGTTCTGATTTTTCATACAACGCTTTGTCTGCGGACGAAACATATACATTTGAGCCGGCAATCGCAACGACAGCTGCCGACGATCCGGTAAAATAACCGGTCACTTTCTCAGAATTGTTCGCGACTCCATTTACAAACGGCGCGTCCGGGCCATTTTTGAATACGGTCGTCGTTACGGTTTTGCTCTGCTTGCCATGTTCGTCCTTACAATAAGCGGACACCGTGCTGCCTGCCGGCAAACGATCGATCGTACAGGTGTATGTGCCGTCTTCGAGAACGATTGCTTCATAAGTAATACCGTTTGCATCGATATGCACGGTTGTGCCGAATCTCGCTGTTCCTGTAATCGAGGATACTTTATTGCTGATCTTATTGATCGTTGGCGCCTGTACCAGATTCGGATCGATATTTGATATCTTAATATATCGTACCGTACGATTGCCAAAGCTATCCTCTGCCATTACGGAATAAATGCCGTTTTGCTCTGCTGTAAAGCAGCCGCGCGTAATCGTTTCCGCCTCTGCCCATGCCGCGCTGTCCGCAGGCTCCTGTCCGGCTTTCCACTTCATCTGCGCGACACCGGAACGGTCATTTGCCTGTACTTTGATTTCTATCGGCTGGTCTGTCTCATCTGAAAATGTGGAAGACACGATAAGCATCGGCTTTGTCGTATCCGCCTGCTCCATTTCACCTGCCTGAATAAACTGAGCCAGATAGTACGCAAACGTTTCGTCTGAGCTTAAAAGCCCCTGGAACCACTGTTTCATTGCCGCATCCTGCTGTGACAATACGCTGGAGCGCACAATATACGGACGGTTGGTATCAAATAACACATCCCAGTTATGATCCGTATCCGCGGAAAGATTGCCGAATTCCTGCTGCTGTTTAATATATTTTACCAGATGTACATAAGCAAGGTCTGATTTTCCAAGCAGTTTCTGGGTGGAAATCGATCCCGTTGCATCCGTATTGCCAGGTATCGTATGACTTACAAGAATGAGTCTCTGATCGTCTGTAATCGGTTGTCCGTTATACGTCATCTTTGAAATCCGGTGCGCATACGCGTCTTTCTGTTCTCCGGACTTTGTATACCTTGCCGGCTGCGTCGCGTCGATCGTATACTCGATCCCGTCAAATACGGCAAAGGAACTCCAGTCATTCAGCCAGTCCGATGCGGCGATCGAAGAAGCTCCTCTTTCTTCCAGCAGCCTTTGCAGCGCTTCGTCTGACGTAATCGTACCGTTTGCCGTCGCATAAATGCTGGCGGACCACTCCAGCAGCTCGCGCAGCTGGCCTCCGGTGATCCAGTACACAATATTATTATTGTGGTTGTCCTGCTGCATATTTAAAATGTCTTTCATTGTAATGGTGCCGTCCAGACTGATATGGTCTTCTGCCGACTGGCTGCCGCTCAGCGTATATTTGGTCGTAGCGACAACCGGATAATCCGCATACAGATTTTTCCCCGCGCCTCCTGTATAAGACAGTCCGTATTGAATTTTTGCTTCGTTTGCCAGCTGGATGGCGTAATTGTCCTCCAGCAGCGCGAAGTAGCTGTTGATCCGGTCATTGTTTGCAAATGTCGCGACCACTTCTTCCAGCGACTGATTCACAACGTCGATCTCCGGCGCCTGCGCCTGCACAATCGTATCGCTGGACGCGGTATCTTTCGTAACCATACGAAGCTGCGCCGCAGAGTCTTTGACGCTGATCTGCCCGTCGTCGCTGATCTCCAGATTCAGATCGATCACACCGATACCGGCGCCATGATCTTTAATCATTGTCACGGCCTTGCCGTTCATCAGTCCTGTTTCACGATCTACATTCGGCAGTCTGTAATAGGATGCCGAAGCGGTGTCGCTCGACGGATAATTTTTATGTCCGTGACCGGCTGCAATTGCGTCTACATTTTTCAGCTTTGTCAGCGCATAGACCGCGTTATCGCTGTCGCTGTCCGGATTTGCGCTGCCAAAAGAAGAATGCGCAATGACGATAACCAGATCTGCCCCCTGCGATTTCAGATAAGCCGCCTGTTTTTCCACCGAGCTTACGATCGGCAGGGCGATCAGATCTTCTTTGCAGTTTGAATAGGAAGACATCGACGGAATCGTAATGCCAATGACCCCGACTTCCACGTTTACGGACTTATTTTTGCTTGTTTTCAGCTGTTTGGAAATCATCTTTGATTCATTCCATGCCGTCTCGCCGGTATCGGCCTTGATAATATTGGATACGATACACTTATTTTTCAGTCCGGACAGCTCCAGCTGTTTGTCAATATAGCTATAACCATAGTCAAAGTCATGATTTCCCAGACAGATCGCATCATAATTCACCAGAGACATCGCCTTGTAAATCGGCTGTATGGTTTCTTCCCCGGACTTGTCCAGAATATAATCAGCCGCATAACCATAGATGGAATCTCCGGTATCGACGGTCATCGTATTTCGTGTTCCTACTTCCTGGCGCGCCTGCTTGATCAGCGTATACGCCTGCGCCAGACTGCCGGGCTTTTCGCTCGCGGTATCATAATGTGTCGTCGATACCTGACCGTGCAGATCTGTGGTCGATATGATCCGAAATGCGGCCGTATGCGGCTGTGGTTCCGGCTTCGGCTTCTTCTTTGCCGCTGCCAGTACATCCATCTGTATGCAGCTCATACATACAAGTACAAACGCTAATAAAAGACTTACGCATCTGCCTGTTCTTTTTATTCCTGTTCTGTTCATTTTATTTCCTGACTCCTATTCTAAATACGTAACCGTTCCTGTCTCTTCCCTGTTACCTGTATACAAATATCCTGTCAAAAGCGTCAGCTATCCTGTTAACGCAAATCGTTCCCCGACAGGCTATTTCTTTTTATGCCTTTTCATGCAGGCTTTCGCCCAGTCTTTGAGCGTTACGTCTTCCAGCTGTTTTTCCAGCTTCTGAATTTTGGCCACTTCCTCCGGAAGCGTGCCTCCGTTTTGGTTTTTCAGCCGTTTTTCCAATACGGCCGCTTTCTTTTTAAATTTGTTGCGCTCTTCCAGCAGACCGCGGTTTTGATGCAGCCACTTTTCCAGCGTCCAGTGCATCAGTTTGTTCTGCCAGATACGTGCCTCCTGTTCCGTATAAGACGTCTTTTTTATCTGATCGATTGGCAGCGCGCAGTCTTTTGTCTCTTCGATAAACTGCGAAATTTCCGCTGTCAGCGCCTCTCTGGTCGGCAGATGCTCCTTTTTATTTTCCGGCGGATTGTGATAGTCAAAAGAAATATTGCCGTTTATAAACTCTTTATCAGGTATATGGTTCACCCAGTTATAATACGGCGCCCATCTTGACGTATTTCCGGCGTCGTTCATATTTACAATCGACAATACCGGCGTCTCCATCGCCAGACACGGCAGCGATACATGCAGTCTTCTTGTCACGACAAATCTGGCGTTCTGATACTGCGTTAAGGTATCTTCCACAGCCTGAAACCGCTCCTCCATCGTCGCGTTGGATTTTCGATAATCACAATGATGGGTCATCACTCGAATTTCCAGCCCGCTGTCTTTTAACCATTCTCTCGCAGCCGCTTCCAGCTCCGGTTTTAAATCCACCAGACAGACATAAGTGCCCGCATCCGCCGTCTTTTTCTGCTTTGGAAGCGTCAGCGTAATACATCCGCTGAAATAACAGTCAAATCCCCGTTCGGTAAAAAAGTCCAGCGTCGTCTGATCTCTGCACCCAACCGGCCCGTTGGCACGGAAAAATTCGCCGCCGATTTCCTGCAGCCATTCGTCCTGAATCGGGGACGCTTTTCGGTAAATCGTATAATTGTTCATATGCATGCTGACCAGTTTTGGCACAATACATTCTGCCGGCGGCCAGTTCCATTTCTGCCACATCCACCAGGCGCTCATAATCACGCCGACCGGCTCGTTGCCTTCTGACTGGAACGAATCGATATTTTCCCTTTCTACCATATAGTCGATGTGTGGTAAAAACTGTGCAGAAGCGTACGCCTGTATGTCATCGCCCAGATTCATGGTCGTCTTATGCATCAATACTCCATATTTCATCACTGCCTCCATTCTGCTGATGATACAGCTTTTCTTTTCTAACAGTTCCGATACAACCGTCCGGATCCCTTCCCTGCCGCATGGTTATTCAGACAGCTCTGCTGCCTGACATACTCTTTGCCAGACGGATAAACATTTCCCGAAGATCTGTGGTCGGTTTCCAGCCCAGCTCCATCAGTCTGCCGCTGTCCAGAGCGATTACCATCTCCGGATTGTAGCCAAACGCAGCTACGTCGTCCGGCATATCAAACGTTACCTGAATGCCTGCCTGCGGAAAAGTATCGCATACCAGCTGCGCCATATCTGCAATGGATATTCTGGTATCCATGTTTGTGACGTTATAGGCTGCCGCGCTTTCTCCTTTTGCCAGAATTAACAACATGGCCGCAACCGCGTCTTTTGTATAACAATAGCTGCGCACCGTCTGTCCTTTCGTATGCAGCACGATATTTTTTTTCTCAAGCGCGCATCTTGCAAACTCCGCAAATACGCGTCCGTCTTCATATTCGACCCCGGCGCCAAACGTCTGTGAGAGTCTTGCTATTTTAACCGGAACGCCATACTCAGACGCATACGAAGCGCAGAGACATTCTACCATACGTTTGCCCTCTGAATAACTGCTGCGTACCTGAAGCGGATCGATATACCCGCTGTAAGACTCTTTGATCTTTCCGGCGTCCGCAGACGGCGTGCCATACACTTCCAGTGAAGACAGATATAAAAATCCCTCCGCCTGCTTTTGCTTTGCAAATTCCAGCATCTGCGCCGTTCCATCGATCGCTGTCAGAATCGTTTCCACCGGATTTGATACAAAATATCTCGAACTCGTTGCGCTTGCCCCGTGAACGATATAATCCACGGCTCCGTCATAGCTGACCGGACTTGTAATATCTCCTGTAACAAGCTGCATGTCTGCGCGCTCTAACAGTCTGCCAAATACTTTGTCCGCTTTCTTCCTGCTTCTGACCAGCGCAATTACCTTACAGCCGATGCCAAGCAGACGATTGCTGCATAACAGCGCTTTGATCAGCTGCGAACCTAGCAGGCCCGTTGCTCCGGTCACAAATACCGTCTTGTTGCGAAACCGTTCAAACAAGGCCGTTTCCTCTTTTATCAGAAGCTCCATATCTTCCTGCAGTACCTCGTCCCGCGGACTTTCCGGAATCTGACTGTCCATGCTTTGCAGTGCCTGACTGTCTGTGACTTGTCTGTGATCCAATGTTATATTTCCTCCATTCTGTTCCTTATCTTTTTCAGATGTTCGGATTCGTTTGATAGCCTGTTCCTGTATATAACTATCGAATCTGAACTATTTATTATCAGCGCTTTTTATGTTTGTTCATCCGTGTCTCAATCCGGTTGGTAATGCCGAGTCCGAATGCCTGTTCATTTTCCTTATACTGCAACAGGGCGCGGAACATATATACGTCTTCCGGCGTTGTTACCTTGATATTGCCGCGATTGCCGGGCACCATATGCGCCTCCATGCCCTGGCTGCGGATAATCGTACAGGCATCTACCATATTTTCATAACGTTCCGGACGCTTTCGTACCTGATCATGCGCGGCAATAATATCTTTGAGATAAAAACTTTGCGGCGCCTGTGCCGCAAACGTATCTTTTCGGTAAGGAACCGACTCGACACATGTTCCGTCATGGCTTAAAAGAATAGTCTCAAAACATGCCGTGCAGGTAATGGCATTGCCATTTTCCCTAACGCCTGCGATATTATTTGAAATGACCTCGTAAGAGACAAACGGACGGACGCCGTCATGCAGCAGCACAATGGAATCGTCAGGATTTTCAGATTCCGCTTTCTTTAACGCATGATAAATAGAATCCTGTGCGGTTTCCCCTCCCGGAATAATTGCCGCCGTTTTATTCAGACGATATTCGTCTACAAGCTCCTCCATATATCCGATATAGTCTTCCAGCACCGAGATATATATTTTATCAATCTCATCGTGATACTGAAATAACTGTAACGTATGGATAATTACCGGCTTGCCGTTGATCTCCAAAAACTGCTTCGGGATACCGGAACCCATACGGACGCCGCTTCCTCCGGCAAATATAATTGCGATATTCATCCCGCGTTTCCTCCTAATTTTGTACAGGCTTAAAATCGAGCGCCTCCAGCTCTTTATTGACTGCCGCGTCCGCCGCCAGGTCTTTTTTGATCGAATCCGGCAGCTGTCCTAATATGATCCAGTCGATGACCCGGTCTGACGCATGGCTGTCAATATAATCAAAATGCTTCTCTACATATTCCTCTACCTTTGGATAATCAAAGTCTTTGTCCGCGATAGCGTGCAGTACCTCGTCAAACGTATGACACACTTTTCCCGGCGCAGACTCTTCATAGGCTCTGTGAAATCCTCTCGAAAACGAATACTGAATCTCATCGAACGCAAAAAACAGCATTGGTTTTTTCATCAGCGAATATTCAAAAATATTGGAAGAATAATCGGTAATCAACAGTTCCGTTATATAAAACAGATCGTTAATATTCGGATATCTCCCCACATCCGCAAACCGGTCTTTGTATTTATCCGCAATCGGCACCTCAGAGGCCACCCACGGATGCATCTTAAACAATACGACGTATTCATCGCCGCAAAGCTCATAAAGTCTGCGAAAATCGATCAGCTCATACGGATAATGCGCGTTTGCCTTGTTTGTGCCCCGATACGTCGGCGCAAATAAAATTACCTTCTTATCTTTGCACATTGGATATTTTTCATACAGTTCTTTTGTTTTTTTTCTGCGGTAATCTTCATCTAAAAACTCATCGATACGCGGCATTCCGGTCGGCAGTACCTGTGAATCGTTAATTCCCCATACTTCGGAAAAGAAATGCGCAATATTTTTCGACCCGGAAATACCGTATTTGTACTGTCTGTGACAGCTGTAAGGCGCCGGACATCCGATATGCCCCCACCGGCTGTAGCCAGACGACTTAAACCCGGCTCCCGCATGCCAGAGCTGAATCAGTGTCGTATCCTTATCCAAAATCAGCCAGTCCAGTACCGGCGCATGATCGTCCAGAAAGATAAAGTCGCTCATCGCCATCTTTTTTAACATGTCCATCCAGCTTTTGAGTCCCTGACGGGGATTTGTTACCGAAGAACGATACGATTCCACGATAAGATAATCCTTATCCATGCCGCGCGCAATCATACGGTCTTTGACTGCCTTAAGATTCGTACTAATGGATGTGCTTTGTTCGGACATAAACATCACAACCGGCTTTTTGCTCTTATGTCTGTATTTTTTTCTGTATTTCCAGTACATATCCACTTTTAGCGGTTTATTGATCCTGGAATATTTCTTTTTCAGCTCCTCTTTTGGATGAAATCCTTTTTTCGAATGCGCCACCGGAGCGCTGATGCCTGTCCTGCCGCCTGCAAGCACATACATAATAAACGGGAGTCCCTCGTCGCCTTCCGTTACATAAAACGTAACCGAATATACTTTCGCGCGCCCGCCATACAAAAAGTTTCTGGAAGCGCTGCTCATCTCTTTTACAAGCGATTCTGCAATTTCTGCTCTGGCCATCTGCCGCTTCTTCTGACAGATCATCATCGAATACGTCCCCTGCGGAAGACATAATCCGGTCCCCGGATTTGTAATATTAATTTTCAGCCGGTACGTATCGCCTTCGATTGCGGTCACTTTCAGCTTTGCCTTCGCCTCATACAGACCGTTCACCAGATAAAAAGACAGTTTGCTGTCTTTATCCGCTCCCTGTGCAAATGTAACTTTCACTTCCAGATGCAGCCAGATACGTTCCCATGTCAGCTTTGTCACTCTGGCCGTAATCTGCCGCTTATCCATCAGATTCTCCATGTTAGTTTATTCTCCTTATGTTAATGATTTATTAAATATCATTTTTCTGCATCATTCCTGCATAGTTTTTTACATAATTGGATTTATTATAACAGAAAATGTAAAGATTAGCAATCGGGGAAGTTTTTACAGTTTTTGGCAAATATGCCGCGTTTTTTTGTTCATCCGTTTCGACAAATATTTTTTATGTATAAGGAAACCCGTTTCGGTAACAATACACAGGGGACAGAAACGCTCTTTCTGCCTGCCAAATATATGAAGACGAGGTGTTTACTTTGAAAATTACATTAAACCAGGTTCTGGATCACAAAGGTATCTCGCAAAACCAGATGGCAAAAGATACCGGAATCTCTACTTCTACTTTAAGAAATCTGAACCATAACCGGACGACAAGAATCAGCTTTGACATACTGGAAAAAATCTGTCAGTATCTGGAATGCGGCATCGAAGACATTCTCTGTCTGGAATGCTCCGGCGAAAGCGCCTGAGTAACCGGCCTTACGGTTCGCACCTGCAAAAATGCAGGACAGCTGCCTTATAACAGCGCCTCAGCCAAAACCGGGCAAAAACATTGACAAACCTCTCAAAACGTACTATATTAGGAATGGACACCCGTTCATAAAATTAATGATGTAAGAGAGGAAGGAACTTATGAAAATGAGAAACAAATTTCTGGCGCTACTTTTGGCAGTATCCATGTCTTTTTCCGTCAGTGCATGCGGAAACTCTGCCGATAATCAGGGCGAAGGCAAACCGGCTACTGAAGACACGGCAAAAGATCAGGAAGAAACGACTGACGTCTATGCCGCTGCATTAGAAAAGATGAAAGAAATTTCCAGTCTGAACGGTAAAATGAACGTGGAGATGGATTTGAATGTAGAAGCAGCTGGTCAAAAACAGACCATGCAGACAGTTACCACGATGGATATGTCCTGCTTATACAATCCGACACGCATTAAAATGGATATGGACATGGATGCCGGAGAGGGTACCAAAATAAACATGTCCGTATACGCAGAAATGACCGACGATGGAAAATACAACATGTACATGTACGACGGAGCAAACTGGCAGACACAGACTGTAGAAGCGGCTGATATACAGCAGTACGACGCGGCTGGCAATATGACCGGATATATGCAGGAAAGCTATAATTTTCAGGATGCCGGCACCGAACAGATCGATGGAAAAGACGCACGCAAATATACAGGCGTAATGACTGGCGACGATATGCGCGCAGCCATTCTGTCCACAGGCACGCTGAATTCTTTAAGCAGTCTTGGCATCGACGACAGCCAGGTTGAGACCATGCTGAAAGATCTGGGCGAGCTTCCGATTACTTTATGGATCGACGAAACAGATCTTTATCCGGTAAAATACGAAATGGATATGTCAAATCTTCTGAATTCCCTGATGAAAGGTATTATGGAATCAGCGGGTGAAGATGCCGAAGGCGTTTCGCTTGAATATACCAAAGCCAAAATTGAAATGACATGTTCCGATTTCAATGCCGTTTCTGAATTTTCGATTCCGGAAGAAGCAAAAGCAGCTGCACCGGCAGCTTAAAACATACGTATCTGGCAGTAATATTTACATGATCCTGCTATAATATTTACAGAATCTTGAAAAAAACGCCGAAAGACTGAGTCTTTCGACGTTTTTTTATCGCTCTGCGTACTCTGGCAGACGGCTAATAATAAATAACCAGCCAGCTCACCTGTCTGAATCTGCGAAAGCACATGGCAAAGATCTTTCATGTATGCCCGATACGTCTCCGGTTTTTGTCAGGTGCGCTCGCATGTTTATCTGTCGTAAAACAGCTGATTCCTGATCAGATGGTCTGTCAGCAGTAATGCCGAATAATTACCTGTACTTTTTCCTGCCCCAGATAGGTATCGATCACCGGATCATAAGTAATCGAAAACCGGATCTGCTGCGGCGCTCCGTGCATCAGCGCATCTACCTGCTGACTGGAATATTTTTCACGTACAAATGTAAAAAACGCTTCTATATCTCCAAAATACACGGCATCCAGACTGCCGCCCGCACCGTCTTCCAATACGAGCTTTAATACGTTTTTATTCCTGCCTACAACATTTGCGCGCAGCGGATGTACGTTTTGAACCGCGAAAACCGGTTTCTCGTTGCCCTTCCCATGCGGTTCCAGACATTCAAATTCCCGTATCAGTTCTGTACGGATATAATATAACGGCATTGGCACGTCGATATGTATCTTTTCGACAAAATCTTCCGGCGTCAGATTCGAATGACTGTTCAGCTCTTTGCGAAACGTCTCCACCAGTTCCTTATCCATGGAAAGTCCCGCCGCCATCGCATGTCCGCCAAACTTTGTCATCAAATGACTGCACGCTGTCATTTCCTCGTACATGGAATACGCTTCGATGGAACGTCCGGAACCTTTCACGCCGCCGTCTTCTGCATCCGTTAAAACAAATACCGGTCTGTGGTACAGCTCTCTGATTCTTCCTGCAATAATACCTGCCAGGCTCTCATGGCATTGCGGCAGATAGACGACCATCACTTTATCGTTTGCAATCCCGCTTGTTTCAATAAGCCGTTTTGCCTCTTCAAACCCCTGCACCGTAAGACTTTTTCGTCTGTCGTTTAACTCCACGAGTTCTCTCGCAAAGCCCGACGCCTGATCCAGCGAGGTTTCCAGCAAAAGCTGCAGGGAACGCTTTGCCGTATCCAGTCTCCCGCTGGCGTTGATACAAGGCCCCAGAACAAATCCGAAGTGCCACGAACGAATCTGCTCTTTTTCCAGATGATTTTGCTGAATTAACGCTAACAATCCCGGATTCTCTGTCTTGTGTACTGCGTCGAGTCCGAGTTTTACAATCGTTCTGTTCTCTCCGATCAGATCCATAACATCTCCAACCGTTGCAAACGCTGCATGCGCTATCATCTCAAAGCTGCGTTCGGGATCGATTCCCATCCGTTCATACAGTACCTGAATAAATTTCCAGGCAACCGCAGCGCCGCATAATCCGGAAAACGGATAGGCACAGTCTTCCTGTTTGGGATTGACGACGGCATCTGCCGGTGGAATCCGATAAATTTTTTCTCCATTTTCCTGCAACGAAAACGGCACTTCATGGTGGTCGGTAATAATTACAGTAAGTCCGGATTCTTTTGCAAATGCAATTTCCGAAGCCGCGGATATTCCGTTGTCACAGGTAATAATCGTATCCACGCCATCCTCCAGCGCTTTTTGAATCATCCCGCAATTGATCCCATATCCGTCATGCACCCGGTCCGGAATGACCGTATCCGCCCTGGCGCTGCACATACGAAGACCGGTGATTAAAATATAGGATGCGTTTACGCCGTCGATATCATAATCTCCGATAACACGAATTTTTTTCCCATCTGCTATTTTTTGCGCGATAATTCCGGCTCCTTTTTCCGCATCCTTTAAAAGATGCGGATCATGCAGCTGCTGCGGCGAACATGACAGATATTCTCCAATTGCCTCATCGCCGATAATTTCACGATTCCGTATAATTCTCGCCGTCACCTGATCGATGCCAAATTTTGCTCCGATTGCCTGAAAATCCGCCTTTTTTGCCGTTACAAACCATCGTTCTTTCATTGCGCCGTCCGCCCTCTCGTATATCTGTTTGCAGAAAAAGTTTTGTATAACATCGGATCTCTGCTGCCTTTTTATCCCCGAAATCAAATACCCGTCCGCCTGCCGGATGCTTCCATCCGGAGGAAATCCCCAGTCGATTTGCTCCGGGGCAGAATATGTCATGGTAACCTTATGGCAGCTTTATGTAACTTTATAATAACTTTATGGACGCAGATTACCATACGACAACTTTATGATAACTTTACGGACGCAGATTACCATATGACAACTTTAGGATAACTTTACGGACGCAGATTACCATATGACGCAAATGCGGCGCCATATAAGAAAAGCATGGCGCCGCATAGATCCGCATTTGATAATTATGTCTCCATAACATATCGGTTGTTAGCCCAAAAAGCAACCTGACATATCCGTCCTGTACTCCATCACGTCGTTGTTATTATACACGACCTGACATATCCGACATCTTTCCTTACAGATATTTAGGTTTCCCTGTATTCTGATTTCCTTATACTCAGATTTCTTTAATATTTAGATTTCCTAAATATTTAGATTTCCTTTTCTACTGTGCCATGATGCAGTCTTCCGAAATCTGCCTGTCTGCTCTTCATTTTAGCATATCTTTTGTCGAATTTCCATCGTTATTTCTTTGTCTTTTGTCAGATTTTCTTGTTAATTCTTTGTCTTTTGCGGATTTCCTCTGGTAAATCTTTATCTTCTGACGGTTTCCTTTCGCTAAAACTGTACCTTCTTCCAGATTTCCTTCGTTACTCTTTTGTCTTCTGTCAGATTTCTTTCGTTACTTCCGCTCCGAATTATGCAAGTTCCGCAATCCTGGATACTCCAACATAGATTTCAGAGATTTTATACCACGTTCTGAAATCTACTTCGCCGGTTACCGGAAGTCCGAACACCGACTGAAACTTTTCTACTGCCTCCTGCGTTCTTGGGCCATAAATGCCGTCCGCTGTAATGGTCGGTAATGCCGGATATGCTCTTGCAATACGATTCAGCTGTTCCTGCATCTGGCGGACTTTGTTTCCAGTCGAGCCAATGGTAAGTACCGTCCCCGGCCAGGAAGACGGCACTCCTGAAATTTCTTCCGCTGTGTTCACATACATATTACTTCCATAATAATACCGAAGTATCTCGATCGCCGAATATCCCTGATCCCCCAGATATTTAGAGCCCCACTGTGTCATCCAGTTCGGACATGTCACTCTCTGACCGTCACAATACTGCGTCAGAATAGGTTGTCGTACATTTGGTCTGGATAAAAAGTTCTGAAACATCTCATCCACAATTAACGAAATGTTGGAAAAAATATTTCTGCCATATGACCACTTCTGATCATATGCTGTGGAGGACGTAATCGTAAAATTATACCCTTTATTTCGATACCACTCTGTATAAACCCGATTCATAGTAAAAGATAAAATCGCCAGTATATTTGCCCGTATCGTCGCATCCGGCCATGTCGCATAAATCTCACTGGACGCCACATTTTTAATATAGTCTTTATATCGGATATAATAGTCTGTTGCAGTTGTATCTGTCGGAGCTCCGTCATGAACAATCACATATTCCGGTACCACGACTCTGCTAAGTACAATTTCTCCAGTCTGACGGACCGGTTTAATCTCGGCTTCTTCGATTTTCGGAGGAAAATTACCAAACAACGCATTTGCCGGAATAATAATGTCATCCGGCCATGTTGCCGGCGCTCCGATCGGTTGTAATCGAATGTCCTGGATGGATGTTTCATCTGAAAGTACCTGAACGCCGGTAATCGTCACCGGCTGATAACCTTCTGCCGTAATCTGAATCGTATACTGCGCATATGGCTGACTTTCTGACGGCTCCATACTGTATTCCAGCGGCGGCGCCTCCAGATCGATCTGTTCTGTCTGTCCGGATTCATTTGTATTTAACTCTTCAAATGTACTTTCTGGTTCTCCTGTAAAAGAAATGGTAACCCTGGCGTCCGGTATCGGATCCCTGTTCACCCGGGACGCCACGCTCACCTGCAGTCTGCCTGTATCCGGCATGTCTGCCTGCGTATGATATACACTTTTCATAAGCACACAAATACCCTTCTGCTCTTACTGTTAGCATATGCAGGCCGAACGAATCTGTGCCGGTTATTTTTGATCGATGTTAACAAACTATCGGCCGAATGTTCCATACCTATGTGATATGCATAGTTATCCCTGTTCGCTCATATCTATAATCATTTTCATATTTTTGCCGTATGCATAGTTATCCCTGCTCGCGAATAATATTTTTGACTGTTTCCGCCTGATTTCGAATGTGGCAGCGCATCGCGTCGGACACACGTTCTTTATTTTTTTCTTTTAAAGCTGCCACGATGGTTTCGTGCTCTTTGATCAGCATCGGATAATTTTCTTTTTCTTTTAAATATTCCACACGGTAACGATAGATCTGCTCTCTCAAATTGTTCAAAAGTGTTACCAGTTTCGGATTATCGGTTGACTCATAAATAATATCATGAAACTCCACATCATAGGCGGCCGTCTTTTTCAGGTCTCCCGCCTGAATCGCATTTTCAAAATTTTTCATTGCAAGAGTAAGATTTTCAAGCTGCTGATCTGTCATCTTATCACATGCAACCTGAACCGCAAGCTCGTCCAGCGCCTCACGTATCTGTAATACGTCTTCCATGTTTTTTTCTGTCATCCTGGCTACTTCTGCGCCTTTTCTTGGAATAGTAACCGCAAGCCCTTCCTGTTCCAGCATTCTTATCGCTTCCCGTATCGGCGTACGGCTGACTCCCAGTTTGGCTGCGAGCTGCAGCTCCATAAGACGTTCGCCGGGTCTTAAATCTCCTTTTAATATAGCCTCACGCAATGTTTGAAATACAACATCACGCAGGGGAAGATACGCATTCATGTTCAATTTCAAATCTTCTGGCATTTTTTTACCCTCTTTTAATATATTCTATCGCGAAAACAACTCTGCACATTTATTAGCACAGCCTGCATCCTGCTCTCTCAGATAGAAACTATTTAGATAATGAAACTAATGAAACTACCAAAACAATAATTGCAGATAATAAATTATTTGAAAAGTGATCTCATTTAGAAAGTGAAATCGTTTGAATGTAACAAACGCATTCTGCATGTCAAACGATTCTGCATATCAAATGATTCTGCAGATCAAATGATTCTGCATATCAACTTACTTCAAATATCAAACCATTCGGTATATCCGTTTGCTCCAAATATCAAACCACCCAGTATATTAAATCACTCCAAATATCAAACCGTTTTGTATGTCAAACTACTTCAAATGTCAAACCATTCGGTATATCCGTTTGCTCCAATTGTCAAACCACCTGGTATATTAAATCACTCCAAATTTCAAACCAGCGAAACGATCAGATCGTTGTTTCCAATGTCTTTCCTGTTGATCTTTTCTTCTTTACATACTAATACGTTCTCCCTTTTCGGAAAAATGTATCCACTGCTTAAAATTTGAAGTCCAATGCATATTTTCACATAGGATTACGGATTTACACTCACCCGACAATTTTTTAACCGGAAGTTGTTTTAAAGAACACTGACTAATCTAACTATAATCATTACAAAAACAATACCAAATATCCATGTCCACTTATTTCCTAAATTCATTGTATAGCCAAACCCACTTCGTGGTCTCCTGATGATTACTCTTTTGTCTTTTTTGCTGAAATATAGTCTTCCGGTTAACCAGCCATCATCTCTATTGCCTGATTTCATAAAGTTCTCCTTTGCAACTTCTGATTTGATTTATATACCTGACTATAAAATATTTGCCTGCAACGTAAATGTATATTCCAAGCCCGTTAAGTGGGTACACTATTCAAAAAAAGGAGTACATTTTTTATACATTAAAAATGGTTGTCACATAAATCTGTCTGGCAAGTCCGCTGGCACGCAGTACATCTGCCGCTTCCCTTGCTGTACTGCGTTCCTCAAACAGCGCAAATACCGTAGGTCCGCTGCCGCTCATCATGGCATTCAACGCTCCATGTTCCATCAGATTTTCTTTAATCTGTGCGATCACCGGATATTCCTGTACGGTGACTTCTTCTAACAAATTGCCCATATGTGATGCCATATCAATTAAATTCTGCTGTTTAATATCCGCTATCAGCTGATCGATATCCGGATGCTTTGTCTGCTCCCCAAGTTGCAGCCTGTCATATACCCACTTGGTAGATACGCTGATACCCGGCTTTGCAACGACGACCGGGCAGCGCGGCACTGAAGGCAGCCTGGTCAGCTTCTCTCCGATTCCTTCGGCAAGTGCCGTTCCGCGCATCAGACAGTACGGTACATCCGCACCCAGCGTTAACGCGCGTTTTGCAAGCTGCTTTTGCGACAGCTTTAAGTCATACATCTGATTCATCCCATACAGCACTGCCGCGGCATCTGTACTTCCGCCAGCCATACCTGCAGACACCGGAATACATTTTTTAATATCAATTCGAATCCCCTGTGTAATCTGAAATTCATCCATCAGTAATCTGGCCGCTTTATATGCAATATTATGCTCATCCGTCGGTAAAAATCTGATATTCGTCGTCAGCTGTATCCCGGATTCCGGTATTTTTTCCATTTGCACGCTGTCAAACAAATGAATCGTCTGCATAATCATGCGAACCAGATGATAGCCATCATCCCTGCGGCCTGTAACATCCAGACCCAGATTGATCTTTGCAAGTGCTTTCAGCCTGATTTCATCCATAACTCTACCCTCCGATATATTTCTTTTCTGCACTTTGTATAATGTATTCTGTATATTGTATAATGTATTCTGTATACAATATACAAAAATTTTAGGAAAAAGTCAACCAGATAGATGATTTTTTTGTTTTTCTGGCATGATTTTTACGTCCATGCCAGAAATAAAAAAATGTAATTAAATATAAACGACTTTAAACTTTAATGTCTGATACGCTCCGGTATCCAGCAGGTTAAATGATACTCTTCCCCAGGAAATTACATCCTTATTTACATATAGAGAAAAATCCTGCGTATCTGATACGCTGATATAACTATCGCCTGCCAGCGCGGATAATACCGTGCACATTTGCGTGCCAAACGGCGAAGAATATCGTGCCTGTAAATACGCTGCTATAATTGTGTGTCCATGAAATTGTTTGCGGAAGGAATATTCGATATGATTACTTGTAATCCCTTCTCCACTTGTAAAACAATCGTGTTCTTTATTTGGTCCCGTTTTTTCTACCCGTATTTCCTCTGCCCATATCTGAGGATGAAACGTCGCTGCTCCCTGCTGATAACTTGCAGAATTTTCGTTTACGCGACCATCGGCAAATGTAATACCGGCGTTGTATCCCTGATCATACCCTTCGCTGTGTCCGGCTCCATGTCCGTCGTTATACTGTATCTGTGCCAGATCTCTGATCGCCTGACCAAGCTGGTGAAACGAATCCTTTGGGCCTGCAGTACCTTTTTTGTCAGTAATGGCGGCCGCTAATATAGATTTTCCATTACTGACAGATTGAAAAGACTGTGTAATCCAGCCCTGCAGATTTGACACATTCTGGTCCAGCTGCTGATTCTGCTGCTGCAAAAAGTTCAGCTTCGCACTCACGGACGAATTTTTATACTGGCTGGCGTCCACATTTTCATCCTTTTGCTCCATCCCAAAAAATCCCTTTAATTTCTGCCACGCATTTGCTGCAAATGCCATCAGTGACTTTTCTTCGGACGGATCTTTTGCAGCGTCATAAGAGGCTGCCAGGTCTTCCTGTGTCCCAAGCTCTCGGTTTTTCGTAATCTGGAGAAAATCCGCTTCTACACCTGACCACGGGCCCTGCGTATCCTGTGTGCAGATATACATCTCTCCGTCAAAAATCACATAGTCGCCTGCGCTGTACGCTGTATTTTCCTGAAACATTACTGCTATTTTGTCCGTTGCATTCGATGTAATTACTGCAGCTTCACATTGCACTGCCGGTACGCCTGTCAGCATTCCCGCAAGCAGCAGCAAAGAAACTGTCCGAACGATTCTGCGTTTCTGATTCATATAAATTTCCTCCTATTTTTCTTTATATACATGTATGGATACGATTTCAATATTTCGGGACGGCCGGTTTGCAAATGAAATACACAGTGCGTTTCCATTTGTAGAAAGTGCCGCATGCGACGGCAGCCTTCCCGGCTTTTTAAACGTAATTACTACAGATGTATCGTCATCTTCCAGCCGAATCTTGTCTGATTCGGTTACGAGAGGAATCTGATACACATAAGCGGATCCGCTTTCCTGATATGTATACCCGGAAACTCCTTCCTGCTGCGGCTCTGCGAGAAGTACAATATCCGAAAGCCATTTTTCCTTTTCCAGCTCTTCGACACGCGCTCTGGCGTCTGTCAGGTCGGTATGCAGATTTTCCATTCCTTCTTCTACCGTTTCTGCCCCGCCGATTCCCTGCAGAGCTTCGAATAATCCACTGATTCCATCCTTTGACAGAATTTTTACAATCGCTCCTATTTTCTGAAATACTGTGTCTCCTTCGATCCTGCCTGCTTCCTCTGGATCCCCTGTCAGCGCGTCCGCTGCGTCTGCCTGTTCGCGCAGCTTTTCATCTGCCTCTTCTCTCGCCTTTTTTTCTTCCTCCAGCTTTTGCGTCAGACTGTCAGAATCTTTTTCCAGCTGATCTCTCAGTTCCTGATCACTTTTTTGCAGTTGGTTTTTCAGCTCCTGATCGCTTTTTTCAAGCGCTGCTTTTGCGTCTTCGAGCGCTTTGCCATTATCGTTTAGAGAATGCTCCAGCTGACTGACCGCCCGCTCAAAGTTTTCATCCTGTTTGATATTTTCATCTTTGAGCTGTTTGACGATTTTGTTTAATTCCCTGATCGCTCCTGTGTAGATCTGATCGTTGCCGGCAAGAATATCTACAAACTCTGCAATCGTCAGATTTGGATCTGATACACTCTCTGCGCGGATCTCGCTTCCGGATCCCGTTACCTTTTCCAGATGCCTGCCCGAGACGGTAATCGCTTCTGCCAGCTGTTCTGTAACCGTATGAATATGCTGAATCGAATTGTTTATCGTTGTAATACTCGTCTGCAGTTTTTTTATATCTGCCGTCTTTTCCTTATCTAATGCCTTGAGTTCCTTTACCTGACTGGTCAGCGTATTGACAGACGTTTTCACTTCGCTGATTTGTCTGGTCAGTTTTTCCAACTGACTGAACAGCTCTTTCTTTGCCGCTTTTAAAACACGATCCTGTATCAGCCGAATATCTGCATCTGTAAAATAATCCACGCCTTTCACCGGTTTTTTTATACTGGCAAGTATCTGCGCCTTGAGCGTCTGCATCTGCTGTTTTGTTATTTTGTCAACCTCACCTTGTATCAGACGTTCGATATTCAGCGTATTTTTTAGTTGTTCCAGTTCACGGCCGGTAAGCTGACCGGTACTGTTTTGAATCTGCGCTTTCAGTGTTTCTGTTAATTCGCGTTTCAGCTGATTTTCCAGCCGCTCTCTTTCCTCATCCGTAAGAAGCTGCGATACGCTGATCTGCAAGAGCGCATCCTCCAGCGCCTGACCGACGGCAAGCCGGATATACTCTTTCTGATCGTCTGTCAGTATCCCATCTCCGGAAATACCGGATTCTTCAAGCAATATGGCTATGACGTCACGCAGCTCATCTTCCCCGACTGCAGTTACCTTTACATCGCCGTCTGAGAGAATTTCATATATCGTCTCCCCTTTCAGCTGTTCTTCGACTGCCTTATGAATGCGGTCTGCCAGAATATCTTTATTCAGCGTATCTAATACCCGATCAGTAACCTCGTCCGAAATCTGTATGATACGCTCTGGTGTGATCGCGACCGCTTCTCCTTCTCCGGTCGATGCTTTCGTTGCGTCGGTAAACAGATAAACGGCGAGAAGCAGCGCGGCAGCTATGACAAGAATCGCTCCGATCAAAAACGCTACCTTCTTTCGATCGATCTCCTCGTATTGATTTTCATTCTGCTCCATAAATTCATCCTTTCCTAATAAATTTTTTGCAGGAAATACTTTTCAACTGCATGTTTTTTTGGTATATTATTCATGTAAATGCTATTGTTCAAATACTTATTTATATTAAGAGGTGTACCATTGAATCCAGATGACATATTTCAATTAGTTGTACTTGTTATTTTATTACTCCTTTCTGCATTCTTTTCTTCTGCAGAAACTTCACTGACAACGTTTAACCGTATCCGTATGCGGACGCTGGCTGATGAAGGAAACAAACGCGCCGCGCGCGCCTTGAAAGTCACGGAAGATTCCGGTAAAATGCTGAGCGCCATTTTAATCGGTAATAACGTCGTGAACCTGTCTGCCTCCAGTATTGCCACCTCACTGGCAATCCGTATGTTTGGCAGCTATGGCGCCGGCATCGCAACCGGTATCCTGACCATACTGATATTAATCTTTGGTGAAATTTCTCCGAAAACGCTTGCCACACTTCATGCTGAAAAACTCGCCATCGCATATTCGGGTATTATACAGTCTCTGATGACGGTACTTACTCCCGTCATCTTTATTATTAACAAACTGTCCAATTTGTTTCTGCGACTGCTGCGGGTAGATCCGAATAAAAACAAAGATACCCTGACAGAAGAAGAATTAAAAACCATCGTAGATGTCAGTCATGAAAGCGGTATTATCGAAACAGAAGAACGCGAAATGATTCATAATGTTTTTGATTTTTCAGACGCTCTTGCAAAAGAAATCATGACTCCAAGAATTGACATGACGTTTGTAAAAGCTGACAGCTCCTATCGGGACATACTGGAAATCTACCGCGAAGACCATTATACAAGAATGCCGGTATTTGAAGATACGAACGATAACGTCATTGGTATTTTAAATATGAAAGATCTGCTCCTTTATGAAGATGTGGAGCACTTTTCCGTCTCAAATATTCTGCGGGAACCTTTTTTTACCTATGAAAAGAAAAATACGGCAGAATTGTTTTTAGAGATGCAGACCAAATCCATCAATATGGCGATCGTATTGGATGAATACGGCATTACTGCTGGTATGGTGACAATGGAAGATCTTCTGGAAGAAATCGTCGGCGAAATTCACGACGAATATGACGCCAATGAAACAGACGCGCTTGTCCGAATTACCGATACCGTCTTTCTCGTTGCCGGTTCCATGAACCTGGAAGATTTATGCGATGAACTGGATATTCATCTGACTTCAGACGACTATGATACAATCGGCGGATATTTCATCGGCCGGTGCGATCATCTGCCGGCAGAAAACGAACAGATTATCACGGATGACAACATCCGGCTGACCGTAACTTCTGTTCATAAAAACCGGATCGAACAGCTGCGTATCCAGCTGCCGGAACCTGTTTCCAAAACAGACCGCCACTAAATTTGCAGTTTTCTGCAGTCCCGCTGACCCGTTAGTTTCGTATACGGCAGCGCGGGCTGCATTTTTAATGGAGGCGAACGAATCGTCTTCTCATACCCTGCAGCTTTTAAAATGATTCTTGTCGTCTGCATCAGTTCCTTCATAAAATCATACTGATGATCATAAAACCTGCACTTCATATGTCTGCGAATAAAACGTTCCGTCTTTCCTCTGTCACTAACATGGCGAAAAACCGGATTCCCCGGAATCACCGTTAGTTCTTCTTCTCCCAATCGAAACAGACGGTTCAGATTTTTTTTATTATAAATGGATTCCTGTTGATACTGGTTCACCAGATAAACGACATTTCCACGATAGACATGTCTGTTTTGAAAATAAGCGTCCAGATTCTGACGCTCCTGCGAAATACCAATCACTGCCACATCTGCCATCGAAAGCAGAAATTCCGACAGATCGTCTCTGCCACTACCGCAATCTACAAAGGTAAGATCACTCATCTGTTCCGCCAGATCAATCGTCTGACGCATTTCTTCTTTCATATACCCGGGATATTTTTCCCTCTTTTTGTAATCCCCCTGCGGCAAATAATACATACGTCCTCTGACAACCGGAATCAGGCATGCAAACAGACGTTCTCTGGTTGGCTGCTGGTTCCTGTCAGGCGCCGGCTGCTGATCCCAGCCGTCCCGCCTTTCAGATCTGTCCTCTTCCTGTACAAAAATCTGCGTGCGCGCGCCATTTCCCAGCTTCTGGCAAAGATCTCCTTCCTGATTCCTGCTCTGCAGCAATATGATTTTCCGTTGCCATACATCGGCACAAACACTGGCAACCGCCGCCATGCCGCTCGTTATACCGCATCCGTCTTCCTCGCTCCAAAATGCTACCATTCGTTCTATCACATCCTCTCCGAATCCTTTTCATCTGTTTCTTTCATCTTCTCCTAATTATTTCATTTATTTCTTATATCTCCTTATAATTTCTATTATGTGTTCCATTATATTCTCTCCTAATTACTATCATACGTTCCTTACTGCTCCTATAATTATTACGGATTGTTCCTTTTTTCTCTCACAATTATTTTTATCCATTTCTTATATTCTATTATAATTTCTATCGTTCACTCCTTATACCCCTTATAATTGTTGCCATACATTTCATCCTCTCATCTTTACTGCTATCTGTTCCTGTCATCCTCTCATATTCTTTTATCTGTTCCTTTCATTCTCCTATAATTGCTGACTTCCATTTCTTCACATCCCTCTTACAATTGTTGCCATCCATTCCATTTCATCTTCCTATAATTCTTTTCATGCGCTCCTTAATCCCTCATAATTGTTTTCATTGTTCCTTAAATTCTCTTATAATTGTTGCCTTCCATTCCATCCTCTCACCTTTCTTTTCATCTGTTTCTTTCATCCTCTTATCATTGCTGCATTCCGTTTCATTACTTCTTCTTACAATTGTTGCCACCCATTCCATTTCATCCTCTCATCTTTCTTTTCATCCTCTTATGTCCTCTCACTGCTACTATCATCCGTTCCATCACATCCTCTCAAAGTTACTCATACCGCCTTTATTCTTCCCTGCTTTGCATCTCTGACCGCCCGAACCCGGCAAATTCGGTCGTGAATCTCCAGCATCTGCATCAGCTGCATGAGTATCCGCTCCATTCCTATAGAAATATGCGCAAATTTGTACATGATTCCATACTGCATCCGAATCCGGTATGTCTCATCCGCCTCGTCAAAAGGCAGCAGCAGCCACCGGTCGATCCGTTTATTTTTTCCTTCAAAATAGTTTTTCACTTTTTCCGCTAACAGTCTGTCCGAACAAAAGCCTCGCAGCAACACGGCGATTGGCATACTGATCTCCTGCACAAACTGATCGTAAAAATCCAGATGTTTCCGCTCGCAGTCCGTCACCAAAACACGTACGCTGCACAATGCCAGACACAATGGCTGCGGCCGCTCCCCGAATTGCACAAGTACGCACTCATAGTCTAACTCATGCCAGCGAAGCATCGATATCCCGCGCATAAAATCTACATTATGCCAGGTGAATACTGTCATTGTCTGCTCTGGCGACGGAACACACGCAAACAATATGCCATCCTCTGAATTATCAATGACGCAGACTCTTCTTCCCGCATTCTGCAGCGCATAGGCCGCGTACATACAAATATCTGCCGGATAGCTTCCAAAAAAACCCATAATTTTAGGCAAACTCCCACCCGCCTTCTAATATATAAAAATCCATGAAATCCTCCTTTTGCGATATTATTTTCTTTTGCTGTTATTACCAGATTGTTGTTTTAGGGATTTAGTTATACATTACAGAGTATTCCTGTTCCAAACTCTGACGACTGCCCGAAGGCAAATTCTGAATAAGAAAAATAAGATGGTTTATATGTTAGCAGGTTTTTTCTGATTTGTAAAGTGAATTCTTATAATTCTGAACGATTTGTGCAATTTGCTGTAACAGTTCCGGCAGCGCTGTCAGTTAGTTAAGATTTTACGGGATTCCATTATGGAATTTGGGAACAAACAGCCTGTAAAATAATCTGACAGCAAATCAGGCAATGTGTTGTTTTTTTATATGACTGCGCAGAAACATGCATAACAGCCAGAATGGACCCGGAGCGGGCGGCAGTGGACCAATGGCAACGCTGCGGTGAACTAATCACTACCCGTAAAGCCATACAAAAAACACGAAACAGCTTATTATAAATTGATCACCTCGTTTTTTCATCTTTATTTTTTCATCTTTATTTTTTCATCTTTATTTTTTCATTCAATCTGCCGTTCCGCATCTGACAAAGCTATAACCAATCCAGCAAAACAGCATGTCGTCAAATTTCAACAACATTTTTATACAAAAGGCAAAACCCGATACTATCACACAAAACACATATTATCACGCAAAAATCGGTAGTTTTGCACGATAGTATAAATCTCTGTCCCATCCATCCTCTGGCAGCACATCAAAAAACAAAAAAACGGGGCCCACCACCCAATATGATGAACCCTGTCAAACCTCAAAATTCATTGATTTTAAGCCATTCTTCAATACTTTTTCCTGTAAATACCCAAATTCCCATGGCATCAGGTTGAAATAGCCGTCTGCGCCGCTGTCAGATTTTGATGACTTTTACCCCACCCAGTTTTCGGTTCGCGCAGTTTCAACAATATGCACATCTGCCACGCCACCGTCTATCCTTAGCGAGATTCTTTGAGTTTTCTTTTTTCTACCTGCCACCCCGCCAAAACAGAGGTAAGATACGACATCCGGTCAGGAGAGATTGGATAAAAAAAATTTCTCCTGCAAGTTCCAGGCCAGGCATGCCGGAATCAGCTCCATATTCAGAAAATAAAGTCCCATATGTACAGATTCCTTCACTGCATCGATCATTTTTCCAGACCTGCGGTCTCTGCCCGCAGTTTCATCGGATATTTCTGAATCAGAATCTCTGACTGAATATCGCATACTGCCGTTTTTCTTCATTCTCTGCTGCCCACACATACATACACATCCAGCATAAGCGCCAGCTCTTTTTTATCATTCAGAATCGTCGATTCCAATCTCTGCTACACATTTTTTTAGTTTCTGCCAGCTGTCTTTTTGTTCCTGATAATATTCCTTTCCTTTTTCCGTAATCGAGTAATATTTTCTCTGCGGCCCGCCAGATTCGCTTCCATAATAAACCTCTGTATAGCCAAGTGTATGCAGACGCCGTAAGATCGCATAAAAACTGCTGTCGTTGACATCCGGAAAAAAGTTTCTCATTCTGACCATCATCTCATAACCATAAAAATCACTCGACAGAAACTGATACAGCACACACATTTCCAACACCCCGCGTTTCATTTGCGCATCCATACCATTCCCCGTCCTTTCCTTTGTCCTCCCATCGACCAGAAAACAGCTGCCAAAAGACTTACCACATACGGCAACGCACATGGAAGATACCATTTTGATGCAAAAAAACCGCTGTAATGCTGCATGGTAAGCACAAATAATTGTGCAGAGCTCACAAAACCGGACAGCATCAGAAACGACGCGATCAATTCGTATTCTCCGCAAAACACGCCGATACCTGCCATCGCCGCCAGAAAAATTGCCAGGTAGCGAAAGATACCTGCAGCTGCGGCCGCATGTGCGGCAATCGTGGCGATTCCGCCGGAATTACCCTGATAATATAAAACAAGTACAATTATCTGCATCATTCCTGTGGCAGCAAATGACAGCAATCCAGACAGCCGATTGTATCTCTGATTTCTTTTCTTTTGCTGACGGAATGCATAAAGACTCTGGCCGCCAGATGCTTTCCATAAAAAAATGGTCAGAAACACAGCCGGAAGACACCAGGCCAGGAGCGGCAAACCTGGATATCGCAGCAAAAACGTATTATAAACGTTAGAAAGTTCCCCTGTTCCTATAGCGATTCCGATTGCTGCCAGCACACAAAGAGCTGCTCTGGAGAAAAATCTGTCATCCTTATGATCGTGAAATAAATGTTCCACAAATTCGTGCGGCCTGCCCAGACGGCTGCAGATTTCTGCCTCCGTTTCCCCATTTTCTTCTGCAGACAGGAACATCTGGTTTAAATCTTCCAATATAACTGCAATATCTTCACATGTAAAATGAAACAGCAGCTTATTTTTCACCTGTAGTAAATAATCTTTCTGCATTGATTTGTTCATCATTCTACCTCCATAATAATAATATTTTTCACATATGTTTATTGAATAGTAGTACTATAAAAAATAAAAGAATCACATCATTTTCTCATTATTACCATAGATGTTCCCTCTTACTTTCATAAGTATACTATAAGCAATTCATAAATGCAATATCTCAATCACTGCCAGACCAAATCTTCTCCATAAATTGTTACTGTTTCCGCCAAGACTTTGCACTCGCAGCAAAGTCCGTAAGAACACGTAAATGAAACCAGGAGGAATCCAGCCTTTGCCGAAGACAAACTTCGAATGACTGAATTTCGTTACTGTTTGCTGATTTACCTGTAAACAGTAACCATAAATTTCACCTCTCCGCCTCCCCCCACTACTTACTCATTTAATCTCAGGACTTATCATCTGGTATTGGTATTCTCTTCATTCCAACTCATTTAATCTCAGGACTTATCATCTGGTATTGGTATACTCATTATTCCAGCTCATTTTTACTTTTCAAGGTATACAACTATTCAGATCTTCAGGAAGTTACAAGCATTTAAAATTCGGATAAAATTACTATATCACAAAAATAATATCACATCGTACTTTTTCTTAAATAACGATATTTTCTTCTTAAACGTCAAATTTTATCTATAGCATACCGTTCAGGCAATGTTTCCTGTCGCAGACATAAAATTATATTTCATTGTTTATTTCATATAACTGTACAAACTTACAACTCGCGTTCGTTTCTTCATAACCTGTCTCTTTTACAACACAAAGTTTTTATAAATCCATACCTCTTTCAGACATAACAAAATTCCCTGAACCAGACTGCCAAATATTCCCATTGGAACCCATTCTCCTCATTCCTGACGCTTTTTCCATCAGGAATGAGGAGGGATGGTCCCGCATATTCTGACAATCTTTGCATACAGGCAGCCGGTCCGGCATTCTTTTTAGAAAGTTGCTTTTTACAGAACCGCTGCCTGAAACCCAAACCAGCCGTCTGTTTTACAGTTTGACTGCAACTTCTATAAATCCTGACGCATACGGGCCTACAGCGTATGGATCTGCATAAAAACGGATTTTATTGTTTTTCAGATAATACAGATTATCGTTAAAATCCATTCTGTTCAGTGTTGTTTCCACTTCTTTTCTGTCCTGATAGAATAAATCGTTTTCTTCTTTCACTGTCTGATCAAATTTCTTCAGATACAGTTTGCGCACTTTGTCGTTCAGCTGTTTTTTGCTTAATCCCAGAATTTTTGCTGCAGACACCTTTTTACCTGTCTGTGCGTCAAAAATATAACTATACCGATACGGCATTCCGTGAGCGCCCATGGTATAATCATATCCGGTCTGCAGTACGCTGATATACGTATCATCCTGGGAAGTAATTTTGCAGGTCACCTGGTCCGAATAATAATTATCGGCGCTTTCTGTCTGTTTTGCCATTTCCTCTGCTTCTTTTAAATCTTCAGTAGCGGTTTTTTTCCACTTTGTAAGCAGGTTTTTATAAAATTTATTCAGTGTCTGTGCGGCTTTGCTGTTTCCTTCTGCCACCGGATATGCAAAAGAAACTTCTTTATAGACGCTGCCTTCTTCTGTCTTATACTGTTTTTCATAGGTCTGCATCGATAATTTTAACGTTGTTGACTGCTCATCCTCTTCTGTTTCCGGTATCCCAGCCGACGGATCTTCTTCCTTGGCTTCTGTCGCCTGTGCAGCTTTTGGCCCGTTATCAGCCATGCACACGGCCGGGGTCATACAAGGCAGTGCCAGCATACCTCCCAGCATAATCAGACTAAGTTTTTTCGCTAATTCTTTTCTTTTCATTTTGTTTGTCCTCCATTTCTTTTTCAGCTTTTGCTTATAATCATTAGACGCCCGTTTTCTGAAAAAGTTTCATATTTTTGGTAATAAAAATACGGAACCGCTCCGTATTTTTGAAAGCGATTCCGTAATCTGTTTTTAAATTTCCTGCTCTGTGTGGGATACGACAAGTCCCAGCTCTTCCAGCTGTCTCGTATCGACAGTTTCCGGCGCTTCTGACATCAGATCCGAAGCGTCTTTTACCTTCGGAAACGCGATAACGTCACGAATCGAATCCGCATGTACCATATGCATAATCATCCGGTCAAAGCCATAGGCAAGTCCCGCGTGAGGCGGCACGCCATACTGAAACGCACGCAGTAAAAATCCGAAATTTTCCCAGGCCTTTTCTTTGGTAAATCCGAGTACTTCAAACATTTTTTCCTGAATATCGTTTCTGTGAATACGTACAGAACCGCCGCCAAGCTCTGTGCCGTTTAATACGATATCATACGCTTTTGCCCGCACCTCGCCCGGCGCTGTATCGATCTTATCCCAGTCTTCTTCCATCGGCATGGTAAACGGATGATGCATCGCCATATAACGCTGCTCTTCGTCTGACCACTCCAATAACGGAAACTCTGTAATCCAGAGAAATTCGTACTGATTTTCATCCATCAGACCAAGCTCTTTTCCCATTTCCAGGCGAAGCGCGCCCAGTACATTCCATACAATTTTATTCTGATCCGCCGCAAATAAAAGCAGATCTCCCGGCTGCGCGTCCATTTTTTCTGCAAGCGCCTGTAACTGCTGTTCTGTCATAAATTTGGCAAACGAGGATTTATAGGAACCGTCCTCATTGACGCATAAATAGGCCAGTCCTTTTGCGCCATAGCCTTTGGCAAATTCCACCAGCTTGTCTATTTTTTTGCGGGGCATCTTCCCCTGGCCCTTTACATTAATGCCGCGGACAGAGCCACCGTTTTCCAACGCGCCTGTAAATACGCCAAACCCGCAGTCTGCGACAGTCTGCGAAACGTCTGTTAATTCCATGCCGAAACGGGTATCCGGTTTGTCGGAGCCGAAACGGTCCATGGCTTCGCGCCACGGCATTCTTGGCAGCGGCAGCTGTATGTCCACACCGATCGTTTCCCTGAAAACATACTGCAGCAGACGTTCATTGACGTCCATAACATCTTCTGCGTCTACAAAAGAAAGTTCCATATCGATCTGCGTAAATTCCGGCTGGCGGTCCGCACGAAGATCTTCGTCCCGAAAACATTTCGTAATCTGAATATAACGGTCATAGCCGGAACACATCAGCAGCTGTTTAAATAACTGCGGCGACTGCGGCAGTGCATAAAATTTCCCCGGATGCACACGACTTGGCACCAGATAATCTCTGGCTCCTTCAGGCGTGGATTTTTGCAGCATCGGCGTTTCAATCTCTAAAAATCCTTCGTTTTCCATAAAACGGCGAATCAGAGACGCCGCTTTGCTCCGCATCATCAGATTCCGCTGCAGATCTGGTCTGCGCAGATCCAGATAGCGATGTTTTAAACGCAATTCGTCTTTTGTCTGGATGTTTTCTTCGATTGGAAACGGCGGTGTCTCTGCTTCTGATAAAGTCCGAAGACTCTGTGCAATGACTTCGATATTTCCGGTCTTTAAATGATCATTGACAGCAGCGCTGCGCTTATTGACGGTACCTGTGACTGCAATCACATATTCGCTGCGCAGGGCGCCTGCTTTTTCAAATCCCTGTGTTCCCACGCTGTCCTCGTCAAATACAATCTGAAGCAGACCGGAACGATCTCTTAAATCGATAAAAATCAGACTTCCCAGATTACGTCTTTTCTGCACCCATCCCATCACGGTTACGGTTTCTCCTATATTTTTGTCTGACACTTCCGTGCATCTGTGCGATCTGTGCAGACCCTGCATGGATTCTCCCATGATCAGCTCCTCCTTTTTGTATCGGTCTTATTTTCTCAGCCTTCTCTGTCCGGCTGCTTCTTATCGGTTAAAAAACTCTGTAAATTCTTCATAGCCTTCTTTGGCCAGCTGCTCTTTTTGGAATTTTTTGTTTTTATTCATGCGTACGACAAGCACCTGTTCTCCCCGTTTCCTGGCATCCTGGGCCTGCGCGATTACTTCCGGCAGCTTCTCTCCCGGATATCCCTTTTCAATCAGATACGCGGTTTTTTTCGGCTGCTTTGGAATCTGAAAACCGCTCTCCAGCAGCAGCAGAATAATCCGTTCAAAACCAATGGAAAATCCGCACGCAGGCACGTCCTTACCGGTAAAATTGCCAATCATCTTATCGTATCGGCCGCCTCCGCCGCAGCTTCCGCCAAATTCCGGCATGGCAATTTCAAAAATCGTTCCGGTATAATAAGACATTCCACGCACTAACGTCGGATCGAAAACAAGCGCAAACTCTGCGGATTTGCATGCATTTACACTCGACGCGATCTCCCGCAGACTGTTTACCACTTCGGTTTCCAGATATTCGCCAAGCGTATCCGCCAGATAAGAAATCCCATCTTCCGCTTCTTTTATGCCACGGAACAAACCGGTGTATGTCTGAATCTGCTCTTTCGAAAATCCTTCCTGCAAAAGCTCTGCTTCCACGCCTTCCATCCCGATTTTATCCATTTTATCCAGTATAATAAATACCGTGTCATATACATCCTCGGAAAACCCGCTGTACGCTGCCATCGCCTTGAGTATACGACGTTCGTTGATCCGTATCTCAAAGTTTTTAAAGCCAAGTCTGCCAAGCGTTGTCGTCGTAGCCAGAATCAGCTCGATCTCCGCCAGATTGGACGGCTCTCCCAATATATCGATATCGCACTGCATAAACTGACGATAACGGCCTCTCTGCGGCCGGTCCGCCCTCCATACGTTTCCGATCTGGAGCGCTTTAAACGGCGACGGCAGATCGTTTGCGTGATTGGCATAATAGCGTGCAAGCGGCACCGTCAGATCGTATCGCATCCCAAAATCCACAAGATCGCCTTCCGTCCTGGCTGTCTCCAGATTCAGCTTTTCGCCGCGCTTCATCACTTTGAAGATAAGTTTTTCGTTCTCGCCCCCCTGCTTATTGGACAGATTTGCGATCGATTCCATGCAGGGCGTTTCAATCGGCGTAAAGCCAAAGCTTCGGTAAGTATCCCTGATAACGCTTTGCACATAATCACGAATCTGCATCTCTGACGGTAAAATATCTTTCATGCCATTGACCGGCTTTTTTACTAAAGACATGTTTTGTTTCCTCCCGTAATCATCTTCTGACCGCCGACAGATCTTTTCGGCGGCCCTGTATTCAGATCAATATTTTCGTAAATTTTCGAATCTGCCGCTAACCCGCGGTATTATTTAAGGCTGTCTTACGAAGCGCCTGCTCCATTTTTTCCAGATTGCCGCGCATGGCCTTTAAGTAACTGTCCGCATCTTCGTCGCCACGCACGCACGTATCCAGGTAAACGACTTCCACATCCGCTTCTTTTTGCACGGTTTCGCACATCCGCCTGCCGTACAGCTCTTCCGCCAGTATCATACGTACCTGCTGTGTGCGAATCTGACCGAGCACATCCGCCGTCTCCTTCGCGCTTACCTGACGTTCCTCATCCAGATCGATCCCGCCGCATACCTGCATGCCATAGTCTCTTGCAATATATTCCAGCGCTTCGTGAAAAATAAGGACGTTTTGATGACTGCCATATTTTTTTGCCAGTTCCTGCTGATCCCGGTGCAGTTCCCCGAGTTTTGCCAGATAATCTGCCGCATTTGTCTCATAAGACGCCTTATTTTCTGTATCAAGCGCTGCAAGCGCGTCGGCAATCGTGCGCACCTGTATCATATAATCCGCAACGCTCATCCACGCATGCGCATTATGCTCCAGCAGCTGTACCTGTTCACACGACGTAACGACGGTCAGACCCGGATATTGTTTTGCGGTATCCGCCAGAAACTGTTCGATCCCGCCGCCGTTTACGATAAACACATCCGCGGCGGAAAGCATACGCATATCTTCCGGCGTAAGCTGGTAGTCATGCATACAGCCGGTCTGCGGGCCGCTCAGACTCTCAAGCGTCACTCCCTTACTGTCTCCGATAATGTTTTTTGCAGCGATATACACTGGATAAAAAGACGTTACAACGGTAAAATCATCGTCTGTGCCGCCGCGTTCGTAACGAACATAACTATTTGTCAGCACAACGCTTGCCACTGCCAGAAAAAGAAGCATCGCTGCCACAAATGCATATTTTCGTTTCATGCCTGTCCTTTCCGCTCTTTTTCAGGCTCCACCCATCCGGTCAGTTCATCCATAACCTGCCAGATTTCGTCTCTTCCCTGTCTGGTAACCGAAGAAAACGGAATCAGAATATCATCGCTTTGCAGTCCAAGACCTGTGCGTACTTCGCGGATACATTTTTCTATCTGACTGCGTTTTAGCTTATCGAGCTTTGTAGCAATAATAATCGGGTGAAATCCCTGATAAACGATCCAGTCATACATCGTCTTATCATTACCGGATGGTTTATGGCGGATATCTACCAGCAAAAACACAGCCTTGAGCTGTTTTGAGCGATGCAGATAGCGCTCTATCATTTTTCCCCATTTGACGCGTTCCGATTCCGGTACTTTCGCAAACCCGTACCCCGGAAGATCAACGAGATACATCGCCTGATTGATATTATAAAAATTTATGGTCTGCGTCTTGCCCGGCTGTGCGGATGTACGAGCCAGCGCCTTGCGGTTCATCAGCGTATTGATTAAAGACGACTTTCCGACATTCGATTTTCCTGCAAATGCAATCTCCGGCATTGTGTGATCGGGTATGCTGCTTGTAATGCCGCATACCGTCTCCAGTTCTACGTTTCTAATAATCATATCGTTCTCCCTACCCTGCGTCTGATCAGGCGCTGCGTACAAGCGCCGCCTGCAGTACTTCCCGAATCTGATCGACCAAAAGAATTTTCATTCCCTTCGTAATCTCTGCGTCGATTTCCGACAGATCTTTTTCATTTTTCTTCGGTACGCAGACCGTTTTGATTCCCGCGTTTTTGGCCGCCAGCAGCTTTTCTTTTAAGCCGCCGATCGGAAGTACTCTTCCGCGCAGCGTAATCTCTCCGGTCATCGCCACGTTTGCCCGCACCGGCAGTCCCGTTACTGCAGAAAGAATCGCTACCGCCATCGTAATACCGGCAGAAGGCCCGTCTTTTGGCGTGGCTCCTTCCGGAATGTGAATATGGAAATCATGCTTCGTAAAATAATCGTCTTTGATATGGTACTCCTCGCTCAAAGCACGCACACAGCTTAACGCTGCCATTGCCGATTCTTTCATCACGTCTCCCAGCTTTCCGGTCAGCTTCATTTCTCCTTTTCCCGGCATGCAGTTTACTTCCACTTCCAGCGTGACTCCGCCGACGCTTGTCCACGCAAGTCCTCTGACAATTCCGACATCGTCCTTTTCGTTGATCAGATCTTTCGTATAACGGACAATCCCCAGATATTTTTCCAGATTACTGCCTGTAACACGAACGCTTTCGCGCTCTTTTTCATAAATCATTCTGGCTGCTTTTCTGCAGACAGCGCCGATTTTCCGCTCCAGATTACGAACGCCGGCTTCTTTTGTATAACCGCCGATCATTTTGGCAATCGCTTTATCGCTAATGATCAGCTGATCTCTTTTCAAACCGTTTTTCTTTATCTGTTTTGCAATCAGATGTTCTTTTGCAATATGCAGTTTTTCATTTTCCGTATAACTGGACACTTCGATTAACTCCATACGGTCCAGCAGCGGTCTTGGAATGCTGCCTGCGTCGTTTGCCGTCGCGATAAACAACACTTCCGAAAGATCTACCGGTACTTCGATATAATGATCGCAAAACCGGCTGTTCTGCTCGCTGTCCAGTACTTCCAGCAGCGCGGATGCCGGATCGCCTTTGAAATCGCTGCCCAGCTTGTCTATCTCGTCCAAAAGCATCAGCGGATTGTTGACTCCGGCGCTTTTTAAGCCTGTAATAATCCTTCCTGGCATCGCGCCTACGTAAGTCTTTCTGTGACCGCGTATTTCGGCTTCGTCGCGCACGCCGCCCAGACAGATGCGGATATACTTCTTATTCAGCGCGGCTGCGACCGATCTTGCAATGCTTGTTTTCCCAGTTCCGGGCGGACCTACGAGACAGATAATCGGACTGTCGCCCTTGCTTGTCAGATTGCGTACCGCAAGAAACTCCAGCACACGCTCCTTGACTTTTTCCATTCCGTAATGATCTTCATTTAATATCCGCTCTGCGTTTTTAATATCTTTATTATCTTTGGAGCCTTTTTTCCATGGCAGCTCTAATAACGTCTCAATATAGCCGCGTATTACGGCGCTTTCCGAAGAGCTTGCCGGAAGATTCTGAAAACGGCTGATCTCTTCGGCCAGTTTGTCTTTGATCTCCGGATCCGCTTTTAATTTTTCTGTTTTTGAACGGAATTTCTCGACATCGGTATCTGTATTTGTCTCGCCAAGCTCCTGACGTATGAGCTGCATCTGCTCCCGCAGAATATATTCCCTCTGGTTTTTATCTACCGCGCTTTTTAATTTCTTCTGAAAATCGTTGCGAATCGCGATCACTTCGATTTCATTCAGCAAAATGCCCATAAATACTTCATAGCGCTGCATCAGATTGACCGCAGATAAAATCTGCTGCTTATGTTCATAATACAGCGGCAGATTATTGGCTGCCAGATCGATCATCGTTTCTATCTGTCTCGTTTCCTCTATCTGTTTTAAAAAATCCCTTCCGGTACGCGGATTCAGCTGACAGTATTTGTAGATGGTCTCTTTCATACTCATCAGCATCGCTTCTACCGCCTGCGGCATGATCTCGCCCAAAGCCTCTTCGTCAAATCGCTGGACCTGTACCAGATAATATTCGGAATAATCGACAATCTCCTGCAGTCCGGCCCGTTCCAGTCCTTCTACAAGCACACGCACAATATTATTGGGCATCTTAATCAGCTGTCTGACCTTTGCGATCACGCCTATCTCATAAAAATCTTCCTGCTGCGGCTCCTTTGCATCTTTATTTTTCAATGTCACCAGAAATATTTTTTCATCTTTCTGCATCGCCTCTTCTACCGCACGAATGGACTGCGATTTACTAATATCAAAATGAATGATCATGCCCGGAAGAATAACCATTCCGCGGAGAGAAACTGCAGGCATTACTTTCATAATTTCACACATATCATCTGATCTCCTCATTTCCATTTCCAAAGCAAAAAAAGGAGACCCAATCTGGTTCTCCTCCCGCTGCAGACAAATGTATCATGCTGCAGCGTAATCGCAACAGTTCAGACTACGCATACAACGGCAAAACGTCTGATCTGTTACGTATATGCAGCAAATTAAGCACTTTTATATTCAATCAGCGGCTCTCCGGTTCTGTCTACCGCATCTCTCGTAATTGTGCATTTACGGATCGTATCGTCCGACGGTATCCGGTACATCAGCTCCATCAGCGTGCTTTCCATAATCGCGCGCAGACCTCTTGCTCCGGTCTTGCGTTCCAGCGATTTGTCAGCAATCGCTTCGATCGCCTCGTCGGCAAACTCTAATTCGATCCCGTCTAATTCAAACAGCTTGCAGTACTGCTTAATCAGTGAATTTTTCGGTTCTGTCAGAATCCGTTTTAACGCTGTTTTGTCCAGAGAATCCAAAGAAACCATAACCGGCACACGCCCGACAAACTCCGGAATCAGCCCAAATTTTACAAGATCCTGCGGCATTGTCTGCTTTAGGGCCTCTCCGACATTTCTTTTGGAGATCTCAGAAATCTCCGCGTTAAAGCCGATCGATTTCTGATCCATACGTGTTTCTATAATCTTTTCCAGTCCGTCAAACGCGCCGCCGCAAAGAAACAGTATATTGGTCGTATCGATCTGAATCAGTTCCTGCTGCGGATGCTTTCTGCCTCCCTGCGGAGGTACGGACGCATTCGTCCCTTCCAGAATCTTTAGCAGCGCCTGCTGCACGCCTTCGCCGGATACGTCTCTGGTAATCGATACATTCTCCGATTTTTTTGTAATTTTATCAATTTCATCAATGTAAATAATGCCATACTGTGCGCGCTCAATATCATACTCCGCTGCCTGGATCAGTTTCAGCAGAATATTTTCCACGTCTTCGCCCACGTAACCGGCCTCTGTCAGTGTCGTCGCATCTGCAATCGCAAACGGCACGTTCAGAATTCTTGCCAGTGTCTGCGCCAGCAGCGTCTTACCTGAACCAGTCGGCCCAAGCATTAAAATATTGCTCTTTTGCAGCTCCACATCATCCAGCTGTGCATCCGCAAGAATACGTTTATAATGATTATAAACGGCAACGGACAGTACTTTTTTCGCATCCTCCTGACCAATGACATAATCATCCAGAAATGCTTTTAATTTTTCCGGCTTCTGAAGATTAATCTCAAACGGCGTTTCCACTTCTGCTTCGACATCCATATCCATCTCAGCCTCTTCCCGCGCAAATTCCTCTTCAATAATCTCCGAACAGATATCCACGCACTCGTCGCAGATATATGCCCCGTTTGGTCCGGCAATCAGCTTCCGTACCTGCTCCTGCGGCTTGCCGCAGAAAGAACACCTTACTTTGCTGTCGCTGATTTTGCCTGGCATCATTTCACCCCTTTTTGATCTATACTTACTCACGATTCGTCACTATGCTGTCAATGAGGCCATAATCCAGAGCTTCCTGCGCGTCCATAAAATGATCCCGTTCCGTATCCTGCGCAATTACCTCTATCGGCTTGCCTGTATTTGCCGCAAGCATCTCATTCAGCTTCTTTTTTGTCTTTAATATATTTTCTGCTACGATCTGAATCTCCGTCGCCTGTCCTCTGGCTCCGCCGGACGGCTGATGAATCATAATCTCCGCATTTGGAAGCGCCATACGCTTGCCTTTTTTTCCGCCTGCCAGCAAAAATGCGCCCATGCTTGCCGCCAGACCGATACAGATCGTCGATACGTCGCATTTGATATACTGCATCGTATCATAGATCGCCATACCCGCCGTAACGCTGCCTCCCGGAGAATTGATATATAAATGAATATCCTTCCCCGGATCTTCGGATTCCAAAAACAGCAGCTGCGCAACCGTGAGGCTTGCGGATACGTCCGTTACTTCTTCTCCAAGGAAAATAATCCGGTCTTTTAACAGACGGGAATATATATCGTAACTGCGTTCGCCGCGGCTTGTCTGTTCGATGACATAAGGTACCAGACTCATACCAATCCCTCCATCTTTTCTTTCTGCTTTTCGCTTTTTATTCCTGTTCGCTGCTCTCAGCTTTTTCTTCCGGCTCCTGTTCTACGGCATGTTCCATAATAATCTCCACAGCCTTTTCAATCGACAGGTTTCTTTCGATATTTTCCTTGTCTTCGTCGCTTAAGAACTCTTTCATTTTCTCGCCGGCCATACCGTAAACAGACGCCATCTTTTCAATCTGCGCGTCGATTTCTTCGGTCGTTACTTCTATCTTTTCTTCTTTTGCAATCTTTTCCAGTACCAGACTGCTCTGGATACGCTGAATTGCTTCCGGACGCACCTGCTCTTTCATCCGGTTCATGTTGGATCCGGAAAACTGCATATACTGATCCAGCGTCAGACCCTGCTGTGAAATACGGCCTTCAAATTCCTGAATCATATTTTCACACTGCATCTCGATCATCGGTTCCGGGATATCCATGCTGGAAGCGTCGATAATCTTTTGAATCGCTTCGTCCTCTTTTGCGCCTTTTACCGTATCCTGTTTGCGTTTTAACAGCTTCTGACGTACGTCTTCTTTATATTCATCCAGTGTCTCAAACTCTGATATGTCGGAAACAAACTCGTCGTTTAATTCCGGTATTTCTTTTGCTTTAATCGCATGAATCTTTACCTGAAATACTGCCGGTTTTCCAGCCAGCTCCTGCGCATGATACTGTTCCGGGAACGTTACGTGTACTTCTGCGTCGTCTCCGGCATTTTTTCCGATCAGCTGTTCTTCAAAGGTATCAATAAAGGAATGGGAGCCGATTTCCAGGGAATGGTTTTCTCCCTTGCCGCCTTCAAACGGATTGCCGTCTACAAATCCTTCAAAATCGATGATGACCGTATCGCCGTCTGCTACCGGACGGTCTGTCACATCTACGGTACGTGCCTGTTTATTTCTTGTATTTTCAATCTCGGCATCCACTTCTTCTTCGGTAACGACAGCTTCGGCCTTTGTGACCGTTACGCCTTTATACTCTCCTAAAACCACGTCCGGCTTTACCGCTACCTCGGCTGTGAATACAAATTCTTTTCCTTTTTCCACCTGCGTTACTTCTATATCCGGACGGGATACGATATCCAGGCCGCTCTCGTCCATCGCCTGCGGATATTCTTCGTTAATTACAATATTTGCCGCTTCATCATAAAAAACTTCCGGACCATACGCTTTTTCGATCATTGCTCTTGGAACTTTTCCCTTACGGAAACCAGGGATATTGATCCTGCTCTTCTGCTTTATATAAGCTCCCTGCATGGCCTTCTCAAACTTGTCAGCGGAAACCGTGATGGTCAGCTTTGCCATATTTTTCTCTAAATTTTCCACCTGTACACTCATTCTTTTTATTTCCTCCTTAAAGCTTGTAAGAAACACGCATGTGCGGTTTCCCCAGCTGTTATTCCAGCTATTTACAGTCATTTATAGATTATAACACAGTGTTTTTTAAATTACCAGCATTTTTTCATAAAAATCTTATGCATTGTTGCAGCTTGTTATTGTTTCCAGGCAGACCTGCAGACAGTAACGTAATCCAGCCGCCGCAAAGAAACAGATTCCGTATAACACGAAAAAAGATGCCGTTGCTGCCTGGCATCTTTTTTCGTGTTGCAATTCATATCTGACGGATAGGAACGGCAACATTTCCATGCAATTTGTTCCTGCAGTCACTGCAGATACAGCTGCACTCAATTAAATTACTGATGTTTTTTAACTTCTCTCAACTATTTAAGCTTCGGCTGGCAGATTACTGCTTCATCTGCTCTTCCTGTCTCATAATCATCTTCTTTACCATTTCGCCGCCGATGGAACCAGCTTCACGAGATGTCAGATCTCCATTGTATCCGTCTTTTAAGTTTACGCCTAATTCTGATGCTACTTCCTCTTTGAACTGTCTCATTGCTTCTTTTGCTTCCGGTACAGCCATACCTGAATTTGAATTCTTTGAACCTGACATGTTCATTTACCTCCATATATTTGCTTTATTCTTAAATAACAGTGTTTTCTGTTATCTGTTGTTAGTATGGAAGAATTGTATGTAATTATGAATGGTAAGTTCTGGAATTGTATGTTATACTCCTGGTATGGAGGTAAAAGACATGAAAAATAACAGAAAAAACAAAATTTGTTCCATTTTAATGCTGCTGTGTCTGCTTACGGTTTCCCTGCAGACCGGTCTGCAGACGCTTTACGCCAAAACAGCGGCAGAAAAAACCATTTACGTCGCTTTTGGCGACAGCATTGCCGCCGGCTATGGACTGGACGGTTATTCCGGGGAGAACACTGCCGCGCCCGCAGACAGCTATCAGGCGCTGACTGCTGACTTTTTGCATACGCAGTCCCGCAATTACGCCGTAACCGGAGATACGAGCGACGACTGCATACAGCTGCTGCAGACAGGAAAAGCGGACGCAGATCTTAAAAACGCAGATATCATTACCCTTTCGATTGGTTCGAACGATCTGCTGCTGCCGTTTATCCAGATACTGCTCGACCATATAAAAGAAAATCCGGACATCCCGGATCTTTCGGGCATGGATCCCGCTTTGATCGAAGAATCCATAAAAAACGGATTTACGCTCCCGCAGATCGACATTTCAAAACTGCCGGAATACTATAAACAGGCGGTCGTACTGCTGCAGCAGCTATCCGACAACGACACGCTGCACGCGCAGGCATCCGCTTTTTCAGAAAAATTTCAGACGATCCTGTCTCTGTTACATGAAAAAGCGCCGCAGGCCGAAATTTACGCGACAAACATCTACAACCCTTTTGCATTTCTCCCAAAGATCGGCGAACTGGCAGATCGCTATATTCAGGAAATCAATCAGGCTTTTACCGCGGATGCATCTGATTATACGCTGATCGACGTCTATACGCCGTTCCGGGAAAAAGAACTGACAAATGTACGTATCGACTACAGCGAGTCGCTTCGTTTTCAGCCCGATCCACACCCTTCGGTGCAGGGACACGCCGTGATCGGAGATCTTTTCATTACCGCGCTCAAGGACGCGCATGCGCCAAAAGCCGCCGCTCTGCGCTCCGTATCCGCTGCTGGAAAAAAGAAACTGACGATAAAAGCAAAGCTGCCTGCGGATGCAGATGGATATCAGGTACTGTATGCCTCTTCCAAAAACGGAACTTACCAGACGCTTGGTAAAACAGATAAACAGACTTATCAGATCCGTGCCAAAAAACTAAAGTCCCAAAAAACTTATTACATCAAACTTCGAAGCTATCGGATCGTCAAAGGCGTCACTTATTATGGAAAAGACAGCGCAGTCAAAAAAGCTGTGATCCGTTCCTGATCAGAGCGCAGTTACAAACCAGATCTTCTTCCTATAAAAAAACCATATGGTAAAAAAGTCCCCGCAGCATCCCCGGGTTCTTTCTCAGCTTTGGGTATCCGTATATTTCATCATTTGACGAAAGCCTTTCTATCGGCCTGACAAAGCAAAATGAAATTAACGGAATCACCCATACATAAGAAAGAACCCATCCCGGACGAGGGCGCTGAAAAAGTCCGCATTGCTCAAATAAAACTACAATACACAGAATTTTTATTGTTAAACATCTGTATCTTGCGTTTCACTGAAGCGAAAAATGACTTTTTCAGCGGCCTCCCCCAGGCGATTGCAGGAGACTTTTTCCATACGGCAGATTCTGACTGTCTGACAGCGCGTGAAACAAACGCTGTTTTAATATACGATTCCTTTTCTCACATTCGCCACGACATCTTCATCTGTCAGCTTTGCGATAATCGCCAGTGAAAAATCGATCGCTGTTCCCATCCCGCGGCTGGTAATAATATTGCCGTCTGTGACCACAGTCTCTTCTGACGTAACCGCTCCGATCAGTTTTTCCTCCCATCCCGGATGGCAGACCGCATGTTTGCCCTGTAAAATTCCATTTGCGCCCAGTACACTCGGAGCCGCACAGATTGCCGCCACCAGTTTTCCTTCTTCAGCAAATTTCTTAATTGTGGAAACCACGCCCGGATGTGCACCCAGATTTTCTGTTCCTTTGACTCCTCCCGGAAGCACTACGCCGTCAAACGTATCGATCGGAGCTTCTTCATAAGTCGTATCCGCGAAAAAACGAATGTTATGGGACCCCTGAATCTCTCTCCCGCCTGAAATGGATACTCCGACAACCTCCAGACCGGCCCGCCGAAGCATGTCCACAACGGTCAGTCCTTCGATTTCCTCACAGCCATCTGCAAAAAATACCGCTATTTTGCTCATTGTTTTATAACCTCCTGCTCTGTTTTTTATTTTCTAAATGGCCTGCAAAGAGAATACGCAGGCCATATTTTACACGAATCTGTCCCAAATATATCAGGATTCACACAGTTGACGCTTACAGCAGCAAATGTGCCGTACATCGCACGAATCTGTCCCAGATATATAGGGATTCACACAGCTGACGCTTACAACACCAAATGTCGTACGCCGGACAAACTGTAACCAAAATATAACATATTCCAAATCAATTTGCAAATATTCGTTGAATTTTCCAAATATATCCGTTATCTTAGGAATAAGAACCAAACGGAAAGGAGTATTTTTATGCCAAAAACAAAACAAAACGATCTGACACATATGGAAATCGAACGCAAATTTATACCCAGATGGCTTCCGCAAAATCTGGATCAGTACGCATATCATGACATCGAGCAGGGATATTTATGCACAGACCCGACCATCCGGATACGCAAGATGGATCATACTTACTTTCTTACCTGTAAAAGCGCGGGTATGATGGCTCACACCGAGTATGAAATCCCGCTTTCTCAGGAATCCTACGAACATCTGCGCAAAAAAACGGATGGCATCCTCATTACCAAGCGCCGATATCTGCTGCCGCTGGACGACACACATACCATCGAGCTGGACATCTTTCATGGCAGCCTGGAAGGAATCACTCTGGCGGAGGTAGAATTTGCTTCTATCGAAGAAGCAGACTCTTTTACCCCTCCGGACTGGTTTGGCGAAGACGTCACGTACGACAGCCGCTATCATAACAGCGAAATGAGCAAAGGCGCCCTGCAGTCCTGACGTTATCGAAACCGGCTGGTCTCATATTTTTGTCTGGTCAGTATGATATTGCGCAGCTGATGAAAACGGTCGTTCATCGCGCCTTCCGGTATGACCACGTCCAACACTACCGCAATATCATCGATCAGACGATCTGTCATATCATTTTGTATTTCATTTAAGACATGGTATTTTTCCTCATACGTATCTGCTTCTAAAAACTTCATCAGACATGGATTGGCCCGCAGCTCCTCGGTTGCGCTCTCGTGTCTTTGCGTTTTGCGAAACATTTCCCTGCGCTGCTCCCGTTCCTCCATCTGTCTGCGCCGCTTTTCATAATAAGAAGCGCCTTCTTTGGATGTTTCCGCCGTTATCTGTCGAAACGCACGTTTGGACTCCGCAGGAGACTGCGTACGGGGAGCCGGTTCCTTTTTGACCGCAGATATCTGCCGCTGCTGCAAATTCTGATTCTGTTCAAATACCGGCTGACCGGCCGATTCCTTTTTAACCGGCGCAGCCGCAGTATCTGTCTGCGCGCTGATTTTTTCCGCATCTGGCTGCTCCTGCTTTTTCTGCATCTTTTCAAACAACCGCTCCTGTCCGTTTTCTCCGGTAAACTGCTGCAACGGTCTGGCAGATATCTGAAAATTTCCGGACATCTCCTGGTATACGACAAGCGGTTCTCCGGTTTCTTCATACACAGCGTTAACAATCACCTGATAAATCCGGCCTGCTCCGTCTGTATATAAGTCTCCTGTTTTTGGTATTCTGTTCATCGATCCTGCTTCTTTCTTCATTATTATTCTTTATTATTTTTTAAAATATAGTATGATACAATTTAAGAGTGAAGGAAACGCCATTGTTCCCTTTCACTCTTATATTTATGTGCTATATTTTATTATATACATTTACACATTTGTTCACAAGTTTATTTCTTTCTTTTTTTGTTGCTTTGTTTCATTAGATATGTCATTTTCTTATATGCAGTTATACATTTGTCTATAAGAAAAATTATTTCTATTTTGCAGCTTTTTTAATTTTAATTGTGCATACGTCTTTTAGCTTTGTCCCATCTTTGGTCGTTGCCGTAATTCTGACCGTTTTTCCGATACCGGCTTTTTTTACCCTGACGACTCCCTTTGCTGATACTGAAGCGTATGACGGATGACTCGAAGTCCAGGTTACTTTCGTATTGGTCGCATTTTCTGGCAGTATGGTTGCGACAAGCTGCAGCGTCTTCCCATATCTGACATTCGCTGTCGCTTTATTCAGCTTTAGCTCAAACGCCTGTACAATTACATGCGACAAATCTAAAATACCGCCGGTAATACAGGCATTTTCCAGCGAATCCACCGGTCGTGTGCACTGCATCAACAGATTACGGGTACCCATTGCGTCCACAAAAGGATTCACGCTGCGCAATACGGCAATAGCTCCGGTTACCATCGGCGCCGCCATCGAAGAACCGGACATAATATCACATTTTTCAAACTGTGTCGTATCCGGATCTGCCACTGATACGGCAAAATTATCAAAATAATAAGTCGTCGGTCTTGTCTTTTGCGTCGTTATCCCAATCAGCGCGAGCCAGGTTCTGCCGCCGGCCGTTATAAAACGGGAATCTTCCGCCGTACTTACTTTTTCTACCGATTCCCAGGCCGGCACGCCGGCGCCATCGTTTTCCGCCATCATACAGCTGATATAATACGTCTTTTTCGTATCCAGATTCCAGTCCGTAACATCCAGATAAATAAATCCGGCCTGTTCCGTACCTCCCTGAAAAATATTGTTTCCCGTAGCCTGCGGCAAAAAAAGCCTGCGGTTATATTTGACCACATATTTTAAACAGCCGTCTGACTGATCCGAAAAGCCGATATCCGGCTCATAGCCAAGCTGCACCGAATAATCGGTTGCAAGTCCCGAAATAGCTGACGACGTATAAAAATCGCCGATGCCATTTACCGTATTATAATAAGTCGTCATCCTCTCCCGCTTCTCCCGCGGCCAGAACTGCGGCAAAAACTTCTCCTCCTGCACAGTCGATACAATATTCGAACCCGGCGCAAACAAATCGACCAGCGTATTCCCATAATCGGAAAAATATACCCTGTCGTCATTCTCATCACTGGCGCCTGCAACGACAACATACTTACTGTCCAGATCATACGGTACCGTCCGCATCGACTTTGGAACCGAATCCCAGTCGATCGCATCATTTCCCGCTGCAAATACAGTCAGCGCGCCATTCTCACCCATTTTATCGATCAGCCTGTTTAGAATCTCACCCGAATCACGACTGCCTCCCCAGGAACAGTTGACAGCCGCTACCTGCACTCCCATTTCCTGTGCGCGGACAATGTATTCGAACGCACGGACTGCGCCTGCGACATCAAAAACATCGGAATCATCGCGGACCACTTTTAGAGCCATAATCTTTGCATTACTAATCCCTGTAATACCAGATGCGTTATTCTGCTGCGCCGCAATTACGCCTGCACAATGCGTGCCATGTCCGTCTACATCCATCGGGTCGTCGTCGTCATTGGCAAAATCATATCCATAAATACCCTCAAGTCCCTGCGAACGATACGGATTGATCCACATCGAATCTTTCAGATCCTCATGGGTATAATCCACCCCTGTATCGATCATCGCCACTACCGGCTGTGCCGACGGCTGCACCGTCAGTCCGGAAAACTGAATTCCCTGACTGTTTGTCTTAAGACTTCCGCTCCCATCCAGATACCACTGATAATCAGACAGCTCGTCTTTTCCCGTATCGCACAAATGCGCGTAGCTGTTCGGCGCAACCGCATCCACATAATACTTATCAGCCGCAATCTCCATCAGCTCTTCGGTAGTATATGTATCTGAACTGACAAGCGCCACATAATCTTTGACACGCTCTGAAGAAGCGTCGTCTGCCTGTCCAAACTCCCAGCATTCTTCAATCTGAATATTTTTATCAAATGTGGCTGTCCCCTCTTTTGTCAGCGCCGCAGCCTGCGTGGTCGTCATCGAAACCAGCGCCTGTCCGCTGACATATGTCCCCTCTTCCAACTGTGGAACTTCCGCTTTTTGCGTCTGGGCCTGCACGGAAAACGTACCTCCCGCCCATATCGGCCAGAAAGCAGTGACCGCTGCCAACAGCCATGCAACCGTTTTTTTCTGATTCATACTGTATTCCTTTCTCTTCCTCTCAAAACTCACTCTGACAGCTGTGACTGTATAAATTCGTTTTGTATTTTTACCGACTGCTCTTACCAGATCCGTCTCTTAATTATTTTATCCGAAAAGAATACTGTATTTTTTTGGATATTAAGAAAATTTCATCTAAAATTCACAATTTGGATACAATTGCATAAGCAACGCCTGGCAGCCTTCCAAAATCTGCTCATAGACCTCGTCGAACGCTCCTGTATACCACGGATCTTCAATATCCCCTGTATTCCCTGCAAAGCTGCGCAGTTTGCTGACCTTGTCCTGCGGATCAGAGCCGATGATTCTGTTCAGGTTACGGACATTCATACGGTCCATAACGATCAGATAGTCATAATAGTCGTAGTCTGCTTTTGTCACCTGTCTGGCATGATGCCCGGCACAGGAGATGCCGTGGCGTGACAGTTCCTCTCTCGCCGGCGGATAAACCGGGTTGCCGATTTCTTCTGTGCTGGTAGCGGCCGAGGCAATTTCAAATCCGGATGCCAGGTTGTGTTTTTGGACCAGATCCTTCATTACGTATTCGGCGATTGGACTGCGGCAGATGTTGCCGTGGCAGATGAAAAGTATTTTTATCATTGTGGTTTTTCCTCCTTTATTGCGCTGATTTGCCGTGTTTTGCGGCGTTTTGCGCGGGTTGTATTTTGCGGAAAGATTGTTAAAAATATCACAGATTTGGCAAAACGGGGCAAAATGAGGCGTATTGAGGCCGTGAAACGTAGTCAAAACGTAGTAAAAGGCGGGGTGTTTTACTACTCTGGATATTTTAGCATAAAACTTTATACAATCAAACATCAAACAGAGGCTATGTCTCAACATTTGTACATTATTTTAAAACACCTAATCCTGCCAGATCAGAATATATTAAATACTTGATTCCTCTGTTCTTGGAAAAAAATCTATCATTAATTTTTCTTTTAAATACGATTTTAATACAAAAACTTCTATTTTCCTTCCGCCTCTCGGATAATCCAAATAATATCTCGTATAATCCCCCTCATTTTCTGGAGGTATTATTTTTAAAAGTCTCCGCTGTTTTGCAATATCAGTGACTTCATCACTATTTTTTATTTCAGCAAGATTAACTGGTGTTAGTATATAAGTGTGGACAGGAAAAGTTGAACAATCTATACTATCAAGTGAAAGAGCAAAGGAGATGTTCAGCATGGCGAAAAACCAAAAATCCTACACCCCGGAATTCAAGCAGCAGATCGTGGATCTGTACAATGCCGGAGGAACTTCGTATCCACAACTGGAACGTGAATATGGCGTAAATCGGAGCACACTCAGCAACTGGGTAAAACAGCTTTCTCCAATCAAAGTGTCTGAGGAGGAAACCGTTACATTAAAAGAGTATAAGGCTCTCCAGAAAGAGATCCAGCGCCTTAAAATTGAAAATGAAATATTAAAAAAAGCGACCGCCATATTCGCGAAAGAACAATAGCTGAGATGGTTTCTTTTATCCGACAGAACTTAACCCATTATACGGTATCCCAGCTTTGCAGTGCCCTGAAATTTCCAAGGAGTACCTATTACAAAGCTCTGGTTTGTGTACCCTCAAACCGGCAGAAGGAATATGAGGAATTCAGCCAGAAGGTAAAGGAAGCTTATGAAGATTCAAAGCAACGGTATGGGGCAGTTAAAATATGCCGTACCCTCAATGGCAGCGGAACTCCCTGCAGCATAAAACGAGTTCCGCGGCATATGGCAAGGCAGGGGCTGCGCTCTGTTGTAGTAAAAAAATACAACCATCATGCCAATCACGGAACCGTTCCAGACGATAAAGAAAATATTCTGAAACGTGATTTCGAGACGGAAACCATCAACCAGAAATGGTGTACCGATATTACCTATATCCATGTACAAAAAGAGGGATGGACCTATCTGGCTTCCGTAATGGACTTATGCAGCCGTAAGATCATCGGATATGCGTATGGAACATCCATGACAGCGGAACTGGCGATAGAAGCTGTTAAGAACGCCTGTCTAAACGTCAGGGAGACCAGAGGGCTCATTCTCCACAGCGACTTGGGAAGCCAGTATACAAGCCAATCATTTGAGAAGTTCCTGAACAGCAAGGGGATACGGCATTCATTTAGCCGAAAGGGAAATCCTTATGACAATGCATGTATCGAATCGTTCCATTCTGTACTGAAAAAGGAAGAAATCTATCTTCATAAGTATCAAGATTCCAAAGAGGCCTGCAGGGCAATCTTTGAATATATAGAAGGCTGGTATAACCGCAAGCGAATTCATAGTGCAATTGGTTATATGACACCTCAGCAAAAGGAGGATGAGGAACTCAAAAAAGCAGCATAATCTTTCGACTTTTTTTGTCCAAAGTATTGACATAGGTCCACCTGTCCTTTCTCTGAACAATAGAAAACACCCAGCATAACACAGCCGGCCCGGCTGCTTTCATCAGGTGTATCCAAAATGAAAGGCGTGCTGCAATTCACAATACAGTGAAATACAGCACGCCC
>CAJTMV010000023.1 GCA_910577225.1 uncultured Eubacterium sp. | reverse complement strand
AAGCAGTTCCCCGACTGCAGTATGTGAGATGGAGACAACATACTGGTTTTCCATGCAGTGCTCTGCAAGAAGCCGGAGCGTCCACCTTGCATAACCATCAGGAGGAGGCCCAGGCGCAGCTGCAATTATTTTTGCTTCAATATCACCGGTGATTTTTGAAGCGGCCGAAGGTGAAATGCGTGTTTTTCGATATAATGCCGCTTCAAGCCCGTCCGTTGCATAGGATTTCCGTATCTGGTTGACTGTGGTGGGTGAAATTCCAGGCCATTCAGCCAAGATCCTGTTGTCTTTTTTATCCTGCGGCCTGTTATCATTGCTGTGAAGCAAAACCTGTGCATGGATAATTTCTCTGGCAGAATAATTCTTGCCCTTATGGGTAATTGATTTTAGAAAAGATTCTTCTGCCGGTGAAAGCGTAACATTATATTTTTTCTTTGGCATACTGATCACTCCTTTTTAAAAAGAGTATCATATCCCAAAAGCAAATCAAAATTATTTTGATACAGTTTTGGACTTTACAGGGCACTAGGGGAAATAATATATGATTGCCAGGACTGAAATAACTAATAGAATCCCAAACCGTAGACACCTTGAGGAAGGAGGATACCCAAGAAAATAGACACGAGGAAACATTGTCCCTTTACCGGACTATAGACATACGGAAAAGGGGGGCACCTGAAAAGTGGACATAGGCAAAAGGCAGCGAATCCCCAAAAGCAGACAGCAGTAAAAGGTATCAGGACAATGAAGCGGACAGGAGGGTGCCTTCAGGCTCAAGGGCACCTGGCACATCAGGCCACAGACTGAGGAGGGATGCGATGAGGGAATATACAGCAAAGGAAATGAAGCTGCTGAAGGCAAATCCATATACTTTCAAGGTGACAAAGAACAAGCTCTACTTTACAGTCGAGTTTAAAGAAGCATTCTGGACAGCCTACCAGGCAGGGATGGCACCAAGAAAGATATTGGAGGACTTTGGATACGACCTTGAGATGTTCGGCCAGAAGCAGATAGACAGCATGGTCCAGGGAATCAAGCGGCAGGCGCAGGGAGGGAGCGGCTTCAGGCAGGGCGAGAACCGGGAGCGGCGGAAAAGGGATAATCTGTCCATACCGGAAGGAGCACCAGCAGAGTCGAAGGAAAGCCTGGAATGTATACTGAATGAGGTGAAATACCTTCGGCAGGAAGTTGAATTTCTAAAAAAAATTGTCAGGACAAAAAATACAGCAGCGAGGAAATCCTGATGGGTTCCGGGTGGAAATTTGAAGTGATCCAGAAAACGCTGCAGGAGGAAGATAACCAGCTGAGCGTAAGCATGCTCTGCGGGATAGCGGGAGTCTCACGTTCCGGGTATTACAGATGGGTAAATGCTGCAGGCACCAGGGAAGAACGGGAAAAGGAGGACAGGGAAGATTTCGAGCTGATCCTGAAGGCGTACAGCCAGCGGGGATACAGCAAAGGCGCACGGGGCATATATATGTGCATGGCCCACTGGGACCCGCCGGTGGTGATGAATCTAAAGAAGATAAGGCGGCTGATGGATAAATATGGGCTGATGTGCCCCGTAAGGAAGGCGAACCCTTACAGGAGGATGGCAAAGGCCCTGAAGACAAACCACGTTGCCGACAATCTCCTGGACCGCAGATTCACGGAATACGGGCCAAGGAAAGTGCTGCTGACCGACATCACCTACATACCGTATGATGGGAAATTTGCCTATCTCTCAACGATCCTGGATGCATATACAAAACAGGTGCTGTCATACGTCCTGAGCGATTCATTAGAGGTGGATTTTGTGCTGGAAACAGTAAGGAGGCTGATAAAGGACCATGGGATCGAGCTGACAAAAGAAACGCTGATCCATTCGGACCAGGGATGCCATTACACAAGCACCAGCTTCATACAACTGGTCAATGACAAGGAATTAAGGCAGTCCATGTCAAGGAAGGGCAATTGCTGGGACAATGCCCCGCAGGAAAGCTTCTTTGGCCATATGAAAGATGAAATTGATGTCAGCGGATGCAAGAGATATCGGGAAGTCAAGGCAATAATTGATGACTGGATGGATTATTACAATAGTGAGCGTTATCAATGGCAGTTGGCGAAGCTGTCGCCTAATGAATACTATGAGTATATAACGACAGGGGTATACCCATTGAAGGGAATTGTTAACGAAGATGAAGGAGAACGTAAGTTCCCTAATACTGATTAAAAAAATGTCCTTGACAAGGGGTACAGTTTAATTTTTGAAAAATAGGTTCTGAAAGCCCCATGAAATAAGGGCTGAAGATTCCGAGAAGTTATCCGAATTTGAAAGGAGGATCCGTATCATGTGTAATTTATCCGAAGCGATTAAAGAAGACGCTATGAAAAGCGGCTATGAAAAAGGGATGGAAAAAGGGATGGAAAGAGGAATTGAAAAAGAGCGACTGACTGCCATTCACCGCATGATCCGTGCAGGCGCTTCCCGAAAACAGATTCTGTCGTATGGATATACGCCAGATGAATATGTACAGGCAGAACACATGATGCTTTAAAAACAAACGACTTACAAATCAGATCAAACAGTTGCTTTTCACAGGCAGAAATGCGCATAAACTGCGCATTTCGCAAAAATATGATTCAGGAGCGGGAGTCTTTTGCCAGGCAGATTTTAATATCGCATCAAATTGTTACAATTCTCAGCTTTGAAAAAAAGTATAAAGAAACATATGACTTTATTTTAAACACATGAATGCACAGTCATCGTGCAGCCACGATGCATCATGTCACAGTTACCTGGTTTGTTTCTGCAAAATAAAACAATAAAAGCAAAAGTCCTGTTCTTTTGTAATCAGCTGCTCATTTCGAATGACTGCCTCTCCCGTTTTTAGAAAAAAATCTACCCATTCTCTTTTTATATCCAGCAGAGTCCCAGGATCCAGCTGCATCGTCATTTTTTTCAGCATTGGAAATATCGGCCGCAGTCCGATGTCCCACATTTTTATTATAGTCCTGGATAAATGAGGAACACATTCTATGATTTCCAGTCCTGCATGTTGTATCAGTTCTTTCCATTCCTGATATGTGCCGATCTGCTTTACCAGACCGTCCGACATCCGTCCCCTGTCGATCAGTTCCAAAAACTGATACTCTTTCGGCTTTCCTTTGCTGAAATAATAGGTATAATAGAAAGAAGATTCTATATAAGCAGGACCTGGCAGCATAACACAGCACTTTCCCTGCTTTCTTAATATCCGAAAGATTTCTGCAAATGCTTTTCCAGCATCGTTCAGCCAATATATCATATTGGAAAATACCGTCTGAAAACTTTCATCCTCGAACGGCAGACTTGCATTTGCATCCGCCTGTACAAACTGTCGGTACAGGCCAAGTCTTCCTGCTTTGCACATCAAATTTTTTTTATGATCCAGACCGACGTCGATACAATCGTACGCAGGTTTCTTCACCCAGCTGATATCCTCTTCCACGTTTTTACAGGAATCGTAAATATCCACATGCTCATAAAACCGATCCAGGTGGTCTACATCTAAAAATACATCAAAATCATCCGTGTATTCACCTCCTGCACGCAAAAAAGAAAATGTACCATCCCCGCATCCCAAATCTAACGACGGTGATACAAATGTAAAGTTTCTCATTGATAAAACGTCCAATGTCCGCCAAATGGCTGATTCTGGTCTTAGCCAGTAAGCGTATAAAAATTTTTCCAAAATATGCGTCATTTTATCCGACGTCTCCTTCCCAAACTTCTTAAATCTGCACATGTTCTCCAGTCGGCAGCCTGATGAATGTACGTTTATAAAAATCTTCTTTCATCCGCACGTAATGCTTTCACCAGCGCTTCATACGCCATCCTGCAATCTGTGACGGATAATGTGCCATTCCTAAATGAAAGCTGCACCTGACATTTCTTTTCCATTAAAAACTTCGACAGCTTTCGCTCATCGACATCGCTTTTCATAGACAGATCTCTGACAAAATACGGAACATTCATATGGCGTATCACCCCTTTTTCATCTTTCATTACCCCAGAAAAATTTTTAAAATAGCGATGCGCCACATTGACATGCTCCTCTGCCAGATGATAAAACGTATAACCTTTATCAGCGCCGAGCAATAGTATTTTTCCTCCGTCTTTGATCATCTTCCCATATACACTGTCCAGTCCGAAGGCATCCGGCCCAATATCCAGATATTCCTCCTGCTTTTCTCCCCATACGGAAAAAGAAAAAATCGGATGCGCCGTCCGTTTTACATTTTTCTGTTTCCTGAAAAATTCTGTCAGTACACCGACATCCGACGGCGTATTTTGCACGTCAAACAGTTCCTTTTTACAAAAACTATACGAAAATGCCGGCATCATCAGCGTTCCATTTTTTCCCACCATCTGTTGCAATATTTCCGTCAGCAGTTCCAGCAAATTCTCTTTTGATATAAAAGGGCAGCCCAGACTAAAAATCTGGGAATGCACGCAGACTATATCACCCGGACAAATTTTAAGCTCTGTCAATGCTCGTGTAAAATCGCTGATAAAGAATGTCTCTGTTTCAGTTCTTAAAAATTTCTGATCAGGTTCATACATGATACACCTCATAATACAATTCCTGTAGTCTGTCACGATCCATTTTTCCATTGGCTGTAAGTGGTATCTCATCTGTCTCATATACCGTTCCCGGAACCATATACGATGGCAATGTACGTTTTAATTCCTCCAAAACATCTGCTTTTTTGATACATCCTTTGACAGCCAGGACGATACTGCTTTTTACCGTATCATAAAAACAGCAGCACATTTCAACACCCGGCACACCAAACGCCGCCGCTTCAATTTCTCCTGGTTCGATACGATGCCCTTTATGTTTGATTTGAAAATCTTTTCTTGACACAAACAGCAACTCATTGCGCTTATTGTATTTTACAAGATCACCCGTACGATAGATATATTCAGTATAAGAACGGTTTCGCGGATTCTGTACGAATACTTCCCGTGTTTTTTCCGGATCGTTATAATACCCAAATGATAATGATGTCCCCCTGACACACAGTTCTCCAATTTCTCCGTTTTTCACAAGCTCGTCTTTTTCATTAAGCACGAGTATCCCAGTGTTTTTAATCGGAAATCCGATTGGCAATACCTCATCGTCCAAAAATTCCCGATCCGCAATGTAACAGGTACAGTCCACCGTAATTTCCGTAGGTCCATACAAATTTGCATATAACGCATGCGGCACATATTTTCTCCATTCGTTTAGCTGCTTTACAGGCATCACTTCACCTGCAAATAAAACGCGCCGCAGCGTATCTGTAAGATCCACTTTTTGCAACGCATGCAGATTCGCCGTTACAATCAGCGCCGACGGAACCCAGAAAATCGTACTGATCTTCTTTTCTTTCAAAGCCTGCAGCAGCCTGACCGGCTGTGCAAATAGCCGGACTGGCAGAATTTCTACCGATGCACCGGTCTTTACCGCCGTATAAATATCCAGTACGGAATTATCAAAATAAAACGGCGCCTGATTGCCAAACGTATCCTCCTGCGTGATCTTAAATGTCTCTTCTACCCATTCGATATAATCGATCACCGCTCGATGGCAGATCGTAACTCCTTTTGGAACCCCGGTAGATCCAGAGGTAAACAATACATACAATAAATCTGTATCACATGTTTGATTTCGACATGATAAGACCTTTTTCTCTGATACCATATGTATCGTGGGGTCATCCATATAGAGAATGCCATTAATTCCAAATGCTGACAATTCGACTTCCTTTTGATATTTTCTCACTGTAATGAGTACTTTGGGCTGCAGCACTTCAAAAATTTTTTCTTTTCTGGATACCGGCATATCCACATCGATCACCGTATAAAAGTTTCCACTATATGCACTGGCAAAAAAAGCCGTTACCAGATTCGCCGACTTTTCCATCATAATTGCAACTGGCTCTTTATAAATTCCCAGATTCAGCAACCTTCCCGCGAGCGCTATTGCATTCTCACGCAATTTCCCAAACGTAATCTTTTGATTTTCATCCGCAAACGCTGTTTTATCCGGAAATCTTTCCGTTGTCTGATCCAGCCATTCCGTAATATTACAAACCATAACTGCCGTCTCCTCCTCTCAGAATATTTTCCTGGGACCATTAAGAAATAACTGATAAAACAGTCTGCATTCAGTTATTAATCATACTTTAAGTATTTTACATCGGAAACAGTTCACAGCCTCTATATTACACATATCTTTGCATCATATGGATCACAGCCTCTGCGTTGGCAAAATGCTCCGATATAATGTCATCTGCATTGATTGTAATTCCAAATTCTTCTTCCAGTCTCTCTACCATCTGCATCACATCAAAAGAATCGATCACCTGTTCTTCCAGCATCCGCTCTCCCTTATAACTACCTATATTCTCATTCACCTGACACAATATCTGTATCACACGTTGTTCCATACTGCTTTTACTCCTGTTCCTTACCTGTGTTTCGACTCTGATCCTTTTTCTTTTGTTTTTGTGTCCTGATTTTCTTTCGCATCAAATGAACCTTTCCGAATCGTTTCGAAGTTCATTCTCCTATTTTCTGTGATCTTCCAATATAGTTTGGAATGGCAATTTTTCTTCCACGCACCACACATACTTCATTTTCGTGTGTCGCACGTGGCAGATAACACTTTCTGCATACTGGTATTTGTTTAAACCCACCCGTTTTTTTGTGCAGTTTTCGAATTTCTTCCAGCCTGCTCCCATGCCAGACGTCATAAATCGTCTCTCTCGTAAGATCTCCAATTACCTGCATATTTTCCTCGTCGTTTGAGCACAATAGCGCTTTTCCATCTGCCGTAACTACCAATCTTTGATACAACTGTGGACATGAGAATTTTTCATCATAGACAATATCCGTATCCTGGTCCAGATAATCGATCAGCGGATTAATCGCAATCGCATCCGTAACTGGTTCAAATATCTCGTAGTATTGTTGTACGTCTGATCTGACTGCCGGCCAGATACCCTGAATCTTTATCACAGGCTTATGCACGCCCAGCTCTTTTTTGATTTCTGAAAAACGTCTGAGTTTTTCATATGTCTCCTCAAATTTTAACGGTTTTCGTATTTGCTCATAAACCGCTCCGATCCCATCTATCGATACTGTAATCCAGTCTGTACCGGCCTGAATCAGCTGTCGGATATAATCGTCTGTAAATCGGCTCCCATTGGACAAAAAAGATACTTCTTTGATTCCTTTTTGCTTTGCATACCGGATAAAATCTGCCAGACGCGGGTGCAGCGTCGGTTCTCCCCTCAGACTAAGACGAATGGCCGTAACATGTCCGGCAATCTCATCGATCAGCCTGACAAACAGCTCCTCACTGATCAGTCCGGCAAATACCCTGCTTTGAAACTGCTGCGTAATCGTATAGCACATCGGACAACTCAGATTGCATATGGATGACAACTCCAGATCGACCAGCAGAGGCCAGTCAGAGACAATCTGACTCCTGGCGTTTTCAGTCCAGTCTTTCCGATACTTTTTATACTCCTCTTCCCACCCTTCACCCCGATAGGTATCGAACAAGTGCTCTCTTTGTACTGTTTCCATATAATAATTACCTTTATTAATCGGAATATTATGCATCTTTCCTCCTCCGTCTGCTTTTCCAGCGCTTTGTTCTGATAACTCCCAAGCTGTCATCTGCTCAGGCCCGGCAATTACAGCAGATCCTCCCACTGAAGCAAAGAATCTGCTTTCAGACTATGTCGGATACGCCTGCCTGTAATTTGTTCATATGCGTCCGGTGCAATCCCTGTTCCCGGTCTTTTTAATACCAGATCTTCTTTACGCAAAACAGCTCCTGCCTCCAGATCATTCGCAAGCACGATGGATCTTCGCGCATTTTTTCTTGCTGGTGTTTCACTTATCTGATAATCCAGCCCTCCGGGTCCTATAATCGTTCTGAGCCGCTCGAGATGCTTTTTTATCTGTCTCAGATCGGAAACGTCCATCGCATGATAATGATCATTTCCTTTCAGCGTCTTGTCTAATGTAAAATGTTTCTCAATAATCTTTGCTCCAAGCGTATACGCCGTCTTTATGACATCATACTGGCGCTCTGGTTTTGTATGATCGGAATATCCAATCACCAGGTTCGGATATTTTTCACGCAATGCTTTGATTCTGCCAAGATTAGCATGCTGATCGGGTGTCGGATATTCCAGAACACAATGCATTAATACCATACGATTCTGAAATTTTTGTACCACTTCCACTGCCTGCTCCACCTCCTTCTCTGTAGCAGCTCCTGTGGAAAGCAGCACTGGCTTTTTCTTCGCGCAGATATGCCGTATGAATGGCAGATTTGTAATATCCGAAGACGATATCTTATACACTTCCATCAAAGATTCCAGTTCATCCGCCGCTGTAAAATCAAACGGTGTCGATAAGAACAGAATTCCTGCCTCTGCACAAAAAGCCGCAATCTCCTGGTACTGTTCCACTTCAAAGAGATCGTACCTTTGAAACAACTCATACTGAGAAGCAGCCGGCTCTTCAGACCGGTCCCAGTAAGACGGTGAATTTACTGATGCCAGCTTATCTGCTTTATACGTCTGAAACTTTACCGAATCCGCACCGGCTTTTTTTGCTTCCAGACACATTTTTTTTGCTGCATCCATCAACGAAATCGATTCCTTTTTCGCAATATCATAATAATTAACGCCAATTTCCGCTATAATCACATAGCCCTGCCGTTTTAAAATATCAAAAATCATGCTCCTGCCCCCCCCCTAAAATCAGACGGATCACCCGTTCCTGTCCCTGTCTGAAATCCTTTTCCAGTAACAATTCATGCATCTGCCGGCGTACATTAGGGGTCCGGATCAGCCATTCCACCGTGGCACATATCGCTTCATTCTCCTGCTCCCTTCCGATTCCAAGATTAATAAAACCATTAGAGATACCTGCAAATACATGGCCAAGCTCTCTGTTATTCTGCGCCAGTACAATAGAAGGAACTCCCATACATGCCAGTTCATATATGGTCCTTCCCTGAGAAGTAACTGCCAGATCTGCCCTCGACAGATATCTGCTCACCCGCTTTACATCATGATGTACAAAAATACGATGTCGAGAATCATTTATAATTTCGTTTTTATACTTATAGCCAAATCCGGTAATAATATGAAATTCCAGTTTTGGATGCCGTTTTGCAATTGTCCGGAATATTTCATACGTTTTTCTGGTCAGATCACTTGGATCGCTTCCACCAAACAATATCACTATGTTTTCGACAGTTCTGGAAAACGGCTTTGGTACAGCTGTTAAAAATTCATCTCTGATAAAAAAATACTGAAATCCACTGTAAATATTTCTGCCTGTTTTTTCCGGATACAGCGCATTAATCACACAATCTGCATACATGGCTCCCTCTCCCCGATCTTCAAAATTCACGACACGGGACGTTCTTTTTTTCATCTCCATTACATAGTCTTTTGACGTATCAAGAATGTCATTTACGACAATATCCGGCTGAAACTGTTCTGCAATCTCGTACAGCTGTTCCTCCTCTTTGATCAGCCTGACTGGAAAAAAAGAGTCTTTGATTTTATTCACTCCCAGTGTAAATTGCTTCTGGGTAACAAACAATATTTCGTGACCTGTCAGGTGACTGGCAATAGACAGACAACGATAAATATGTCCCATACCAAGTTTTTCTTCTCCATCTGCCCGCAAAATGATTCTTTTAGACTGCAAAATTGCCTCGCACAATTTCCAGTCAAACTCCGTGTCTATATCTGCAGCCTCTTTTTCTGGCAGTTCAAATACCGTTACTTTTTTTCCAATACGGCCATTCTGTGTAACACTGTCCCGTCTGCTTAATAAAAAACCTCCGGTTTCTTTTAAATGCACCGGCAGCTGTTGCCGGTTCACCCGTTTTTCATACCCAGGCATTAATATACCTGCATCATAACGCCAGGACAAATGTGCGTCGTTTACCGCGCTGATCATCGTATCTGCGTCCGCTGTCAGAAAGGTTTCCACCGCTTTTTGCAGTGTTTCATAACGCAGCGTCGGCGATGTTGCCTGCATCGTAATTACTACATCATAGCGAATATGACGCATATGTTCACATGTACACACAGCATGATGCACAACCGGGTCCAGTGTCACCTCGTCACCTGCCAGCTCTAAAGGACGCTGTATCACCCCTGCGCCATATTGTATCGCTATTTGCGCGATTTCCTCATCCTCTGTACTAACTACGATATCCGCATCATACAGACGTTGTAACGCCAGAGCTGTTTTGATGCTATACGCCATTAATGGCAGACCATTCATCAGACGTATATTTTTTCCTGGTATCCCTTTTGATTGTCCTCTGACCGGAATAACAACAAGTATTTTCAATCGTGTCCCTCATTTCCGTTATTATCATTTGTAATCATCCGCCATGGATCCCTTCCTGATAGACTACCTGCCAGTCTCTTTCCACACCTGTCCGGATAAAAAGATAAGTCCGTGATCAGACGATTTTAATCAGCCGTTTTTTATACAGTCTGTCTGCAGCCTGCGCCAGCTCCATAACCGGTACATGCAGCAGATTGCTTAATTCCATCAGGTCGTGCGTTCCATCTGCATAAGCCAGAAAATTCTGCGTAACTCTCACATCATCATAAGTTCCCTTTTGTCCAATCGTTGGATACAGACCCCGTCTGCCCAGCTGGGGCTCACAAAGTATGGTCGTCTTGTAATACCGGTTATACTCAAGCAGCTGCACAATTTTTAACAGGATCTGCAAAGAATGCTCCATCCCTTCCTGCGAAATAAAAGACAGATCATCTGCGGAGGTATGGTATTCTTTGTATTCATGGAACTTACTGCGGCAGAACACGCAAAACGGCAAATCTACTCCCGGAGCACAGTACTGTCGTTCATCCGAGCCTCTCTGAAGATAAGAATACGACACATAGTCCGGGCAGTTTTCTTTTAATATCTGAATAAGTGCCCGATCTGCGAGCGTATCTCCGGTCCGGGATGAAACATAGGAATACTGTCGATCATCTCCCACACACGTAACCACAAATCCAGCCCGAATATTTTTCTGCATCTGAGCCAGATGACGGCTGATATACGCAATGGAACCAATCGTCTCCGGCAGGAATAAAAAGCGGCAGGTATATCGTCTGTCCTGCTGCATCAGCCGCTTTGCCAGAAATGTCAGCACACACGGCCCGGACACCTCGTTATTACCCATTCCTGGATGACAGATATTCGTAGAAAAACAGATCTCCTCCTCCGTCTGCCCCGGAAGCACAATCTCACCCCATGTCATACTGCCGTCATAAAACGCACTATCTATATACAAATGATAGTTTCCTTCAGGCAGAGCGCGCATCATCTGCTGCGACATACAAAATCCGCTGCGCTTCTCATAATAAGATGTCACATAAGGAATCACATCCGGCTGATCCGGCTGTGTATACACATACGTTTGCAATTCCTCTCTTGTCACCCATACATCCAGCGGCTGGGAATAACCAACAATATGCAGATGATTCTGGCGAAAGTCGATAACCTTTTCTCCCTGCTCATTTTCTATGTACGCTTCCCTGATTTCCCACTCCTTTGGTACTTCCCAGTCAAAAACTTTTGTTCCGCTTAACATCTCGTGTATCTTAAGAAACGGACATTCCTCTGCCAGAATGCGGAGTGTCTCCCGGACGCCCTCGCCCGTGATGCTGCGATAAATTGGAAATATTTTTTTTGCTAACCGATACATATCTCTTCCAGCTTCTTTCTTTGAAACATATCCAGTCTGCCTCCCCGGGAAGCGTTGATCACTTCAATCCCAAGCTGCTTACTTTGATATTGCAGCATTTTCCACCCGTCTGTAAACGCATACAAGCCCCTGTGCACCGTATCGTTATAATCTACCCAGGAACTAAATTCTTTGATCGCGCCTGCATCTTCCAGACTGTTTTCATAAAAATGTGAACGTACCTTCCAATCCACGACTTTTCTGCCATCCGGCAGAACTGTCATTGGATAATCGGCATCCACCCCAAGCAGAATGATCTGCCGAAACCCCATATAGACAGCAAACTGTGCAGCGGTATATAAAACCGTACCGCCATCATAAGCTCCCCCAGTCAGGATATTAGTTGAAAATTCCGGCACAATCGAATATCTTCGAAAGAGCGGATAAAAGATCGCAGAATCCGCGGAAGACATATATGCCAAAAAATCAACTGGTAATAAAATATTTTTTTCATTTTTTATAAGCCCGGCAACTTTATCCGCAAATGCAATAGTATCCGTACACAAATAATAATCCGGCCTCCAGGAAGTGTGCGGATATGCCTCTGCAATCCGGTTACATGCAAAACTCACTTCTCCTTTTATCCGTTCCAGATCCTGCATTTGTAAGGATGGTCCGTTTCCAACGATAAAGCATCGTCTGCCTGCGTACATTCCTTTTAACTGACTGAGCCGTTTTCTGTTTCCTGGTACCGTCTGTTCAACTTTGCAAAGTTCTGCTTCACAAAACAGCCGGTCATACTCGTAGCCCATGTGCCAGAGGCGCAGTCGCAATTTTTCCAGTTGTTCTTTTAAACAGCCGTTTTCCGAACAGATATCTGCAAGTTTTCGACAGTCGTTTTCACATCCTTCGATCCGACGGGATAAATCGTGTACCTGTTGCCGCAGACAGATATTTGCGTCTTTTAACATTTCCATTTCTTTTTTATGAAACAGCATGGTATAATCCTCCGCTATTTTTTAGTTTTATCTGCCAGTTTGAAAAACGGACTTTTGCTCAGGCTCTCCAGTCTCTGTTCCAGAGCACTGCATGTTTGTTCCAGCCTGATATTCTGATCCAGCGCCCGGTTTACCCGCTCTGTCGCAATATTGTTCAGCGCCTGCAGATTCGCATTTTCTGTTTCCAGATTTTTCACCCAGTCTTTGTATTCTGCTTCGAATTCCTCTTTCTGTTTTTGCAGATTTTTTACCCAGCTCTTATATACATTTAAATCTTTTTGTCTTTCAACATCTGATACAAGCAAATGTTTCGTCCAATCCTGATACCGTGCAAACTCATCATATAATTCACTTATATTTCTCGCATTTACACAATTCCTGCATAAAATATCTGCAGTATCATCTTTCAATCCCTGACGAATCCTAAGCGCTTCTTCGGATTGGACAATTTCGTCATAGGATTGTTTCAGCAGATTGCCAAGCGTATGCTGCATACCATAATCCATACAGCACAATAATACTGTTCCATCCGGCAGCAATACATTGTGGTGCAGCTGCGTCTCGCAATTGATGCATACAATCTCTCCCTGATTTGTTTTGGATATTACATGTGCGTCTTCCAGATTTCCCGCGCGATTATGTATCTGGGTGATCAGTTTGGAATCCTTTGGCACCGCATCTTTAATCGCCGGATGAATGTCTGCGTGACACGACACGCCCGTCACAAGTTTTTTTCCATCCGGCCTTTCATAAGCCATAACCTGTTCCAAAAGTATAAGGTACTGTTCCGATACATCGATCTGTGCGTTACCCTGATCATCCGGAATATGAACGACAAATTCTTCACATGGAATATCTTTGATCTGGTCAAAATCCTCCTGCGCCATTCCAATCAGTGTGGAATATATGGCAATTGGATAATTCTTTTTATGTGCATATCGCACCATCTGTGTACAGTTTTCATTTAGCCATGGTTCCGCCATTCCTGAAAAATCAATTCTTGTTCCCTTTGGGAGTTTGTCCATACAGGTCTGAAAAGTATCCATCGTCATGACCTGCAGAGGATTGCAGACACCTGCACGATGAAAATATTTTGTAAGCAGTAATTTTTGTGGGCAATAGACGCAATTGCATTTGCAACCGATTCTCGTTGTAATCTCTAATCTTCCTGGACGTTTCATTTTTATCTTTCCCCTCCCGGTTTTCTGAAAATTATCTGAATAGTTGCTTTTATTCCCCGATGCTGTATACTATTTCTGACTTTTTCAACTTTTTGAAACGAATGCAGCTTTAAAATGAAATTACACATTATAACCATACATCGATTCATCCATCCGGCATTACCACAGAAATCTGTTGCGTCTCCGTTTCCTTTGTCGGAAAAACCTTCCATACACGCATAAATGCCGGCTACATCAGAAAATTTCATTTTTTCCCGTATCCATACAAAATCCGGCTGCAGATATTCTGCTCTGTATACCGCTTTTCGTACAAATTCATGATTCACAATCTTTGCAATTTTTACTTTCTTTTCCAATGGCGTCAGTTGACATTCTTCACAAAAAAGATTTCTAACAGACTGGATGGTTTTTTCTGCCATATACTCACACAGCCATTTTTCTTCTTCCATACTGATCAAAGTATTATTTCTAAGTAATTGTTCAAATCTTTGTACCAAAAATAACTGAATTTCAAAAAAATGCTCCCGATAATGTCTTGTTAGTGAATTCTGATTCGACTGCAGATAATAATAATATTTATCCGCAACAAAAACGACCCCGTTTATATGTTGAAAATAGTTCATATTAAAACAAAAATCCTCGCCTAAAGATAATTCTTCCGGAAACCGAATATGATTATCTTCCACAATCCTTCTGCGAAATAATTTATTCCATGAACATTCCAGCAAGCTGCTTTTCCATAAAATAAAAGCAATATGCTGATAAAACATTTCTCTTGTCAGCACACATTCACTGCCAAGCATATCTGATGTGCATAACGTCCGGTTGATGATCCGATATGCCGCATCCAGCGTAATCATTTCAAAACCGCAGACAGCCAGATCTTTTTCATATGCGTCCATTACGCCCGTCATTCTTTTTATCATGTTACTGTGAATGACATCGTCTGCATCTGCAAACTGAATGTACTCGCCAGTTGCTTCTTCGATTCCTCTGTTACGAGCGGCGCTTACGCCGCTGTTTGGCATATCGATGACCCGGATCCGACTGTCCGTCCGCGCATAATTATTACATATTTTAAGCGACTGATCCGTCGAACCATCATTTACCAGGATAAGCTCTATATTTTCATACGTCTGTCTGAGTATGGAAGTGATTGCATATCCAAGATATGGTTCGGCATTGTATACGGGTACGATCAGACTTACTTTTTTATCCATTGTATTTCATTTCTACCTTCCTGCATCTGCCCTGTCATAGTCTTTCCGATACTTACAAATTCTTCTTTATGTAATCGCAGATTTCCACAATCTGCCGTTCCTGCAAATTTGTACTGCATGGCAGATTTATAATATGTTCACTGTAATACTCTGCTTTTTCAATCTGATATGTTATGCAGCGCAGATATGGTTTTTGCATATGAATCAGTCCCCATATGGCCCTTGTCTGTATGCCCGCTTCATCAAACCCGCATATAATTTTGCTCCTGTCCGGATGCCGCTCATATAAGTGTAAAGAATAAAACCATTTATTTGCATAAGTTCCTTCCCGGAATCTCATCAGCTCTCCACGCTCAAATGTTTGCAAACAACTGCAATATCGATCATAATTCATATTTTTTCTTCTGATAAATTCCGGCAGCATTTCCATCTGCGCGACTCCTATGGCAGCCTGTACGTTTGTCATCCGATAGTTGTATCCTACCTCATCATGACAGTAAAACCCGCCGTCGTTTTTGGCCTGAACGGACAAATACCGGATATGCGCCAGCTTTTGCGGATCTTTGGCAACCACCATTCCTCCGCCGCCAGTCGTAATAATCTTGTTCCCATTAAAAGAATATGCCCCAAAATCGCCGATCGTACCTGCGAAGCGGTCCTGGAAACGGCCCTTTCGATACCTTGTTCCCAATGCTTCCGTCGCATCCTCCACTACTTTTAGCCGGTATTTATCCGCAACATCCATAATCGCTTCCATATCTGCCAGATTTCCAAAGACATGTACAACTACGACTGCACGAATCCTTTTGCCCGTCCCGATATGCTTCAGTCCTTCCTGTGTCAGGCGGCATTCGAACTCACAAAACTGCCCGAGTTTGTCCGCATCCATACACAAAGAATCATCGCAGTCCATAAAAACAGGATCTGCGCCTATATACCGGATCGGATTTACGGCTGCTATAAACGTCAGTGTCGGCGCTATGACCAGCTCCCCTGCCTGCACCCCGCATTCCAGTAAAGAAAGATGCAGCGCGGCTGTCCCGCTCTGACAGGCCGCCGCATGCGAAATCTTTAAAAATTGCGACACCTGTTCTTCCATTTTTTTAATATAAGAACCGCCCGTGGACACCCATCCTTCCCGTACGGCTTCTGTGACATATTTCAATTCGTTTCCCTGAAAATTTGGTACTGATAATGGAATCATATCTTCACACCCTAAACATTATAAATATCCGTTTTATATTTATCCAGGTGATTGCGGAAAAAAGCTATCGTTTCTGCAATTCCCTGTTCAAATGTATATTCTGGTTTCCACGATGTAAGCTCAAGCAGTTTCTGATTACTGCCCAGCAAACGTTCCACTTCACTTTTTGCCGGACGCAGACGCTTTTCGTCACATATAATCTGTGCCTGCGGAGCAATCTGCCGGATCAGTTCAGCCGCTGCCTGTCCGATGGATATTTCTTTTTGAGATGCAATGTTGATCTCTTCTCCAATGGTGCGATCGGATCGATAAATCTCTAAAAAGCCGCGTACGGTATCTTTTACATAATTAAAATCCCTGGAAGGTGACAAAGATCCCAGTCTGATTTCTTTCATACCTGCCAGCAATTGCGTAATAATTGTCGGAATCACTGCCCTGGCTGACTGCCTCGGTCCATACGTATTAAACGGACGTACAATTGTAACCGGCAGTTCAAAACTACGATAAAAAGCCTCCGCCATCCGGTCTGCACCAATCTTGGAGGCGGCATACGGAGACTGCCCCTGAAACGGATGATTTTCATCCATTGGAACATACCGCGCAGTGCCATACACCTCGGAAGTAGAAGTTACGAGTACTCTTTTCAGACCAGATTCTCCTGATGCCTGTAATACGTTCAGCGTTCCTTTTATATTGGTATCTACATAAGTATCCGGTGCGACATAACTATATGGAATCGCAATCAGAGCCGCTAAATGAAATACAGCGTCCACACCGCAAACCGCCTGTCTGACTGCGTTTGGGTCCCTGATATCACCTGTAAATATCTCTATCTGCTCCAGCTTTTCTTTCGGAAACGTATCCAGCCATCCCCAGGTATTAAAAGAATTATAAAGTACAAATGCCTTTACCTCGTATCCTTCTTCCAGTAATAATTCCACCAAATGGCTGCCGATAAAGCCTTCGGCACCAGTTACTAATATTTTTTCCATTTTCATCTACATTCCTTTCGAAAAATAACTACCGTCACGGTATATTCATATAAAATCAGGGCAAGGCACAGCAGACAATACAAAATGACGCCTCCTTCCACACCGTAACTGATCATGACGTCTTTGTATAATAAGGAAGAAAGTACTGAGACAGCTGCATATCCGCTGATTAAAAATACGGCATGTCTTGTCGTAACCAGTATGACTGATAAATATCCAATAACCGCTAATAATCCCCCGCCACACAGCAATATCAGCATTTCTTTTTTATAATCTGTCAGATCTGTTGCAAAAACTGCCGACAGCACAGGTATTCCACACAGGTATCCGCCGCACACAGCCATGGACGTCAGTCCAAAAATCATAAGCAGCTGCCTGTGTATTCTCTGCCAGACGCTCCGGTAATGTTTCTGGTTCCAGTCATCCGCCAGACGTACGAGAGATGGCTGGTAAATAAAATTGTTTAAAAGCTCGATGGCAAAAACAGGAAAAGCGATAAAGCTGTAGCATGCCTGCACCTCATCACTCATCACGGCGTCGATGGCATATTTGGGTGCGTTTGTAAGATAGAAGAAACAAAACGCGCTTAAACATAACGGAAAACATTTTGCAAGTATCTCCCTGACCGGCCGAAAATCCTGTTTCCACAACGTCAGCTCCATCACGGATATCACCGTCTTTAACAGAAAAAACTCAAGGAATATCGACACTGTCAGCGCACAGCCAATCGAAAATACCAGATGACGGCTCCAAAATAAAACACCGGCAAATACTGCCATAAAATGAACGCTTCTGATTACAAATATACGTGATGCTGCATCCAGCCTCCCTCTTCTCTGACATTCTCCAGCAAAAACATCGTCCAAAGCCTCTATTACAAATTTAAGACACAGCATGGCAACCACGATTGTTTTATAGACCGAATATCCGTTGTTCCCGTAGCCGTTTAAAATATAGATCACACTTACAGCCGCCATCAGACCAATGGTAACTATTCTGGCACACAGATACGATGCAAACGCATATTCCTCCTTACTATCCGTAACCTGAAATGTCCGAACCCCATACTTTCCAATCGTCGCCATCAGATTGCCGGCTGCAAAACCTATCGTTACCATACCTGCACCGGATAAACCTATCCATCTTGTCACTATCATGGAAAACAGTACGGACTCCAAAGCGCTTGTCAGTCCCGCAAACATATTCCAGATAAATGCTGCGCGCTGTATATCCATATCTGCATTAAAAATCCTGTTTTTGAAAAACTCCATGTTATTTACCACATTTTATTTTTTGTAATTTCTTTTTCCATGCCAGGTCATGCTGATAAAAACCCAGTCTGCTTCGTATGGAAAATGGCATTCCTTTCTTTACAAAATATTTCAGCAAAATCGCCAGTTTATGATTTCCACCCATGCCACGCATGGCAAAATCCATGTTCTTCCATGGTTTCACAATCCTGCAATATTGTTCAAATTCTTCACGAAATAAGTTATCATTTTTAACGTCCCAGGGACGTCCGGTTGTCAGGTCCACATAATGTGCGATACATGGCTTGTCTTTTGCGTTTGCAATCTCATGATCGGAATAATAACGCCTGTGTGCCGCATTCCATCCAAGTCTGTTATCTAATTTGCGATTCCATCCCCAAAGCCACCAGGAGGATTCAAAATTGTACTTTAACGGAAGTTTTTTTATTTTTCCTTTCAGTACATAATTGATTAAAGATTCATCACCAACTACGGTGTATCTGCTACATCTTTCGCTTTTTACAACCTCCAGAAAGTCTTTATCTGTATGATTCTTTTTCCAATAATCCAGATTAAATAAAATGACGCCTGCGTTAAAATAATCCTCCACGCCTAAAAAATCTTTTACAGTTCCTGTCATGGCACCGGCCGCCATAGCGCATGCATAGTTTTCCATTTCAAAATTACACATGCCCGCCAGAGAACCTAACACAAGCGTATCTGCATCGATATATAAAACACGGTCCGTCTCCTGGAACCTGTTCCAGATAAACAATTTATAAAACGTCGCGTATGACCCGCTCCACAATTCCACTCCTGCCTCAGACAACATTTCATCAACGCTTTCGTTAGTAAGAAACTCTATGTTTCTGCCGTATCTGGCAGCAAGTTTTTTCAGATACATCCGATCCTGCCCGGTCAGTCCTGCATCCACAAACCATACCTGCAGCAGAGTAATGTCTTTATTATTTTCAAACAAAGAACAGAGCGACACTGCGGCAGGGATCGCATAAGAAGTACTGGACTGATATAAAATATCAAGTTTCATAAGACATATTCTCCCTAAAATAAGTAATCGTTCTTAAGATTCCCTCTTCAAAAGACATTTTTGGTAAAAATCCAGTATCCTTTTGCAGCTGAAACGTATTCACACAGGAACTTAACACGTTTTCATATTTATTTCCAAGTATGCCTATTCCCAAAGGTAATTGCGGATTAATCATGTTATGAATTGTTTCAATGTATTCATATAAATGCCGGTAAACGCCGCTGCCAACAGTATAAGTTCTTGCTCCTGCCCCCCCCCCACTCTCTTATCCCTGAACCAATCAGAAATAACGCATTCGCTGCATCATCCACGTGCAAAAAATCCCACATCTGTTGCAGGTTTCCATATTGGGGACTTTCGCCCCGTAACAGCTTTTTAATCGTATAGGAGATTACATTGTCATCACACCGGCCCTCTCCATAAATACTGCACAGGATCACATTTAATATATCGATCTGTTCTAATATCGCTTTCATCGTTATCAGATTTCGTACTGCGGTTTTCACTGCTCCATAAATATCTGCTGGCGACGGTATGCTTTTTTCATGGATAATACCGTCCAGACCTGCATATTCGCTTACAGATCCCGGATATACAAATCTTTTACAATACACATTCTTGCAAACAGAAATAGCATTCATACTAATCGTAATATTCGTCATCTGTACTTTACTGTCATTCTTGTCACAGGCCGCAACTCCATTCCATGCAAGGTGATAAAAACAGTCTGCATTTTCTGCGCCGCATTCCTTTAATGTTTCTATTACAATACCAGGGTCTTCGTACAAGTCTCCTTCTATCCAGTGTATTTTCCCAATACATCCAGCCTCTGTCTCCGGTTTTGTACGAACAACTGCAAATATTTCCATATTTTCAGACAGAAGTTTTTTGATCAGATGCTTTCCAATAAATCCGTTCGCACCTGTTATAATTACTTTCATCATATAGATTCTCCCATATATCCGGTCCGTGTATGTTACGATTCAATCGTTACCCTGAAATAATTTTGCGCCATACAGCAGGACTTCTTTCTGTCCGAAATCTGAATCTCACCGTATTTGTTTCTGATCACCACCTGATCATCTGCAATCTCCTGGTCATAAACAACCGCATCCACACCAATTGAGACTCTGTCGCCTATTTTTCTGTTTCCGATAATTTTGGCGCCGGCTCCCAGAAACAGCCCCTTTCCAAGTACCGGCGCAGGATTTCCGCTTTGATCCGCACCGGTATTCACCGTCACATTCTGAAATACAACAAGATAATTATCATAGACTGCATTGCCTAAAATTGTACCAGACGGATGTCCCAGGAAAAAAATATCCGGCAGATTGCCTTTATACGAAAAGAAAACGTTATGCAGCAACCGGTTTAAATACATCAGCTTGTCGCAAACCGGCCGGTTCTGCGAAATCTTCCAAAGGCTGTTGGAAAAATAATATAAAAACTGCGCATACTGATCTGCGTGCAGATGCGAAAAAAAAGTCTGTCCGCTGTCGTTACAATATGCTGGAAACGTAAGATAGGAAAAACAGTTTTCCAGTCGTTCCAGCGAAAGTCTGAACGCCTGATCGACATCTTTTCCTTCCATCCCATACCGGTCCGGAAAAAATAACGAAAGCTGATTTTTCAGATAGCTTTTAAGCTCCTGTTCGGATATTGACAATTGCATTACGCTTCCTCCCTGTCGTCTTCTTCAAAATTCAGACGTTCTTTCTCAACCACCAGCGGTTTGTCACTCATCCTTGATAATATTTCTCCAATATATTCGCCTGCGATACCTGCAAACATAATCTGAACCGCACTGAAAAAAAACAAACCGACCGCCAGCGTTGCCATTCCGATATCGTAGCTGTCCCAGTACAAAATCTTCATAACGACATAGTAGATCGCGACAGCCAGACTGACCGCAGCGACAGCCGCTCCAAAACAGGTCGCTATTCGCAGCGGAAGTCTGGATGTATTTACCATATCATTCAGCGCCACATTCATATATCTGAACAGATTGTAACTGGAATGCCCCGCTTTACGGGCTGGCTGATAATATTCCACAAACGCAACCGGATACCCAAATTCGGATATCATGTTCCGAAAATTCGGCGACGGTCCGGCATATTGTTTTAACAGCTCCACGACTTCCCTGTCATACAGGCCAAAGCCCGTTACGTTCTCATACTGTTCATTTTCCGACATTCCTTTAATGATTTTATAATACAGACAGCGCACGGCATACATTACTTTGTTTTCTGCGCTGCCTTTCTTCTTTCCCCATACAACTTTACTGCCCTGCTCCCATTGTCTGATAAATTCAGGAATCAGCTCTGGCGGATCCTGAAAATCACAGGCAAAACAGATCGATGCATCTCCGCTTGTCTGAAAAAAACCATAGCTCCCGGAACGTGACGGCCCAAAATTTTTCAGATTAAAAATTACTTTTACCCTCGCATCCCTTGAAGCGATCGTTCTTAAAATACAAGGCGTCTGATCTTTGGAGCAGTTATCAATAAAGATATATTCATACTCATATTCTGTAAGCTGTTCCATCACTGCCGTTACCCTGGCATATAGTTCATACAGATTTTCTTCTTCGTTAAAACAGGGGGTAAATAAACTTATTTTTTTCATCCCATACTATCCTCTGCCTGTAATCCCAGTGTCTTTATCATATTGTCCATCTCCTGAAACTGTCCCATATCCATCCATGCTTTTTCGGATATGGGAAATACTCCGACTTTCTCTCCCCGATCCAGATATCGCTGCGCCAGATCCGGCAGATGAATAAATTCCCCTTTTTGAATATCCTGCATCACATCCGGCTCAATCATATACAAACCTGTATTGATCAAAAAGGAAAATCCCGGTTTTTCTTTCAGATGTGTAATCATTCCGTCCTGGTCGGTTTCTACCACCCCATACGGAATCACAACGTCTTTCACGGAGCAGACAAATGTAATCCTGTTTCCTTTCGCTTTATGTGTTTTGTAAATACATTCCAGATCAGCATCGATCAGAATATCGCAGTTAGAGAGAAAAAATGTGGAATGCACCTGATGTTCAATTAACTTTAGTCCTCCCGCTGTTCCAAGAAACTCTTTTTCCTCCGCAAACTGTATCGTGTAATCTTTCTCCAGTTCCGACATATAGGCTTTGATCATATTCGCTTTGTGATTCAGAATCATGATTACTTCCTGACAGCCATATTTTTGAAAAGAATGAATGATTCTCTCCGTAATCGTAATATCGCCTATCGGAATCAGCGGTTTTGGTAATATTCTTGTATAAGGATATAATCTGGTTCCTTTTCCTCCAGCCATAATCACAAGCGGAATATCTTTGAGCGCATCATTGATCTTTCCGTTAAAATTCGAACGGTTATCATCCAGAATACTTATAATTTTTGTATCCTGATCGACGATCGGATAAATTACGCGAACCGTATTCTGTCTCTCTTTGCGAACTTCCTCTTCCGAATGAAATAGTACCGGATGTCTGTTCATGGCGTCACAGATATTGGCATGCAAAGAACCGCCTCTTAAAAAGAAGGTTCTCATATCTCCATTCGAAAACAAACCAGCTACACGGTTTTGCTTATCTACAATCACAACCGCTTTGATCTGCTCCAGTTCCATCTTTTCAATTGCTTCTTTCACCGTGCACTGCATACCAATCAAATACTTTTCCTGCATGTTAACCCCTTTTGCGGTATACCTGATTTCCGATATGTTTAACTGCCTAACGCGATCTGCATCGTTCGCACTGCATGCTGCAGATGATTGGCATTGACTTCTCTGCCCTGCATCAGACGATAAAAATAGCGGAGCTCTTCCATATATTTGTCATTTGGTTTTTCATCAAACTGAGCATATAACTGTCCATTTTTCATAATATATGCGCCTGCAATATCAAAAACATAAAAATTATCCGAAGTGATCATTTCCAGGCTGCGTCTGGTCTGTCTTCCAAAATAATCCAGATGGAGCTCTGCCAGCTTGTCCCTGTATTTCGCAATATATACAGCCAGATCCCTGCTTCTGATTTCCAGATCCGAGTATTTGCCAGACATCTGAAATACCTGGTCCGGAAACCCAAACAACCAGATCAGGTAATCCCATTCATGAATCAGATCTGCCCGTACTCCTCCTCCCTGTTCCTCACAGGCACTATAGACCGTCCGATAGTCCGTACCCGGTCTCCAGTCCGGCAGATAAGATGAACAGATCCCCCGCACACTTATCACCTGTTCACTGTCCGCGATCTGTTTTGCCATTTGCAGTACTTTTGTATACCTAAGCGGACAGGCTGTATAATAAATGTTTTTTTCCGGCTGCTCAAAGACAGACAAATCTGCTTTTATATCGCTAAAAACAGGTTTCTCAATAAAAAAACAGTCAGAACATTCTTTTAATTCCAACAGGCTCTGATAATGCAGGTAGGTTGGATTTGTAATAAAAATCGCGTCATATTTTTCTGTACATGCACACGACTGATACCATTGTCTGTATACCATCTGTTCGATATCCGATTCCAGTCTCTGATTAGAAGATCTTAACAAATGAATCTCCGGAAAAAATCCATGCTCTTCTGACAGCTTTTTGAAATTTCGAATATGCCTTTTTCCAATCGAACCAGCTCCGACAAAACAGACTTTCATAAGGATCCCTCTATGGTATCGATCAGTTCAATTACTTCCAGATCCTTTTTAAAATCGTATCGCACTTTACTGTCGTCCCCTTCCATCATGGCAAAAAAAGCGGTAATCTCATCCATATAGGCATTCTCGATAATATTTTCACAATAACTGGTATCCTGTTCCACGCTGTTATATGTTGTAATCTCCCTGATCACTCTGTCTTCCACATCCCACTCGCCAAGCGAATCAGGCGTACCGTCCCAGTAAAGCTGCAGTTCTTCATTAAATATTTCCAGACGCCGCACCGCTTTTCGTGAAACAACATCCACCGCCATCATTCCTTTACTCCCGTTCTCATGTTCAAACAAAATCATGTAATTATCCGGATAATCAATCAGCAGCCCCGACATTTTGTCTTTCAATACGTGCAGTCCTTTGATCCTGCCAAAACACTCTGTCATCCAGGGAAGTTCCACTGCCAGGATCTCGCGGCATCCGTTCGTTTTCTTATCTGCCACAAAAAAATGTCTGTAATCTTCCCACGGATGCCAGTCTGCCAGATACTGACCGGTATGATACAAATAGTTAACTCTTTGCCCGCATACCCGCTTTGTCAGCCATTGGATATCCTTTCGATATAAAAATGTCGATGAAAGAAACAGTCTGGCGGAATCGTTTTTTATAAACTCCTCGTATCCGTCCGACGTCAGATTCAGCTCCGTAAATACCGGAATTTCTCTGCTGATCAGCAAACGGATAAGCGAGGCATGCAAAAACGGCGGAGTACACACAAACGCACAGCATAATTGTTCTTCTGCAGCTGCATCCTCGATCGAATGACTGACCGAAATACCAAATTCCTCCGCTGCAGCTGTCGTTCTTTCTTCACTAACGTCGATTCCTGTAATATCCGCATCCGGTTTTTGCCGCCTCAGAAGACGTATTCTTCTCTTCCCCATGGAACCAAGTCCGATTACCAGTATCTTCATACTATTCCTCCCTGCGACTGCCAGAGCATCAGCGCATCATGTTCCTCCAGACTGATAAACGGCGCCATATCTTCCAACGAAGGAGTTTCAAACTTTCCGTCTGCTCCCATTCTGGACTGGACTTTCGGTATCACCGGATCATCCGGATGCTGCATTACCTCCAGCAGGACGCGACCATCGACATCAAAAAACTGTTTCAGACATGCCTCCACTTCTCCATTGCTGCCACAACGCATATACGTAAATCCAAACGCAGCCGCCAGATCCTGAAACTCAGGAAAACTGATGCCTGTTTCTTTTGTACACCCGATCAGCAATCCGTTGAAAAAATTTTTGCTGGTCTGTCGGATTGCATGATATCCATCATTCGAAAACACGACCACTTTTACCGGCAGATCATAATGACGAATCGTCTGCAGCTCCTGCAGATTCATCATAATGCTCCCATCGCCAGTATAGCAGATCACCTCGCGCCCCGATGCTATCGCAGCTCCTATTGCTTCTGGCAGATCGGCTCCCATCGAACCGCAGTTATTGTTTGCTATAATCCTCTGTTTCTCTTTTTGAATTCCAATCTGCAGCTTCGCGCTGCAGGCCGTGTTATTTCCCAGAACAGAAATACTGTCATCCCGCTCATATTTTTCGCATACCTTCCAGAAATAATAAGCACACACCCGTTCCCGCAGCCCATGCCCCTCTGCTGCTTCAAAAGGTGAAAAACGTTTATTCAGTTTATCGCAATAATTTTTCCAGAAAGCCGGTATTTGTATCAGCCTGGTCTGCTCCAGTGCGCATGCAAAAAAACTGCCAAGATCTGAATGTATCAGGTAATCGACTCTGACACCTGGTTTCCTGACCTCGTTTTCATCCACTTCTACCGCAATCACATACGCATGTGGCGCGAACTTTTCCTGCGCGAATCCGGTCATCTTAAATCCAAGACTGCAGCCAACAGACAAAATCACGTCTGCGTTTTGAACAATAAAATTACCAGTCCGTGGCCCAATAGAACCGGATAACCCATAATATAAAGGATATTCCCTATACATGGCATCCGCTGCAATACAGGCAGCAATAACCGGGATACCCAGTCGTTTTGCAAACTCCCGAAACTCCTGCTGTCTGCCGCTGTTTACAATCCCGTTGCCTGCCAGAATACACGGTCGTTCTGCTTCTCTGAGCTTTTTCATCATAACGGCAATATCTGAAGGACTGGCAGACGGTGACGTTATCGTTTCCTGATATGGATACATATCTGCTTCATCCACAACCGCACTTTGTATATCCAGCGGAATATCCAGCCAGACGGGTCCTCTTCTTCCTGTCAGAGCGATCTGAATCGCCTTTTCCAGCTCATATTTCACTGCCAGGGGATCCGTCAGCATGACTGCATACTTGGTCATATTCTGCACGGAATGTATAATGTCAAACTCCTGCATCCCCCTGTATCTAAGCGGCAGCCCGCTCTTTGCAACCGAAATCTCGTATCGTACCTGCCCGGACATCACAAGCATCGGAAGACTGTCCTGCCAGCAACCCATAACTCCGGTAAGCGTATTGGTTGCTCCCGGGCCGGATGTTACACATACGGCGGCCATCCTTCCGCTTACTCTCGCATATGCTTCCGCTGCCATGGCACAGGCCTGTTCATGGTGGTTAAAATATTTATTTATTTCTGGTTTTAATGCCAGTGCATGATCCAGATGCATGGCGCCGCCGCCAACGACCGCAAAACAATCCGTAATACCATGCGCAGCCAGAATATCCATAATCACATCTGCCACTCTGCGTTTCATACTTCCCTCCCTGATTATACTGCTGTCTCGCACTGGATCTGGAGGCGTATTCCTTCTTCCAGACTCATAAATCGGAAATCCCCCATCCATGCCAGCAGCCGTTCGTTATTTCCCGTATACTCCTTATTCCAGCCATCCTTTAGATAAACAATATCATTTGTAACCTGCATCAGACTGCATACAATCCCCGCAATACTGCCCATCGTATATCTTTTTCCGGAACAGACATTATAAGAATGAAGCGGCGGCTGATGCAGGATCAGATATTCGAGAATTTTTGCAAGATCACTGACATGCAGATAGTCAAAATAGCAGTTCTGACGTATCGTAACCGGCCTGTGCTCCATACAGCAGCGGATCGCATGCGTAATAAACTTTGATTCATGATCACCGGGCCCATAACAGGCAAATACCCGTAAATTACAGTGCTTTTTACTCTTTTCAATCAGCTGGCCAATCGTAAATTTTGCAAATCCATATAAGTCCCCGGGAATGAACCGTCCGGCTTCTTCCTCCCGAATATTGATCATATCTTCTGTCTTGCCATATTCCGCACCAGAGCCAAGCGTATACATATACTCATAATATTCCTGCGCCTGATAGAGATTCATAAACATTCGCAGGCTGTCCGCAAACAGGGTTTCCTGTTTATCCAGCGCATTTTTTACCGGATTTGGATTCGCTGCATGGATCACAAGCTCTATCTGTTTTTCCTGCAGATATCCCCTTACCGCCTGCTCATCCAGCAGATTCAGCTCCTGTCTGGACGGCGCATAAAGTTCGCACATACGGCTCAGCGTCGGTATCACATTTTTTCCTATAAAGCCGGAGCCGCCTGTTAATAATACTTTTTTCATAAATCACCCTGTTTTACATCTTCCCACTGAAGTACCGTCTCCTGCTCCACATTTCGCAGCAGATATTTTCCCTCCAGCTGTTCCATATATTTGGGAGCGATTCCGGTTCCCGGACGTCTGATCTCCATATCTTCTCTTTTCAACCGTGTGCCCTTCCTTAACGGCTTGTTGATCACAATACTCTTTCTGGCTGCCCTGCGCGTATCCATTTCACTGCGTGACGGACGCTTGCTGCCGTCTCCCATGGCGGTTTCCACATCCCGTACTGCCCTGACCATTTCCTTTAATTCAGCCACGGACAAGGACGCCTTATGATCCGGTCCCGGCATCGTTTTATCCAGTGTGAAATGTTTTTCTATCACTCTGGCTCCCATAGCAGCCGCCATAACCGCTATATGTATTCCCTGCGTATGATCGGAATAACCGGTCGGATATGGAAACCTGTTTTGTAATGTCAGCATCGCGCGCATATTCACCTCATCATAAGAAGCCGGATAATTCGAAGTGCAGTGCATCAGGGTAATATTCTGGTTGCCGCATGCTTCTATCCATCCAACCGCCTCACTGACTTCTTCAATTGTACTCATACCCGTGGACAGAAGCAGCGGTTTGTTCGTACAGGCAACCGTTTCCAGCAGCAGCCTGTCTGTAATATCGCCGGATGACAGCTTGTATCCGGAAACATTCAGTTCTTCCAACAGCCGTACGGATGGAATGTCAAACGGCGTTGACAAAAAATCGATTCCCCGTGCTGCACAGTGGCGCTTTAGCACTTCAAAATCTTTTTTTCCAAACTCCAGCGGCTTAAGCATCTCATACTGTGTATCTTCTCTTCCCGTATTCGCTTTCTGATAAGCCGCTTTGTGCGCACTGGCAGTCACAAGCGCCTCTGTCTGAAATGTCTGAAATTTGATACAGTCGCATCCGCTTTCAGCCGCCGCATCGATCATTTTAAATGCCAGTTCCCTGTTTCCATTATGATTTACTCCGGCTTCGGCAATGATATATATTCCCATGGCTGTCTCCTTCTTAATATCCTGCCCGGATTTCCAATAACCACACAGTCGTCTTCGACGTCATGTAAAACAACGCTCCCTGCGCCCACCAGACAGTTGCTGCCAATACTTACACCCTGCAGGACCACACTCCCTGCGCCCACAAACGTATTTCTTCCAATCGCAGCCTCTCCCAGCACAACTGCATGCGGCGCTATATGTACGCCATCCGCAATGTCTGCATCGTGTTCGATCACCGCAGCGGTATTCACAATACACAGACTGCCTATTCTGGCTCCCGCATTCACCACGCTGTTTGCGGCAAACAGATTCCCGTCTCCGCAGCAGACTGTTTCTGCCAATACCGCAGACGGATGTACCAGATTCAAAAATAAAAAACCTGTTTCCCGTACTCTTTCATATATAGCGTTCCGTATTTGCGGGTTTCCGACATGTCCGATTCCCATGGCAGCAGCATGCACCCCCGACGCATATATATCCGCCAGTCTGTCATCACCGCCCAGGATGGGATACCCCTGAAACGATGTTCCTGCCCTGTCAGGAACATCCGTAACGCCTGCAATCTGCACGCCATTTCTGACGAGAATATCGACGGCTGTCTTCGCATGCCCGCCTGCACCGATTACCACACATCTGTCACTCATTGCACATCCTGTTCCATATCATAAAATTTTTTACTGATTAGTGTCTGATCCGTAAAATCCGTCTCTCTGATCACGGACAATATTCTTTGCGCTGCTTTTCCATCTCCATAAGGATTTTTACAATTCTGTAAGGAATCCCGAAATGTCCGGCTCAGTCCCTGCCGCAATGCCGCCTCAATGCTACTCTTTTCACAGGGACAGTGTATCACGTTTTCCGGCGCCATTCGTCCTTTTTGTCTGCTGCCAATATTGACTGCCGGCAGCCGGAAAGAAGCGCTCTCCAAAATACCGCCTGAAGAATTGCCAGCCATAAGATCCGCGTGTTTCATCAGTCCCAGATACCGGCGCCGCCCCAGACTTTTGTGAAATATCATACGTTCCCCGTATCGCGCAGTATATTTCAGAATCTCCTTTGTGATTATATCCCCGCCTGCATCCGCATTGGGCATGGTTATTACTGCGAATAATCCCGCTGCCAGGAGCGCTTCCAGCACATTTGTAATCTCCTCCTTCGCGGTTTCCATATGACTGCCGGTTACCGGATGATAGGTAACGACTGCAACGGGCAGACTGCTGTGAATTCCAAGTTCCCGAAACAGCTCTGCTTTATCCGGCAGCTTTGTACACATAATGCTGTCAATGCCAAGAGCGCCAACCGGATATACCCGTGCCGGATCTTCCCCCATCTGTATAATGCGGCGTGCATACCTGTCAATGGATGGAAAATGAATGGATGCCATTTTGGTAACCGCATGCCGGATCTTATCATCCAAAGCGCCCTGTGTAAGCTCTCCGCCGTGGATATGTATAATCGGAATCCGGCATAAGACGGCCGCCATACAAAATCCCAGCAGTTCGTAGCGATCTCCAAGTACAAGAACCGCATCGTAGCGTTCTCTTTCAAACAGCATACCGCATGTTATGGCCGCCCGACCAGCTGCTGCCGTAACATGAACCTCATCGCTTACAAAATCCTCGTCATAAATGGGAATTTCCCCTGCAACCGGAATGTGATCGCGTCTGATGTCCTGCATCGTATACCCATACTTTTTTAACAAATGTGTTCCTGATACAAGCAGCTGCAGATCTGTCAGAGGGTCCTGCAGGGACTCTTTTAACAGCGGATATAAAAGTCCGTATTCCGCTCTTGTAGACGTTATCACTGCGATTCTCTTTTTATCTGATTTTTTCATGAAACGGCCTCTTTCATGATACGGATCATATCGTCCATCTTTTCGTCTGTCATACCCGGATACAGACCAATCCAGAAAGAATCCGTCATAATACGGTCAGTAACAGGTAACTCCCCGATTGTCCGATAACCGGTACCTGATTTTTTCATCTCGCCAAAGCACGGCTGTTTTATCAAATTTCCTCCAAATAACATTCTTGTCTGCACACCATGCTTCTCCAGATATCTGACGATTCGGGTTTTATCTGTCCCTTCGCGGCAGGTTAGCAAAAATCCAAACCAGCACGGATCCGAATCCGGACAAGGCTGCGGCAGTATCAGCCTGTCCTGCAAATCCAGCAGACCCTGTTTTAAATATTTAAAATTATATCTTCTTCTTTGTGCAAATGACGGCATTTTGCGAATCTGCGCGCATCCTATGGCTGCCTGCATATCCGTCGCCTTGAGATTATACCCAAAATGCGAATAGACGTACTTATGGTCATAGCCTGCAGGCAGTTCTCCATACTGCCTGTCAAACCGGTGTCCGCAAAAATTATCCTGTCCCCCTGTACATACACAGTCGCGTCCCCAGTCTCTCATAGACCTTATAATCTTATGAAGCAGAGGATTATCGGTATATACTGCTCCGCCTTCGCCCATCGTCATATGATGCGGCGGATAAAAACTGGAAGTCCCGATATCCCCAACCGTCCCCGTAAACTTTTGTATTCCGTCGATCGTACAGACCGAACCAAGCGCGTCACAGTTATCCTCAATCAGCCAGAGTCCATGTGCATCGCAAAACTTTTTCACTGCACACAGGTCAAACGGATTTCCAAGCGTATGCGCAGCCATAACCGCCTTCGTCTTACCCGACAGCGCATCCTCCAGCTGTGAAATATCCAGATTGTACTGTGGGATCTGCATATCCACAAACACCGGAACAGCTCCATACTGAATGATCGGAGCAACCGTTGTCGGAAATCCTGACGCAACTGTAATCACTTCATCGCCTCTGTTGATTTTTCTCTCACCAAGAAGCGGCGAAGTCAGCGCCATAAACGCCAGTAAATTTGCGGATGAACCTGAATTCACAAGGGAGCAGTACGAAATACCGAGATAATCCGCAAAACTTTGTTCAAACTCCTTCGTATATTTTCCAGCCGTCAGCCAGAATTCCAGCGCGCTGTCCACAAGATTCGCCATCTCTTCCTCATCATATACTCTGGACGCATAGGGAATGCGATCCCCCTGATGATATTCCTTTTTATTATGCCAGATGCCGCAGTATTCTTTTACCATCTGTATAATTTCTGCACGCGCCTGCTGTTGCGTTTTATGTTCAAACACCACCCGTTCCCTCCTTTATCCGGCAGTTTCTTCCTTCCATATTTTCCAGGGCGCTTTCCCTGACGCCCATAATGCTTCCAGCATGTCCATTTCACGCTTTGTATCCATGCACTGCCAGAAACCGTTATGTTTAAAAGCTCTCAGCTCTCCCTCCCGTGCCAGCTGTGACAGCGGATCCTTTTCAAAAACGGTCTGATCATCTTTCAGATAGTCAAATATCTCCGGTTCCAGCACCATGTATCCTGCATTAATCCGGTTCCCGTCTTTTGCAGATTTTTCCCGAAACGCTTCCACTGCCTGGTCCTTACTGATTTTTAAGATGCCAAAACGCTGTTCTGCCCGAATCGCTGTCAGCGTGGCATACTTTCCGTGTTTTTTGTGGAATTCATACAATTCTTTCAGATTAACATCTGCCACCGCATCTCCATAGGTAAGCATAAAAGCCTCTCTGCCAATATATGGCTGTACTCTTTTGATCCTGCCGCCTGTCATCGTATGAAATCCGGTATCGATCAGAGTCACTTTCCATGGCTCTGACGCATTATTATGGACAGTCATTCTGCCGCCGGCGCCAAAGTCGAACGTAACGTCGCTGTTATGTAAATAATAATCAGCAAAATATTCCTTGATCATATGCTGTTTATAACCGCAGCAGATAATAAATTCATGAAAGCCATAGCAGGAATATTCTTTCATAATATGCCATAAGATCGGTTTCCCGCCGATCTCGATCATCGGCTTTGGTTTCAGATGGCTTTCTTCACTGATACGGGTGCCGAAACCTCCGGCCAGTATAACTACTTTCATATTTTCTTCCTCTTGTTCTTTTTCCTGTCTTTCCTGTTTCTGTTCATTTCATGACAGCTGCCTGAAATACTCTGTTTTTCCCATTACAATCCGGATATTTCAAATACTTCGCAGTAATAGGAATCCCACAGCTTTTCAATTTTTACCTGCGGGGATGTTTCATGCAGATACCGCCATAAGCTGCCGCAGCACTGATTGTATTCCTCCTCATCCATATCCCAGCTATAACAGTATACATTCAGGGCATCCTGATCATAATCTGACAATATGCCTTCCAGTTCTCCTGTTTCAATTTCATTATATGGATAAATCATAAGCGAACGATAGTCTTTCAGTTCTGAATAAGCGCTTGGTATTGTCCAGATACATCCATTTTTATTCAATAATAGTGCATTCCGATTTATTCTTCGTTCCGTCTGCGATAAGATATCTGTTCTGTCTCTATACAATGATGTCACATTATTATGCCAGTAGCTTTTACCTATAAAAAGCGCTCCTGCCACAAGCATTATCAGATATACAATGTTCTTTTTTTCAAAAACACCGTCCAAAACAAAATACGTGACGTAGCTCCAGAGCAAAACGACCGCCGGATAAACCTCGCAGACATATCTGGACGTCACAAGCTCCGCACTTACGGAAACTACTGCAATACACAATATAACTGGAAAAATCAAAAAAATAATCTTTTCTATATCGATATTTTGCAAGTGAATCTTTGCACTGCTCTTTTTTCTTTTATATATACTGCCAAACAGCAGCACCATCAGAACCAGACACCATATCCAGATCAGACCTCCGGACAATTCCCTGTGCACCATACCTAAAAAAATTTGAAAATGACCGGACAGGCTGACTTTTTGAACGTTTGCAGTTACAGCAGGCGCAAACATTGTCGTAATCATACGTGGAAAAATAATAACTGCTAATAATCCTGCAGCTGCTTCTGTTGCAAAATACGCCATTGCTTCTTTATACTTTTTGTGACCTGTCAGTTTAAAAAAATAAACGACACAGCATCCAAACAAAAAAACAATAAAATAGTAATGGATTAACGCCCCGCACAGGCTGGTAACTCCCAATAATGCATAAAATTGAAGCTGAAAAGGCTCCTCCCAATATTTCAAATGGATATATAATATCAATGCCGTCAGAAACATTAAAATAACATATGATCGAATAAAGGTTACTTCCTGAACCATCCCATAGGTTATTCCATAAAATACTGCCGTCCCAACGGCAACAGCAAAACGCTTCGTCAGCTGCCTCATGCAAAGAAAAATTACAAAAACGCCCAATACTGCAAATAAAACATTTACTGCCAGTCCTACCCACCAGCTGAACTCTCCCGGGAAAAAAGAACACAATGTATGCATGAACAATGCATATAAAAACGGATGTCGGTCAAAAGACTCCCTTTCCATAACTCCTTGATAATTAAACGTATCATCCGGCTGCACAACCAGCTGCTGTCGGATCAGATCCGGTGAAAAATACTCCTTTTCCGGCATATAAAACCATGGCCCCCATTTACTATTTGCCAGCTGAAAGGTATACAGCTCGTCCGTATGAAAATCTGCTTTTTGACTGCACACTGCCGCATAAAACAACGTCATACAAACACACATCATAATTACAACTGCGCAGGAGCCTGCTGCTTTCTTTTTTTTCATTTCAATATCCTTTTTATTTTTCCAATCGCTTTGGAAAAGCCTTTCTCCATGTCATATACCTGTATTCCTTTGGACAATACCCGAAGTCTCTTTAAATACCAGGGATCCACATCACTCATCTCCAGACAGGTAAGATCTTTTCGGATTTCTCGTATAAATTCGTTCACTTTCGTCCCATGCACATGATGCTGACAGCATTTATCTGCCAGATCCAACGTCTTCCAGCAATAAATATCATTCATTTTTCTCTGTAATTTCGAAAGCTGTTTTTCATGAACAAATTTCATCCTTTCCTGAAATGCCCAGAATGCGTCCAGACTTGCTTCACGAAAATTCTCTCCTGTAATACTATCTGTTCTTCTTCTGTCATAGTTATATAGGGAAAAATCAATAAAGACCAGTTTTTCAGCCTGATAAAAATATTTATAAGTTGTAAATTCATCTTCATGGATTCTGCCTTTTGGGTAACGAATTTCACCGATTGCATTCCGTTTATATAATTTGTTCCATGCATTGGGTTTAAAGTAACTCCAGTCCAGCATTGCTTCCAGAGCAAAAATCGGATCTCCTTCCACCACCTCTGCCGTACATGTCGTTTCTTCAATCACACAATCGGCATATATATTCCGATAGCTGCATTCTGCAATGTCAGCACAATATTTTTTTAACGTCGTGTGCAACACCTCATACATCCTGCTGTCTATCCAGTCGTCACTATCTGCAAATGCCAGATACTCCCCTGTTGCCACTTCAATTCCTGCATTCCTGGCATCCGATAATCCTCCGTTTTGCTTATGCAATACATGGATTCTTTCATCCGCTTTTGCATATCTGTCACATATATCCCCGCAGGAATCCGGCGAACCGTCATCTATCAATAATATTTCCAGATTCTGATACGTCTGATTTTGTATCGATCGAATACAACGCTCCAGATATTTTTCAACTTTATATACAGGAACAATCACACTGATTCTATCCATTTCCATAATAGGTTCTCCATTATGACCAGGCATCCATACCTGATATTATTCGCTCAGGTACGCTTTAGACACCTCGTTTACGTTCCCCTGCATTCTGATATGACCTTTTTCAATCCAAACTGCATGATCACACAGCTTTTCCACTGACTCATTTTGATGCGATACGTACAAAAGCGTGGTTCCTGAATCCAGCATCTGGCGCATCCGCTCCTCGCACTTTTCCTGAAATTTATAATCTCCAACCGCAAGTACCTCGTCACAAATCAAAATATCGGGTCTTACCATGGTAGCCACCGCAAATCCCAGCCTTGCTTCCATACCGGACGAATAATTTTTAATCGGCATATCCAGAAACTCCCACAACTGCGCAAAGTCAATAATTTCCTCAAAATGCTCTTTCATAAAACTTTCCGAATATCCCATCAGAGTTCCATTCAGCAATACGTTTTCCCGCGCTGTCAGTTCTCCGTCGAAGCCTGCTCCCAGCTCGATCAAAGGCGCAATACTGCCACAAATCTTCACAGTTCCTTTGTAGGGTTTTAGTATTCCACAGATCAGTTTTAACAAAGTAGATTTGCCAGAACCATTCGTTCCGATAATTCCCCATGCTTCTCCTTCCCTTATCTGCAGATTAATATCTTTAAGCGCAAAAAATTCCTGAAACATCAGTTCTTTTTTTAACATTTTAATCAGATATTCTTTCAGATTATTTACCTGCTGATTTGCCATATTAAAGCGAACCGACGCATGCTCTACTTCTATTACGACTTGTTTCGCACTCATATTTCTCTCCTAAATATACAAAATAAACTGATCCTGACTTTTTAGAAAAGATCTCGTACCAATTATCACAAATACCAGCGCCATACAACTGCCATATAAAAAAGTCTGCACATCAGGCATTTTTTCATATAATACCAGCGTTCGAAACTGTGTGATATAATGATACATCGGATTACACAGACTGACGGCCTTTTGCATTGCTTTTGGAAGCTGCTCAATCGGATAAAACAACGGCGTCAGATAGGTCCATGCCGTTATCAGAACACTGTAAATATACTGAATGTCACGAAAAAATACAGCTGCCTGTGCGAGTAACAATCCCAGTCCAAGACAAAACAGATACAGTTGCATCAGCACTACCGGTATCAGCAGCATATAAGCAGAAAACTCCACTTTCGTAAAAATAAACACAATCAGCATGGCGCCCATCGAAAACAGCAAATTCACAAGCGAGCCGGTAACTTTTGATAATGTAAATATATATTTAGGCACATAGATCTTCCGCAATAAAGCTCCGTTTCCGGTAATGGAAAAAATTGCCTGATTTGTCGCTTCTGTCATAAATGTAAACAACGTCTGCCCGATAATCAGATACGACGGATAATTCTTTACATCAAATCGAAACATATGTGAAAATACAAGATACATAACGACCATAACCATCAGTGGATTCAGCACGCTCCATAAATATCCGAGAAAGCTCCTTCTGTACTTGAGTTTAATATCTTTCATTACCAGTTGTCTGACAAGATCCCGATATTTGTAAAGTCCCTGTAATCTTGCTATTGTTTTGCCCATAAAACCTCCTTGGAAATTCCATCAGCCTCTGATAAATGCTGCTATTTGCAAGTTTAGAAAAACCCGGTCTGATCTATAAAACGATTCAGCACCATTGATATTCTTTTACAGTCTGCGGTGTTTTCATATCGATCTTTTGGATGCACATAGTCCCTAATTACAATGTATGGAAAATTTATTCTAATCCATGGAATCATGGCATATCCTTCATACGAGTCTGCTACATAAACGGTATTCACACATTTTGCCCTGACATAATAATTTAGAAACTCCTGGTAATGCACTGGTTCTAAAAAATCTGGCAGCTGATAGATTTTATCTGTAAAACGTTCATATTTCTGCTGTTCAGATTTTTCTGCCGGAACTGTAGTCATAATGCTGACATCCATTTTTTTCTTTGCGCTTATATATTTTACAAATTTATAGTAGTGTTTTCCTGCTCCCTGCACGCTCAGTTTTGGAATCAGCAAAAGTATATGGCCCCTCCTGCCTGTTTCATAATCTGTTTCTTCGAAATCTATCGTCTTTGATATACCACATAACAGTTCTGTGCCACTTACAGGATATTCGATTGCTTTTACCGGCCGTCTGATTAGTGCAGCTACTTCTTTTACTTTCTTTTGTGCACGTCTATGATGGCTCCGACTATTTGAAGTTATGGACAAACTGCCTTCATTCGTACGTCTGTACCATACGCCATAGGAGCTAAGATGCAGCGGATAATATCCAGCCGCTAGTAATTGCATCCACAGCCTCCAGTCTTCATAAGAATATTTTTCCCTGTCGTCGTATCCGCCTGCAGCCAGCAATGCTTTTTTTCTTATCATGGCATTTACAATTAAAAAATTCCGCTTTTTTAAGACGTTACTGTCAAATGGTACCTTCCATATATAGTTTTCTTCGCCAAAACCAAGGCTGTCCGTATATACCCACCCTGCGTCCGGATGAAAACACAATGCCCAATAAGCCTGCTCTATATACGTCGCAAGAATCAGATCATCTGCATCTAATACTACAATCAGCTCCGTCGTACTTCGTTCCACGGCATAATTTCTCGCCTGTGCCGGCCCGCCGTTTGCTTTCGTATACAAACGAATCCGACTGTCCTTTTGCGCAAATTTTTCCAAATATTCATGTTCCCTGGGACTGCTTCCATCATCGACAATAATCCACTCAAACCACGGAAACGTCTGATTGATCACACACTGAAAGGTTTGCGCAAAGTATCTGCTGCCGTTGTAATAAGGCGTAATGACTGATACATAGGGCCGGATTTTGTCACGACACAGCCGACGGGTCTTTTTTTTCCCTGGCTGTAAGCTATAATCAAATTTTTCTTTCATGTTCTGCTTTTTACTTTTCTTTTATTTTTGTTTTTGGCAAATCCGCACTGCCAGTTCTCTTTGCCTGCTCCTCTGCGGAAACGCAGTATCCAGGATCTTATCCAGAAGTTTCATTGCCGCATAAGAGCCAAAGCTGCGCTCTTCTTCTGCCAGCTCTACCGCATACATCTCTTCTGCCAAAAAACCAAGCCTTCGCATTTCCAGAGACTGTATGTTCCTTTTTTCTGCCCTGTTGTTTTCCTGCAGTAGTTTCGTCAGCTCCTGCTCCATCTGGTCGAGCATCTGCGTTGTTGTAAACCGGCTTACAATTTTATTCCGACAGTTTTCACTGCAGGCGCGATACAAAGATTCATCCGTAAGCATTCTTAAAATCGCCGTTACATATGCCTGCACTTCTTTCGGATCATAGTTTTTTTTATTAAAATCCTCATCTTCTTTCTGCCGAAGCGGAACGAGCACACCGGTTTCATCATCGATCAGATCTTTTTGTCCCCCTGTATCACTACTGATTACCGGCGTTCCCATTGCACATGATTCATAAGCCGTCAGAGCAAGACCTTCTTTCATGGAACAAATCAGCGTCAATGCAGCATCCTTATAACAAAGTTCCATCTGTTTTTGCGCGCCTAAAAATATAACATTATTTTGCAGTCTGCGTTTTATAGTTTCCTTTTCCAGCGCTTTTTTCTGTGGACCATCTCCCGCTACAGCAATCAGCACATCTGGACGCTTTTTTATAAGCTGTTGTACAATCTCCAGCATCAGAAACGGTCGCTTCTGCGCACAGATTCTGCATGGAAATAATATAATCGGCCGTTTTTCAGACAAATTGCGTACCTTGCAGATTCTTTGGTACACGTATCCTTCTCTTACTCTGTCTGGATCAAACCGCTTTTCATCCACTCCAATATACATCACATCCACACTGCCGCGATCTCTTCCAAACTCCTCTGTCATCACTTTTTGCGTAACGCTGTTACATACGTAGGTTTTTTCCAAAAACGCTCCAAACATACCTGACAGTCTTGCATAACCGCCCGCTTTCCAGTACCATTCCTCCATATGCACATAATCAATGATACATAGCTTTGGAAACTGTTTGCGTAAAAGCGGAAGCATATAATAGCCCCGATACGAATTGGAAACAAAAATCACATCCACAGACCTTGTCCTTATATAATAACTAACAAATTCCACATAATGTTCCGGCGCCAGAAAGTCTGGCAGATGAAAAATCTCGTCTGTATATTTCATAAAATATTCCTGCCAGTCGTTTTCAGACGGTACCGTTGTCATAATGCTGATCTGAAAATTGCGTTCTGACAATCCTTTTGTCAAATCCAGATTCAATCGGTCAGCGCCTCCCATCACAAGCCATGGCACAAGCAGCAGAATCTTTGTCTGATTCCCCAAAGACGATATCTGGCGCGATGACCATCGTTCCATCGCATCCGGGCGATAGTAAACGCTTTCTTCTCTTTTGACCGGAAATACAATCATATCCGACGATACGATATCGTATTGTTTTTGTTCTGCTTTCTGCACTGTTTTTACGGCTTTTTTCCTTTTCCTGTAAAAAGCGCCTTTCAGGTATAACACCTGCAGACAATGCATCTGCTTTTTCCTCCACATTTCATATTTCTGTTTCTGACAAATCTGTTCCGATACCGGTTGATTACTTTCTTGTTTTAACATACGTCTTCGGTACAGTTCCTCTGCTGCCCGCCTGCGAAATGCCGCAGCATCCGCCATCGTCTTTTTGCCGGGCAGATATCCATTTTCGTCATGCGCCTGAAATACAGCTACATCTGTGTAGCAGCATGCCGCATTTTTATGAAAATAAAATCCAAAATATACATACTCCAGATACTGCGGTGCAAGCAGATCGGATGGCTGCAATACAACGACTATCTCAGTCCGGCTCCTGCGAATTGCCGCATATATGGCAGCGTCAGCAGAGCTGTCTGTATGCCTGAGAATCTGAATCCGCCCGTCCATTTCTGCTAATCGGGACAAAACCGACTGATTGTTGAAAGCACTTTCCTCCCAATCCACTACTATCCATAAAAACCACGGAAATGTCTGATTCATTACCGAACGAAACGTCTGTACAAAATTGCTTTCTGCCGGATCGAATGGCGTAATAATTGTGATGAGCGCATTCTGTCCTTTTCCCGCCTGCTTTTTTTGCAGTGCTTTTTCTGATCGTTTTAAATCTTCCGCTTTCATAATCGATACCTCTTCCCATTTCACCCGGTGCTGACTCTGTTTCTCCCAGCGCATGTTTATTTCTGTATTTCAGTCAAACTGGTCGGATTCCGGTTCATAACTTCCTGATCTGACGCAAACTTCTTCCTCCGTATCTTTTGCATCACTGCAACAGGAATCAGACCGGCTGCAAGCGGTTTTAGCACATAACGCAGATTTCCTTTCAATATTCCAAGCCTGCGGTAACCGTCATAACGCATTCTGCACTCCCACAGCCGGTACCTGTATTTACGCTTTTTATATGCCTGTAAATCTTCCCGATACATCAGCAGCGGCTCCTGCAGGTTGTATCCGCGCCATCCTGCCGCATACAGACGCAAAAACAAATCATAATCCTCCATCCGCAGCAGCCTCTGGGACTCTTTGTAACCGTGCAGTTTGATAAACACCTCCCGTCGGATCATGACAGCCGGATGAATAAACGGCGAAGTATTTAAAAAAGATTCTTTCCGCGGCCTCTCTTCCAGTCTGCGCTGCCCCCAGATGCAATGAGCGTCGATCATATAAGCATTGCTTCCGACCAGTGCATAGTTTTTATGCGATCTTAAAAATTCAACCTGCTTTTCCAGACGATCTGGCAATGAAATATCGTCGGCATCCATACGGGCAATCCAAAATCCTGACGCTTGCTTCAGACAGCGGTTAAGCGTATACGCAAGTCCCCGATTCCTATGATTTCGTAAAAGTCTGATTCTGTTGTCTTTTTTGCAATACGCTTCCAGCCACTCATAAAAAGTATTCTCCGAACCATCGTCACAGATAATATACTCAAAACCTGTATACGTCTGGTTTAATACAGAATCGATCGCCATCGCAGCATAAGTCCTGCTGCCATTATAAATACCCATAATAACGGAAATGTCCGGCATCTTTTCCCTGCTCCCTTGTCAAATCACATTCTATGGCCCACTTCCTGCCTGATTTGTATCATTCCATGATTTTTCTTGTTCACGTCATTCTATCTCAGATGCCTTCCATTGTTTTATAGATTTTCATCATCCTGCGCCTGATGAAAGACTGATCAAATTGTCTGGCTTTGTTCTGATTATGCTGCGCACAGACGCGTATTCGCTCGTTGTCCGACAGCAAAAGCTGCAGGGCCTGTGTTAACTGTCCCGGCCGTTTCGGATGAAAGCGAATACCTCCTGCCCGATCGATCAGTTCTTTATTGCCCCGAATGTCCGATACCACACACGCAAGTCCCGCCGCCATTGCCTCCATCAACGCTACTGGCAGTCCCTCCTGTATAGACGGAAATACAAACAAATCCGCATTTCGGTAATAAACATCTATCTCTTCCTGATATCCGGTCAGCCGAATCTGATCAGCCACTCCAAGTTTCTCTGCCAGATACATCAGCGGCTGTTTCTGTTCCCCCTGGCCGCAAATGAAATAATATACATCTTTCCGTTTTAGACGCGCCAGAGCTTCGATCACGATCCGGTGGTTTTTTCTCTGACTAAGCTCTCCGACGGACAACAGTATCGCCGCCTGACCCGGTATCTGATACTTTTTTCGAAACGAATCCTTTTCCTGTTCCTGACTCAAACAATCTGTCTTGTAAAAACGTCTGAAATCAACGCCAACTCCTGGCAGATAATAAATCCTGCCTGCCTTCATCGTACGCTTTGCCAGACTAAAGTCTTCCCGATTAATTGTAATCAGCACATCCGTACAATACGCCAGCAGCTTCTCCAACGGATAATACAGTATCCAGTTTTTAAGCGGCGCTCCCTGATAAAAATGAAATCCGTGCGCGGTATAAATAACATGTATCTGTCTTTTGTGTGCCACCAGACGTGCCAGCGCACCTCCAGCCGGAGACTGGCAGTGTATCCATGTAAACGCACAGGCTGCGGTCAGTTCCAGCAGCTGCGAATAAGCGGTATAGAAGCATTTCACATCTTCTATTTTCCGCGGACAATCCCACTGGTACCAGTGTACCTGCATACGCTCCAGCATGTGCTGAAACTTCATAACGCGGTCAGCATCACATGTATTTCCTGATACAAAATTACACGCTACATGCACTTCATATCCCATTTCCTGCAGCAGGTAAATATTTGACATATTGAACTGATCGATCATAGACGCCACCGATGCAAGCATCAGTACCCTTTTTTGCCTCCGTTTCTGCAGCTGTTTTGATATTCGTATCTCTCCTTCCCCTACTGCACAATTACACTTCATTCATAATCTCCGCCACAGATTTCATAATCTTTACATACATAGAATAGCTGTCTGTCTGCTTCTGATCCTGTTTGGATTCCGTCGTACTCCACATATCCAGTACCGCATCCGACGGCTGCACCTCGCCCCAGAGCAGTTCATCCGCACCTGCATCCAGAGCGCTGCAGATACTGACAAACGTTTCCAGGCTCATAATTCTCGTGCCCCGTTCGATATGTCCTAAAAACGACATACTGATACCGCATTTTTTTGCAAGCTCATCCTGCGACCAGTCCTTGATTTTTCTTACCTGACGGATCCGCTTTCCGATCTGTGAATAATCCAGTTCCTTCATTTTTTCCTCCCATCGGCCAGACGACCTGTCCAAATGTCTCTGTTGGCTGTACATAACATTTTCTATACATTTGTTGTGTATAAAATGAACTCTCAGATACCTTTCAGGCCATGTAAATACAGGGAAAATAAGAGTTTCGTGACAATAAAAAAAATAACAAAATGCCGCGTTCTGTCCGGAAGACGGCATTTTGTTATTTTATCGTTTTTATAAGAATTTGTATTTTTTTAGTAACATCTGCTGTGTTTATCTACTGAAATTTCTGGGATTTTTGGACAAAAGCAACAATATTTTCTTTTGTATTGCAAAAAAAATAAATTTGGTATAGAATACTTGCAGACAACAAATGTATAGAAAATGTTATGCATAAGAACAAATCTCACAATCAGGCTATCACGAATCAACGCCACAAATTCCCATTATTTTCAATGCTTACAAAACATCTCCCTGCCTTTTTTTGTCTGCGCCACACCTGTCACCGTTTTCCATATATCCGGCATCACGATACCAGTTATTATACGGGTGGAAAAGCGACCGGGAAACTCAGAACGATATTCCCCTCAGCTCCTTGATTTACATGATATTCAAACATTTTGAACAGCAGAAAGACTTTTACCGTCTTTTAAACGAACGGCATCTGATCTATTTGCTAAAGGATGCCATTTTAGATCTTATGGAACTAAAACCAGACCTGCCGAAGGGCGAAGCCTATGCGAAAGCATTCGTGGCATACAGCCTGTACGGCTGGATAGAAGTCTGGTTCCAAAGAGGCATGCAGGAATCTGCCCAGGAAATGGCGGATCTTTTCCAGTCGCAGGGGTTATAAGTTTCTGCGTCATACCCCTTGAAAATCTGAGTCAATGCCATATACTAAGGTTAGAGCAAAACGGTTAAACCAAACCGGTTTAAGGAGGCGATAAAATGAACGAGGCTTTTTATGAGCTCCCTGAAGAAAAACAAAAAGCCATTTACAATGCTTCTATGGAAGTATTTGGGGAGTATGAATATAAACGGGCGTCCACGGATCTGATAGCGTCGAAAGCAGGCGTTTCAAAAGGACTGCTGTTTTATTATTTCCATAACAAAAAAACTCTGTATCTGCATACTTTTGAATATGTGTCAAAAATTGTGGAGGATGCCATTACAGATACACATTTGTCAAAGATCACCGATTTTTTCGAGCTGATTGCCTATGCAACGGAAAAGAAGGTGAAAATGCTGATCGAGAATCCATATATTATGCGTTTTTCGATTCGCTGTTTTTATTCGCAGAAAGAGGATGTGTCCAATGAAATTCAAACAGAAATAAGCAATGGAAAAGGCCAGAAATATGACACTTATTTTAAAAATCTTGAGCTGCGTAAGTTTAAAGAAGAGATCGATCCGGAACAAATTTACCATATGCTCGTTTGGATAACGGACGGTTACCTTCACTCTCGTCAGATGGAAGGAAAGCCGATTGAAATTGAGGCGATAAAAAAAGAGTTTACCCAGTGGACGGCAATGTTCAAAAGTATTGCATATAAGGAGGAATTTCAATGAGTGTTATAAACGTTCAGAACCTGACCCGTGATTATGGATCGGGGAAAGGATTATTTGATGTGTCCTTTCAGGTGAAAAAAGGCGAAGTCTTTGGATTTCTCGGGCCGAACGGCGCCGGTAAAACCACAACCATCCGGCATTTGATGGGATTTATCAGGCCGAAAGCCGGACGCTGTCAGATCGATGGTCTGGATTGCTGGAAGAACCGGGACGAAATCCAAAAAAGACTGGGATATATTCCCGGCGAAATTAATTTTTTTGATGATATGACCGGTAAAGAGTTCCTGAAATTCGTTACGGATTACCGTAAGATCGGCAACGAAAACCGGATGCAGGAGCTGCTTGAGCGATTTTCGTCAGACCCGCGGGGCACGATCAAAAAAATGAGCAAAGGAATGAAACAAAAGATCGGCATTGTCGCCGCCTTTATGCACGACCCTGACATACTGATTTTGGACGAACCTACCAGCGGTCTGGATCCTTTGATGCAAAATCGTTTTATCGAGCTGATCGCGGAAGAAAAAAAGAAAGGCAAAACCATTCTTTTATCCAGCCATATGTTTGAAGAAGTAGAGCGCACCTGTGACCGCATCGGTATTATCCGAAGCGGGAAACTGGTCACGGTTGACTCCGTTGAAACGTTAAGGGAACGGCATATGCATACTTACACCGTCCGTCTGGATTCACCAGAACTGGCAGAGAATTTTGCACGGGATTTTCAGGGAACACGCGATGGAAGTCTTGTTACCGTCTCGGCAAAGCAAAGCCTTGAGACCATTTTTATGAACTATTACGGAGGTGGGAAAAATGCTTAACCTGACTTTATACAAACGGGAAATGAAAGGCAGTCTGAAAATGCTTCTTCTATTTGCAGCCATTATATCCATGTATGTGACGATTATTATCCGTATGTACGATCCTGCGATGATGGAAACCCTGGATAACTTTTATGAAGTTATGCCCGAGCTGATGGCGTCAGTAGGAATGAGCGCCGGCGCGACAAGTCTGATCGGTTTTATGATTTCTTATCTTTATGGATTTATTCTGTTGATTTTTCCGATGGTGTTCTGCATTCTGCGCGGAAACGGCCTGATCGCCAGGTATGCGGATAAAGGGTCGATGGTAACCTTACTTGCGGCACCGGTAAAACGCAGGACAGTGGCACTGACGCAGATGTCCGTTCTTATCAGCGGGATATTGCTGCTTATTATTTTTGCATCCGCACTGGAACTCACAATAGCGGAAACAAGTTTTCCTGGAGAGCTGGCAATCGCAGAGCTGTTACAATTAAACGCTGCTCTTTTGTGTCTGCATCTGTTTATTGGCGGTATCTGTTTCCTGTCCTCCTGCGTTTTTTCAGACACAAAATACAGTATTGCTCTGGGCGCAGGCATTCCGGCTCTTATGTATATCCTGCAGATGCTGGCAAATGCAGGTGATAAGGCCGATGGGATTAAATATTTCACATTCTTTACTCTTTTTGATGCCAGCGGTATTGTCGCAGGTGCAAACAGCGCCGTCGTCGGAATGCTGATCCTGCTGATTGGCGCGGTTGTTCTTTACGCGGCAGGGATTTGTGTATTTTGTAAGAAAGATCTGCACATTTAGGCGGCCCGCTGCTGTCGCTGTCAGACATGGCGCAGAAACCGCCGAAACGTTTGTTAAGTAAAAATGCAAACGGCCGTCGGTTGGCATTATGCGCCTGAAAAAGAAGGAGATGTATCATGAACAAATTAATTTTATATATCGCGATGTCTTTAGATGGATATATTGCTGAAAAAAACGGCGACATCCGTTTTTTAGAGGAAACTCCGGGTCCTTCTCCCGATCCTGACTACGAGAAGTTTTACAATTCTCTGCAGGCGATCATACTTGGGGGAAAAACGTATCGCCAGATAAAAAATGAACTTTCACCTGACAAATGGCCCTATGAGGGTACTCCGTGTTATGTATGCACACGTCATGCGGACCAGTATGATCCCAACGTCCGCTTCACATCGTTGCCGCCGGGACGGCAATTACTGGATTTCATTTACCAAAGACACTCTGGAAATATCTGGCTTATGGGCGGTGGTGAAATCGTCCGCTGTTTTATGCTTGAGAATCTGATCGATACTTATTACATTTACGTCATGCCTGCTGTCCTTGGAGGCGGGATTCCGCTTTTTCCCGCGGGATTTCCAAAAACCAGTCTGAAACTGGACAGCTGCAGAAACATCGGAGCGATTGCCGAACTGATTTATCAAAAGAAGACGGAATGAAATCTTTCTATAACCGGCTGATACTAACAATGCATCTGCTGCTTTTCTCCGGGATTCCCTTTGCCACTTTTTAGCGATGCATGGTATCGGCTGTCCGTCAGCTGACCATATCCGATACAATTTGAATCGCAATTTCCTTTGCCGCCGAACTGGATACGTCCCCGCGGTCTGTACTTCCAAGGCGCACACAAACATACAGCTTCCCCTCTGCGGTTTCTGCAAATCCGGTAAACCACGCATCTACAACAATCCCATCTGCCATACCCATTCCCGTTTTCCCATAGACCGAAATATCCGTCCGCTCCTGCTCCTTTACCAGCATAACCTGTTTTAATTCCTTCTGCGTTTCTATTGAATATTCCGAATTTTCACCAAAGATACGTTCCATTACTTCCGTCTGTTCTTTTGGGGAAATCAATAAAGACGATTCCAGCCAGAATCCCGTTAAAGACCGGTTATTATTATTTGTATTCAACCGCCCCTCCCAGTCAGAAATATCACAATTACCATACGAAATCTTTTTCAGTTCCTTCTGCATCCTGTCTTTGCCAATCTCATCTGCCAGCTGTCTGAAATACCACACACAGGACGTACGGAATGCTTCGCCAAAGTCAATATCCTTATTCCAGTCTTCGTTCCAGAATATTTCTCCGCTCCATGTTCTGACGGAATCACGCGGCTTTAGAATTCCATGTTCCAGCGCTATCAGAGAAGAAATAATCTTAAATGTGGAACAGGGCGACCGTCTGGTCGCTGCAAGCTCGTCGTTATAGATTGTATACCGCCGGTCAGAAGCATCATAAATCACTACCGTTCCGTTTCGTCCATTCAAATATTCTGACCAGTCTTTTTGAACAATCTCAGGCTCCGCTGCCATGTCTTTGTTATCGCCTTCCAAATCCTTTGTATTTTCCTCTGCCGAAACATCGCCTGTTTCCATTTCCTGCCGCTCTTTGGTTTCGTCCTTCCTTTCTTCTTTTACATCTTCCACAATCCTCTTTTCTTCTGTACTGTGTTCTTTCGAGCAGCCTGTGAAAAGAAGTGCGCACACAAATATCCAACATCCAGCCTGAAAAGAAATGTTTCTGTTTTTCATAGTTACCCTCCGCTTTGTTCTGATATTTTTGCTCGTTTGCCATTGAAAGAAACGATATCTGAATATTAAAAAGAACTGCAAATGCAATTTATAATGTGAAACGCTTTTATAGGGATTTCTTCTTTCACTAACTCTTATTAGCTGAATCCTAGGATCGATTCCGCTTTCTTTTCCTGCTAACAGCATTCATTCTCAAACTTTTCTAAAAAATTTGAATTTATTAAATCTCTATATCTGCATCCTGTTATCTGCATCCTGTTATCTGCATTCTGTTATCTGCATTCTGTTATCTGCATCCTCATGCAAAAATATACGTATCTGTCTGATCGATAATATAAATCTTACACTAGTAAGAATTGTATGTCAAGCGATTTATTAAAGCCGATACTGTAACGATCCATGGACCTATCCAATCGCTGCAGCATCAGCCTGAACAAAATCAGCAGTCATTTTGGCCGATCTGGAGAAACATCTTTTTTATCGTATCGTTATACTTGTCATAATTCCCGGATTGAAAATCAGAACGTATTTCATCATTTATTTTTAAAACATTTGTAAAAATTTTATTTGCTTTCTCACAACTGTATCTTAAAAAGTCATCATTGTCTACATACATCAATGAAATGCAATAACAAACGCCATTGCAGGTTCCGCACGAATCGCACATACTGCATGTTTCGCGGCGATAATTGTTGATTATGTTAAGCATACGCGTATATTCTGGCGAGGAAAAACAATCTTCTATTTTTTTTATTTCCGATGGTCTGCCCAGGCAGAAATTAACATCATTCGGTCTGCCGAAAGGATATAATTTTCCATCAGGATTAAGCGCAATCTCACGACGGAACCAGAATGGTTTAAACTGGACTCCTCTTCGAAATGCCGCAAATTCTTCAAACGTATAATACCTTACACAACACGCTTTATCAGTAATCCAATACCGATAAACAGAAAGCAAATCCGTGATAAATTTATCAATATCCATCAATAACGAACTTTCTTCTGCAGCATAACCACGGGGTTCGATTGGAAGCGTTTTAAAATTGAGCCCTCTTTCGCAGAACCAGTTATAAATCTCCTGAAGGTGACCGCAGGAACCTTTTGATAGCGTACAAAAAATCCGGAATCTGGCTTTTTTCTCTTTCAGCATTAAAATATTTTCGTAAACCTTTTCTGAATTGCCACGAAGAAGATGATTATATGGACCATCAAACGATACGTTAATGAGTGTGTCGTTTTCTATCAGCAAATCCGCAAGCTCCTCATCTAAAAGCAAACCATTTGTTGTAAAGTTATTCGAAAAAGACGCTCCATATTGATTCGATAATTCATGCTGAACCTGAAACATCTGCTTATAAAATTCATTTCCGGCAAGCGTAGGCTCACCACCGTGAAAAGTGACTTTGACATCTTTATAATCCCGGCACGCAAGCTCCATAAATTTAATAACTTCGTTTTTATCTATCCTTTCATGTGTATTGATCTTATCGCCGTTAAAACAATGCCTGCATTTCATATTGCAGGACAGCGTCGGCTTTATTGTCAAAGCGATTTCGTGAATTTGACCCATAACAGCTCCTCCGCTTACTCTAAATTTTCATAAAATCTGTGATTGAAATATTCCAAAGCCAGATATTCGTCAACTGCCGATTTGCAAAAATCCCTGTGACCGCATTTTGAACACTCCTCCGTAAATGTTTTACCGAGCGCTAATTCTCTAAAGTGACCCATATCTTTAAAATATACGGCGATTTCCTCCGTATACTTTTCAGGCTGTATCAGTTCAGGGTGAAACAATTTTTTAATACAGGTATCGAAAAATTTAATTACATAACCCTTTTGTCTGAAATGCTCAAAAAGAATCCGCATATAATCTGCCGCATGTTCGTTAGAAACGGGTGAGCAGCCGTTTTGTTTTGCAATAGGCGTATATGCCATTTTTGTGATATGCAACGCATTGTTGAAACAGATGTCGTTTTCCATCATTTCTATCGTTTTTTTGCCGGCAGAATCCGATGCTAAAATTTCATTATTTACAATTAATTTGATATCGGTCCTGCAGCGAGCGCCTTTCAGCCTGGAAAGTCCGTGGCAGGTTTCCCTATAGCTGCCGGCAACGCCCGTTATCCTATCGTGTATCTCTTCATCGCCATGAAAAGGGATTACAAATCTGTCATTCTCGTTCAATAATTCGGGATTTAATTTGTTTAAAAGTCTTCCGTTTGTATAGACTAAAACCTCGCACTTATAAGCATTCAGCCTGTTTAATATTTCGTCAAATTTGCCATGTAAAAGCGGCTCTCCTCCATTGAGTATTACTCTGTCATTTTCACAGAGGCGATATTCCTCCAGATAAGAAAAAAATTCGTCAACAGAAATTTCACTTTTCGGAAACGTATTTCGCCAGGTATTATGAGAGTAGCAATATACGCATCTGCTATTGCAGCTATATATTATGTTAAAATAAAAAATTCTTTTCATTTCTTTTTATTGATTTTCGGACATCTGATATCACCCATTCCAAGTTTACCGAAATAATGATAGGACATCCCAATACAACCTCCGTTACAAAATTCAACATATTCACAGCTTTTACATATCGAATCTTCACAAAGCTCATACGAAGAAAAACGACTTGTTTTTTCACTATGCAGAATTTCCTCTAATTTATTTTCTTTTAGATTTCCGAGACTGAAGTCCGTAAGGCAGGTACAGGGATAAACCTCAAAGTCAGGGTAAATATATATTTTATTCACGCCGCCTCCGCAGTTCATACACGTTCCCCTGCTGTTTCTGATTCGAAGTAAATCATCCTTTCTTCGGCTATAAAGTTCAAACGGGAAAATTTTTTTGATTTTCATTTTAAAAGGAACGTAATCCAGCATTTCGTCAACAAAATCGTTCCATTCTTCGGCAGACATCATATTCTCAAATCCTGCCGAACCAAATGGCATCTCAAAGGAAACGTTCCAGTACTTCATGCTTTTCAGCTCTGACAAAGTATCAACAAGCCTTTTTATATTGCCGCTATTCTTTCGGGATATTACAGTCGCGATTGTATATGGCGTATGTTCCTGCTCAAAAAGTTCAATCGTCCTCCATGTCTCAGAATAAGCTCCCTTACCGCGAATTTCCTCATGCTGATCGCTGTGTCCGTCTAGTGAAATCTGAAAAAACAAATTTTCTTTCTGAGCTATTTTAGCGAGACGACTGGTCTGTGTGCCATTTGTCGCAGCTCCGACTTTAGCTGCCGAATCGCAAAAAAGTTCGACAATTTCTGCAAACTGAGGATGAAGAGAAGGTTCTCCGCCTGAAATTACTATCTCATCTCTGCTAAAATCATTTTCCCGAATAACTTTTTTCAATTCTGTAAGGTCAAGTTCTTTTCCGCTCTGTCGTCCGCGTATACACATGGAACAGTGTAAATTACATTTTTCAGTCAATAATATGTAAATTTGCATTGTATCTTTCTCCTGATTTTTTTGTAAACCGATTGCAGGAGTTTACGACAAAACGGTAAACTCCTGCAATCGGTCTGCGGTGATTCAGAAATCAATCGAGCTCACCCCATGAACACATATCCACTAAACTCGCCTCTTCACTTTCCATGCGATTTTGCTCGGACTGATCCTGTGAAGATTCTATGATGTTCTTCTCGCTCATAACTATACACCTCCTTTGTATTGCGTCCTAAACGCATTTTTATATTTAGAATTTATTTCCACAACGTAAGTTTATACTATTACGGTATCATATTTTTCTCTGTGACTGTACATTGTGAAAACAAACGCTGTAAACCTCTCAGTTTCATTTGTGCATTTCCTTGCGTACGCGGCGATACCGCTTCGGCCTGACAATCCGGCCTGACTTTAACCCTTGCCCGACTTCCTGCCAATTACTCGTCCTTTTCTTTAAGGGATCGTTTTCAGTCATCCATCATTTGTTACACCTTTCGATCATATATATTCTGATTTGGACGTCAAAAGGGTATTTTATAAAATTGTGTTGTATAAATTACTAACAACTTATCCTGTATAAAGTTGTAGAGCTAACGATATTTAATTATTTTTGTGCAATATCACAATACCGCAAACAAATTTTCACCGTTTGCTGCTTAAATCACATTATACCATATATTATGATATTTTTTGAAGCATATTTTAAATCAATCACAAACAAACCGGTTCTATTTATGTAGAAATCCAACAAAAACAAAAAACGTAATAAGGACGCACACTACATTAAGAAAGGAAATCAGATAAAATCAGCTTGTGGCAGACCGAATAATTCCCCACTGCCACATTCGCCTGTTCCAGAATATCAACAGAAGTCCTGTGCCACACTGATTTTATTCGTAAATATATATCGCGAATATTCGCAAATAATATTCAAAAGAAAGGAGAAGAAGAACCATGCCATCAAGGCCAGTCCTTACGGACGCTGATAAAAAAGCAATCCGCAAAAAGCTGGAAGAACTATGCGAGGAATGCTGGATCACGTAAGGGTACAAAAAGACAAGCATTAAAAATCTCTGCGACAAGGCAGTTATATCTATCGGTACTTTTTATACGCTCTACCCGACAAAGGAAGATTTATTCCTTGAAACAATCGCAGACAGAAAAAGGAGGCTGACAGAAAATATGATCGACAGCAACAGGAACAACGACAACTTCCGCTACAAAGGACGCTGCCGTTAAAATTTTATATGCAATTATGTTGAAAGTATATAAGAACGACAGTGTTAATCTTACTGCTTATTTCCCAGACAGAATATGCAGGTTCCGTTTCAATTTCTGCTTCATGGATGCAGTCTGACACCAAATGCCATTCTTTTATTTAATATCGTCAGCCACGATAATCCTGCCTGCATACCTTCGAGAATCAGCATCTCAAATAGTTTTCTATCGTCATGAACCGGCTTTCCCCACTCCCTGTCATGGTATTCCTTATAGAGTTCCGTAGTTGCCCACGAACATCTTACTCTGGCATCTTTCTCCATGAGATCCTCCTTTTCACATCATCCGATTTGTCACTGGCTCCATAATACCGCAATCACTTTCCTGATGGAACGGACTTTACAAAAAAACATTTCGTTGCAACAGGTATGATTCCACTGAATCTGCTGCGACGATTTTTTAAACTCCCCACACCCATTGTAAATGGTCAGTTTGCGTACGCCCGAACTCCTTCCCCGCTGCCTGCCGGCATATGATTTCAAATACATGCCCAATCTCTGTCCTGCCCGTAAACAGGCGGGACAAGGGTTCCCAGTCTGCCCGTATTTATCAATATCTGCAGCGCACTGAAAATCTCCCCTGATGATCTGCTGCAGGATGCGCCGAAAGATAATCCGGTCAGTAAAATACGGGAACTGGCAGAACTTTGAAACCAAACGCCCCGCCAGCAGGAAAGCGCCGTTACCATAATTCGGGCGGTGAAACCTTTTTGCTGTCCTGATTTTTTCAAAAAATAACAGAGTCTGGTTCGTTAAAAGCGCATTAGCTGCTGCAGCAACTGTTTTTTACGGGTTTCATATAATTCCGGATTATTGTATTCGCCATACCCGACATAGGTTTCCAAAAGATAAAAGAACATCTGATACAGCTGCCGACGCTTTACATCATTAGGACTGGCAGATTTTTGCATGATAGAATCATATCCTTCCCGCAAGGCACGATTGTCCATCCAGGGACTGGAAAATTCAAAATCCCTGTCTCCATACATTGCCCTGTCACCATCAATAATTGCAACAATTTCCAATGTATCTCTATTCAAAAGAACATTTCCTTCCCATAAATCTGTGTGCAATAAATAAGAAGTTTTTATTTCATCCAATAATTCCCTGCTTTTTTTATATTGATCCCGTATTGTTTGCGTTTGCTCTGCATGTAATCCGCCCAGCCTTTCCAAACGTTCTGTCATGTCCTCTACTTCAAAGATAAGTGCATCACTCCATTTATCAAACTTTTTTCCATTACAAATCCGCGATAAAAATCCAAAACTATCACCCGTTACCTGATGAAATTTCGTCAGACAGATTCCCATTTGCCGATAAAGCATATTTCGTCTTTCTTCCGTCATCTCTGCCTTTGACATAACTATGGATGGAATATATTCCACTATCATAAAATCTCTGTCAATAAGCTGCTTTGATGTATAACATATAAGGACTTTTGAGCAGGGAACCCCAATCGTTTTGCATACGGAATAAGTATACACCTCAGCATTCATCAGATTTTCTTCAAATCCCATAAGCAGATGACGGTTTACGGGGCCTAAACGCAGTACGGCTTTCTTATGAAAAGAACCATATTCTACAAGATAAGTTGTATTAAAAAGACCTCCATCCAAAAGTACTGCTTCCCAAATGATTTCTTCGTGTAATGCATGAACAAAAATATCCCTGATTATTTCTATTGAAATTTCCTGAAAAAGGCCTGACTGTGTATTCATTCTGAAATCCTCCTAAATTCCTATTCCAAAAGTCAGTTACGACTTTGATTATCCGTAAGATCCTTTATTTATCCAGATAAGTATAGCGGCATAAATAAAACATTTATGTTGACAATGGCAGCCCCCTGATACCATCAACCAAATAATACCGTTTTTTCTGCGCCTCCATAAACATTACTCCTATCGAAATATTATTCATGGTCTCAGCATAACAGACTGTTTTCTCCATGGCGCTACATTGTAAAAATGAAAGGTCTGCGGGTAAAAAATAAGAAGTCCGGAATATTCCACCGGACTCCTGCGCACTTTATGAAAATCACTCGTTATCTGCATCTTCCAAAAACAGAAGGACATCTGCCTCGAAATCCCCATCCCGAACTGCTGCCGTCAGGCTTCCATGATACTTCTCTGCAACCCGCCGTATATTTTTCAGCCCAAACCCATGCCCCTCAGAAGTCCCGGATATCCGCTCTTTCCCGGAACAATTATTTTGTGTGCTGGTACAGAGAATCCCCCGATCATATCTCATCATAATGCGAAATGATGGCTCCGCTACTTCTGACATGGCATTCATGGCATTTTCCATAAATGCTCCCATAGATGCAAGGTACTTAAGCGCTGCTTCGTTTTCCCCACCGGATACCATATCTGTGAGCATTTTCCTTCCTTTTTCTGCCGCCCAAAATGCTTCTTTGATTTATGATATCTCCAGCATCATCAGATAACTGTCCAGCCCTGCATTCACATAACCCGCAAACAGCTTTTCCATTGCACTAAGATTGTGCTTTACATGGTATTCATCAAACGCATTGTAATTACGAAATCCGGTCTGCAAACTGAATGTCAATTGGCGGATATCCGGCTTTCATCAATTCCAAATTCACAAGCAGCCTTCCGGTTCTGCCATTTCCATCTGGTAATGACTATGTCGGATTCCATCATAAATATCCAAGAAAAAATATATGATAAAAAATATGACTATCCTTGCTGCTAACTGTTTCTTTCATATTTACGTGATAGTATAATCGATGTATATTTTTCCACTAGCAGTTACTTATGAAATGGCAGCCAAATGGTCCGAAGCCAGACCTTGCGAAGGAGATGACTATTATTATCCTGGTAAAACGCCAGCAGCCTTTCCTCGTCATTTGCCTCCAAAAACACCACCATTCCGCCTCCCATATACTGTATATCCTCAATAATGCTCCAAGCCAGTTCGAGAAGCTCCGCACCCATAATTTCCTTATTCCTGCCATCTGTGTAATTTTTGCCAAGCTGTGCGATCAGGTATGCTGACATGGTATATGTCTGTGTCTGGCTGTCAAAATCACTGACACGCATAATTTTCCTTTTTATTGTATTGCTTACCCTTTCGCCCCGAACTGTCAGCGGCTTTAACGCTATGGTAAAATATCCAACTAATGCCATACTTTTTAAGGAAAAGACAAGATTTGTAACGGATTGGTTCTTTTTCGTAAATTCTATTGCGCTTTTTTTCAAAAAATGTTCAATATCCGAATTTTGTGGACAGGAAAACTCGGAGAGTTCCTGGATCAGTTTATCCTCTCCGAGCTTTGGATTATCACTGTTAAGGTACTGGCGGATATTAGTAACTAAAAATCTATCGTTTTCCACCATTCGCTTTCTCCCTTTTCTCCATAAACTCTATCAGTTCCGCCTCTCTCTTTACAAACCTTGCAGCAACGGGAATACGAACAGGGCGGTCATTGGCAGACGTTGCCATATAAACACCTCCTTTGTTAGTATGGCTTATTTTGCATCATACATACTTCCCTGTCTATATTGTACGGTTTTGCAGCCGCTTTTGCAACAAAATTTTTATGCCTACATCGTTACCTCCTTCATCCGCAGGCATGAAATAAACAGGGATATGCCTACAATAACTGCCATGCCATAATAGAAAAAATTTTTTCTCAATCGTATGAACCATTTAGGACGCATTTTCGCTTATCTGCTCCATTTTCTTAATTTCCCTGAAACAAAAAGCTCCTGAAAGGATAAAAGCCAAAGCGTCTGCGACAGGCCCCGCCATCAGAATACCTGTCAGCCCAAAGAAGCGGGACAAAATAAGCATGGCCGGAATATAAAAGATTACCTGCTTTGACAGGGAAGTAATCGCTGCTTTCATGGGCTGTCCAATTGCCTGGAATAATACGCCGGCACACATCTGCAAGCCATTCAAAAATGTAAGCAGCAGATAAATATGGAAACACTTGACCGCAAATTCCTCGTACAGTGCAGATTCCGTCCCGAATATCCGGATAAGCTGCAACGGGAAGCACTGGAAAATGATCCATGAAACAAAGGTGATGAGCGTGGCAGCTCCGGCACTCAGCATAAATGTCTTTTTCACACGGTCATATTTCTTTGCGCCATAATTAAACCCAATAATTGGCTGGCTGCCGCTTGCAACGCCAATGCCAATGGAAAATGCAAGCATACTCACTTTCATACACAAGCCGAAAGTTGTGAGCGGAATATCTGCACCATAAGGAGAGAGCGCGCCGTATTTTGTCATCAGATTGTTTGATACAAACGCCACCACCGTTGAAGTCAGGTTGTTGGCCCCGCTTGCAAATCCAAGGCTTGCGATTCTTCCTGCAGTCCGGATATCAAAAGTAAAAGACTGTCTGGACAGTTTGATCGTTTTCAACCGGAACAGATAAGCGATGTTAAACAAAAGTCCGAACAACTGGCTTATAATGGTGGCGATTGCAGCACCTTCAACACCCCAGTGGAACACAAAGATGAAAATCGGGTCAAGAATGATGTTGAGAACTGCCCCGATCATCATGGAAAGCATAGCATAACGCGGACTTCCGTCTGTTCGGATTGCACTGTTAATGGTATTTCCGACAATCTGAAAAGCAAATCCGATCACGATGATGCGCCCATAATCAAGAGCATAGGGAAGGATATTTTCCGTGGCTCCAAATATCAGGCATAACGGCCTTAAGAAAGCAAAAGCGATAACGGTCCAAATAATGCCAAAGATACTTCCATAAATAATTGACGTCCCAAGTCCTTTCGCTGCTTTCTCACCCTCTCCCTTTCCAAGGCTGAGACTAAAAAAAGCTGCAAGGCCGTCACCGAAAAGTGTTGCAATCGCAATCGTGATCGTCGCAATCGGGGCGATAATGTTCGTTGCCCCATTTCCCAAAAAACCTACGCCCTGACCGATAAAAATCTGGTCTACCATGTTATTAGGGAATTGATAATCAGAGCTATGATACTTGGGATGGCATACCTTGCCAGCAGCCTCCCCACCCGTTCATATCCAAGCGGATTCTCCACAGTTGTTACTTTATTCATGATACTTCATCCTCCTATATGCAATATTTTTAACAAATGAACAAGCGCCTAATTACTTAGATTTCTAACTAATTGGGTGAAAAATATACTTTTAAAAACGGAACAGAACGTGCTGGTCGCAGTCCCATTTTTATTTTTGTAAGCAAAAATCATCATCTCCATTCCTTCATGACAAACTAAATAGAATCCTAAGTATATGAGTAAAAAGAATAATGTATTTTATCCTTCCGCATTTTTAGACATCTGCAGGATTACAGACTCAAAAATCTTCAGTTCTTCTTCTGATATACCCGCAAACATACTATGCATATAATTATATACTCGCCTTAAAATATCCCCCTGCATCCCTTTGGTCTTTTCTGTCAGTACCAGTTTTTTATACCGTCCATCTGATTCCAGGCTTTCCCGCCGCAGATAACCCCCTTGTTCTAAGTTATTGATGAGACTGGTGACAGAAGATCCTTTTATTCCCAAAAAATCTTCCAAATCTTTTGGGAAAACATCCCTCCGATCATTTTCCACAATAATGTAATGCAGGACAATCCCCTGAATACAGGTTAACTGGGAATCAGAAAAATAGCTTGCAAAATGGCGCTGCATCTTCCGGTTCATTTTATCATACTGTTCCATCAATTTCTTTTCATCCATAATTGCACCTCAAAAATAATTAGAATTCTATGCAACAAAGAGCATTATACACCTCTGTTTACCCAAAGTCAATTATAAGGGGATTCATTTCACATTTTTTTAACAATTCCTTTTTTAACAATTCCTTTTTTAACAATTCCTTTTTTAACAATCTGTAGTCCACTACTGTAAATTACAGTTCTGAATTCCATTGCAGTAAATCATCCCTTCCGTCTTCTTTAAGTTTCTCAACTACATATTTGAGCCATTCTTCTGGTGTTGGCATTTCACCAGCACAAGGTATTGCTTTGGACAATGGACTGAACAGGCGCCACACTCAATACAGTCTATCGGTTTCCCCTCCGATATCATTCCGTTTAATTTTTCAACTGTCTTTGTATCTCCATCAACATATTTCTCATATATAACTAATGCTTCCGAAACCTGAATCTGTGCCGGACAGCCCTTGTCGCACCTTCCACATGATGTACAGGATGCCGCCGCCATTATTGTCCTAATACTGCTTTTCTTCATTTTATACACCTCACTAAGCGGCACAAAATCCTTCATATTTTTTACATTGTCCTGTATCTGCTCTAATGTGGACATACCAGAAAGAACCGCAATCACATCCTCCATACTATTGGCAAACCGCAGTGCCCATACAGCTGGCGACATCTCCGGCTCAATAGAACGGAGTTTCTTTTCAGAATCCTCTGGAATCTGAGCCAGCACACCACCTTTAACAGGCTCCATAATCACCACTTCTACGGGCGTGCTCAAATAACTGGCAGTTCTTGACAACACCGCCCTTGCCGTCCAGTCCATTATAGAATTTTGTGTTCAAAATATGGAGCAGATAATAATCTATATCATCTGTGCCAAGATTTTTAAGCTGCTGTGTAAAAATCTCCTCCACCTGATCCTCTGTCTGTATGGCAAATGTTGGAAGTTTTGTTGCAATGGTAAAACGCTCTCTCGAATACCGTTCCACTACGCTCTTTCTTAAAGCCTCCTCACTTTTTCCGTTATGGTAGGCATAACTCGTATCAAAGTATGTGAACCCATTTTCAAGAAATTCATCCACCATCTGTTTTAACTGGTCTAAATCAACATTTTCCTGCACCCCGTCAATAACCGGGAGCCGCATAAAACCAAATCCTAATTTTTGCTGTGCCATCTGCTCATCCTCCTACTGCTTTCACTTTTATCAACGATGAATCCCATAATCTCTTTTCATCTTCTGCCAATATTATATTGAGATTTCCCTCCCTCCACAACACCACTTCGGAAGTATTTACAACAACTTATCATCAACGCTGACAAACAGAGTGCAAGCAAGAGCAGAGAACATATCACTTTCATTAGTGGTCGGTTCTCTGCTTTTCTGTTACGCAATAGAACGCTATTTTTGAGGGCAGACATATAAAACCCTTACTCCTTCATTT
>CAJTMV010000022.1 GCA_910577225.1 uncultured Eubacterium sp. | reverse complement strand
GTCTAAAATCATGGTCTGAACTTTTAAAAATGTCCTTGACAAGGGGGACAGTTTAGATAATACCTGGATTTTTGCATTTGCGAAAGATGCGATACGGATCTTAAATAATTTAAGATTTAAAGGAAAGCTGAAAGAGAGTATGGACTCTTTGAAAAAATATTTTGATAACATTGAAGATAAAAAGAATGCCTGTCATTTAGTATACGAACAAATGTATTGGATTTTTATGAAAAATAATAAACAGATACGGGTAAACAAATTAAATGCGTATGTGAATTTTGCTTTAAAAACATTAGAGCAGGCTGAAGGCGACATATCGGAGTATTTAACATTCCGATTGCAACAGGAACGATTTGCAATACAGCGTTCATTCATTTTACGCGCTCCTTTAGATAAGTATATATCTTATAACGGGCAGCCCCCGGAAAAACGGGAATAGCTTTGCCATGACAGACGCTTTCATCAAGACAGCCGAAGCAAAGGGGCATCTATGAACACAATGCCGCTAAAAGTGACTTATACCTTTCCGTCTCATTTTTTATATCTTCAGCGGCGCATTACAAGGGATGCCTTTAAGCACTTTCTCTGCTCAAGGTAATTATGGGACTGCTGTGAAACCTCCTCAGCTCCACGACTTCCTCCAGCGTATGGTCAAGGCTTTTTTGAGATAATCAACCCTTTTTGTCTAAAAAACTACTGAAAAAGACCACTGAACAGCTACGTGTAAAGTGGCTTTGATTTTTGCTGTATGTAATTACGGTGAGAGGAATGTTTGATTTTTCCAGATTATTTACAGTGATAGAGGAATGTGGAAATGCGGGGAATTTTTTTCAAAAAAAGTTTTTACAAATATATATTTTTTTTAATACTTTTTTATACTCCCACATTCCCACAAATGTATCTAAGACATCAGAAACGCCCATCATTACGTCACTCTTACTGTAAAGGATCAGATAATTTGTGGGAAACAGTTTTCCCACATTTCCCGCAAATAAAATCACGTATACAGGTATTGCCTTTTTATCTGATTTGTATGCAGCACACATCAGCACCTGTTTTAAATACTGTGCTGTAAGATATGGTTGATTATAAGAAAAATTAAACTTTAATCTCCTCTATTTGCTGCCGTGACAATCCTGTAAGTTTCATGATATCATCAACAGGCATATTCATTCTTTTCGCATTCCGGGCAATTTCAATGCTTCTTTCGTCTTTCGCTTTCTTTATGCCGCTGTTGTAGTCAAACTGCGCCATCTCACGTAAATGGTAAAGCCGCAGTACTTCTTTGTCATTCGCCAGGAATTCCATTTTTTCATTCGCCTTGTAAATCGCTGTATCCATATTCATCAACTCCTTTAGCGTGTCATCGGAAATGTTCTGGTCAAAAAAGGTGAGCCAGCGGTGCAGGGAATTGTTCTTAATATCCTTATCCGGCAGGGCATTGAACTTCTTCATATCTATGAAGTGTATTTCCAGTGCATCTGTCAGAAGGCAGTCCCTGTGGGTATCTTCCCAGAGATGGAATACACTGTGGAAATCATCAATCGCTACTGCCTCGAAATTTACGATATTGATTGCAATCACATTGGACAGCAGGCTGTAGTCCTCGCCTTTTGCCAGGCCGCCTGTAAACTCCCTGCTCCAGTAGAACAGGCTTCTTCTGTCCATGTTCCCATAATCCCGCAGCTGTACTTCGATGTTGATCCTTGTGCCGTCCTCGGCTACTGCACGTATGTCAAGGATGCTCGTCTTGTCACCGACAATCTCTGCCGTGAGTATCCTCTGTTCCACAATCTCAATTTTAACCAGCTTCTTATGCTTTGTCTTTGCCAGAATCGCGTTCAGCAAAGACAGGAGCTGCTCTTCATCGCCTTTTTCACCAAACGTCTTTCCGAAAATAAAATCATTCAGAGGTTTGAATCTGTGCATAACTTATCGCCCGCCTTTCATTCTTATCATACCATATGTTTGTGAATATTACTATTGATTTTTCTGAGAGCTTCCAGATCCATGTCTGTAGTTATTTATTAAAAACTACAGAAGAAAACCACTGAGCAGCTACGTGGAAAGTAGTTTTGATTTTTGCTGTATGTAGTTACGGTCTGATTTTTCCAGATTATTTACAGTGAGAGAGGGATGTGGAAATCTGGGGATTTTTTTCAAAAAAGTTTTTACAAATATATATTTTTTTTTAAAATACTTTTTTATACTCCCACACTCCCACAAATGTATCTAAGACATCAGAAACGCCCATCATTACGCCATTCTGGATGTAAAGGATCAGATAATTTGTGGGAAACGGGTTTCCCACATTTCCCACAAATAAAATCGCGTATACAGGTATTGCCTTTTTATGCAGCACACGTCAACACCTGTTTTAAATACTGTGCTATAAGATATGGTTGATTATAAGGAAAATTAAACTTTAATCCCCTCTATTTGTTGACGTGACAATCCTGTAAGTTTCATGATATCATCAACAGGCATATTCATTCTTTTTGCATTCCGGGCAATTACAATATTTCTCTCCATTGTTGCTTCACGTCTTGCATTATGCAATGCCTGTGCTTCATCATGCCTTGCTTTTGCACGGAGCCTTTCTTTCTCACGGAATTCTGATGAAGCTGTAATCGTATAATAAGCATTGATTGCCTGGCTCATAACTGGCACCTCCAGTTCTTTAATTTTTTCCAGTTCTTCTTCCGTTTCTGCTTTGAACAGGGAAAGCCACAACAGTAACATATCATTCCCGCTTACCTCTGCCGGCAGTTTGGGAAACTCAAAGAAATGGAATCCCATTTTATCCGACAGCAGTGTATGGCGTGTAACCTCCAGTGGCTGGAAGAAAGAATGGTATTCTTCGCATCTGAACAGCGGGAAATCTATAATGCTGATAACGATTGTGCGTGGCAGGTCAGAATAGCCCTGTCCGGCAGGCAGTGCTGATGAAAACTCCCTCGCCCAGTAGTACATGACCCTCTCCGGGCAGTCCCCCTCATTGCAGACCTGCACTTCCAGATCCACACGCTGACCGTTTACAGTCATATTGATATCCAGCCTGCAGAATTTGTCCCCCGATGTTCTCAGGCGGCATCTCCGGGTTCCGTATCACAAACTGCCCGATACCCTCCAACGGTATTCCAGGCAAGTCTGCCACCAGTTTCTTTAAAAGTTCCGGATACTGTACAAACAGCATTTTGAACAGGGTATCCGTCTTAATGGTAACATCTCCCTTAAATCTTATCCTCGTTTCTTATTTTGTGCATAAATAATAATAGTATATCATAGTCAGCATTAGAAGTATATATAATTTGTACATTAATTAAAAATATTATAGAACGTTTGTAATAATCAGACAGGAGAAATAAAAAGCAGACAGCATGATTTCATTTTCATTATTCATTAAGAAAACCGGGCAACCAGTAATTTCCATTGCAAATAACAATAAAATCATATATAATCGAACTATCTTGTAAGATATCCAGTCAGGCCTGAATTTATAAAATATTTATAAAGAAAAGAAAGGAAGTATAAAAATGAAATATAAATTTGTATCCATTCTGCTGGCATTATGTACAGTAGCAGGCTCTATGACACTGCCTGCATTTGCAGACAATGCGCAGGCAGCTCAGATAGAAGGAAGTGCGTTAACAGAAGCAGACGATGCAGGCACAGAAAATAAAACGGAGACAGAGAACAATGCGGATGCAGCCAGGGGTTACGAATACAAAGTACTGGATGACAATACGATAGAAATTACCGGTTATCAGGGAACGGATACCGCTCTTGTAATTCCGGATAAAGTGGAAGACAAACCGGTTACAACAATCAAAGAAGGCGCTTTTGGCGACTGTAAAAATTTGAAAAGCATCGTAATTCCAAAAGGCGTGACCTCTCTGGCGGATTATGTGTTTACGGGCTGTACCGGTCTTACAGACGTGACGTTTCCGGATGGACTGACAGCGATTGGTGAAAGCGTTTTTTCCGGCTGTGCGAGTCTGAAAAATCTTACGTTTCCAGACAGCCTGAAGAATATTGATTTTTCCGCTTTTGCAGGATGTACCGGGCTTACGGATCTGCAGTTTCCGAAAAATCTGGAATACGTGGGCCTCAATGCCTTTTCCGGCTGCAAAAATCTGAAAAACGTACAGTTTTCAGAAGGATTGCGCACAATCGCAGAGGGAGCTTTTGCTGGCTGCAGCAGTCTGGAAAGTATAGACCTGCCGCTTAGTACAAAAGAAATCGCGAAAAATGCATTTATGAACTGTGATCAGTTAAAGAAGGTTGCTTACGCTGGCAGCAAGTCAGATCGTATCAAAATGCAGTTAATGGGAGAAGGAAACGCACCGCTTTTGCAGTCTGTGATTACATATGGCAGTACCGGAAAATCTGAATCGTTTGCGCCGAAAAAGGGAGCAAAGATCAGGGACGGCGTTACGACTTATCAGGTGAAAACGGATGTTTCTGAACTGGCATTTGTAAAGACCGCGGATCAAGCGACTAAAATAACGGTGAAAGATCAGGTAACGATCGATGGAATCTGTTATACCGTTGCGTCTGTGACTAAAAATGCGTTTCTGAATAATAAAAGAATAACGAAAGTGACGATCCAGGGAGAGATAAAATCCATAGGGAAATCCGCGTTCAAAGGCTGTTCCAGACTGAACAAAATTATCGTTCGTTCCAGTCGGCTGGAATCCGTCGGAGCAAACGCGCTCAAAGGAATTTCTCCGAATGCGGTAATTAAAGTATACGATTTAAAACTGAATGAGTATAAAAAGTTATTCAAAAATAAAGGACAGGGCAGCAGGGTGAAAATCGTCGCTTATTAAGAGACGCCTGTTTTCCGAATCAGTACAAAATATCTAAAGCGTGCAGCCGTTTTCGTTTCTTAATGCTTTATCTTTTAGAAACGAAAGCGGCTTTTCTATAAATTGGTTCTGTTTTACCAAAAAAGGACCTGCTGGCACGATTCATACGACGATCCGGACATTATCTTAATTTTCGAAACCTTTTTCCTTAAAAAACGAAAGAAAACATCGTTCTTCCGTTTTGCGTAAAATCAACCATATAAAAAAAGTTGAAATAATCATTCTGATATGATACAATCCTAACAATTTAGGCATGGATTCGAACGACGCAAAAAGAGAATTTCTCTTTTTTTTTGCCAGCAAGAAAGGATGAGACGAGAATGATAGCTTTTCTGATACTTGAAGACGGACGTGTATTTAAAGGAATCAGTATAGGTTCCAGACGGGAGGTCGTCAGTGAGATTGTATTTAATACTTCTATGACTGGTTATCTGGAAGTGCTGACCGATCCTTCCTATGCGGGGCAGGCAGTGGTTATGACGTATCCGCTGATTGGAAATTACGGGATCTGTTTCCAGGACATGGAATCAGACAGACCATGGCCGGATGGATTTATTGTAAGGGAATTATCCAGAATGCCGGGCAATTTCCGATGCGAAAGCTCGATTCAGAATTTTTTGGAAAAACACGACATTCCGGGGATCGCGGGCATCGATACCCGCGCGCTGACAAAGCTGCTGCGGGAAAAAGGAACAATGAACGGGATGATTACGACAAATGAGCATTATAATATGGAAGAAATTCTTCCGCGATTAAAAGCGTACCGGGTAGGCAATGTCGTGGAAAAAGCGACCTGTACGGATAAAAAAGTGCTGGAAGGCAGCGGTTATAAAGTCGCGCTGCTGGATCTGGGCGCAAAGGAGCAGATTGCCAAATCGCTGCAGGACAGAGGATGTGAGGTTACGATTTATCCGGCCCATACGCCGGCGGAAGAAATACTGGAGTCTGCACCGGACGGAATTATGCTGTCGAATGGTCCAGGAGATCCGAAGAGCTGTACGCAGATCATAAAAGAAATTCGAAAGCTCTATGCATCCGATGTGCCGATTTTTGCGATCTGTCTGGGGCATCAGCTGATGGCTCTTGCAGCCGGGGCAGATACGTATAAATTAAAATACGGACATCGCGGCGGCAACCATCCGGTGAAAGATCTGGAAACGGGACGGGTGTATATTACGGCGCAGAATCATGGATATGTGGCAGATACCGATCATCTGGATGCGAATATTGCAGTTCCGGCTTTTATTAATGTGAACGACGGCACGAACGAAGGACTAAAATATACCGGAAAACAGATTTTTACCGTACAGTTTCATCCAGAGGCATGTCCGGGACCGCAGGACAGCGGGTATTTGTTTGACAGATTTTTAGAAATGATGGGAGGGGACAGATAATGCCAAAAAGAGCGGATATTCAAAAAGTATTAGTGATCGGCTCCGGACCAATTATTATCGGACAGGCCGCAGAGTTTGACTATGCAGGTACGCAGGCATGCCGTTCCCTGAAGGAAGAAGGGATTACGGTCTGCCTGGTGAATTCCAATCCGGCTACGATTATGACCGATAAGGACATTGCGGATCAGGTGTATATCGAGCCGCTGACCGCGGACGTATTAAAGAAGATTATTTTAAAAGAAAAGCCGGATAGTGTGCTGCCGACACTTGGCGGCCAGGCCGGACTGAATCTGGGCATGGAGCTGGCGGAATCCGGTTTTTTGGAAGAAAACGGCGTAAAACTGATCGGTACGACAGCACAGACGATTCGCAAGGCAGAAGACCGTCTGGAATTCAAAGAAACGATGGAAAAGATTGGCGAGCCGGTGGCGCCCTCTCTGGTTGTAGAAGATGTGCAAAGCGGGATCGATTTTACGAATACGATCGGCTATCCGGTCGTACTTCGACCGGCTTATACGCTTGGCGGCAGCGGCGGAGGGATTGCGCACAATGAGCAGGAGCTGACGGATATCCTGCAAAACGGCCTGCGTCTGTCGCGCGTCGGTCAGGTGCTTGTGGAGCGCTGTATCGCCGGCTGGAAAGAGATTGAATATGAAGTGATGCGGGATGCGGCAGGCAACTGTATTACGGTCTGCAATATGGAAAACATCGATCCGGTCGGAGTACATACCGGAGATTCGATCGTAGTCGCGCCGTCGCAGACGCTTGGAGATAAAGAGTATCAGATGCTGCGTACGTCTGCGCTCAATATTATTTCAGAGCTCGAGATTACAGGTGGATGTAATGTACAGTATGCCCTGAATCCGGACTCGTTTGAATATTGTGTGATCGAGGTAAACCCGCGTGTCAGCCGTTCCTCCGCACTGGCTTCCAAAGCGACCGGCTATCCGATCGCGAAGGTGGCGGCAAAGGTAGCGATTGGTTATACGCTTGACGAGATTAAAAACGCGGTAACAGACAGGACGTATGCCAGCTTTGAACCGATGCTGGATTACTGTGTTGTGAAGCTGCCAAGACTGCCGTTTGACAAGTTTCTGACAGCAAAGCGTTCGCTGACGACGCAGATGAAGGCTACGGGCGAAGTGATGAGTATCTGCGATAATTTTGAAGGTGCGCTGATGAAAGCGCTGCGTTCGCTGGAACAGCATGTGGACAGTCTGCTGTCGTATGATTTTTCTGCATTATCTGAAAAAGAACTGCTGGAGCGCATGAAAATCGTGGATGATCAGAGGATTTTTATCATCGCAGAAGCGCTGCGCAAAGGGATTCATTATAAGGCCATTCATGAGATTACCAAAATCGACGAGTGGTTTATCGATAAAATAGCGATTCTCACAGAGATGGAAGAGCGGCTAAAAAAGGAACCGCTGACGACAGAACTTTTAAAAGAAGCCAAGCGTCTGGAATTTCCGGATGGTGTGATTGCACAGCTGACGGGAAGGACAGAGCGTGAGATTCGGGATTTGCGGTATGCGAATGGAATAACGGCTGCCTATAAGATGGTAGACACATGTGCCGCCGAGTTTGAAGCGGTAACGCCATATTATTACTCGGTATTTGGCAGTGAGGACGAGTCTGTCCCTGCGAATGACCGTAAAAAAGTACTTGTGCTTGGCTCTGGGCCGATTCGTATCGGCCAGGGCGTGGAGTTTGATTACTGCAGCGTGCATGCGACCTGGGCATTTGCAAAAGCAGGCTATGAGACGATTATCGTAAACAATAATCCGGAAACGGTCAGCACAGATTTTGATATTGCGGACAAGCTGTATTTTGAACCGCTGACACCGGAAGATGTGGAACATATTGTGCGTCTGGAAAAGCCGGATGGAGCGGTCGTGCAGTTTGGCGGCCAGACGGCGATTAAGCTGACGCAAAGTCTGATGGAAATGGGAGTGCCGATCTTTGGTACCGCGGCGCAGGATGTAGACGCGGCAGAAGATCGGGAGCTGTTCGATCAGATTCTGCAGGAAACGCATATACCGCGTGCGGCAGGCGGTACGGTGTTTACCGCGCAGGAGGCGAAAGAAGTGGCAAACCGGCTGGGCTATCCGGTTTTGGTACGGCCTTCGTACGTGCTGGGCGGTCAGGGAATGCAGATCGCCTGCTCCGATCAGGAGATCGAAGAATTTATGGCAGTGATCAACCGGTATTCGCAGGAGCATCCGATTCTCGTGGACAAATATCTGATGGGCAAAGAACTGGAGGTAGATGCGGTCTGCGATGGAACCGATATTCTGATCCCGGGCATTATGGAACATATTGAGCGGACCGGAGTGCATTCCGGAGATTCGATTTCCGTCTATCCGGCGCCGACCATCAGCGATACAGTACGGGAGAAGATTGCGCAGTATTCCGAAAGACTGGCAAAGGCGCTGCATGTGAAAGGACTGATCAATATTCAGTTTATTGCAGTGGACGAGGAAGTCTATGTCATAGAAGTAAACCCGCGTTCTTCCCGTACCGTGCCGTATATCAGCAAAGTGACAGGGATTCCGATTGTAGATCTGGCGGTAGCGGTGATGACCGGAAAGAAGATCGAAGCGCTTGGCTACGAACCCGGACTGCAGCCGGCGGCGGATTATTTTGCGATAAAGATGCCTGTCTTTTCTTTTGAAAAAATCCGCGGCGCAGAGATCAGCCTTGGACCAGAGATGAAGTCAACCGGGGAATGTCTTGGCATTGCAAAGACATTTGACGAGGCGCTGTATAAGGCGTTTCTTGGCGCGGGCGTCGTACTGCCAAAGCATAAGCAGATGATTATTACGGTAAAAGACGCGGACAAACCAGAAGCGGCAGAAGTTGCAAAGCGTTTTGAGGCTCTTGGATATAAAATTTACGCGACCAGAAGTACGGCAAAGTTTTTAAACGAGCGCGGCGTACGCGCGCTGCGTGTGAAAAATATTCATCAGGAATCTCCGACGATCATGGATTTGCTGCTGGGGCATAAGATCGATCTTGTTATCGATACGCCGACACAGGGCAGGGACAAAGGCAGAGACGGTTTCCTGATCCGGCGCGTGGCCATCGAAACAGGAGTCAACTGCATTACGGCTATGGATACGGCAAAAGCGCTTGCGCGCAGTCTGGAAACGGCTCATAAGGATATGGAAATGATCGATATTGCAAAAATAGTCAGATAAAATATGAGAAATGCCCGAAGTCTTGCAGTTTGCGCAATGCTTCGGGCAAAATTGTGTCAAAAAATAATAATTAGGAAATGCTATGCCTGTTTCTGGCGTTTCTTTTCGATCTGCAGTTTTTTAAATTCATATTTTTTAATCATTTTGGAACTGTTTTCATCGGTCTTGAATTGTTTGAGTGTTTCTGCATCCATTTTCACGCGGTTATCCATCGTATGCATGACATCTGCGATATGAATGGTTTTATTTATCTTTGGACTGCTCAAATCCAGTATCCGGTTATCACGGAAACAGAGTACAACCGGATGATTGAAATCACGCTCATTTGTCTCAAGTACCAGACCTTTATCTCCGTTTGTAAGATCCACGCAGCATCCGACCGGCATAATGTGAATGCATTTGGCCAGTGCGGAAACAACGTTTTGCGGATAAGATTCCGGATGGTCGATCAGATAGCGGATGGCAGAAATCTCAGAATTTGGTTTTCTGCTCAGACTCATGGCGGTCATACGGTCAAATTTATCCGCGACGGTCAGAATTGAGGTTCCGGTCAGCCATTTGCTGCGGTCTACTTCATCGCCTTCTGCACGCCCTGCTTTGATCATCTGCGTAACCATTGCAAGAGAGTCGGATGGGATGCTGTAAGGATTTGTGTCCGCATGCAGCAGCGCAAACGCTTTTTCACGGTATTTTGTAATTGTAGTGTTTTCGATATCCGTAATGTCTTCGCCTTTTTTCATAATTTCAGCCGGTACGTAAAGATAGCCGAAATCGTACAAAAAAGCGGCGTTAACAATGGAAAGCAAAGTACTTTCACGCAGGCCCATTGCATGACCTATCATGGCGGAAATTATCGCGACGCCAACCGAATGCTTATATACAAAATCAGTATTGCTTCGAATTGTCTGGGTAAAATGTACTTTGTGGTCTAATGTTCCGAAATGATCGGTTACATCTTTGGCCAGACCAGAGAGGTCTGCCGGCATCTTGCCCTTGCTGATGTTTACCAGATTATCACGTAACCGGAACATGTAAAACGTCTGAAGCTGTTCAAATTCCTGCTCTTCCCTTGAGATTGGCGGAAGCGGTTCAGCCGGCTCCAGAATAAAAATACCAATCAGTCCAAAGTTAGTAAGATTTACGATGTTTTGTACGGTCAGCTTTGTATTACGGTCAAACAATAATACGCCGTTTCTGTTATAAACTGGTTTGGCAAGACGCATTCCTGGCTTGATGTCCTGTGTTTCTACAAATAACATAGTACCCTTGCTGCTCGAAATATGGACAAATCACTTTGCCGGGCAGCTTCTCCTTTCATTTCTTTCTCTTGCATAGTGCCATGCTCCCGTATTTCCTCGAAAGACAGCGGTATCAGACTGATAGATTTGTTTATGTAAGTCTGCGTTTATAAAAATTAGTAAAAATAGCCAGATAAACCCCACTTTTATTAATGATAGCATAAGTTGAAAAAAAAAACAATCAAAAACATCAAGGAAAATATATACATTGCGTAACATAAATGATATAATATATTAATAATCTTGTTAATATTGTTCATAAATCTTAGTTGCAACAGGCAATACATATCCAATGAAACAGAGTTAAAGGAGTTGTACCGTAATGAAGCAAAAGAGAAAAATCTGCGGGGTGGGATTTTTGCTGGCATTAAGCATGCTGTGCAGCAGCCAGGCGCAGGCTACCGCGATTCAGGACCGGATGGACAGTACTGGACAAAAGATTCAGGAATTGGAGGACGCGCTGGATCAGACAGATCAAAAGATCAGTACTTATCAGAAGGAACAAAATATACTGGAACAGGAGATTGCGGTGAAGCAGGAGAAGATCAGCCGCCTGTCAAAGGAGCTGGACGATACCAGATCATCGATCGCGGATACGCAGGAAGAGATTCAAAAGACACAGCAATCACTGCAGCAGTCAAAAGCAGACAGTAAAGAACAGTATGAGCAGATGAAACAACGGATTCGATTTATGTATGAAAACAGTACGACAGATATGATTATGTGCGTGCTGGAAGCAGATTCGATGCCGGAGGCTCTGCGGCGGGCAAATTATTTTATGGCTGTCATGTCATATGACAGGGAAAAACTGGAAGAGTATAAGGAGACAACACGAAAAATCAAAAAAGATAAAGCAAAGCTGGTTGCAGAAAAAGAACAGCTTGAGATACTCGAAAAGCAGCAGTCTGGCCAGCTGTCAGAGATCGACGAGACCGTCGTGCAGCTTAAGTATCATCTGAGCAGCAAGATTGCGCAGATTCAGGATTCCAAAGAGCTGCAGGAAAAATACGAACAGGATCTGGAGAGACAGAAACAATATGAAAAGGAACTGGAGCGGCAAAAGGCCGAGGAGGACAAAAAGCGTGAAGAAGAGATCCGACAGCAGGAAGAGCAGCTTAGGAGGCAGCAGGAAGAGCAGCAATGTCAGCAGAACAGCAGTTCCGGCAGCAGCGGCAGGAATGCTGACAGCGGCAATGCTGGCCGCAGTGTGCAGGCAGGCGCGGGCGATCTGGAATTGTTATCGACAATTATCTATTGCGAAGCTGGCAACCAGTCATACGAAGGACAGCTGGCAGTAGGAAGCGTGATACTAAACCGCGTGGCCAGCAGCAGCTTTCCAAACAGCATCAGCGGCGTCATTTATCAAAGCGGACAATTTTCGCCGGTTGCAAGCGGCAGGTTTGCGCACGCGCTGGCGGCAGGTCTGGGGAGCAGATGCGTATCGGCGGCAAGAGAGGTGCTGAACGGCCGCAGGAATGTGGATTGTTTATACTTTCGGGCAGATAACGGACTGATCGACGGACTGGTGATAGGGGATCATGTGTTTTATTAAAAAGGAATAGCGGAAATAAAAGGCATAGCGCTCATCGAAGATTGCAGGATGGGCGCTGTGCCTTTTTGCTGCGGATATTTGTCTGATTTGGAGACAGGGAGGATGGCAGGATTTTTTAAAGATAAGATTTTTGTATATGACATTTCTTAAATATGATATTTTTTAAATATGATATTTCTTAAATATAATATTTCTTAAAGATAACATTTTCTTATAAAATGTTGCCTGAAAGTATTCTATACCAATTTTTAAATTTTTGCAATATAAACATTTAAATTGTATAAAATTACCAAATAGTTTGATTGGACTGTTGGATGTATTTGTTTGGATTATACAAAAAATGGATGGGGAGATATTGAAAATAATTTCGGACTGAAAGAAAACTATGTTTCTTAATGGAACATAGTTTTTTGTATGGAAATGAGGAGGAATGCGGAAAGTTCCTTTATTTATGCCTTTTGCGGGGGTTTTTGCGTGGGTGTGCCGCATAACAAAATATAAGAAAATGTTATGTTAGCAGGAACAGGCAGACTTTGAAGCCGAATACTTTGTAAAAATTGCAGAATTGTGTAAGGCCAACCTTCACATGGATGAGAGTGATTGTAAGGTATTGTTAAAATGGAGGAAATATGAGGGAACTGGATTATGGAAGAATCGGAATGAGAATCCGTCAGCTTCGAAAAGTAAAAGGCTGGTCGCAGGATGAGCTTGCAAAAAAATGTGGCATCAGCATGTCATTTTTGGGACATATTGAGCGTGGAACAAGAATTATGAGTCTGGAAACATTTGTAAGTATTTGTGGAGCTTTGGATGCAGCCGCAGATGAAATTCTTTGGGGAGTGGCCCATCCGTCCGATGCGGTGCTGGATATGCTGCATGTACCTGAAATAAAGCTGAATGACAGCAAGAAAAAGAAAGAACAGGATAGCTACGCGATGTATGTGAAAATTATGAAATCCGTGGCAGAGATTATGAATGAAGCATAGGAAGTTGAAAGTGCTGATGGTTGCATCCGTGGCATCTATGATAGATCAGTTTAACATGCCGAATATTTGTCTGTTACAAAGTATGGGGTATGAGGTACATGTGGTATGTAATTTTAAAGAAGGAAATACATGCGATGAAAAGCAGATTCGAAAGCTGCAGCAAAAGCTCACGAAACAGAAAGTTACATGGTATCAGTGGGATTGTCCAAGACATATTCTGGCGGTTCAAAAATGTTTTACCGCGTACAGGCAGCTAATGTGCCTGACGCAGATGAAGCATTATGACTGGCTGCATTGTCATTCGCCGATTGGAGGCGCGCTTGCAAGAATCGTGGCACATAAACGGTCTATCCGGGTAATCTATACAGCGCACGGATTTCATTTTTATAAAGGTGCTCCGTTAAAAAACTGGATATTGTATTATCCGGCTGAAAAGATACTTTCAAGATGGACAGATGTACTGATTACAGTAAATGATGAGGACTATAAACTTGCGAAAAGAAAACTAAAGGCAAAGGAAACATACAAAATTCCAGGCGTTGGGATTGATATGGATAGATTTTGTCAGTCAGAGAAAAATCAAAGAATATCTTTTTGCAGGAAATATAAGATTCCCGAGCATGCGTGCATTTTTCTGTCAGTGGGAGAGCTGAACAAGGGGAAAAATCATAGGATGGTAATTCGGGCATTGGCTGCAATGCAGAGACAGGATCTGTACTATCTGATTTGCGGACAGGGAGCGTTAAAAATGAAATTAAAGAGATATGCTCATCGTCTGGGGGTAAGCAGATATGTCCGTATGCCCGGATTTCAGAAAGATATGCCTGAAATTTATCAAAATGCAGATGTATTTGTGTTTCCATCTAAAAGAGAAGGGATGCCGGTTGCATTGATGGAAGCGATGGCATCAGGATTGCCGTGTGTGGTTTCAAATATCAGGGGCAGCAGAGAGCTGGCAGACGCAAAAAATGGAAAATGTTTTTCTCTTAATTCAATAAAACAGCTTTCGGACATGCTGGAGGAATTCGCAGATCACCCATGGATGAGAAAAGTAAACGGTGATTTCAATCGAAAAAAAATGAGCGGTTATAGTCAGAAGGTTGTACAACAGAAAATGAAGAAAATATACGAAATACTGTGAAAACCTTGTAATGACTGGCAAATAAAGAGCAAAATACAGTGGGCAGGGAGGAAAGATGCCAGAAGTATCCGTCCTGATGGGGACTTTTAATGAAAGTAACAGAGATTATGTCACAATGGCCATCGATTCCATATTAAATCAGACTTTTACGGATTTTGAATTTATTATTTGTGATGATGGATCAGAAGCTGCTTTTTTTCAATGGCTTGATCATTTTTGTCGAAAAGACAGCAGGATACGATTGCTGCACAACCAGAAAAATCAGGGACTCGCAGCTGTTCTGAACCAGGGATTACGGTGTGCTTTGGGCAGATATATTGCCCGAATGGATGCGGATGATATCTCCAGACCAGAGCGGTTAGCCAAACAGATAGTTTTTTTGCAGGAGCATGAAGAATTTGTCCTGGCTGGATGTAATGTAAGTCTGATCGACGATCAGAGTATCTGGGGAGAACGTAAAATGACAGAATGTCCGAATAAGAAAGATTTTCTGGTTACATCACCATTTGTGCATCCATCTGTAATGGTTCGAAAAGAGGTTATGGAACAGATTGGCGGATATTGCGAATCCGCAAAGAAACGCAGGGTGGAAGACTATGATTTTTTTATGCGGTTATATGCTGACGGATTTCAGGGCTATAATTTGCAGGAAACATTATTATATTATCGCGAAGATCAAAGTTCATATAAGAAACGGAAATATCGGTATCGTTTGAATGAATGCTATGTTCGTTGCCAGGGATTTCGAAGGATGGGGATACAAAATGGAAACCTTAAGTATGTGATAAAACCGCTTGTGGCAGGAATGATACCGCCAAAGCTGATACAATACCAGCGTCAGAAGCGATTTGGAAATGATACATGCAGATCATTGGACGCAAAGGTTTGGAAAGAGTAAGTAACTACGTATGATAGGGATTGTAATTTTAAATTATAGAAATTGGGAAGATACAAAGCGATGTGTAAAAAGCATCGAACAGAATCCGCCCAAAGATGCATATAAAATTATTTTGGTAGATAATGCGTCTGAGAACCGGCCGGCATTTAATCTTTCGTCGTTTGTGGAACGATATGCAATTTTATTGATACAAAATCAGAAAAACACTGGGTATAATGCCGGTAATAATAAGGGGATTGCAAAGGCGCAGGAAATCGGATGTAACGAGATTCTTATATCTAATAATGACGTAAGATATTTTCCGCATGCTATTGACGCAATGCAGGAATGTCTGCGCCGGTGTCCGTCGGCAGGCATTGCAGCTCCTATGATTCTGGATGCAAAGGGGAAAATACAAAAAGGATGTATGTTTCGAAGGACAGGAATGGCAGAAAAATATAAGGTGCGTACAAGGGCTCATATATTGTTTCGAAACAGTTTTCGGACTTATTTTGGATATGACAAAGATTATGCATCCAGGTTTGAAGCGTATGCGGTTCCTGGATGCTGCTTTATGATGACCGCTCGATGCGCCAGAGCGGTTACTCCGTTTGATGAGCATCCGTTTTTGTACGAAGAGGAATTTATACTTGGCATTCAAATGGAGGAACAGGGATTTCGATCGATATACGAGCCAAAGGCTGTAATTGAGCATTTACATGGGCGAAGTACGCGTCATAGAAAAGCATTTTCATTTGCTCAGAATGTGCGTAGCGAAATTTATTATTGCAAACATTATCTGCACGCGGCGAATCGGGAAATCTACCCGTTGTATTTGTATCGGGTGTTGCTATATTTAATAAGGTGTATGCAAAGCAGAGATTTTCGAAAAAACTGGACATGGTTTTGGAATATGACAAGGAAAGAATTGAAATTGCATTGGAACACTGCTGCAAATGCTGAAAAAGACGGATACGCAGACAGGTATCCGCTTGTTTCCGTAATTGTCCGTACATGCAGCCGGCCGGGGATTTTGCGTACAGCATTAGAAAGTATTCAGAATCAGACATATCCCAATATTGAAGTGGTTATCGTTGAGGATGGTAAAAATACGGCGGAGGAAATGGTTCGAACGGAATACCCCGGTCTTAGATATGTCTATGAAGCAACAGGCAGACGTATAGGACGATCTGGAACAGGCAACAGGGCGATGGAATTGTCATCAGGAAAATATTTGAACTTTCTGGATGACGATGATATTTTGTTTCCGAATCATATTGAGATATTGGTGAAACATCTGAAAGGCAGGAAGGAGAAAGCTGTCTATAGCGTTGCAAAAGAAGGCAGGGCGATCAGATGTCAGGGAAAGTCGATACAACTTCCTGTTGGAAAAAAGCAGGTCAGATTCCGACAGCCCTTTCATCGTCTGTTGTTGTATACGCAAAATTATATTCCAATTCAAAGCATCTTGTTTGAAAGAAGTCTGTTTGAAAAGATGGGTGGACTTGATGAAAACCTGGAAGCTCTGGAGGACTGGGATTTATGGATACGTTATTCTCAAATGACTGATTTTTTGTTTGTGAATCAGGTAACGTCCTGTTATTATGTGCCCTGGTTAAAGAGAAAACAAAAAGAACGGGCGGAACAGTTACGGAAAAATCTTGTAAAATTGCACAAAAAATGGAGGATGTATCAGATCGATTTTTCCGTGGAAGAAATAAACAGGGAAATGATGTACGTAATTCGTCAGTATAAAGAACAGAGAATTGTCCGGTATGTTCGAATGGCTGTTCGTGTTTTGCTTTTGGGAGAACGTTAGAGGGAATCAGAGTACAGACAGGAGTCGGAGAAATGGATTTTGTATTTGTTACTTATTGTTCAGAAAAGTGGATCAGGCCATGTTTTGAATCTTTGATGCATTCTGATAGCGATATGGCAGAAGCCGCGATTTATGTAGTGGATAATGGATCTGCAGATCGGACGGTTTTATGCCTGGAACAAATGAAAGAAAAGTATGAAAAATACGTTAAAACGTTTCAGATTGTGAAAGAAGATGCCAATTTAGGATTTGGAAAGGCTTGTAATATTGGGTTTCAAAGAGGAAATTCACAGATTGTCTGTTTTTTTAATATCGATACGCAGGTGTATAAACATACATTAGCCAGACTGGAACAGAGCATTCAAAACGCAGATAAAAAGACGGTTCTATGGGAACTTAGACAGTTTCCATATGAACATCCCAAAATATATGATGTTCAAACACTTGAAACCAGCTGGAGCAGCGGAGCCGCATTTGCAGTAAAAAGAGAAGTATTTGCACGGATCGGAGGCTTTGACGAGAGGTTTTTTATGTATGCCGAAGATGTAGACTTAAGCTGGCGAATACGATCATTTGGATATCGGCTGCAATATGTTCCAGATTCCGTAATCGTGCATCATGCGTATCAAAAGCCGGGAGAAATTAAACCGGTTCAGTATGTACATGGTATCGTCAATCATTTGTATTTGCGCTATCGTTTTGGGGATTTCAAAGCTGTTATCTGCGGTCACTTGTTGTTTTTTTTCTGCCTTTGTCGCCCGGAGGTGTTTCCGGGGTCAAAAAAGATGCTGTGGAGGGCATATTGCGATCATTTCAAATTCATTGCCTGTTTTACGGATAAAAGATGTTGTGGAACAGCAAAGGAATTTCAACCGTTTTTTCAAAAATGGGATTATGAGATGATTAGGCAGGGCGCATATTATTGGAATGAATTTCCTGCAGCAAATCCGCTGGTATATATAGTTATTCAGGTGTTTCATCATGAAAATATTTTAAAACAAACGCTTCTTTCTTTGAAAAATCAGACATATGCAAATCTAAAAATTTTGGTGCTTGATCATAAGGGAAATAAAGGGATAGAAACAATGATCAGACAAGAATTTAAAGATATGCGCATTTACTATCGAACAGCACGAAGACAACGGGATCGTCTGAAAATTATCAGCGAATGGATCAGAGATAAAAATAATAGTTATGTATACATGACGAACGACCATTTTTTGTTTTATGCGGATCATATTGAAGTACTTATACGGTCATTGGAAAAATCTGAATATCATGCAGCCTGTACCGAAGGTTTTTGTAATAAAGTAATCGTAAAGAGCTGGAATCCATATGTGGATGCAATTGGACATTATAAAAAACGAAACAACAGATTCCATAGTCAAAAATGTGATTGCGCGATGTATCATGCAAAATGGTATTTTGAACAGGTAAAAAATAAAAAAAGGAATGAGAACAGGATGCAGTATATTCCAAAAACAACCTATATTTACCGCACAATAAAAATAAAAGTGCGCACACATATAAAGAAGACAGGAATAGACATATGATGAACCAGGATTTAAAGTTTGTAGATAAAAGAAAAATGACGATGATTATGAATCTGGCCAGAAATGATTTCAAAAATAAGTACAGTGGTTCTGTGTTTGGCGTATTCTGGGGATTTGCGCCGCCGATAGTTACTATTTTGGTGTATGGGTTTGTATTTCATATTGGATTTCACATTCGCCCAATGGGGAATGTGCCATATTTATTCTGGCTTGTAACGGGACTGGTGCCATGGTTTTTCTTTTCAGATAGTATTGTGGCTGTAACAAACTGTTTTACTGAGTACAGTTATCTGGTAAAAAAAGTAGTTTTTGATATTCGTATGATCCCATATGTTAAATTGATTTCTTCACTGGTTATACATTTTTTCTTTTTGATCCTGTTACTGTATATCGGATTGTTGTATGGGTATATACCAGGATGGTATCATTTGCAGTTGTTATATTATACTGCGGCGTTAATCTGCCTGATTTTATCAGCAGGATTTATTACAGCCGTTTTTAATGTATTTTTTAAAGATATCAGCCAGATTATTATGCTTTTTTTACAATTTGGCATCTGGCTGGTGCCGATTATGTGGAATACCACAATGTTTTCTGAAAAATGGATTTTTATTCTAAAATTTAATCCATTATTTTATATTATCCAGGGATACCGGGATTCTTTGATTTATCATGTGCCAGTATATGCACATACAGTCCACACGGTATATTTTTGGTGCTGTATTCTCATTTTGGCATTGTCTGGCAGATATTTGTTTCGTAAATTGAACGTGCATTTTGCAGATTTATTATAGGAGTTTTTATGGATAAGGCAATAGAAGCAGAGCATTTAAGTAAAATATATCGGTTATATGGGAATAATAAAGATCGTTTGAAAGAGATGTTTCGCTTTTACAGGAAAGAGTATTTGTATAAGGAATATCATGCTCTGGAGGATATCAGCTTTTCTATATTTAGGGGAGAAACGGTAGGAATAATTGGAACAAATGGTTCTGGAAAATCAACAGTTTTGAAAATTATTGCGGGAGTATTAAATGCGACTTCTGGAGAGGTAAAAGTGCATGGAAGAATTTCTGCATTGTTGGAATTAGGCGCAGGTTTTAATATGGAATATTCGGGTATTGATAATATTTATCTGAATGGGATGATGCTGGGACTGACAAAAGAAGAGGTAGATGAAAAAATATCAAAAATTATAGAATTTGCCGAAATCGGAGATTTTGTTTTTCAGCCGGTAAAAACCTATTCCAGCGGAATGTTTGCGAGACTGGCATTTGCGGTCTCCATTCATGTAGACCCGGATATTTTGATTATCGACGAGGCGTTATCTGTTGGAGATATGTATTTTCAGGAAAAATGTTTCGAACAGATGAAAAAAATGGTTCGTTCGGGAGCTACGATTTTGTTTGTAAGTCATAGTTTACCAGCTGTCAGGAATTTTTGTAAACGTGTGATATGGCTGGAACAGGGTAAAATGAAAATGCAGGGGCCGGCTGAAATGGTTTGCGAGGCATATAAAAAATATCTGGATGAAAAGAATGAGAATACGCAAATACAGTCCGAAATGCACCAGGCTGACGTGACAGCAAAGGTTCGAAACAAAATCTGCATTTCCTCAGTAGAACTGAATAAAGATGTTTTTTATACAGACGAAGATATCGAATTGTCCGTCGGACTGGAGATTCGAATCGATCATCCGGAATTTGGATTGGGAATTATAATTCGGGACAGCAGAGGAGAGATTGTAACATTGTTTAATACGATCAGAGATGATCTTGTACTAAAAGGAAAAATAGAAAATGTGAAATTAGTCATTCCGAACCATGATTTTTTAGAAGGAACGTATTATATTTCGGTCAATGTGTGTGATGAGATGGTTATGTATCCTTATGATAATGAGGAATATATTAAAAAGTTTCGTGTTAATACAAGAACAAATCAGTCTGGCCTGCCGCTTGCTGAAGGCAGATTCAGAGCGAAGCATCGCTGGGTATATGCGCCGCAGGAAAAGTGAGATTTGGGGGGATCAGGTGTCTGGGTTTCATTTATGGAAAAAACAAAAACAGTATGCAGAAAAAAATTATGAACGATATGATCGGACTTTTTTAGGTGGGAGGGGGTATCGCAGTATCGGGATTATTGGAATTACAAGAGTACGGAACGAAAGCATGGTTATTGCAGATACGTTGCGTCATGTATCGAAATTTACAGATGGAATTATCGTTTTAGATGACTGTAGTACGGATAATACGGTAGAAATTGTAAAGAAAAATAAAAATGTCCGGGAGATTTTGCTGCATACAAAATGGGAAAAGGAGCGTCTGCAGGAAGAAACGGTACACAGGCAGATGCTATATACAGAAGCAAAAAAGTATCATCCGCAGTGGATTTACTATTTTGACGCAGATGAACGAGTGGAGGCGGATAAAGAGACAATACTGTCAATTCCGGAAACAGTGGATGGGATAAAAGTCCGGTTGTTTGACGCATATATGACACAGGGAGATGATCGATCCTATGAGAACAATGATAAACTATGGAATTTTCGTAGTTATTTCGGTCCGGAATACAGGGATATTTTAATGTTTTTTCGCAGCAGAGACACGATTTGTTTTCAGGGACTGGATGCAAGAGAACCGTCTGGCTGTAAGAATACAATTGAAAAGTTTTACTGTCAGCATTATGGAAAAGCTATGTCTTATGAACAATGGGAGGAAACATGCGATTACTATGCTCAGAATTTTCCAGAACCGTATCGATCCAAGTGGCAAAGCAGAAAAGGCAAAGCGCTGCATGTAAAGTCGGATTTTCAAAGAGAATTGAAGCTGTGGGACGAAGTAAAAAAACATGGAGTGAAAATATAAAGGTTTTGTATAAATACAAATAGATGAAACAATACATATTAAAAATATAATTTTAATTAGTATTTTGTACATTGAGGAAGGAATCTATATGCCAGAAATGAAAGAGAAACATATCCTGTTAACGATTTATTCCATACAGGATTATGCAGGAGCAGAGATACATACGTTAAGCGTTGCAAAAGCACTGACAGAGATGGGAGCGGATGTTCGGATTGCAACGTTTAATTATGCATATCCGATGCGTGAGGAATATGAAAAAGAAGGAATTGAAGTAACAAATATTTTGTTAGAAAAACTGAATATGGATACGTATGATCTGATCTGGGCACATCATGCCGTAGTATTGGATTATCTGATCTGGGAACTCCATATTCATGCAAAAGAAGTGATATTTAACTCTCTGTCACCTTTCGAGGCACTGGAAGCGCTTCCCGTCTATGCAAATGAGTTGTCGCTGTGTCTGGCTAACAGTTCAGAAACAAAAGAGCAGCTTCTAATGGAAAACGCAGCAAAAGAACATGTAATCGTTTTTCCGAATTACGTAGCTCAGAAAATGTTGTTGGTACAGAATCAGAAAAGCTATGGAAAACGTCCGGATAAGATTGCGATTGTATCCAACCATGTGCCGCCGGAACTTTTGGAATTTGAGTCATTGGCAAAAAGTTCGGAAATGTTGGTAGATATTTATGGGAAAGGATATCAGGAAACATTGGTTACAGAATCGCTGCTTCTAAAATATGATTTGATTATTACGATTGGTAAAACGGTACAATATGCAATGGGACTGGGAATACCAGTATATTGTTATGATGTATTCGGTGGCCCGGGTTACATAGAGCCAGCGAACAGAAATGCAGCTTTTTATTATAATTTTTCCGGCAGAGGAGGATTTTCCAAAAAGCAGGGGAGTGATATTTTTGATGACATTATAATGAAATATGAAAAAAATAAAGAGTATATACCAGGTAATTGTACGTTTATAAAAGAACACTGCGTTTTGGAAAATAATATTCAAAAGGTGTGCGAGTATTTAAATAACAGGTGTAAATATACAAACCTAAAAGAGATTCGACAGCATTATATGAGCCTGAAAAGATCGAACCAGGCATTTGTAAGAGAGTATCGATATAATTTGCATCGGAAAATGCAGATAGAAGAAGATATACGGCAAATAAAGGCTATGGAAGATAAATTACAGGAAAAGAAACAGGAAACCGCTGATCTGGAAAGGGAAATACAAAAACTGAATGCGACGGCACATGAAAATGAAAATCTGATTTTGCGTCTGTATCACGAAATGGAACAAAAAGATGGATCACTGGATCAAAAGGAAAGAAATTGTCAGTATTTATTGGAGGTTATTCAGGAACGTGATCGTGAACTGTCAGAAATTCAGCACAATTTGTGGTGGCAGCGTATACTTTGGCTGAGCAAATGGAAATCAAGGATTACGAAATATATCAGGCATCCTGGACTGGCGGCAGACAGACTATGCAGAGGCAGACAACAAAAAAATATCTGTCTTCCCGCGTCAGAAGTACAAGAAGTACAAAAGGAACTGATTAGCGTAGTTATTCCGGTTTATGACAGGACAGATATTTTAAGAGAAAGCATTACATCTATACTAAATCAGTCTTATCAGAATTTTGAGCTGCTGCTTGTCTGTGACGGATCTCCCAAAGCTACGCTGGATGTTGTAAAAGAGTATGAAACAAATGAAAAAGTAAGGATTTTTCGATATGAGGATAATAGCGGGAATGCAGTCAGAGGACGTAATAAGGCAATAAGAGAAGCAAAAGGTGAATATCTGGCATTTCAGGATAGCGATGATATTGCAGTAAAAGACAGACTGAAATTATCGCTGGAATATATGAAACATTATGATGTGGATATTGTGTATGGCGGATGGAAAGCGTTATGCGACGGGACAAGAGTTGTTGATATACAAGATGGGCAGGAGGTGTACAGTCCGGATTGCGACTATGAAATGCTGAGAAAAATATGTGTGCCTTGTCAAAGCACAGTGATGGCAAAGGTAAGCGTCCTGCGTAGTTGCGGAGGCTTAAAAACTACGATGCGTTACCGTGAAGATCACGAACTATGGCTGAGACTGGCATATAACGGATATAAGTTTAAAAGTATCGACCAGATACTGACCATACTCAGGCTTCACGAAAACAATCTGGAACTTACATATAAAGAGCAGGATCAAAAATGGTATGACAGGATGATGGAAGAACATAAACGCGTGATTCCGATGAAACCGAAGATAGCATATGTGATTCCAAGCTGCGGTATATCAGGAGGGATTGCAGTGATTTGTCAGCATGTGAATCGCCTGATGAAAAGGGGATATGATGTGCTGCTGATTTCAGAAGACAGCAGTCAGACTGCCATCGACTGGTTTCCGAATCAGTTAGTAGAAGTATGTACACTGGAGCAGGCGCCGGATAATATCGATATTGCGGTAGCGACGGGGTGGTCTACGGCATATACCATTCGTAGCATTCGGGCAAAACGAAAGTTGTACTTTGTGCAGTCGGATGAAACCCGCTTTTATCCAAAAGGTTCGAAAGATTACTCCAGGGCATTGGCAACTTATCATATGGATTATGAATTTATTACAGAAGCAAAATGGATACAAAAATGGTTAAAGGAAACGTTTCATAAAGATGCTCGTTACGTACCAAATGCTTTGGATGAGAAGATTATATATCAGACGGAGCCGATTGCGGAAAAAGGTAAAAAGTTCCGGATATTACTGGAAGGACCAATTGATATTCCATATAAAGGAATGGAGGATGCATTTCTGGCAGTACAGGGACTTGACTGTGAAGTATGGTGTATCAGTTCTGCTGGCAGACCGAAGGCTGGATGGAAATGCGACAGATTTTTTGAGAAGGTTCCAATGGATCAGATGCGATCGATTTATTCCAGCTGCGATTTGTTTTTAAAAATGAGCAGAGTAGAAGGTTTTTTCGGACCGCCATTAGAAATGATGGCCTGTGCAGGCGCATGTGTGGTAGGAAAAGTAACAGGTTACGATGAATATATCGTAGATGGAGAAAATGCGCTGGTAGTGGAACAGGGAGATGTAAAAGGTGCGCATGATGCATTGCAAAGACTGATGGAAGACGACGCATTAAGAAATCATCTGATCGAAAATGGAATAAAAACAGCACAGCAATGGAGATGGGATACGAGCATAGATTGTCTGGAAAAGATATTTGCAACGCAGCCGTAAAAAATTTCAATAGTTTTATTGCAACTGATAGATTAGAGACACTGGTCTTTGTGAAAGGAGTACTGTTTTTATGCGGAAGATACGGAAATTGCAGATTCTTTTTATGTTGTTGACGATTCTGGTAAATGTAATTGTTTATTTACGATTTGTAAAATATCCGCAGAACAGAACACAATTGTTTGGCGAGGAACTTTCTGTATTGTCGGGAGAGATTAATATGGAAAATAACATTTCGCAGAACTTTACGGCTGCAGGAGCAAAACTTGTAAGTATGGAAATCTTTTTTTCCACTTATGCAAGGGAGAACATCGGTGAAACAACAATTGCTATTAAAAATCATAAGCGGAATATATTTGAAACAAAGATTAACAATTCGTTAGTTATCGATAATGCCTATCAGAAGATAGAAACGGGACAGGTGCTGCTTAGAGAAGGGCAAACATATTGTATAACTGTATCTTCCGGTATAAAAGAGGGAGGTATCTCAGCGTGGAAAGATAAGCAGGGACAGTTAGTTGCAAAAGTGGAATATGAACAGATGTTTGGAATTGAGCAGTGGATTTGTGTCAATGTGGCGTTTGGATGTGCAAATTATCTGCTGTGCAGTTTGTGGAAATTGTTGAGAGCTTAACAGTGCCAAATGAATATAAGTGAAATGAATCATCGATGTGTCTGGGAACAGGAGAAGCGACAGGCAGGAGGAAAATTAGAATGACAGCTGCAAAAAAAATAAATTATTTATTGCTTTTTACAGTAATGATTATGATTATTATATCGTTTGTAGTTATATTTGTGTGTATTTATCCTGTAGACTTTGATAATATGGGCGGGATGCACAGCTGGCTTTCTGCCGCAACAATAAAATATGTAAATCAGTGGCTGGAAGAAGGAGCGCTGCACAATCATTTTACATGCTATGAGTCGTTTCCGTCTGTTGAATTTCAATCGTATGATGCGAGAACGCCGTATATCAGTTATCCGACAGGCAGTACGTTTCTCGTTTTTGCCGCTGCAAAGATATTAGGAAAAGTACATATTGGTATTTCTTTTTTGAAAAAGTACCAATTGTTGTTATATTTGGCAGAAGCGTTGTTTTTTTCAGTGTTTTTATATTGCTGGCTCACTGATTTTGAGGTTAAAGAACGGGTCAAAGCGGCAGTGGTATATGTAACAGTTTTAAGCTGGATTCTGCTTCCGGTTAACGTATGGTATCTGGCAAATGTATATTTTGCAGATCAGGCTGTTATCTTTTTCGTGATGCTATTTTTGCTGTGTGAATATATTAGTCATCGAAGGATATCTGACAGGCAAAGGAAAATAGCAAATGGATGGAAGATACTGGTCATTTACTGTGGCAGTATGACAGATTACTATTTTTGGATTCTCGTTTTTCTTGCATTTATATGTCATTTATTTCGGCAGATCCTTTTGAAACACGATCTGGGAATGATTGTGAAAAGCGCATTATTATATATTTGTCCGGTTGTGCTGGCAATCGGAACGTTTGTATGGCAGATTTCTTATACGAATGACTGGCTGAATATTCTGAAACATAAATTTCTCAGCAGAACCGGGGATATGGATCATGTATGGAAAACGATCTTTGATAACTTCTGCTCGACGATGGCAGACAACAAGATGGAACGGGGAATCGCGATTCTGGGAATAGAGATTTTTATCTTAATTCTTTTGGTTTTCTATTTTCACAAAATGGGCAAATGGAAAGAACTGTTTATAAAAAATGAATATTCCATCGTTATGATTGGACTGGCAGCTCCATTTTTGCAGATAATTGTTTTAAAACAGCATTCAGCGATACATGAATTTTCAATGATAAAGATGGGATGGGTGCTTGTGATGTCTGTACTGATCCTTGCGCTGCTTGCTTTTACATGGATGCGCCGGTCAGAGATTTATTTTGGAAAGAAAAAAACGGATCTTTTTGGATGCTGCTATGTGCCTGCCTTTTTAGTGATGTTTGCTTTGACTGGAGGACCGTTTGCTGTTTCAGATTCATTGATGCTGCGTGATGCAAAAGTTTCTTATGACCTGGAAAAGATATTATATGAATCTGCAAAATATAATGATGTATTTTTTTCATTTACATATAGTATTCCGATAAATCCGCCGCAACAGCTGGCCGTATCGCAAAAACAGGTATATCTGATTGCGGATATAAAAGATATTGCTGTACAGTTTCCGGATTTGCCAGAAGAGGCAAATAAAATGCTGATCGTAGAAAAGAATGCGGAAAAAGATGTGTCTGTTTTGGAAAGTGAAGCGACGCTTTTGAAAGATAGCAGCATTTTATACGAAGACGAAGGATATATGATCGCACAATTTCCGTAGATCGTGTTTTTGCTGGAATAAACAAGGCGGATATATTGTAAAATGACGGCTTTATTTGAGAAGGAGAAATGATACGAACATGAAAAATAAGATCATTGAATTATGCAGACTGATCAGTATCTATGCCGGTCTGTATATGATTGCGACTATTATTTTTATTGCAATGTTCCATACCAGCCTTTTTCAAAGTATGGATGTACTTATGTATAGAGGGATTTTGTTCCTTATTTTGTCGGGCGGTATAGCCGCGTTGTTAATGTTGTTTTGCATGCGTGTTATGCCGAAAGGATGGATTACAGTAAAAGATGTTATATTGTTGTTTTGCGGATGCTGCTGTGTAAACATGGTTTTATTTACGTTAATACCGGTTACAGTTGAACGGTCTGTATCCGTATTCATGTTAAGCTATATGGACCAAAATGAAGAATTGCAATTTACACAAAAGGATATAGAAGAAATATTTGTTGAGAAATATGTAAAAGATTATGGAGCTTTTGAAAAAAGATTTCATGAACAGCTTGTAACCGGCAGTATACAGGAAAACGAAGATGGGACTTATTGTATTACTTCGCGCGGAAAGCAAATTGTAACGATGTTTCGCATGATTGCAAAATGGTTTCAGACAGACCAAAGACTTGTTTATCCGGATAAGTAGCAAAAGAAAAACAGTGGTATCTTATCGTGGAGCGATAGGAAGGAGAATAGCCAGGTGACAGAAAAAGATATGAAAGTTGTGATTTTAGCAGGTGGATTTGGAACCAGAATTTCTGAAGAGAGTATGTATAAACCGAAACCAATGATCGATATTGGAGATCGTCCTATTTTATGGCATATTATGAAGCTGTACTCTTATTATGGATTTCATGAATTTATTATTTGTGCAGGTTATAAACAGCATGTAATCAAAGAATGGTTTGCCGATTACTATCTGCACAATACGGATGTGACGTTCGATCTGATGCAAAATGCAATGGCGGTTCATAATAATTATTCGGAGCCATGGAAAGTGACAGTCGTCGATACGGGACTGCATACAATGACAGGCGGCAGGATCAGACGGATTAAAAAGTATATCGGAGACGAGACCTTTTTGCTGACATATGGAGATGGGGTGTCAGATATAAATATCCAGAAGCTGGTACAATTTCACCGGAAGCATGGAAAAATGATTACGATGTCCGCCTATAATATGGAGCAAAGATTTGGGGTGCTGGATATACTGGAGGATGGAAAAATAGGCGCATTCCGTGAAAAAGCAAAAGGAGACGGAGGCATGATTAATATGGGGTATATGGTTTGTGAACCGAAGATTTTTGATTATATTGAAGGGGACGCCACCGTACTTGAAAAAGGCCCGCTTGCAAAAGCGGCATCCGAAGGGGAGCTTATGGCATATAAACATCAGGGATTCTGGCAGTGTATGGATACCATTCGTGAAAAGCAGAAGCTGGAAGAGCTTTGGGCAGATCAAAAAGCGCCATGGAAAGTGTGGCGGGAATAAACAGTATATTTTATAGGAGAAGATATTTGAAAAAAGTATTTATAACCGGATCTACCGGTTTTATAGGTCAGAAATTAATCAGGTCTTTACTGAAATATCAGATTGAAATATTTGCGCTGACACTTCCGGATGAAGCTGACAGACTGCCCAAAAACAGTATGCTTCATCCTGTTTTTGGGAATCTGGATCAGGTGGAAGACATAGAAAAACAAATCGATCACGTCAGTTTTGACGTGATGTTTCACCTGGCATGGGTGGGAGTCAGTACGACATATAAAAACGATGTGTTCAAACAGATGAAAAATATCCCGTTTGCATTAAAGGTAATGGAAATCGCAAGGATGCATGGCTGCAGTCGTGTAGTATGCGCCGGTTCTTTGAGTGAATATGCGTATGTGGGGACGGTCGTGAACGGGAATCAGCCGCCATGTCCAAGTGATATGTATAGTGCGACAAAATCTGCAGTACATATTTACTGTGATCTGTATGCAAGACAGCATGGCATAAATTTTAACTGGATACTGATTCCGAGCATATATGGGCCAGGGCGTAACGATAATAATCTGATTACATATACGATTAAAATGTTGCTGGCTGGGAAAAAACCTTCCTTTACGAAACTGGAACAAAAATGGGATTATATTTATATCGATGATTTGATACGTACACTGATTCTTGTAGCGCAGCAGGGAAAAGAAAATAAAGTGTATGTGACCGGAAGCGGATCTTCAAGGCGGATGTCTGAATATGTTGAGATTATAAAAAATATGATCGATCCGCAGGCAGAGATGGGAATCGGAGATTTACCTTATAAAACGAATCAGATCGATCATGCGATCACAGATATTTGTACATTAAAAGAAGATACAGGATATGAACCGCAGATATCATTTGAAGAAGGGATTCGTAGAACGATAGATTATTACAGGAGTATGGAGGAATGAAATGTTCGATTATATAGTAGCCGGATGCGGATTAAGCGGAAGTATCATTGCGAGAGATCTGGCTCAAAAAAATAAAAAAGTCCTGATTCTGGAAAAAAGAGATCACATTGGCGGTAATTTATATGATTATAAGGACGACAGCGGTATTTTGGTACAAAAGTACGGACCACATATTTTTCACACAAATGATGTGCATGTCTGGGAATATGTAAATCGTTTTGCCGGCTGGCATGATTTCAACATGAGATGTATGGTTTATATGCAAGGGAAATTTACTCCATCGCCATTTAATAACCAGACAATAGACGATTATTTTACTGCAGAGGAAGCAAAAGAGATAAAAGAAAATCTTAGGATCGCATATAAAGATTGTGAAAAAGCTACAATTATCGACATGTTAAACAGTCGGAATCCGGTTGTGAAGAAATATGCAGATTTCCTGTTTGAACATGATTATTGCCTATATACGGCGAAACAGTGGGGGATCAGGCCGGATGAAATAGACGTAAGTGTGCTAAACAGGGTGCCTGTTCTGTTTTCTTATCAGAACCGGTACTTTGACGACAAATTTCAGGCAATGCCGGAGAAGGGATATACATCATTTATCAGCAATATTTTAAACCACAAAAATATTGTGACGGAGCTTAACGTAAATGCGGCAGACAGGCTGAAATTAGATGAAGAAAGAAGAGTAGTTCTTTATCAGGGAAAAGCGCTGCCGGTTATATGGACCGGAGCATTGGACGAGCTGTTTCATTACTGTTATGGAAGGCTGCCTTACCGTTCGCTTTGTTTTGTATGGAAAACGCTGGAGCAGGATAGTTATCAGAAAGCACCGGTAGTAGCATATCCCGAGGCAGAAGGATATACCAGAATTACAGAATATAAAAAATTGCCGGTTCAAAATATATATGGAAAGACTACGATAGCAGTCGAATATCCGCTGCCAGTTAATGAGAATGCGGATGCAGAACCGTATTATCCGGTGCCGACAAAAAATAGTCAGAGTATTTATGAGAAATACAGAGCGAAGGCTGATATGTACAAAAATATGAAATTATGTGGCAGGCTTGCGGAATACAGGTACTATGATATGGATCAGATCATCGACAGCGCATTGCAGCTGTGCCATACGATCGGATAGCTGGTAAACGAATCAGGGGAATCGCTGAACGGTTTGCCATTATAGGGGACGTTTGAAAAGGAGAAGCAGAAATGGACAGTTTGTATATTGTTATGCCTGCATACAATGAAGAGGCAAATATTGCAAATGTAATAAGAGAATGGTATCCTTTACTGGAAGGTAAGGCAGAAAGCTCCAGGCTTGTTGTAGCAGATGGAGGTTCTGCAGATAACACACTTCCTATACTGTGTGAACTGCAAAGAAAATATCCGCAATTGGTAGTACTTTCCAGACCGGGAACAGATCATGGAACAAAATTGCTTGTTCTTTATGACTATGCAGTCAGGAACAACATCGATTATATATTTCAGACGGATTCGGATGGGCAGACAAACCCCGGAGAATTTGATCAGTTTTGGAAAAAAAGAAAAAAGTATGACGCTGTACTGGGAAATCGTTCGGACAGGAAAGATGGAAAATCCAGAGTGTTTGTGGAAAATGTGCTGCGATTTATTTTATGGATCTGTTTCGGCGTAAAAATACCGGATGCCAACGCACCGTTTCGATTGATGAAAACGGAAACGGTGAAAAAATACATATACAGGCTTCCGAAAAATTTTAATCTTCCGAATGCAATGCTGTGCGTATATTTTGCGTGTTATCAGGATCATGTCAGTTATCGTTATGTCAGCTTCGCTCCAAGACAGGGCGGAAAGAATTATATTAATATAAAGCGAATTATCGGTATTGGGTGGAAATCTTTGGGAAATTTTACCCGTTTAAGACTGCAGTTAAAAAAACAAAAATCGTAAATCTGATATATGAAAGAATCGATAACAAAAAAATCTGCCTGTAAATATATTATAGGCAGATTTTATAGTTTTAATCCTATAATTTGTAAAATTTTAGGAAAAATCTTAATTATTATGAAATTTTTAGTTGCCAAAACCGTTTATTTGTGGTATCCTTGATACAACAGTTGAGTCTTACATTTCTAAGACGTTTTATTTTTTTGAAAAGATTGTTAAATTTTTAACATCTTATTCACGATAAGTTTGTAAAGGAGACGAGAAAATGGCAAACAAAGTAGTTTTAGCAGGCGCATGCCGTACCGCAATTGGTAAAATGGGCGGAGCATTAAGCAATACTCCGGCAGCTGATTTAGGAGCAATCGTAATTAAGGAAGCATTAAACAGAGCAGGTGTGAAACCGGAACAGGTTGATGAAGTATTAATGGGATGCGTAATCCAGGCAGCTCAGGGGCAGAACGTAGCACGTCAGGCTTCGATCAAAGCTGGTTTACCAAACGAAGTGCCGGCAGTTACATTGAACGTAGTATGCGGTTCCGGTCTGAAATGTGTCAATGAAGCGGCAGCTCAGATTATTTCCGGACAGGCTGATATCGTTGTTGCAGGCGGTATGGAGAATATGTCAATGGCGCCATATGCTATGACGAAAGCTCGTTTTGGTTATCGTATGAACAATGCGACAATCATCGATACAATGGTAAACGACGCTCTGACAGACGCATTTAATCAGTATCATATGATGATTACAGCAGAGAATATCTGCGAGGAATATGGACTTACAAGAGAAGAACTGGATGCATTTGCAGCAAACAGCCAGCAGAAATGTGAAAAAGCAATTGCAGAAGGCAAATTTGACGATGAAATCGTTCCTGTACCAGTAAAAGTGAAGAGAGAGATTGTTGAATTTAAGAAGGATGAAGGTCCTCGTGCCGGCACAACAGCAGAAAGTCTTGCAAACTTAAAATGCTGCTCTGGCAAACAGGGCGGCCTTGTAACCGCAGGCAACGCATCTGGTATCAATGACGGTGCGGCAGCTATCGTGGTAATGAGCGAAGAAAAAGCAAAAGAACTTGGCGTTAAGCCGATGGCTACATGGGTAGCAGGCGCACTTGGCGGCGTAAGACCGGAAGTTATGGGTATCGGCCCGGTTGCTTCTACAAAGAAAGTACTGGCTCAGACAGGTCTTACGATTGACGATATGGATCTGATCGAAGCAAACGAAGCGTTTGCAGCACAGTCTGTCGCAGTTGCTAAAGATCTTGGATTTAATATGGACAAAGTTAACGTAAACGGCGGTGCGATCGCACTTGGACATCCGGTAGGCGCTTCAGGATGCCGTATTCTTGTTACATTATTACATGAAATGCAGAAGAGCGGCGCGAAGAGAGGTCTTGCTACGCTTTGTATCGGCGGCGGTATGGGCTGCTCTACAATCGTGGAAAGAGACTAAGACAGGCAGATACCTGAAATACATTTATATAAAAAGAGGCTGAGAAAATTTATTTTTCTGCAAGATACAGGTTTACCCGGAGCAGACTGTGCTTTCGGGTAAATCTGTTACATAAAAGCAGCCTGTCAGTATCAGTGATGGAACTGGCTGCGGATTTTATCCGCAATACTCATAATATAGTTAAAATATTCAAGGAGGAACTACAATGAAAGTAGGAGTTATCGGCGCAGGAACCATGGGTTCCGGAATTGCACAGGCATTCGCACAGACAGAGGGTTATGAAGTATGCTTATGCGATATCAATGAAGAATTTGCAGCTAACGGCAAAAACAAGATTGCAAAAGGTTTTGAAAAAAGAGTTGCAAAAGGCAAAATGAATCAGGAAGACGCAGACAAGATTCTGGCTAAGATTACAACAGGTGTAAAAGATATCTGTACAGACTGCGACCTGATCGTTGAGGCAGCTCTGGAAGTTATGGACGTAAAGAAACAGACATTTAAAGAATTACAGGACATTGTAAAAGCAGACTGCATGTTTGCAACAAATACCTCTTCTTTATCTGTAACAGAAATCGCTGCAGGTCTTGACAGACCGGTAATCGGTATGCATTTCTTTAACCCGGCTCCTGTAATGAAACTGATCGAGGTAATTCAGGGAGAAAATACACCGGATGAAATGAGAGATAAAATCGTAGAAATCTCCAAAGCAATCGGTAAGACTCCGGTAGAAGTAAAAGAAGCTCCAGGCTTTGTTGTAAACAGAATCTTAATCCCGATGATCAATGAAGCAATCGGTATTTATGCAGACGGCGTTGCATCTGTAGAAGGTATCGATACAGCTATGAAACTGGGTGCAAATCATCCAATGGGACCTCTGGCATTAGGCGATCTGGTAGGTCTTGATATCTGTCTTGCAATTATGAACGTATTATATGATGAAACAGGCGATCCTAAATATCGTCCGCATCCATTATTAAAGAAAATGGTACGTGCAGGCAAATTAGGTATGAAGACAGGCAAAGGCTTCTACGACTACAGCAAATAATAAATGTATCTGTAATGCGGTAACAGGTGTGCGCAGGCGGAAATGGTTGTATCTGCCATGTGTCAGGATATCGGTATTTACTGATCAGGCAACAGATAGATATTGAGATTAAGAATAAAGAACAGACTGCACAACAGCAGAAGAACGGGTTATGATTTCTGACTATTTGCGGATGCTTTTTAAATAGGGAAGTATCCGCAGAACCAGTCGGGAAACTGACGGGCAGGCAGTTTGTGCAATTAAGTAAATGGAGGAGTAAGAATCATGGATTTTTCTTTAGATAAGAAACATGAAATGGCGAGAACTTTATTTAAAGATTTCGCTGAAACAGAAGTAAAGCCTCTTGCTCAGGAAGTAGATGAGACAGAGGTATTTCCGGCAGAGACAGTTGCGAAAATGGCAAAAGCAGGCTTTTTGGGTATTCCGGTACCAAAGGAATACGGCGGACAGGGCTGCGATCCTCTGACTTACGTTATGTGTGTTGAGGAATTATCAAAGGTTTGCGGTACAACAGGCGTTATCGTATCTGCGCATACTTCCCTGTGCATCGATCCGATTATGACATACGGCAATGAAGAACAGAAGAAAAAATATGTAACTCCGCTTGCAAAAGGTGAAAAACTCGGTGCATTCGCGCTGACAGAGCCAGGCGCTGGTACAGACGCGCAGGGCTGCCAGACAAAGGCTGTATTAGAAGGCGACGAATGGGTATTAAATGGTTCCAAATGCTTTATCACAAATGGTAAAGTGGCAGACGTTTACATTGTAATTGCAATTACAAGCATTACAGAAGATAAGAGAGGCAGAAAGAAGAAAAACTTCTCTGCATTTATCGTAGAAAAAGGTGCTCCGGGCTTCTCCTTCGGTACAAAAGAAAAGAAGATGGGTATCCGTGGTTCCTCTACATATGAATTGATTTTTGAAGACTGCAGAATTCCAAAGGATGCGCTCCTTGGACCGGAAGGCAAAGGTTTCCCGATCGCAATGCATACTCTGGACGGCGGTCGTATCGGTATCGCATCTCAGGCTCTGGGTCTTGCAGAAGGCGCGCTGGAGAGAGCAATTGAATATACAAAGGAAAGAAAACAGTTCGGACGCTCCATCGCACAGCAGCAGAATACACAGTTTAAACTGGCTGATATGGCAGCACGTATCGATGCGGCAAAATTCCTGGTATATCGTGCGGCAGTGGCAAAAGCGACACAGAAAGTATATTCTGTAGAAGCAGCGAAAGCAAAATTATTTGCAGCTGAGACAGCTATGGCTGTAACGACAGAAGTTGTCCAGTTATTCGGCGGTTACGGCTACATCAGAGAATACGATGTAGAGCGTATGATGCGCGATGCCAAGATTACAGAGATCTACGAAGGAACATCAGAAGTTCAGCGTATGGTTATCTCTGGCGCGTTATTAAGATAACAGGTTAATTTTAATATAGAATATAAGGAGTGAAACTACCGTGAAAATCGTTGTATGTATTAAACAGGTACCAGATACCAAAGGCGGCGTGAAATTTAACCCGGACGGTACACTGGATAGAGCAGCCATGCTTGCGATCATGAATCCGGATGACAAAGCAGGACTGGAAGCAGCACTTAGAATAAAAGATGAAATCGGCGCAGAAGTTACGGTTCTTACAATGGGACTTCCAAAGGCTGATGATGTGCTCCGTGAGGCTATGGCAATGGGCGCAGATAAAGCGATCCTTGTTACAGACAGAGTATTGGGCGGCGCTGACACATGGGCTACCTCTTCTACAATTGCAGGGGCATTAAGAAATATTGATTATGATCTGATTATTACAGGTCGTCAGGCAATCGACGGCGATACTGCACAGGTTGGACCACAGATCGCAGAACATCTGGATCTGCCGGTAATCTCCTACGCAGAAGAATTAAAAATTGACGGTGATTCTGTCATTGTTAAAAGACAGTATGAAGACAGATATCATGAACTGAAAGTAAAGATGCCTTGTCTTGTTACAGCGCTTTCTGAATTAAATGTTCCTCGTTATATGACACCAGGCGGAATTTTTGACGCATACGATGAAAAAGAAGTAACTGTATGGGGAAGAAACGACCTTAAAGATCTGGATGATGCCAACATCGGTCTGAATGGTTCTCCGACTAAAATCGCAAAAGCATCTGACAAAGTACGTAAAGGCGCTGGCGAAAAGGTTACACTTGATGCGACAGAATCCGTGGCATATATCATGGGTAAGTTAAAAGAGAAACATGTAATCTAATAAGATGAAGGAAAGTGGTGAAAAAAATGGGTTTAGAAGAATATAAGGGCGTATATATCTACGCACAGCAGGTAGATAATGAATTAAGCAGTATTGCCTTTGAATTAATCGGAAAAGCAAAAGATCTTGCAAAAGATTTGAATACAGATGTAACAGCCGTTCTTCTCGGATCAAATGTAAAAAACCTGGCAGACAAGCTGGCAGAATATGGTGCAGATAAAGTAATCGTTGTTGACGATCCGGCACTCGAAGTATATAAGACAGAGCCGTATGCACATGCACTCTCTTCTGTAATTAATGAATACAAACCTGACATTATGTTAGTTGGCGCAACTGCAATCGGAAGAGATTTAGGTCCTACCGTATCTGCAAGAGTTGCAACTGGTTTGACAGCAGACTGTACACAGCTTGAGATTGGTGATTTTCCATTAAAAGCTGTAGAAGGCAAAGAACAGAAACACAATCAGCTGTTAATGACCCGTCCTGCATTTGGCGGCAACACGATCGCTACAATCGCATGTCCGGATAACCGTCCGCAGATGGCTACAGTACGTCCTGGCGTTATGCAGAAAATCGAGCCGATTGCAGGCGCAAAGGCTGAGATTATCGAGTATAATCCTGGATTTGAAGTAAATCACAAGTATGTTGAAATTCTGAACGTGATTAAGCAGGCGAAGAGCGCTGAAAATATTATGGATGCAAAGATTCTCGTATCCGGCGGCCGTGGCGTTGGCTCAGCAGAGAACTTTAAGATTTTACAGGATCTGGCAGACGTAATCGGCGGTATGGTAAGCTGCTCCCGTGCAGTTGTAGAAAACGGCTGGAAACCGGTAGACTGCCAGGTAGGACAGACAGGCAAAACCGTTCGTCCGAACTTATATTTTGCAATTGGTATTTCTGGCGCTATCCAGCACGTAGCAGGTATGGAAGAAGCAGATATCATTATTGCGATCAATAAAGACGAAGATGCTCCGATCTTTGATGTAGCTGATTATGGTATTGTCGGTGATCTGAATAAGATCGTTCCGGCACTGACAGCAGCTTTGAAGGAAGAGCTTGGGAAATAAGAATATCAGAAACAGAGGATTATCTGACAGGGATGGAATGTGAACTGTTGGATTTGTGAAAAGCGTCAGGGATAGTGAGAGCTATGCCTGGCGCTTTTTTGTAAGCGGGGCATATAGGTTTACCAGGATCTGATATTCTGATACCAGGTAAAAATATGGCTGCTGCTCCGGCAGATTTTTATCTGCTTTTTGCAACAGCCTCCTTTATAGATTTCGTCCCTGATACTGTATGGTTATTACATAAACCGTTTTGCTTGGTTCATCGATGCGGAAAATGGCGATATAATTATCAATCAGTAACTGACGGTAGCCTTTTTCGGCATATCTGCCCTCGTTACGCTCCTGATGGGACTGTGGAAATGTGTCCAGGCTTAAAACAGACTTCTTAATTCTGTCAACCTGTCCTTTGGCATGTTCAGGAGCCAATTTCTCATTTGCGATATATTTGTAAATGTGGTCTAATTCACGGATTGCTCTGGGACAGACTTTTACCTTGTATTTATCCAAAATGTTTTTTCTCCAATTCTGCAAAAACTATTTCTGCGTCGACGGTTTCTGCTCCGTTAGCAATTTCCTGCTCGGATTCGAAGATTGCCTGGTCGATGCGATTCATTCTTGCAAATTTATCGTATAATTCACTACTCATCAAAACCAAATCGCTATATCCGTTTTTGGTAATAAAAATAGGCTCCTGTTCCTTGTGTGCGATATTAGAAATCTCGGTTGTATTGCGTAAATCCTTAATAGGCATAATAAGTGGCATAATGTTTCACTCCTTTCTTTTGCACAATTATAGCATAATTATGTCCCAATAACAATAAAAAAGAAGCATAATGTAAATTTTAACATATGTCATAGAGTGAACGATTTGAAAAATAATTGTTGAAACATGAATGAATTTGCTGTACCATGACAATATATATCAAGGCTGTGAAGAGAAGAGTAAGTAGTCAGATATGTGACAGAGAGTCTGATAAGGCTAATTCCGTTCACGCTCCGCTTAAAAATAAGATTTTTCCTATTGACTCTGACACAACGTCATAGTTTATAATTGTCTTACACGAGGGAGGAAGATCAGATGATGACAGTTCATGAAGTAAGTAACCTGACAGGAGTGAGCATACGCGCGCTTCATCACTATGATAAAATCGGACTGCTGCATCCGGCAGAAGTTTCAGATGCCGGTTACCGGTTGTATGACGATACGGATCTGGAACGTCTGCAGAGCATTTTGTTGTTTAAAGAGCTGCAGTTTTCGTTAAAAGAGATTCAAAAGATTCTGGACAGCCCCTGTTTTGACCGCGGTCAGGCGCTGGAACAGCAGATTACGTTACTGGAGATGAAAAAAGAGCAGCTGCAGAAGCTGATCGACCTTGCGCGTGGAATAAAGACGATTGGAGTGAATCATATGGATTTTACAGCATTTGACACAAGGAAAATGGACGAATATGCGAAGCAGGCCAAAGCATCCTGGGGGCACACAGCAGAATATCAGGAATATGAGGAAAAGTCAAAAGGACGAACGAAAGAGGAGGACCAAAAAATCGGAGTCGGATTGATGGCGATTTTTTCTGAACTGGGTGCAAAAAAGGAACAGCATCCTGAAGACAGAGAGGTACAGCAGCTCGTAAGAAAACTTCAGGATTATATTTCACAGCATTATTATACTTGTTCGAAAGAGATTTTATCTTCTCTTGGATGCGCTTATGCGGCAGGAGACAGTATGACAAAGAATATTGACGCGGCAGGAGGAGAGGGAACGGCTGAATTTGCATCCAGAGCGATTCAGATCTATTGCAGCTGATACGCATCCGGCCATTTATGGAATCATGGAGAAAAAAATGACGAAAAGAGAAGAAATTATTGCTTATTGCCTGACATTTGATCGTGTATACGAAGATTATCCGTTTCATGATACCAACTGGTGTGTGATCCGACATAAAGACAACCGCAGGGTATTTGCCTGGATCTTTTATAGAGACGGACATATCTGGGTAAATGTAAAATGTGATCCACAGTGGCGAGATTTCTGGAGACAGACTTTTGAGGCAGTTTTGCCTGCGTATCATTTAAATAAGGAACACTGGAATTCCGTCATATTAGATGGCAGTATGCCGAAAGAGGAAATACAGCGGATGATTTCGGAAAGTTATGACCTGACACGGCCACGAAAACATAACAGAAAATAATGGCAGCAGACGATAAGAAACATTGACAATGTAAAATCCCGCAGGAGTTTGTGGTTGGACTGCGGGATTTTACTGAGTTTCATGTCAGAGCAGGTAATGGGAGTCGAACCCACCTTACCAGCTTGGGAAGCTGGTGTACTACCGATGTACGATACCTGCAGAGCGAAACACTTATTTAGTTAACGCCGATAGACATATTATAACAGATATCCATTCAGATTTCAAGTAAAAAATATCAAAAAATACAATTTGTGCCACGGACAGGTTATCTGAATAGATATACTTTTTACAGCTTGTACGGCGTACTCTGATATACGTAATAATTCAGCCAGTTCGAAAGCAGCAGCTGTCCTGTGGATCTCCAGTTTACGATCGGCGCTTTTGACGGGTCATCATTAGGAAAATAATGCACTGGAAGAAGCGGATCCAGACCTTTTTCCAAATCGCGTTCGTATTCCAGCTTCAGTGTGTCAGAATCGTATTCCGGATGGCAGGTAATAAAAAACTGTCTGCTGTCGGTTGTCTTTGCAATGGCAACGCCTGCTTCTTCGGATACGGCCATAAGCTCGAGCTCTGGTACGGCTTCGATCTGTTCGGCGGTGATCTCCGTCGCCCTGGAGTGCGGAGCGTAAAACACGTCGTCAAATCCGCGGAACAACGGTGAGGTTTTCTTTATGATCTGATGAGAATAGATACCCGATAATTTGGGAACACGGTCTCTCTTGCGGATATTGTGATGGTAATACAAACCGGCAAACGAACCCCAGCAGGAATGCAGCGTACAGTGGACGTGTGTCTTAGTCCATTCCATAATCTGTTTTAGCTCTTCCCAGTAATCGACATCTTCAAAAGCTACAAAATCCAAAGGTGCGCCGGTTATTATCATTCCGTCGTATTTTTTATCTTTGATCTGATCGAAGATCTGATAAAAGGTATTCAGATGCGTCTGATCCACATGTGTGGACATATGACTTGCCATGTGCAGAAATTCTACTTCGACCTGAAGCGGCGTATTGGATAATTTTCTTAAAAACTGCGTCTCAGTGACAATTTTTGTCGGCATCAGATTCAGCATCAGCACATTCAATGGACGGATATCCTGATGCATTGCCCGATATTCCGTCATCACAAATATATTTTCATTTTCCAAAATTTCGCGCGCTGGAAGCGCATCCTGAATCTTAATCGGCATAAATTATCTCTCCTCTTCTTTCAGACATTTTCCGGTTCGCAGTCAGGCAGACGGAACCGCTGTCTGTTTTTATATTGCCTTATCATAACATATTTTCGGTTCGGACTCAATCTGAAATTATATGAATGATGTGTTATTTATATGTTCCTGCGGCAGTCTGTAATTCCTGATGAAAAAAAGCGAGCATCTGTTCGCTCCAGGTGCTGCACGAGCAGTCGTAACCAAGACCGACGCCATGATCTCCGGTAGGAAAGATCTGACAAAGATGTGCAACGTCTGCTTTGACAAGCGCTTCTTCCAGCCGTTTCGTATTGCTTGCGGGTACGCAGCCGTCGTCTTCATTTGCAAAGGCGTAAACCGGCGGGTAATCTGAGGTAATGTGCGTTTCGACAGATAGCGCCTCGCGCAGTCCTTCCTGCTGCCCGGTCAGGTTGCAGTAGCTGCCTTGATGATATTCGGATAAAAAGCTGATGACCGGATAGAGAAGGCCGACGCCGTCAGGTCTTGCGCTGCATGCTTCATATTTTTTCAGGATATCCGGAGCTGCAGATCGGCTGGCAAGCTCTGTAAGTACAAGCGTTTTTAAAGATTCCTGTAAAAATGCTTCGCTGGCGCACAGATGTCCGCCGGCAGATGAGCCTGTGATCAGTATACGGTTTGGATCGATCTGGTATCTGGAAGCGAATGCACGGACATGAAGCACAGCCAGTGCCAGATCCATCTGAGGCAGCGGATAATAATTTGGCGTAATGCGATAACTGAGTATAAAAGCCTTGTATCCGCCGTCACGCTCCAGCCGCTGAGCCAGCTGAATTCCTTCGGAATAGGTAGAGAGCATTTCGTATCCGCCTCCGGGACATATAATAACAGCAGGACGTATGGAATTGCCCGTTCGTTCTTCGAGGGGAACTGCTTTGGACGGATAAGGGGGAACGGATGCGCTTGCAGCGGTATGTGCAAAAGCAGTCGCATCATGATCCGGATGACCGGTAAACAGCCAGACGGTGTCGGCACAGTTTCGATCAGCATCCGGAATCCAGTTTCCGGAACTGGTCGGGCAATTGTCTGCGCTGTCTGGCGAAGCAATGGGACACATTTCCGGATTCCAGAGTGGAAGAAAAAGAAAACGATGGTTAACAGATGTTTCCATAAGCAGATTTGCGCTTTCTACAAAAGCGTCAGACAGAAACGGAACGCCCCATTCCATCTGAACTTCCGCTTCGATTTGCCGCATCGTATGAGAATAATGCTTTGCGTCAATCCGCTCCAGCCAGCAGGTTGGAAACAGGTTGCCAATCGCTCTTTTCACAGGTTCGGTATTCATGATTTGTTCAAACGTATCGTTTTTTGTAAACATCGCGTAAGATTCTCCTTTCGATCATGATTTTTGACGATGGATTCGATAAGTGCTTTTGTTCATTTTACTACAAAAAATAAAAAAAACAAGAACAGATCTCATTTGTGTCGTTGCCAGTTCCAAAGAGGACGAGGCACTGGATACGTATGTCGTACCCGCAGCTACATGGGCCGTTTTTCCGGGAGAAGGGACGAATCGGTCGGTGCAGGATCTGGAACGACGCATCGTGATGGAATGGCTGCCGACGTCCGGCTATGAATATGCCGATGCCCCGGATATCGAAGTATATCTCAATGCAGATCCGCAAAACGCGAAGTATGAAGTGTGGATTCCGGTAAGAAAGGCTGGAAACAGACAGGACATTACAATTTCTTTATGATTCATACCAAAGAATGTGCTGTCACAGATTCATGACACGTTGTTTACGAAGAAGTTGATTTTGATAGTTCGGCAAATAAGACATCTTGACAAAAGCTGTAAATTCGTTATGATAGATGCATGAAAATAAGTTTCGTGCAGGAGGGATTATATGGAAAAGCAGCAGTCTGTCATGGATACGATACACATTTCGTACGACAGTTTTTTTGAACAGGAAAAAAAGATAGCAAATTATATCATACAGGATCATACGCAGGTCATTAATATGACCATTGGCGAGCTGGCAGAAGCCTGTGGGACGAGCGTGGCAACCGTTTCAAGGTTTTGCCGCAAGTGCGGCGTGGACGGCTTTCATCAGCTTAAGATTATGCTTGCGAAGGAGATCGCGGACAGCAGTACGGAGCTGCCGGTTTCTAATCATATATCCAGAACGGAAATCGGTCAGTCGCTTCAGAATATTCTGGCGAATAAAATAGACGAAATTCGCCAGACGATTTCCCTGATCGATGAAAAACAGCTAAATACAATACTGGATTACATAAAGTCAGCCAGAATTGTGCAGTTTGTCGCGGTAGGCAATACGATTCCGGTTGCGCTGGACGGAGCGTTTAAATTTAATGAAATCGGAATCAAGGCAGTTGCCGGAACGATATGGGAAACGCAGCTTGCATTTTCTTTATCACTGGGCAGAGACGATGTGTTAATTGCGATTTCCAATTCCGGAGAATCCCGTCAGGTGGTAAAGATGGTACAGCAAGCGGGAAAAAACAATGTGATTACGATTGGAATTACAAACAATCCGAATTCCACAGTCGGCAGATGTGTGGATTATCATATTCAGACAGCCACGAGGGAGAAGCTGTTTTTAAATGAGATCTGTTTTTCCAGAGTATCAGCAATGACGGTGATCGAGGTGATTTATTTATTTCTGACGGTTGGTCAGGAACGCAGCTATGATCGGATGAGCAGGTGCGAAAGTCTGATAGCGGATGAGAAGCTGTAAGGCCGCCGGAAGAATCGGAGATAAAACAGACGGAAGGTCGATGCGATGAAGTTATCGGTAAAATCAGGACCCCGGATACGGAAACAGGAAACAGCTGTGATTGCAGCTGTTTCCTGTTTTTTCGTAATATGCAAAAGTAACAAAAAAACTGTATGGAATCAAACGAAAGCGCAGCAGGTATTGTGTAAATTGTGGAAAAAATTATTTTCATCATTTACGAATTGACAATAAGAAATTTCGTGTTATACTAAAGATACAAAAATAAATATCGCGATATGAATTAATACAATATTTTTTTACACATTCCATTTGCCGATCATGGAATGGAAAAATGGAAATCTAAATAATTTAAGGAGGAAACAGGAATGAGGATTAGTGAGTTACTCAGTCTGCAGGCAATCGATGTAAATGCCAGCGTTGCTTCCAAAGCAGAAGCGATCGATTATATGACGCGTCTGATGGAAAAGTCAGGAAATCTGAACGACAGGGAAGCGTATAAAAAAGGTGTTCTGGCACGAGAAGAAGAAGGAACGACGGGAATTGGCGAAGGAATCGCCATTCCGCATTCAAAATGCGCGGCGGTAAAGCACGCGGGACTTGCGGCTATCGTCGTAAGAGACGGCGTGGATTATGAATCTTTGGACGACGAACCGGCAGATCTGATATTTATGATAGCAGCTCCGGAAACAGGAGCGAACGTACATCTGGAAGCGCTTGCAAAATTATCGACCATTTTAATGGATACAGAATTTAAAGAAGCGCTTGTAAAAGCAGATACAGCAGAACAGTTTATCCGTATGATCGACGAAAAAGAGGATGAACTGGATGGAAAAAACGAGCAAAAGGCAATAGAGGGATCCAAAGGCGGATATCGTGTGCTGGCCATTACAGCATGTCCGACCGGAATCGCCCATACGTTTATGGCAGCAGAGAGCCTTGATATGAAAGGAAAAGAGCTGGGTATTCCGGTCAAGGTAGAAACACAGGGTGCGGACGGTGCAAAAAATGTACTGACGGCGTCTGATGTAGAGCAGGCGGAATGTATTATTATAGCCGCAGATAAAAAGGTGGATCTGGCCAGATTTGACGGCAAACCGGTCATTCATACAAAAGTAGCGGATGGCATACATAAGGCAGAAGAACTGATTCAGCAGGCAGTCAGTGGAAATGTCCCGATTTATCATCATACGGGCGCTGCACAGACCGGCGACGATTCGGATGAATCGGAGAGTATGGGACGGCGTATTTATAAGAACCTGATGAATGGCGTATCGCATATGCTGCCATTCGTAATTGGCGGCGGCATTTTGATCGCACTCGCGTTTCTGCTTGACGATTATAGTATCGATCCTTCCAATTTTGGTAAAAATACACCGGTGGCGGCATATTTAAAAACGATTGGCGAGTTTTCATTTGGTATGATGCTCCCGGTACTGGCTGGTTATATCGCAATGAGTATCGCAGACCGGCCGGGACTGGCGGTAGGCTTTGTAGCAGGTCTTGTGGCAAAGAGCGGATCTACCTTTGCAAATCCGGCAGGCGGAGATGTGAACGCGGGATTCCTTGGAGCGTTATTTGCCGGTTTTGCGGCCGGATATCTGGTGCTTTTGCTTAAAAAGCTGACCTCCAGATTCCCGCAGTCGCTGAACAGTGTACGTCCCATGATTATTTATCCGGTGTTTGGTATTCTGACCGGATCTGTAGTAACAACGCTGATTAATCCGTTAATGGGTATGATTAACGACGGACTGACAGGGGTTTTAAACAGCATGAATGGGACGAGCAGGGTACTGCTTGGAATGGTAGTAGCCGGTATGGAATCCGTAGATATGGGAGGTCCGGTGAATAAGACGGCATACGTATTTGGGACTTCCCAGCTGGCTGAAGGGAATTTTGAAATTATGGCGGCAGTTATGGCAGGCGGAATGGTGCCGCCGCTCGTGATCGCGTTATGTACGACATTTTTTAAAAACCGGTTTACACAAAAAGAGAGAGAATCCGGTCTGGTAAACTATCTGCTGGGACTGTCCTTTATTTCCGAAGGAGCGATTCCGTTTGCAGCGAACGATCCGCTTCGCGTGATTCCGTCCTGTGTGGCAGGATCCGCGGCAGCAGGCGGTCTGTCCATGCTGTTCGGATGCACGCTGCGGGCGCCGCATGGCGGTATATTTGTGCTGCCGACGATTGGAAATCCACTGTTATATGCACTGGCAGTATTTGCAGGATCAGTGGTCGGGGGCCTGATTCTGGCAGTATTGAAAAAACCGCTGAAACAGGATCCGGCAGCATAAAACACGGCAAAATTTAATGTCTGACAGTTTCAGGGCAAAAAATGTGATAGAATAAGAAAGCAGGATCGTTTCCAGACGAAAGAAGTGAATACCAGAAAGAACAAGAGGGTTTGTATGAAACAGAAATGTGCGAAAAAGGCAATGGAACTGATTCACGACGGTATGGTCATCGGATTGGGAGGCGGCTCTACGGTCGCGCTCCTGATTCAGGAGATTCAAAAGAGCGGCAGAAGCATACAGGCAGTGACACCGTCACACGATACGCTCAGTCTGTGCATCCGGCATCAGATTCCGGTCCTGCCGTTAGAAATGACGGATACCATCGATATAGCGTTCGATGGGTGCGCATGTGAAGGAACTGCGTGCAGACCGCAAGACCGGGATACTGGTTAGCGATGATGGAAACTATCTGCTGGAGGCCGGATTTTTACACGTACAGGATGCAGGCAGACTGGCAGCAGAGCTGGACGGGATACCGGGAGTGGTCGGTCATTCGTTGTTTTATCAGATTGCGACCATGGCAATGATAGCGAAAGAAGACGGGCCGCAGATTGTAGTAAGAAACAAAGAAATGGGAGGTGTAAAATGAAACAGCCAAACTGGGGTATTTTAGGAACCGGACAGATCGCGCATGAAATGGCACAGGCGTTAAAAACAGTAAATGGAGAAATTTACGCCGTCTGCGGAACAAGTCTGGAAAAAGCGGAGAAATTCAGGGAATCTTATGGTGTGCAAAAAGCGTATGGCAGCGCGGATGAGCTGCTTGCAGATGAAAATACCGATATTATTTATATCGCGACGCCGCACAATTCACATTATGAGTGGATTGTCAGGTCTTTGAAAGCGGGAAAGCATGTATTTTGCGAAAAATCCATTACCGTAAACAGCCGGCAGCTGGAAGAATGCGCAGCCATAGCAGAAAGCAGGGGGCTGGTTCTTTGCGACGGTACGACGCTGCTGCATATGCCGCTGTATAAAAAACTAAGGCAGATCATTCAAAATGGGGCGATTGGCGATGTGAAAATGATTCAGGTGAATTTTGGCAGCTGCAAGGAATATGACGTGAATAACCGCTTTTTTTCAAAAGATCTGGCTGGCGGGGCGCTGCTGGATATCGGGGTGTATGCGGTATCGTTCGCCAGATATTTTATGAAAAGCAAACCGGATGTGGTACTTACGACAGCCGGTTATTTTGAAACCGGCGTAGATGAGACGAGCGGAATTTTGCTGAAAAATCCGGATGGTGAAATGGCGGTTATGGCGCTGACAATGCGGGCAAAACAGCCGAAACGGGGAGTGATCGCAGGAGAAAAAGGATTTATTGAGATCGATAATTATCCAAGAGCTGACAAAGCGGCCATTACGTATACCGAAGACGGACACACCGAAGTGATCGAAGCCGGCAGGACGGAGGACGCGCTGCAGTATGAGGTGTCAGATATGCAGGAGTATGTGCGCAGCCAGAGCGGAAAAGACAATCTGAATATTGTCAGAGACGTAATGGAGACGTTAACAGCGATCCGCAATCAGTGGGGATTTGTCTATCCGTTTGAATCAAAGGTGTGAATAACAATTAACAAACTACAACTATCACAGAACAGGAGGGAAGAACATTGGTATATACAGTAACATTTAATCCGTCTCTGGATTATGTAGTACAGGTAAATAATTTTCAAAACGATGCGGTGAACCGCGCTGTATCAGAAAACGTATATGCCGGCGGGAAAGGCAATAACGTCGCCGTAGTTATTTCGAATCTGGGACTGAAAAGCCGCGCGCTTGGATTTCGCGCGGGTTTTACCGGAATAGCGATGGAACAGATGCTGCGGGAATATGGCTGCGATACGGATTTTATTCCGTTAGATGAGGGCATGACGCGGATCAATGTAAAAGTAAAGGCAGAAGACGAATTTGAAATCAATGGTCAGGGGCCGGTCATTCCAGATGAGAAAATCATGCAGCTGTTTGAAAAAACAGACGCGCTGACAGCAGACGATGTGCTGGTACTTTCCGGAAGCATTCCGGGGACGCTTCCGGACGATATCTATGAGAGAATGATGCAGCGGCTGGATGGAAAAGGAGTGCGCATTGCGGTAGATGCCACGCAGGATCTGCTTCTTAGAGTGCTGAAATATCATCCGTTTTTAATTAAGCCGAATAATCATGAGCTGGGCGAGATGTTTCAGGTAACGCTGACTGAAGACGAGCAGATCATTACATATGCAAAAAAACTGCAGCAGATGGGAGCGCGCAACGTACTCGTATCCATGGCAAAGGACGGCGCGATTCTCGTAGACGAACATCAGCAGGTGCATCAGCTGCTGCCTCCAAAAGGAGAAGTGGTAAATTCTGTCGGAGCAGGCGATTCTATGGTGGCTGGATTTCTGGCAGGGTATTTAACGAGCGGCAGCTATGAACAGGCGCTCAGGCTCGGAACCGCCGCAGGCAGCGCAACGGCGTTTACTTCGTGGCTGGCAGGCAGAGAGCAAATCGATGCGATGATGGAAAAGATCGCTCATTAATCAATAGAGACCGGGACTCAGAGTTTGAACCTCAGAGAGTCCTGGTATTTTTTTTGTTTGCCTCATAATCTTAATATTTTATAAATTCCATGTAAAAAATAGACGAATGAAAAAAAATGAGGTATATTAGTTAGGATATGGACCCGAATAAGCGGTGTTTGAACAGGAAAGATTTGTTTGATATCAGGAATCAAAAATAAAAAGAGGATGAGAAGATGAATTTTGAACTGGATATGCATACACATACGATAGCAAGTGGTCATGCTTATGGCACAATTACCGAGATGGCAAAGGAAGCAGCGGTGCGCGGATTGAAATTACTTGGTATTACGGAACATACGCATCATATGCCGGGAACCTGTAACGATCTGTATTTTGTAAATCTGCGTGTCGTGCCAAGAGAGATGTACGGCGTCAGGCTGATGCTTGGAGCAGAACTCAATATTATGGATGATCAGGGTACGACAGATCTGCCGGAACGGATTATGAAACGGCTGGATATACGGATTGCCAGCATTCACGGAAATCTGTTTCCGCCCGGAACAATACAGCATAATACCTCGGCGATTGTTAACGCTATCAAAAATCCGGCGATCGATATCATTGGTCATCCGGACGACAGCAACTGTCCGCTGGATTACGAGCAGATTGTGCAGGCATCGAAAGAATACCACACGCTGCTGGAAATTAATAATAATTCTCTGCGGTCGCCGTCACGTAAAAATGTCAGAGAAAATATGACAGTCATATTAAAGCTCTGTAAGAAATACGATGTACCAGTGATTTTAAATAGCGACGCGCATTTTATGACAGATATTGCAAATACGGATCATTCGATGCCGGTTGTGGAAGAAGCGGATTTTCCAAAAGAACTGATTATTAATTATTCTGCAGAGAGATTTGAAGCATATATTGCTGAAAACCGGACGAGGGAAAAAGCGTATAAGGAGAGTAAAAAATGACAAAATATTGTGTAAAAAAACCGTTTACGATCTTTGTAGCAGTCATTGCGGTAATGGTAATCGGCGTTGTCAGCTTAATGCGGATGAAGACAGACCTGCTGCCGGATATGAGCCTGCCTTATCTGATGATCATAACGACAGATCCGGGCGCAAGTCCTGAGAAAGTCGAAAGCGAGGTTACATCGCCGATGGAGCAGGCGCTTGGTACCGTGACGGGCGTGGAAAATATTACCAGCGTCAGTGCGGAAAACTACAGTATGATTACACTGGAATTTGTAGAAGATACAAATATGGATTCCGCGATGGTAAAGGTTACGGCCGAGCTCAATCAGCTGAATCTGCCGGAAACATGCGGTACGCCGAATATGATGGAGCTTTCCATGGATATGATGGCCACGATGTATGCCACAGTCAGTTACGAGGAAAAGGATATTTATGAGATTTCTGATTTCACTGAAGAGATCATTAAACCGTATTTTGAGCGGCAGGATGGCGTGGCGGGCGTTACTGCGGTCGGAAGTGTGGAAAAGACCGTGGAAGTGCGTTTGAATGCGTCCAAAATAGAAAAAATTAACGATCAGATACTGGAAGAGACGAACGATAAGCTGGCTGAGGCAAAGGATCAGATTGAGGAAGCGGCAAAGCAGCTCGAAGACGGAAAGCAAAAGCTGGAAGATGCCAAAAGCGAGCTGGAAAAACAGCAGAGCGATCTGAAAAAAACACAGTCTGAAACAGCAAAGCAGCTGTCCGAGGCAAGTCTGGCGCTGGATCAGGCACAGGCTGCAAAAGCGGCGTATGAGGCGAATCTGACGAGTCTGCGTGCGTCCAAAGCGGGACTGGAGGCGGAGAAGAAAGCATACGAGGATAATCATGTAACGGATACATACAATCAGATCGACGGGGCGCTGGGCGCGATGCAGACGACGCTGGCCCAGCCGGCGCAGCTGGCAGGCATTACCATACCGTCTGATATCGACGATGCGCTTGCAAATCCGGAGCAGACCGAGGCATTTGTCGCATGGGTATCTTCGATGGGAATGGCGGAACAGGTGAAAGACCTGACGATGGAAAATCTGCAGCAGCTGTCCGATATTGTGACAACCCGTCTGCCGCAGATTGAAACCGGACTTGCAAACCTGGAAACGCAGATTATGGCGGTAGAGCAGGCTGTAAAACAAATGAATAAACAGATGGATCAGATCGATCAAAAATATAAAGATGCGGACAGCGGCAAGTTTGAAGCGGCCATATCGATCGCTTCGGGCGATGCGCAGATGTCCAACGGACTGACTGGAATCGAAAACTCGAAAAAAGATCTGGACGAGGCGAAAAAAGAATTAAAAGAAGCCAAAAAACAATACCGCCAGTCCAGAAAAGCAGCCCTGGATAACGCAAATATCAGCAGTCTTGCAAATATGGATACGCTGTCACAGATGATTTCCGCGCAGGATTTTTCGATGCCTGCCGGATATATCAAAGATAAAGAACAGTCAGAAAATCAGTGGCTGATCAAGGTTGGAGAGCATTACGACAGTCTGAAAAATCTGGAAGAAATGCTTTTATGCAAGCTGCCGGGCGCAGGCAACGTACGTATGGCGGACGTCGCGGACATTACGGTTATCGATAACGCTGGAGAAAATTATGCAAAAATCGACGGGGAAGAAGGCGTTCTGATTTCTATTTATAAAGGAAGTACCGCGAGCACGAGCGAAGTGGCAAAAACATGTGAAGCGGCGATTGAAAAGCTGGAGAATGATTACAGCGGTTTAAGCGTTACGCCGGTCATGAATCAGGGCGATTATATTACGATGTTTATCAGCAGCATTTTGCAGAGCATGATTGCCGGCGCGCTTTTGGCAGTACTCGTACTGATTTTATTTTTTAAAGATATAAAACCAACGCTGGTAGTCGCATTCAGCATTCCTTTTTCGGTGTTGTTTGCAATACTCATTATGTATTTTTCGGATATTTCGATCAATATTATGACGTTGGCGGGGTTAGGCCTTGCGATCGGTATGCTCGTTGACAACTCGATTGTAGTGATAGAAAATATTTACCGTATCCGTAATCAGGGAATATCAGCGCCGCGTTCGGCCGTACAGGGTGCGCGGCAGGTGGCGGGACCGATTATTTCGTCTACGCTGACGACGGTCTGCGTATTTTTACCGATGATTTTTACGACCGGACTCGTTGCGGAGCTGATGGTGCCGTTTGCGATGACGATTTCTTATGCGCTTACCGCTTCGCTGGTCGTTGCGCTTACCGTTGTGCCGACCGCAGGCTCGATTCTTTTGAAAAAAACAAAAGAAAAACGTTATCCTTTGTTTGAAAAGGTGCAGCAGGTATATGGAAAAGTACTTTCCCTGTGCCTGAAATGGAAAGTCGTTCCGCTTGCGCTGGCGATTCTGCTGCTCGTGATCTGTGTGCGCGAGGTGATGCGTATGGGTATTACGATGCTGCCGGAAATGACAGGAGAGCAGATATCGATTGCGGTGGAAGTACCGGAAGAGACAGAAAAAGCGGATGCGTTTGCAATGGCAGATAAAGTCATGGAAGCGGCGCTTTCGATCGACGGCGTGGCGACCGTAGGTGCGATGGATGGCAGCAGTGCGGCTGGTATGTTTGGCGGCGCCGCAGGCGGAGAGAATTTTCTCAATTATTCATTCTCGATTATATTAGATGAAGATATCAGCGATGTTCATGAGATACGTAAGATTGCAAAAAAACTGGAAGCAGCGACTGCAGATATTGGCTGTGAAGTATCCGTATCGTCCTCAGCCATGGGAGATATGACCGCAATGATGGGAAGCGGACTTTCGATGAATATTTATGGAGAAAGCGTGGAAAAGCTGCTGGAAATCAGTGAAGATGTGCAGGGGCTGGTGGCGCAGGTAGAAGGCTTTGAGAATATTTCGAACGGACAGGAGGACGGCGCGCAGGAAATTCATCTGATGATCAATAAAGACCGGGCGATGAAACGGGGACTGACTGTCGCACAGATCTATGCCACGCTGGCGTCCAGACTCACGACGGAGAAAGACGCGGTCACGATGAGTGTCGGCGATACGGATATGACCGTGCAGATTGTAGATGAGACAGATCTGATCAATAAAGAGAATCTGCTTGATATGGAGCTGGAAGCTACCGTTACAAAAGAAGACGGTACGAATGAGACAAAGACATACGAGCTCGGCGAGTTCGCAAGCATGGAATACGGACAGGGACTGGCGTCGATTTCCCGGGAGAATCAGTCGCATTATATTACGGTTACGGCTGATACGATGGAGGGTTATAATACCACGCTGCTGACAAGAGAGCTGAATAAAAAGCTAAAGACGCTTGAAATAGCAGACGGGTACTCGATCGAGATCGGGGGAGAGAGCGATCAGGTAAACGATATGGTAACGCAGATGATGCGTCTGATGGCGCTTGGTTTTCTGCTTATTTATCTTGTAATGGTCGCACAGTTCCAAAGCCTGTTATCTCCGTTTATCGTACTGTTTACGATTCCTCTGGCATTTACCGGAGGACTGCTTGGACTGCTGGCATTTGGCGAACAACTGTCTTTAATGAGTCTGCTGGGCTTTACGATATTGATGGGAACGGTTGTAAATAATGGAATTGTATTTGTAGATTACGCGAATCAGCTGCGAATTGGCGGCATGGGAAGGCGTGAAGCGCTGATTGCGACTGGGAAGACGCGCATGCGTCCGATACTGATGACCGCGCTGACGACCATATTGTCGATGAGCATGATGATTTTCAGCAGACAGGCAGGCAATTCGATGGGTCGAGGTATGGCAATCGTAGTTGTCGGAGGTTTGTTATATGCTACTTTCATGACACTCTTTATTATTCCTGTCATGTATGATATATTTTATAGGAAGCAGCCGCATCAGGTGGATATCGGAGAAGATGATCTGGATGAGATTCTGGATGAGGCGCAGGAGTTTATGAGAGAAAATGAATGGTAACGGATGAATGGAGGAAGAGTAATGATTAAAGTTGTGAAGTTTGGCGGAAGTTCTCTGGCCAGTGCGGAGCAGTTTCGTAAAGTACGTGATATTCTGCAGGCGGATAAAAAGAGACGGTATGTGGTACCGAGCGCGCCAGGAAAACGACATAAGAGCGATACTAAAGTGACGGATATGCTGTACGAATGTTATGCGCTGGCAGAGGCGCAGGAAGAGTTTAAGCCTCTGCTGCGTAAAATTCGTGCCAGATATAATGAGATTATTAACGGCCTGAAAATCAGTCTGAGTCTGGATGAGGAATTTAAAGTAATCGAAGAAAAATTTATGCAGAAAGCAGGCGTCGATTATGCAGCGTCCCGCGGCGAATATTTGAATGGTATCATTATGTCGCATTTTATCGGGTATGAATTTATCGACGCCGCGGAGGTGATCCGGTTTGACACAAAAGGTAATTTCGATGCGGATACGACGAACCGGATATTAAAAGAACGTTTAAAAAAGAGTGAACGCGCAGTGATTCCAGGGTTTTACGGAGCAAAGCCAGACGGCAGTGTCAAGACGTTTTCCCGCGGCGGTTCAGATATCACAGGTTCCATCGTTGCCAAAGCGTGCAAAGCAGATTTGTATGAGAACTGGACGGATGTATCAGGATTTCTGATCGCAGATCCGGGCATTATTAAAGATCCGAAAGGAATTAAGGTAATTACGTATAAGGAACTGCGGGAGCTGTCTTATATGGGAGCTACCGTTTTGCATGAGGATGCAATTTTCCCGGTGCGCAAAGAGGGAATTCCGATCAATATAAAAAATACCAATGCACCGGAAGATTCCGGTACGTTTATCGTAGAAAGCACCTGTCAGAAGCCGGAGTTTACCATTACAGGGATTGCCGGCAAACAGGGATTTGTAGCGGTAAATATTGAAAAGGATATGATGAACTCAGAGATTGGCTTCGGACGCAAAGTACTGGAAGCGTTTGAGGAAAATCAGATTTCTTTTGAACATACGCCGTCTGGCATCGATACGTTTACGGTATTTGTGCATCAGGAAGAGTTTGAAGGCAAGGAACAGAGTGTATTATCCGCGATTCATCGTCTGGCGGAGCCGGACAGTATCGATCTGGAGGCTGACCTGGCTCTGGTTGCAGTCGTGGGCCGGGGAATGAAGAGTACGCGCGGTACGGCCGGCCGGATTTTTTCGGCGCTCGCGCACGCGAATATTAATGTCAAAATGATCGATCAGGGTTCGTCAGAGCTAAACGTAATTATCGGTGTCAGCAACGATGATTTTGAACAGGCAATCAAGGCTATTTATGATATTTTTGTAGAGACGAGATTGTAGAAGCAGTAAATAAAACGGTGTTTTGAGAAAGAAGGGAATTCTATGGTTTGGAACCGGATAGAGTTAAAAGAAGATTCAAAATCTTTGATACGGCTCAATTACTGGCCGTTTGTGCTGGTAGCGTTTATACATGCAGTAGTGTCGGGAGGCAGTGCCGGCAAGAGCGGTACAGCGAATGCAGCAAGAGACTGGGAGTGGATGGACGCAGAAGGGTATTATGGAGCTGACGGTTATGAGGTCGTAGAGCGTATCGTTGGTTTTGTAAATCCGTTTCTGGGGTTTGCCCTGGCAACAGTGCTTGGTATGTGGATTCTGATGATTGCGCTGAATATTTTTGTGATGCATCCGATCGAGGTCGGATGTAAGCGGTATATGGTTATGGCCCGCAGTGTAAAGCCGGAGTTTCAGGAAATGGCTTTTGCATTTAAAAACTGTTATGGAAATGTCGTAAAAACGATATTTTTAAAAAACCTGTTTACCGCTTTATGGACGCTGCTGTTTGTGATACCGGGGGTTGTCAAGTCTTATGAATATCGGATGATTCCATATCTGATGGCGGAATATCCAGACATGGCCTCGGACGAAGCGTTTCGTATCAGCCGTGAAATGATGATGGGGAATAAATGGGAGGCGTTTGTGCTGGATTTGTCGTTTTTTGGATGGAACATCTTATCGGCACTGACGCTGGGACTGACCGGAATTTTTTATTCGGGACCTTACCAGATGCTGACAAATGCGGCGCTGTATCTGGCGCTGAAAAAGACGCATCCGGGTTTTGGATATGAGCAGCCGGATGACAATTATTATTTTCAAAAATAAAATCCGCATATAAATAAAAATGCGCTGTCGCACAAAGAAAGTATCTCGTGTGACAGCGCCTTTTTATCAGGATGAAATGATCAGCTGCGTTTACTGCATCTGGGTGATGCGCTCTCTGATATAGTTTTCCAGTGCTGCTCCGGTTCGTTCCAGACCCAGTTTGCTGCTGTTGATGCATACGTCGTAGTATCTGGAATCACCCCAGCGGAAACTGGAATGCCGGTTATGGTATTGTTTCCGTTTTTTGTCATGGCGTCGGATTTTCGCAATGGCATCGGATTCACTAAGCTGATAAACGCTTTTGATGCGGGCTATTTTGGCCAGCTCATCGCCTGTCACAAAGATCGAAATCAGTCCCGGATGTTCGCTTAATATCGTTTCTGCACAGCGGCCGACGATTACGAATGATTCGCCGCTCTCCGCTTTTTTACGAATATAATTAAACTGCATTTCAGCAAGTATTTCTTCCATAGAATTGGAGAAAGCGCCGACTCTTCTTGAGAGAAATGCATTTCGCGGTTTTTCATCGTATTTTTCCAGAACTTCTACCTTCATATTATTTTCTGTAGCGATCTCATCCAGAATGTGTCTGTCGTAAAACTTCAGATTATGGTCTTTTGCAATTTTTTCGGCTAGTACATGACCACCGCTCCCAAATTCACGACTGACTGAGATAATTGTTTGTGCCATAATAAGCTCCTTTCTATATGCATTAACAGTATCGGATGAAGATAATTACCATAGATATTGCAACAACAATGATCGTTGCAGGCGCCGCCGATTTACAGTAGGAGCCCCATCCGATGACATAACCATTTTTGGCTGCTACCGAAGTGCCTACGACGTTTGCGGATGCTCCGATCGGCGTGCCGCTTCCGCCGATATCCGTACCCATAGACAGTGCCCAGGCAAGCGTTTCCAGACTGACTCCCTGCGTTGCGGCAAGGCTTTTAATCACAGGTATCATCGTCGCTGCAAACGGGATATTATCTACAAATGCGCTTGCAATGGCAGATACCCAGATAATGATCGCAACCATCAGCTTTAGGTTGCCTTTACTTGCCTTACCGATATAACCGGCGATAATTTCCAGAATACCAGTCTGCTCCAGACCGCCGACAACGATAAATAAGCCGATGAAAAAGAGCAGAGTCTTATAATCTACTTTGGACAGCAGTTCCTTCGCATATCTGGCAAACGCAATCAGCGTAATGATCGTAATGACCGTTCCGATAAATGCGACCGTCAGACCTGTCTGCGCATGCGTAATAAGCATAACGACGGCAACTGCAAAAATGATGCAGCTTAGCGTAAAATCTTTTTTATTTTTAATCGCATCTTTCGGATCCGGCATGGAACTTGTATCCACGGCATTTTTTTCGGCTGCCTCCAGTTCTTTGTGAAAAACGAGGTAGAAATAGCCGATGACAAGGAACAGACTGACACCTGCCATAAGTCCTGTATTTGTTAAAAAATCGCTAAAAGAATATCCTAAAGAAGTTCCGATAATAATATTCGGCGGATCACCGCACATCGTTGCCGAACCGCCCAGATTCGCACAAAAGATTTCTGACAGGATCATCGGGACAGGGTTAAATTTTAACAATTTTGCCAGCTCTACCGTCACGGCGGCCAAAAACAGAATAACTGTGATGCTGTCAATGAACATGGCCAAAAACGCGGACATAATCATAAATGCGAGAAACAGCGGAACGGGTTTGTAATGTACCAGCTTTGCAAGGCGCATACATAGCCATTGGAAAAAACCAGCTTTTGCCATTCCTTCTACCATAACCATCATACCGGCGATAAAGATAATGGTTGCCCAGTTGATACCGCTCGATGATTCTGAAGATTCGCCGGCGGCATACCAGAAATCCAGGGTAAAGATACTGCGCAGGTTCAGTGTTTCCAAAACTGCATCCGGACTTTGCATAACGATGCCGAATACAACGGCAAGCGTCAGCAGACCGCAGCCGAGCGTCACATAATGCCGTTCGATCTTATCCAGGACAATCATAAGAAACATCATGACAAAAACAGCCGCTGCCAAAATTTGTGCGAGTAACATTTTACTGATTCCTCCTAATCTTTTTAAAATGTAAAATGTAGATAAAAAAGATAAAATTATTGTGAATTTATTATCAAAAGAAGTTTATCACTATGAAAAAAAAAGTCAAGACTTCCTAATAGAAAAAAGCGCCAAAAACGCTGCCCGGATTTTGCCCAAAATAGCGAAAAAGGAAAAAAAACATGTCGTTACCATAATTTTTTGTTTAAAAAAGCAGAAATCGGGTGTACAAATCGAAATGAATGTACTAAAATATACCATAAAGTAGTCGACGTATCACAAAGCAACAGACAGGAGGGAATGGGATGGTTAATTCAGATACAACGCTTCGCATGTATTTGCAGTATTATGAAAAGGAAATTAATCTGACGAAGCTGGCAGAAAAAGCATATCGCGAAGCCAGCGGCAGATGTTCGGTTCCGGTTCAGAATATTCAGGTGTATGTCAAACCAGAGGATGGGCGGGCATATTATGTAGTGAACGGGGGATTTCAGTCTTTTGTAAATTTGTGGGATTCCGATCGTGATATTTCTGCAAGCAGCCTGAGTGGAGAGATTAACTGGATGAACGGCGTAAAGCACAGACTGATTTTCGAGTACAGAGGACATCAGTGCGACTGTGACAGCATTATCGAGCGTGTCATAGAAAAGTATACAAATATTCATGCTGGTAAAAAAATGCATGAAATCGAAATTTACATACGGCAGGAGCATGAAGCGGCATATTATGTGATCGACGGGCGTCATACCGGTTCGGTTTCCATGTTTGCGTGAAACCGTTCATTTGGCAGGAAGGCGGAAAAGGCAGCGATCCGGAATGATTATGGAACTGTAAGATCAAAAAATGAAAGGAAATGGAGAGTTTATAAAGATGGCTTGGTATGACAGTGCTGTATTTTACCAGATTCATCCGCTCAGTCTGTGCGGATGTGAGCAGCAGGGCGTGAAAACAGAAGGCTCACATTTTGCAGAATTGACAGAATGGGCCGCTCATGCAAAAAAGATGGGTTGCAATGCAATCCATATCGGGCCGGTGTTCAAGGCTGATACGCATGGGCATGGAATTATTGATTATCATAAAATTGACGACAGGCTGGGAATAAACGAAGAGTTTAGACAATGGGTGGCGCAGTGTCATGATATGGGAATGCATGTAGTTGCAGACGCTGTGTTTAATCATGTGGGACGTGGATTTTTTGCCTTTCAGAATTTAAAGAGAGACAGAAAAAAATCGCCGTATAAAGACTGGTTTTCAAATATAAATTTTATGAGCGACAATTCATATGGCGATGGATTCAGCTATGAAAGCTGGGGCGGATATCAGCGGCTTGTGAAACTGAATATGACGAGTCCATGGCTGCAGGATTACCATTTTGATACGGTGCGTTACTGGATCAGCGAATTTGATCTGGACGGCATACGTATCGATGCAGTGGATGAAAACGATTATGATTTTATCAAGGATCTGAGGAAGGTAGCGCAGAGGGCTAAACCGGATTTCTGGCTGATGGGCGGACTGATGGATGATGCATACGACCGCTGGGTAAACGATAAGATGCTGCATAGCGCTGCAAATAACGAGCTGCAGAAGAAATTTGTACTGGCGCATAATAATGGTGATTATCCGTTGATTTCGAGGTCTGTGCGGGAGACAAATCAACAATGTCCATATGCCAAACTGTATACATATGTGGATAATCATGATGTTTCGCATATTTATGAAAAATTAAATCAGCCGGAACATCGTAAATTGATCGCATTGCTGCAGTATACTTTATACGGAATTCCGGCACTGTACTGCGGCTCTGAGTTTACCGGTTCCGGAAAACAGAACGAAGAAGAGGATGAAGAAGAGAAATCGCAGCTGAAATTGTCGGATTATAAGAATGCATATGAACAGGATCCGGTTACCCGGCTGCACTGTCTGCTTGGGCGTGCAAACCAGCAGTTTCCGGAGTTGTTTTTCGGACAGTATCAGGAGATGATGGTTTCAGAAAAACTGTTTGTATATGCCAGAGTACTGAGGAAGAAAGCGATGGTGATTGCGGTCAGCTGCGGCGATCAGCCGGTGCAGCTGGAGATTCCGCTGGCCGGGTATGTCAGACAGGCAGTAAACGTGCTCGACGCAAAGATCTGCTGGGAAGAAGCGTTCGGAAAGGGACTGGACCTTTCCGCCTGTGAGCAGCTTCCGATCGACGACAAGGTACTGCGTCTGGAACTGCCGGCAAACAGCGGAAAATTAATACGACTGATGCAGTAACGGCACTGCGGACAACAGAGATTTTAAGGTATGACCGAAAGATGATTCGTTTAACGGCTTTTGGGATGATGAGAAAAAGCATTTGACGGATGATGTTTCGGTCTTATTCTGTACGAAACAGTTTCGTAAGCAGAACAGATTTTGTCCGCAATGCACACGATTACTGCCGCGCGGCACCCTGGAATATGAAACAGTGTCAGGGGCCACATATGGGTTTCAATTATATTGCGTTCCGTCGGTGTCAGAGGATATCGCATCGAAGCGTTTTTTAATGCGATCGCAGGATGATGCAGTCCGTGCAGCCGGCCGATATAGCCGTTTTCATGCCAGTCGTACAGATAAAAATCATGCAGGAACGCACCGCGTACCAGCTCTCTGGAAGGCGCGCCGAGACGCAGTCTGCGGTTCAGATAAAAACTAAGCCGGACAACGCTTAGTACATGGTCGTAGGTCGAGACGCAGCCGTGCTGGATGCATTGTTTCATCAGAGCGGTTTCCGGCGTATGCAGCAGTCCGTGCAGATCATTTTTTATTTCTTTTTGTTCCTGTAAGGTTAGTTTCATGACAGACCTCTTCCTTTCTGCTGGTTTGTGTTTCATGACAGACCTCTTCCTTTCTGCTGGTTTGTGCTTCATGACAGACCTCTTCCTTTCTGCTGGTTTGTGCTTCATGAGGAAATCTGCTCTCGGTTTTTTGCAGATGATCTTTTTTTCCAAAGGAAAGCGCATGCTTCATACGGCTGCCAATCTCGCTGTAAGAAACGTGTCGGAAGGCTGCCAGTGAACGCAGCGCCCGTGTCTGCGGCCGGTTCATGGTAAGCAGTGTTTTCTTTACTTCTTCGATCGTCCGGTGTTCTTTGAATTCTTCAAACGAAATCTTACCCTTTATTGTATCGAAGCCCTCGGAAATGTTATGCCTTGCGTTTTCAATAAAAGCGTCGTATTTTTCAGATATCTGGGAGTCTATCGCACGCATGGTCGCTTCCAGCTTGACGTTGATTCTCGCCAGCGAGTCGGCAGTCAGCGTACAGTCGGCAGCAAAAACCGCCATAAACAACAGCGACAGCAGTTCCTGAAAATTAGTCGAAAGCGGCGCGGTCAGGCGCGACATATAAGGATGCAGACCATACAGAACAATCCATCCGGCGAATCCGAAACCAAGAGAACAGAACAGGCAGATACGTCCGTGCAGGTTAAACGGGAGCCGGCTGTAGTCCCACCAGACCGCATGAAACATACGCTCCGTTGCATAAGAGGTAATATATTCCAGTACGGCAGAACCAAGCATACACGCAAAAAAAACGTACCAGGCATTAGGCAGCCGGCCGCAGAGCAGAACGTCCAGTACCGCGCCAACGCCATAAATAGGACAATACGGGCCTGTCAGCATACCGCGATTGTCCCATTTCAGCTCTTTGATACTGCAATAGACCGTTTCGTAAATCCATCCCAGGATACTATATAAAATAAACCAGATAAACAGTGTGGATATATGCATAAAAACCTCCAATATTATGGATACAGGGATTATTATAGCACTTATTTCGGATGAATGCTATTAAAAATCTTATTGTGGCTGCGCGGACGTGTCCGTCACCGCTGGCAGGAACCCGGAACCGGCTGTTTTTAGATGTATATGTTTTTAGTTTTTGTAAACTTGCAAAACCTGGCATACCGAGACGCTATTGCTTACAGATGGAAACTTTGTCAGGAAAGAAATCCCATATGTATGCACTAACTTTTTTGTAATACCCATAAATCAGGAGATGCAGGGAATTACGACTGTTTGGGATATTGTTAAATCAATAAAAATGACGCCAGGGTCAAAAGGTCCGTTCTTTATAAATTGTATTATTTGTTGTAGAATCGTTTGTACATTTACACAAAAAATCTATACATTATATATTACATTAGAGAAGCGATACAATGTACAATTGAAAAACAATTACGGCAATTTATACGCCAATGACCTTTTGACCCCGGCATCTTAAAAATGGATGTATGAAATATCAAAAACTTAAAAATAAATTTCTATTAAAACTGCTTTATAAAGGACACAGAAAAAGTTCGGATTATTCAACCAGAACTACAATACACAGAAAACCTTATTGATAAACATCTGTACATTATGTTTCACTGAAGAGAAAAAAGATTTTTTCAGCGATCTCTTTCTATAAACGGTTTCAGCTAAATTAGTGCATATGAAGAGAAACACTGAAAAGACATAAAAACGATACTTTATCACAGAGGTGAAATTAGTATTTATGCAGTCAAAGGCGCCAGTCTGCCATCCACAGCATCTGATTACATCGGGATTAAACAACTAAAAGCAATCCACTTAAAAGCAGCTATAAAACAGTGTGCGTGACCGCCGGAAGGGGGCCTGGAGCGGGCGGCATGGGACTGAGCGGACATCCGAGGGGCGCTCTTAGCGGAGGTGAAATCCAGCGCTTACGCAGACTTAGGCATGAGGCTCACACGCC
>CAJTMV010000021.1 GCA_910577225.1 uncultured Eubacterium sp. | reverse complement strand
AAAAAAGAATAAGTCTGTAAGCTGTTTTTCTTGCTTACAAACTTATTATACGAGGGAGGAAGATTATGTTTTTTAAAAAGAAAAAAGAAGCGGCGGCAGAACGGACAACGGAACAGACAATCGAACAGACAATCGAACAGACAATAGAAAAAAAGGAACTGCTTTATCGTGAAAATATCCGTGTGAACTGCGAATCCGCGGGTAAGGAGCAGGTGATACGTGCGGTTGGTCAGATGCTGGCGGACAGCGGGTATGTAGATCAGCCATATGTGGACGCAATGGTAGAAAGAGAAAAGACCTTTTCCACATTTATGGGAAGCGGGCTGGCTCTGCCGCACGGCGTAGAGGCTGCAAAGAAAGAAGTAAAAGCGTCCGGTATCGCGGTGATGACATTTCCAGACGGTATCGACTGGGATGGAAATGAGGTGCATGTAGTCATCGGTATCGCGGGTGTCGGCGAGGAGCATCTGGATATTTTGTCCACAATCGCGGAGAAAATGCTGGATGATACGGCAGCCGGGCGTCTGGCGGCCGGCGATGTGGATACGGTATATCAGATTTTGACAGGAAAGGAGTAACGACGATGATAGTAACGGTTACAATGAATCCGGCAATCGACAAAACTGTGGACATTGACAGATTACAGCACGGCGGGCTGAACCGGATCCAAAAGGTGGAGTATGACGCGGGCGGCAAGGGAATCAATGTGTCCAAGACGATTCAGGAACTGGGCGGAACGAGCGTTGCGACAGGATTTTTGGGAGGAAACGCAGGCAGAACGATCGAGTCTGTGTTAAATGATAAAGGAATACAAAACGATTTTATCACGGTCGACGGAGAAACCCGGACGAATACAAAAGTATTTGAACAAACCGGCGAAGTGACCGAGCTGAACGAGCCGGGGCCGATGATTTCAGACGGGCAGATCGGGCAGCTGATGGAAAAACTGGAAGGATACGCAAACGCGCAGACATTGTTTATTCTGGCAGGGAGTATTCCAAACGGCGTGGATAAAGGGATTTACGGAGAGATAACCAGACGGGTGCATGCGCACGGGGCAAAGGTGCTGCTCGATGCAGACGGCGAACTGTTTCGCAATGCGCTCGACGCGGGGCCGGATATGATCAAACCAAACCGCGTGGAACTGGAAGAGTATGCGGGATTTGACTATCGGGCTTCGGTAGAAGAGCTGCTTGAGACGGCTAAGAGCTTAAAGGGCAAAGGGATCGGGACAGTCGCGGTATCCATGGGGAAAAGCGGCGCGATGTTTGTACGGGACGGATATGAGGTCAAATGTCCGGCGCTGACGGTCAGAGCACACTCTACGGTAGGCGCAGGGGACGCAATGGTAGCGGCACTGGCATATGCGTGGGATCAGCAGCTGGACAATGAGCAGACCGTACGCATGTGCATCGCGACATCCGCAGGCGCAGTTACGACCATCGGCACAAAACCGCCGACCAGAGCGCTTGTAGACGAACTGATGGAACAGGTTGTCATTGAGAAAATTTAAATATCATTTAATTAAAAGGAGAATAAATATGAAGACAAAAGCAGTCAGAATGTATGGTACGAGAGATTTAAGACTGGAAGAGTTTGAGCTTCCGGCAATTAAAGACGATGAGATTCTGGTAAAAGTCATCAGCGACAGTATCTGTATGTCGACCTACAAGCTGGTAGAGCAGGGAAAGAAGCACAAACGTGCGCCGCAGAATATCGACACCAATCCGATTATTATCGGACACGAGTTTGCCGGGGTGATTGTGGAAGTCGGCGACAAGTGGAAGGATCAGTTTCATCCGGGTATGAAATTCGCACAGCAGCCAGCGTTAAATTATAAGGGAAGTCTGGCTTCTCCGGGCTATTCGTATGAATTTTTTGGAGGCGCATGTACATATTGCGTGATTCCTCACGAGGTTATGGAGCTGGGATGTCTGATGCCATACGAAGGAGAGAGTTTTTTTGAAGCGTCTTTGGGAGAACCGATGAGCTGTATTATCGGCGGCTATCATGGAAATTATCACACAAACAAAAGAAACCATGATCTGGCAGGCGGGACAAAAGAAGGCGGAGATATTATTATTCTCGGCGGATGCGGCCCGATGGGACTCGGCGCGGTCAGTTACGGCATACAGTTTGAAAACAAACCGAAACGTATCGTTGTGACAGACATCGACGATGCAAAGATCGAACGCGCCAGAGAGGTCATTCCGGAATCCTTCGCGCAGCAAAACGGTGTGGAGCTTATGTATGTGAATACGGCAAAGATGGCGGATCCGGTGAAAGAACTGATCGATTTAACCGGCGGCAAAGGCTATGACGACGTATTTGTTTATGTGCCGAATCGCGGCGTTGCAGAGCTTGGAGATCAGATACTTGCGTTTGACGGCTGTATGAACTTCTTTGCAGGGCCGACAGACAATCAGTTCAAGGCAGAGATCAATCTGTACGACGTACATTATACGAGCCAGCACATTGTAGGGACGACAGGCGGCAACAACGACGATCTGATCGAAGCAAATGATCTGGCGGCAAAAGGAAAAATCGAACCGGCGGTTATGGTCACACATGTCGGAGGAATTGACAGTATCGCGGACGCGACGCTGAATCTGCCGAAGATTCCGGGAGGCAAAAAGCTGACTTATACACAGTTTGATATGCCGTTAACCGCAATCGAAGATTTTGCAGAAAAAGGAAAAACAGATCCGCTGTTTCAAAAACTGGACGAGGCATGTAAGAAAAACAGAGGACTCTGGAGCGCAGAAGCAGAGCGGATTTTATTCGAACATTTCTCGGTAGAAGTATAGGATACAGATCTTTTGACTGATTTCGCAGGAAACGAAGGGGAAAATATTTAGGAACGAGACGAAAATTACGCAGGACATATTCCGTAACAGAATATGCCCTGCGATTTTTGCGTCTTTCCCATTGAAAATGAAATTTTCTGTGGTATAATCAAATCATTGAAATCAGCAGGGGGATTTGTACGATGAGAAGCAGTCAGACGACGCTGTGCTATATTGAAAAAGATGGAAAATATCTGATGCTGCACAGGGTAAAACGGGAAAACGATATTAACAAAGACAAGTGGATCGGCGTCGGCGGTCATTTTGAAGCCGACGAATCGCCGGAGGAATGTCTGCTGCGCGAAGTAGAAGAAGAGACGGGGCTGATTCTTACCGCATGGAAATTACGGGGAATCATTACCTTTATCTGCGACCGGCAGCCGACAGAATATATGTTTCTGTATACGGCAGACGCATTTACCGGGACGCTTACAGAATGCAGCGAAGGAAATCTGGAATGGGTGGACAAATCGAAAGTATACGATCTGCCGGTCTGGGAAGGCGATAAGATATTTTTCCGTTTGCTGGAGGAAGATCATCCGTTTTTCTCACTCAAACTAAAATACGAAAACGACCGGCTGGCTGAGATGGCTTTCAATGGAAAATCAGGTGAAATCGATGCGTAAAATTATAAAGCCGTGCGGACTGCACTGTATCAAAATCAATCATCTGAGCGTTGCGATCGGCGGACAGGAAATTTTAACCGATATCGATCTGCATATTCACTGCGGTTCTCTGAATGCGGTAATCGGAAAAAACGGAGCCGGAAAATCCACGCTTGTAAAGGCGATGCTTTCCGATCTGCCTTATACAGGCAGTATCGAGTTCAAGGATCGGGAGGACGGCAGACTGCAAAAGTTAAAAATTGGTTATGTTCCGCAGAGCATAAATATTGAAAAACATACCCCCGTCAGCGTTTACGACCTGATGGCCAGCTACCAGTCCCGTTTTCCGGTATTTTTATGGAAAAGAAAAAAACTCCGCGGGCAGATTTTGGAAAGTTTGAAAATGTTCGAAGCAGACAGCTTTATCGACAGACAGGTATGCAGTCTTTCCGGCGGCGAGCTGCAGCGGGTACTGTTGTCGCTGGCGGTGATGGACGAGCCGAATCTTCTGCTGCTCGACGAACCTGTGTCAGGCATCGATCAAAACGGTATGGAGCTGTTTTACCGGCTGATCGACGATCTGAAGCGTCACTTTGATCTTGCGGTGATTCTGATTTCACACGATCTGGACTACGTGGCAAAATATGCAGACTGGGTGGTATTGTTAGATAAAACGGTCTTAAAACAGGGAACTGTCAGGGAAGTCTATCACAGCGCGCAGTTTCAGAATGTTTTTGGAAAGGCGGAGGCATATCTATGACCACATTTTTTACCGAATGGCTGCAATATGATTTTATGAAGCAGGCATTTGTGGCAATCTTAATTATTACGCCGTTATTCGGGATTCTTGGGACCATGATTGTAGAACGAAAGATGGCGTTTTTTTCAGATGCGCTGGGACATTCGGCGCTGACCGGAATCGCAATCGGCGTGGTGCTTGGCAGCTCGGATACCAATCTTTCCATGTTGCTGTTTGCAGTTGTTTTTGCGCTGCTGCTCAACCGTCTGGGCCGTACGGGAATGGCGGCCAATGATACGATTATATCCGTATTTTCCAGCTGCAGTATCGCGGTCGGTCTGGCGATTTTATCCAGGGGAGGCAGTTTTAGTCAGTATTCCGGACTGCTGGTCGGCGATATTCTAAGTATTTCTAAAGTCGAGATTATCTATCTGGAGATTATTTTTGCCGTTACGGCAGTCTTCTGGCTGTGCTGCTTTAACAGGCTGCATGCGGTCAGCATTCACAGGACGCTGGCGAAAAGCAGAGGCATGCGGGCCGGCCTGATAGAAAATCTGTTTGGAGTGCTTACGGCTGTTATCGTAACCGTATCGATCAAATGGGTAGGAATACTGATTATCAACGCGCTGCTGATCTTACCGGCTGCCGCCAGCAGAAACATCTCGCAAAATCTGCGGGAATATCATTTTTTTTCCGTATTATTTTCGGTGTTTTCCGGAATTTTCGGACTGATTGTGTCATATTTTACAAATGTGGCTACCGGTCCGGTCATTGTGATTTTTGCTTCGGTAATTTATTTGATTACTTACTGCTATGGCAGCAGAATCCAATAGACAACCAGCGATAAGTAGTGTATACTATAGAAAGAGAACATATGCAGCAGGCAGGAGTTTTTGGGTTTGACTTTGCAGGAACGGTTGGAAAGAGGCATCTGTCTGAACCTGCTGTACAATCAGAGTATGCGTTAAAATAAGGTGAGGGAGAATGAGATTTAAGAGGATTAATATGGATACGGTGCGCTGCATCGTATCAGAGACAGAATTGATTGAAAATGGCCTGCAGATGGATGACTTTTTGCAGAATGACGGAAAGACAGAAGATTTTTTACGCAAAATCGTATCGATGGCAGAAGAAGAAGTCGGCTTCAAAGTACAGGGAGGTCCGTTATCCGTGCAGGTCGCAGTATTGCCAGAGCATTTGCTGGCACTGACATTTTCCGAACGACCGGACAGCAATATCCTGAATATTTTACAAAATTTAAAATCGGCAGTAGACAGTCTTTCAGGCATAGGGAACCGACTGGAGGAAAATGCACAGGAACAGAGCGCGCAGGACGAGGACACGCTGGTAGAAGGCTGTGACAAGCGGCTGTACATACTGGAATTTCCAAACATGGACCAGATTATTACATATGCAAAATCAATCGTACTGGAAGAGCCGGTAGTCAGCAGCGTTTTTCGCATGCAGGAGCGCGGAGCGTCCAATTATTATCTGCTGATCGAACGAAACGGACTGGGCGACAAAGAAATCTGCCGGGTGATCAGCGCTTCTGTAGAATTTATGAAAGACGCTTCAGCGGATATACATAAAGCGGCTTATCTGGCAGAGCATGGCACCTGTGTCTTAAAGAAAGACGCGCTGGAGATTTTACAGAAACTGTAGCAGGCGGCAGATGACAAATGCAAATCGTGTGTAACAGATGTCAGATTTATCGTATGGGATAAAACGAAACGGGCGGAGAGCGGGATAGTTCTCCGCCTGATTTTATAATGATTTTATATTATTTTATAAATAAAAAGTCATTTGAAGAATAATGGAGAATATGTGAATGAGGATTCAAATAAAAAATGTAGGCCAGATTGAAGATGCGGCAGTTGATTTAGATGGAATTACGGTCATTGCGGGAGAAAATAATACAGGGAAGAGTACGATTGGAAAAACGGTCTTTGCATTGCTTCGGGAAATGGATGAGTGGAAAGAAATATATTTTTCCATGTGTGCGGAGAATATAAAAAAAGTATTAGAGAATCGGAGTCAGCTGCTCGAAGAGTTTTGTCTGAACCATACAGATGCGCGCAGACGCAGGACAAACAGGGCCAATCAGCTGATGAATGAGTATTGCTGCGACGGCGATTTTATTATTTCTATTGAGGATCATCAGATTGTAGGAGATCATAAAGTATATGACTGGCTGAATGAGTATTGTAAAGGGTATGTTGCGCTGTACAGGAAAAATGATATAGAGGATCTGATCAGCCGATATCGGTCATATTTTAATGACTGGATAGAGGATGCGGTTCGGGAACTGGATCAGATCGAACTGGAGGAAACTACTCTTCAGGCTGAATTTATTAAAATGTCCTTCTCTTCCTGTTTTCGGGGACAGTACATGAAGCAGGGAAAAGAATATAGTCAGATTTTATTTGAAAATGAGGAGAGAGAGGCCTTTTTAAAACTGACCGATACAGATTCCCAGCTGTCTGCGCCAGTCCGATTTGAATCCGGAGTATATTTTGTAGAGTCTCCTAAGACTTTTGATGAGATCGGTCTGAATGGCATCGCACCGGAAGCTCTTAAGATGTTGCTGATTCCAAATACTCTTAATGCGGATGTCAGAAAAAGAAGTATGGTCCGGTATTCAGGATTTGATTTTAACAGATTAAATTTATATAAAACTCCGAAAGAAGCAGAAGACATTCTCGTTATGTTGAGAAAGGAAATGAACGGACAGGCAGATGTTTTTGGAAAAGAAGGAATTAAGTTTAAGGAAAACGATTCGAAAGGAGCTTTTTATCCGCAAAATGTATCTACGGGCGTCAAGGCGCTTGCTTTATTCGAATATATTGTCAGAATGGGAGTAATAAAGAAAAAGGACATCTTAATATTTGATGAACCGGAAATCAATCTTCACCCGCAATGGCAGATTGTATATGCAAGGGCACTTGTGCTTCTTCAAAAAGCATATCAGCTGACTCTTATTATTACAACCCACAGTCCATATTTTTTACGTGCGATTGAGTGCTTTACCGATAAATATGAAAGTATGGAACAGCTGAACGTATACTATGTCTCGAAAGATGAAGAAAATAATCATAGTATACAAAATATGATGAAGCATGAATATGGAATGACAGAATTGTATGAGATATTATCAGATGCATTTGACGATCTGCAGGAAGAGATCGATGGACAATATGGAGTTGACGACGAACAATAACGTCCATGGATCTGCAGAAAGAAACGAACGATACAATCATGGGGAGGAAGATCAAAATTAGTATCCGATTAGAAGAACTGCTTAATAAACAGGAATTGTCAGAATATGAAGATGAAAAAATTAATTCCAACTTTTATTTGATTTCGCTGCCGACTGCATTAAGGAAATTGAAATCGATGGAAGGAAGTAAAGATTACGATGAGAAAAAAATGAAAAACGAATGGCTGAGTGAAATCTGCCCAATGAGTCGGAAAATAAGCGCGATTTCATTTGATCAGTTAAAAATGAAAGTTAAGCCAGACAGTTGTTCCTGTGACGGATTTTTATATCATGCAGGAGAGCAGACGGATAAGCTCAGCATTTTGTTTGAGATGAAAAATATCAATAGAAGCGATATGGTCAGAATGCTATTATCAAAGAAAGATTCTATTTTAGATAAAGTGAGGGACAGTGTGGTATTACTGAGAGATGAAATCGATTTTAGCGGCGCTTTCACCGGGCAGGAGCTGGTCGAACATACGCACCTGTTATTGATTTACGGAGGAAAGGCTGACTCCGTATCTGAAGCCTCGTTGGGAATTGGAAAAAAACAGATTGTCAAAAGAGATGCAAACGGACGACAGGTGAAAGCCGCCAGACTGCCAGTAAAAGATCAGCACAAATATGAATCTAAAAAAGGAGAAAAAGAACTGTTTCAAAGATTCAGTGATGAATTACGCGGAAGAGGACTGGTTTCCTGTAAAAAAGGATACTTTGGGATTCCGGTGAAAGATCCGAAATGGGAAAAGCAGAGCGGACAAAAGATGCTTTCATTTACCATGCTGTCAAAAGAAGATTTACGGAAAGTGATAGAAGATATTAGATTTTTTGAAAACTGGGACTGGGGCGTTTATCGTACATACATGCAGCAGTAATCCCTGAAGGTTTTCGAGTCCTTAAATAATTATATTTTCATTAAATTATTTAAAAAAGGGAAGAAGCCATTGGCTCCTTCCCTTTTAAGCATGGCACGCATTCCGTCCTTTCCGGCCGGTGTATCAGACTGCATGCCGTTCTTATTACATAGATTAGAAGTCTGTCAGATCTGCTTTCCGTTTCTCTAAAAATGCGGTCATACCTTCCTGCTTGTCATGTGTAGAACAGGTAACGCCGAACAGATTTGCTTCCATTTCTACAGCGTTTTTGATATCCATGTCATAACCGTTGTTGATGGCAGCTTTTGCGATGGATACGGCATAGCTTGCCTTGGATGCGATCTTCTCAGCCATAGCCTTTGCTGCAGGCATTAATTCTTCTGTAGATACGACTTTGTTTACAAGTCCGATGCGGTATGCTTCTTCTGCGTTGATGTTATCGCAGGTGAAGATCATTTCTTTTGCACGGCCCATGCCGACCAGACGAGCAAGACGCTGTGTACCGCCAAAGCCAGGGATAATTCCAAGACCGCATTCCGGCTGTGCGAATGTAGCGTTGTCAGAAGCGATGCGGATATCGCATGCCATGCAGATCTCACATCCGCCGCCAAGTGCGAAACCGTTTACAGCAGCGATGGTTACCTGACGCATATTCATCAGTTTAAAGAATGGCTCAGATGCTCTCATACCAAACGCACGCGCTTCTGCTGCGGTGAAGTTTACCATCTCAGCAATATCAGCGCCTGCTACGAAGGATTTGAACGCATTGCCTTTTTTGTCCGGGCCGCCGGTTAAGATTACGACTTTTACGTCGTCTCTTGCTTCGATTTCCGTTAAAACAGTATTTAACTCGTCAAGAGTTTCGCTGTTTAATGCATTTAATGCTGCAGGCCTTGAGATCGTAAGAACCGCGATCTGATTTTCAACTTCAAGTTTTAAGTTGTTCATTGTTTGTTTCCTCCTAGAAATATGTAATTAAGATGCTTCATACTAATAATTTATAACTTTGTTAAACATATGTCAATAAAAATGCATGAACATACCGGTATTTTTTGGGATACCTGCGTACTATATTGCATGGGGCTTATTTTATAGTAGAGAGATATGTAACAGGAAGAGATCCGGACTGTTACGCAAACAGGGTCATAACAGTGGCATTTAGAAAGGGATGGAACATGAAAATTGAAAATTGCTTAAAAAGATGGAAGTCTGCGGCGCTGCTCGGGATGTTTATTACCGTTTTGCTGTTTCCGGCACATTCCGTGCAGGCGCAACAGGCACAGATGGACGCGGTAGTATCGGCGGCGGCACAGATTTTATACCATAATGAAGGCAGTTATAATTCCGTCAATCCGAATGATAACGGAGCTGTATCGATCGGTAAGCTGCAGTGGCATGGATGGAGAGCGCTGGCGCTGCTTCGTACGATTACGCAGGCAGATGAACAGCAGGCGCAGGAACTGCTGGGCAATACGCTTTATCAGGAAATTATATCTACGACAGATACGACAAAATGGAGTACGAGGAAATTAACGTCAAAAGAAGCGGCGGCAGTGAAAAAACTGCTGGCTACTGAACAAAGCAAGCAGGCGCAGGACGTACTTGCAGTCAGGGATATTACGGATTATATCAGTCAGGGACAGCGTCTGGGCATTACGAACGAGCCGGCGCTCGTATATTTTGCGGATCTGGCAAACCAGGGAGGTTCCGGAGCAGCCGGACGGGTAGCGGCATCTGCAGGCAAATTTGCAGGCGGCTATGAAGCGGTCACGCTCAATGAACTGCATCAGGCTGCTGTCTGTGACTCTGTCATGGGTTATAGCGCATACCTCACTCGCAGGTTTGAAACGTATCAGTATGCGGCCGGACTGGGATGGACGTACTGCGGCGCCGCAGATTCTTATATTCCATACGATTATGTGTCGGCAAGGGACAAGGGAACGGCGTGGGTACAGCGGGCGCTGAATACGAGTATGAAAGCCGGACTGGTCGTTACAAATACATACGATGACGCGACAAAAGCCGCCGTTACCAGGTTTCAGACAGAACAAAAGCTCACAGTTGACGGCTACGCAGGGAAAGATACGATTGTAAAGCTGATCCGGACGGTGTTTCAAACAAATGCTGACGCACCGAATCCGCAGCCGCCGGCAACAAATCCGGATGTAACCGTGCCAGATCCGCAGCCGCCGATCGTGCAGGAGCCAGAGGAACCAGTGCCGGATTTTCAGCCGCCGATTGTGCAGGAACCGGAAGTACCTGACGTAAAGCCGCTGGAAAAGACGGTGCTGACAACGTCCAAAAAAAGTTATGCGCTGAATGATACGCAGGGCAGCTTTTCTCTGGAAGTGACAAGCTCGCATGCGCAGGAGCCGCTTACTTATCGTTCGTCAGAAAGTGCCATACTGACCGTAGACGATCAGGGTATGGTTAAGATACTTGGCGCCGGTGAGGCGGAAATCATTGTCAGACAGAGACAGACAGATACCCATGAGGCGGCAGAGCTGGTTGTTCCGGTTACCGTGTATTCCACAAATCCGGCAGATTATCCAAAGCCAGCAGGCGCTCTTTATGCAGAAAAGAATATGAAAAAGCAGCATGTACAGTGGCTGCAGGCGGCGTTAATCTCACTGGATGGAGCAAACCTGACGGTAAATGGCAGCTGGACAAAAACGATGACAAAAACGGTGACTGCATTTCAGAAAAAATGCGGGATTGTAGCGGACGGCATTGTCGGCGATCAGACACAGGATATGCTCAGGCAAATGCTGGCGGTGAAAGAGAAAAAACCAGAAGCGACGATAAAATGCAATGCCAGCGGAAATACGCTGAGCTGGAAAAAATATACGAAAGCAGACCGGGTCTATATCTATCGAAAAGAAAAAGGCGGCGCATACCAAAGAATCAAAACGCTGACAAATATGAAAAAGACCAGCTTTCAGGATCAGTCGGCAAAAAAAGGGGCAACTTATTACTATGTGATAAGATATGCGCTGAAACAAAATAAAGTGCTTGTAAAAAGTCCGGCTTCAAAAGGAGTGACCGGCGTACGCAGGTAAAAACAGGGAGTACAGGTATGCTCAAAGATTATCCGATCAGACAATTAGTGAGACCATTGCTGGAGTGGTACCCGGATCATGCGAGGGTTCTGCCATGGAGGGAACAGCCGGAACCATACCGGGTATGGGTATCTGAGATTATGCTTCAGCAGACGAGAGTAGAGGCGGTAAAACCTTATTTTGAACGTTTTATGCAGGCTTTGCCGGATGTGGCAGCGCTTGCAGACTGCCCTGAAGAGCGGCTTTTGAAATTATGGGAGGGGCTTGGATATTATAACCGGGCGCGAAATATGCAGGCTGCTGCCCGTACGGTAATGCAGGACTATGAGGGGGTGCTTCCGGCGGACTATGAAGCGCTGCTAAAGCTGAAAGGGATCGGACACTATACGGCAGGCGCGATTGCGTCGATCGCATATGGGATACCGGTCCCTGCGGTAGACGGTAATGTGCTGCGGATACTGATGCGTGTTTCAGAGGATGACTCGGATATTGGAAAGCAGTCGGTAAAAAGTGAGGCAGAGAGGCTGCTGTGGCCTGTCATACCAAAGGATCAGGCAGCTATGTTCACACAGGCGACGATGGAGCTGGGGGCGACGGTATGCGTGCCGAATGGGGAGCCTAAATGCAGGGAATGTCCCTGGCAGCCGTATTGTCTGGCTTTTAGACATGGTACCTATGATCGCCTGCCGTATAAAAATAAAACGAAGCCAAGAAAGATCGAAGAAAAAACGGTGCTTGTGATTCGGGATGGAGAAAAAGTACTGCTGCACCGCCGGCCGCGGCAGGGGCTGCTGGCCGGCATGTACGAGTTTCCCAATCTGGAAGGACATCTGACCAGAGAAGAAGTTACCAGATATGTAGAAGGGATGGAGCTGCTGCCGCTGAAAATCGAACCTTTGGAGGAGGCCAGACATATTTTTTCTCATATTGAATGGCAGATGACCGGCTATATGATCCGTGTCGCACAGCTGGATGATCTGACAGAGCATAAAACAGGCTACGTTTTTGCCGAAGCGGAAGTCTCTGAGGAAAAGTATGCGATTCCGTCGGCATTTGCAAGATACACAAAATATATGAATATTCGTCTGGGAATTTCAAAAGATAAAAAATAAATGACGTTTTCATAAGGGGAAGCCGGTGTTAGGGGACACCGGCTTTATATGAAAAAGAAAATAAGTAATTAGCTTTGGGAGGAACCCTGCCATGCGGCAGGGCAACGCGGTTTCTGCGATTTGGCATTCCTGCGTTTAAAATATGAAAATGATTATTAATTAGTAATTGATGTTTTGTATCAACTGTACTTATCATAAAGGTAATTTGTGAAATCCGTATGTGAAAGAAATGAGGATATTGTAAATAAAATATGAACTTTTTTATATTTCTCTGCCGGAGGGAGAATCTTTTCAAACAGATATGCAAAAATACTGGCATTTTACGTGAAATTGTGTATAATCAAGTTTGAACGGAAAAACAGGCGGCGGTCAGACAGACGGATCTGTCTGATCGTCTGCAATTATAATGAGGAAGGAGAAAGCAGCAGGAAGTGATGTACAACAGTATTGTAATTGGATCTGGCATTGCGGGAAGCGTGGTGGCCAGACAGCTTGCAGAAAAAGGAGGCCATAAAGTACTGGTTGTGGAAAAGCGTGACCATATCGGCGGCAATTGCTATGACAGGCTGGATGCGTATGGGATTCTGGTACATGAATACGGACCGCATATTTTTCATACAAATATGGAAGATGTATTTGCTTATCTGTCCCGTTTCACAGAATGGACACTATATGAAAATGGACATCAGGTAGTCGCGGATGTCAATGGGAGTCTGATTCCGATTCCGTTTAATTTAAATACGCTGCACTGTGTCTATGACAGCAGTATGGCGGACGAACTGGAGAAAAAATTAATTCACGCTTACGGAAAGGGCAGCTCCGTTGCGATTATGAAGCTGCGGGAAAATCCGGATCCACAGATACAGGCGATTGCGCAGTATGTCTACGAAAATATTTTTTTGCAGTATACGATGAAGCAGTGGGGGCAGACGCCCGAGGAAATCGACCCGGCGGTAACAGGCAGGGTTCCGGTGCTGATTTCCTATGATAACCGTTATTTTCAGGATAAATATCAGGGCGTGCCAAAGAACGGCTATACCGAATTGTTTACAAGAATGCTGGATCATGAAAATATTTCCGTACAGACAGGCACAGACGCGAAAGAGATTCTGGATTTTCAGGATCATGCCATTCTGCTGGGAGGACAGGCATTTACAGGAAACGTAATTTTTACCGGGGCGCTGGATGAGCTGTATGACTGTCGATATGGAAGACTGCCTTACCGGTCGCTGCGATTTGAGTTTGCGCACTTTGCGCAGGAGGATTTTCAGAACGGACATAGTGTGGTCAACTATACGGTTAGCGAAGAATTTACCCGTATTACGGAATTTAAACATCTGACAAGACAAAAGGATGCGGAAGGTACGACGATTATCAGAGAATATCCGTTTGCCTATACCGGAGCGCCGGGAGAGATTCCGTATTATGCGATCATGAATGCGGAAAACGAAGCACAATATCAAAAATATAAACAACTAACAAAGCAGTATGCGAATATGTATCTGCTGGGCAGACTGGCGGAGTATCAGTATTACAATATCGATGCGATGACGAAGAAAGCGCTGGATCTGGCAGATCAGCTGACTGGTTGTTAGAGGAGAGCAGGATGAAACTATTATCAATTACAATACCATGTTATAACTCTCAGGATTATATGGAACGCTGCATCCATTCCCTGCTGCCTGGCGGGGATGATGTGGAAATTCTGGTTGTGGACGACGGTTCCAGGGATATGACGCCTGAGATTGCAGATGCATATGAAAAACGGTATCCGAATATCGTAAAAGCCATTCATCAGGAAAACGGAGGGCATGGAGCGGCGGTGAACGCCGGATTAAAAAACGCAAGCGGATTATTTTTCAAAGTTGTAGACAGCGACGACTGGGTAGACGCTGACGCTTATAAAAAAATACTGGATACGCTCAGGGAAATTGCAGGCTCTGATCAGACGCTGGATATGCTGATCTCCAATTTTGTATATGAAAAAGAAGGGGCGAAGCATAAAAAGGTTATGAAGTATACGTCTGCGCTGGTACAGAACAGAATGTTTACCTGGAGCGACGTGCGTCATATGCGAAAGGGGCAGTATCTTTTGATGCACTCTGTCATCTACCGGACAAAGCTGCTGCGTGACTGCGGACTGGAACTGCCGAGGCATACGTTTTATGTAGATAATCTGTATGTGTATATTCCGTTGCCATACGTAAAGACGATGTATTATCTGGACGTTGATTTTTACCGGTATTACATTGGACGTGAAGACCAGTCGGTAAACGAGACGATCATGATTCAGAGGATCGATCAGCAGATCAAGGTGAATAAAATGATGATCGACGCTTATGACCTTTGGAAAATAACAAACAAAAAGCAGCGGAAATACATGTTCAATTACCTGGAAATCATTACCGTAATTTCTACGGTACTGCTGATCCGTTCAGGTACGAAAGAGAATCTGGAGAAAAAGAGAGAGTTGTGGAGTTATATCAGGCAGGCGGATCTTCGTCTGTTCCATCATCTTCGTAATGGGATCATGGGGAATACAATGAATCTTCCAGGAAGGAGCGGGAGGAGAATATCGATTGCGGCATATAAGATTGCACAGAAAGTAGTAGGATTTAATTAGGGGGCATCTGTAAATATGAGAGCAGAACGTGATATTGCATTATGCGCAGTTGCTGATGCAGGGATCAAATCAAAAGTAATGAACGCTATGATACAAAAGAGGATTCCATATGCGGAAGAGTGGCACAAGGTGCCGCTATTGCGCAGGAGGAAGTACGAAGGGGCGAAGGAAGTGTGTATTATTGTTACGCACCATGACCAGGCGGATCAGGCGAAAGCACAGATACAGGCAATGGACGACGTCGTCAGCAGTCGGGTGTATTTTGATTTGAAGGGACTCACATAAAAGCTGTCATGAAAAGATGTAACAATAAGCAGCAGAAAGAAAAAGAGAGGTGTCTGGAAAATGCTGGTCTTAAATGCAAATCAGGAACAGAAACGCGTATTTCACGACCTGATACAACAGATCGATACGCAGGTTGTTTGGAATGGACGCTTTATCATGATGGGTGACCGTCTGATATTGGAAGGAATTGTACGTTCCCTGGTTTTACATCTGGATATTCAGCAGGCAGAAGTGAAGCTGGCAGATCTGCCGACGGAGGATGAAAAAGAGCTGGAGATTACAGGGTATCCGGGAGTGCAGGACCTGATTACGGCTGCCGTTTATGCCTTTCAAAAATGGGGAATATTGGATTGTTTTCAGGTGCAGCAGGATGTGAAGCAGTTAGAGCAGCTTTTCGCAGAAATACTTGGCAGATATCAGCTGGATATCGTATTTACAGACGAGAATATGGAATTTTACCGTTCAGGGATGCGTATCACATATGAGGATGCGGCAGAAACAATACTTGCCGATACACAGGCAGCAGAAAAGCCGATGCTAAAGCTGCCTGTTATTTGCAGTCAGAATCGGGTTCATAAGACGGTAAAAGTGGGCGCGGTAAAACAGTCAGGCAGTCAGGACGCGTTGGCTGGCGCGGAACAAAACAAAAAAGCGGACGCGGTAAAACAGTCGGGCATTCAGGATACGACGGCGGCCGAGGCACATGACAGCGAGGCGGCCGCGCAGAAAATTGAGAAATACCATGCGAGAATCGGTGTTTTGGACCGCTTATCAGTTATGCAGAAAAAGGCGCTTGTTCGGGATATTCGCTGCGACAGTCTGCTGAATGACAGTCAAAAAGCAGAATTATACGATCCGATTCAGGATTATGAATATCAGGAACGAATGCATAAAATAGAAGAAGAACTGCAGAATCAGAAATATGCAAATTATGCGCATACACAGAAAATGATGCGCAGGGCCGATAAGGAAGAATGGCTGTTTGAGACATCGAAGGCTGCTGTGATGGACCGGCTAAAGACGCTGTGTCTGGAATATGGCAGGCAGGAAGTCCGGGCGATTATGGAACAGACGCCTGCACATGTAGAGCGGGCAGAATACAGCGAATTAATGGAGAAGCTGGCTCCGTACGAAGAGATCGATACTGACGAATATAAGGAAACGCTTCGAAAAATGCGGGAAACGCTGGAAATCAAAGAGATCAGTAATATGCTTACGCAGTCGCAGAAAAAAAGTCGAAAAGATTTTGTGCAGCTGCTTTATCGTATGGAAGAACAGCATTTTGCAAAGGAGAACGCAGCTCCTTATGTCGAGCGCATTTTGGACTGGATTGGAGAATTTGATCAGGCAAGATTAAATAAACTGTTGTCAAATATACGATCGATGGATTTTGAAACAGCGGCTTCGCTATATGAGATGATTGCGCAGGAGAGCTTTTTGCCAAAAGCAAGGGCAGCGGCGCTGACGGTAGTTTCCAGCCGGCTGGAGGAGATTTGTCTGGGCGAGTGCAGGATTTTGGTGCATGCACTGAAAAAGAGCATGTCTGGAGTGATTCGGGAAAATCCTGCACATTATTTTTATCCGGCGGAACAGATGCTGCAAAAAACGGTAAAGCCGGAAGAAATAAAGACGATCGACAACGCGGTGTCTGCTTATGCTGAGAAAAAGGGAATTTTTGAATATCCGATTTTTATAGCAGATACCTCGAAGGAACAAAACGGCCGGGATGGTATGCTGCTGACGCCAGAGCATTTGTTTTACAGTACCAGACTAAGCAGTTACCGGATCAAAGTGCCGGCAATTCGTTCGGTTTACGTGTCCGCGGGGCTGCTTAATCACAAGTCGCTGATTGCGGAAGAGAGGAACGGAACCAGACACAAACTTCCGTATGTGACAGATACGGAACAACTGCAGGATTGGGCGAAGGTACTGGAACAGTTTATCCGTATGCTTCAGGCGCGGCCGGTAAGCGAAAAACTGACCTATGACGCATTGCTGGAGTACAATACGATGAGCTGTGTCCGCTGCGGATGCGTGTATCGGCAGGGCGTCGTCTGTCCGGAATGCGGACTGCGTCGTCTGGGATAGCATGTGTCTGCAGCTAAGAAAATAACGAACACACGGTCTGGTGATTTCAATGAAAATGAGGGAATTCCTATGAACAGTCAAAAAATGAAACAGGTAAATGAACCGGTCATACGTTTAAACAACGTGCATTCGATCGGTATTATTGGCGACCCGGGGTGCGAAGGTCTGGGTACTTATAATATGAAAGTATATGCCGGCGCCCTGGAAGAAACAGGTATGGACGATCTGACGCTGATCGTTGGAGATCTGGTTCCGGCCGGAACCAGACATTATTATGAGCTGATAAGGCAAATGACCGGGGTTCTGGCTCAAAATGATATCTATACGCTGAGAGGAAACCATGATACAGGAGCGTATACAGAATATTTCGGTCTGAAAAATTATGCGCTGTTATGCGAGCGATTTGCAGTAGTCGTTCTTGATAACGCTGCGCGTACGTTTGAAGAAGAAGGACTTAAGATCCTGTCAGAGGTTCTTTCCATGGAAGAAGTGCAGCAGGTCATTGTGGCGTTTCATATTCCGGTTCCGAATCATTTTATTTTAAATTGTGTGTCTGAGGAGGAATTTTCGAGACTGCAAAGAGCCTATGAGCCATGGAAGGAAAAAGTGAAATATCTGGTCTGCGGTCATGTGCATTCCCGGTTTGAAGATCAGGTCGACGGAATTCCGCTGATCTGTACCGGCGGCGGAGGCGCGATGATCGAGGATGTGTCTAAGGAAATCCGCTCCAGCGACGTGGAACATCATGTAGTGCATTTTTATGAAAAAAACGGGCAGCTGGGGTATCGGATCGCGAATCTGCCGGAAGATTGCTACAGTCGTGAGCGCAGGGACGGGATATTAAATCAGAAGCTGCAGGAAACCGTTCAGGGGGAGCTGATGGCGCATCTGAAATATCTGATGTTTGCAGAACGTGCAAAGCGAAGAGGGATGGATCAGATTGCAAATCTCTTTCAGGCGCTTGCGGCATCAGAGTATTATCATGCACGCAACTTTTATTCGGTGCTGGAACGTCCGGCAGCTTTTTTGGAATCAGTACCATCTTTTATTCCGGGAGAGAAATTCGAATACGAGAAAATGTATCAGATGCTCGGGGATTATGCAAAAGAACATCGTTATCCGCTGGCAGAACAGGCGTTCTCGGCAGCGTCTGCAGCAGAGAAAGAGCATGCGGCTCTTTTAACAAAAGCGGCGGATATGGAGACGTTCGCAGAAGATGCCGTGTACGTCTGCCCGATTTGCGGCTATGTAATGACCAGTGCGTCTGCAGCGGACCGTTGTCCGGTCTGCGGCGGGCCGAAACATCAGTATGAAGTATATGAAATAAAATAATTAAAAGAAACAGACAGCTTGTTTACAGAAATGGAAACATGCAGGATAAATGATGCAGACAATACGTAGGAAAGCAGGTGGGAATATGCCAAATGGTACTGAAATTGTAAGAGATGCAATTTGGCAGTTTCAAAGGGTGCAAAGATGTATGATAGTTGCAAAAGAAGAAAATGCTGCAAGAACGTATTCTGAATTAAAAGCAGATTATTTGTCTTTGAAGGACATTCTGAATGTAGCAGGCGTCAATATGACGGATATTGATGTTATCAAAGAATAGTAACCTTTAGAAAACGTATGTAAATGACCTGTGGCGGCTGTGCCGGCTGATTCTTTGAGAGTGCCGGGCGCAGCTGCCGCAGGCGATGTCTATCTAAACAGATTTTTGTAGGAAAGCAGGCGTACATTAAAGATTCAGCTTTGCAAACGCATCCGCAAACGCATGATTAAGAGGCGCATCTGCTTCTTTTTTTATTTTATGCATATATTTAGACATGTCTTTTTTGGATACGCCGCCTCCGCTTTCTTTTTTGCGTTTTTCAAAAGCGGACAATTTTTCACGGTAGCCGCATACACAGGTAAAGCGCTGGTTTTCGCCTTCGCCGGACAGTTCCATTTTTTTGTGACACTGCGGGCAGCGGGCGTTTGTAATCCGGGCCAGTGTTTTGCGATAACCGCATGCCCGGTCCTGACATACCAGCATGCGTCCGTTTTTATGGTTTACTTCCAGCATCAGCTTTCCGCAGGAAGGGCATTTTTTACGGGTCAGGTTGTCATGACGGTAGGTTTTGGAAGAGGCGGCAATATCCTGTACGATTTCTACGGTATAATTTCTGATTCTGGCTTCAAAATCTTTTTTGCGCGCTCTGCCTTTGGATATGTCTGCCAGCTGCTGTTCCCACTGTGCGGTCAGCTCAGGAGAAGTCAGACCGGCTGGCGCCAGTTCTAATATCTGTCTGCCTTTGGAAGTCAGATGGATATATTTGTCTCTTTTTTCGATCATAAAGCTGCCGAACAATTTCTCAATAATGTCTGCGCGTGTAGCCACGGTTCCAAGTCCGCCTGTTTCACCAAGCGTCTTTTTCAGGGACTGGTCCTGGCTGTCCATGTACGATGCAGGATTTTCCATAGCTGCGAGCAGTGTGGCTTCTGTAAACGGAAGGGGCGGTTTTGTCTGTCCTGTGCGGATGTTTCCTTCGGTAAAAAGTATATCCTGGCCTTTGACAAATTCAGGCAGATTTTCCTGGACAGGACTGTTCGCACCGGTATTTAAGTCATTGCTATCGTCGTATGCATCTTCCGGCGCCGGTTCGTCGGACAGTACGCCGGATTCTTTCTGAATCTGGCGGATTTCCTGCCAGCCCGGCTTTCGGATGGATGTCCCTTTTGCGGTAAAAAGCTCTCCCTTACAGGATACTAAAATTTCAGTCTGCTCGTATTCGCATGGAGGCAGCAGGACGGCAAGGAAGCGGGAGATGACCAGCTCGTAGATTCTGCGTTCGCCATATTCCAGGTCGCTAAGACGGATGCCCTGTTCGGTCGGGATAATCGCATGATGGTCGGACACTTTTTTATCATCTACAAAAGACCTGTTTCCTTTGACCGGAGCTTTTAAAAGCTGGCTGCAGATTCGGCTGTAGCTGCCCACGCGGCATGCGCGGATACGGTCGGGCAGAGTTTCGACAATATCTTCGGTCAGATATCTGGAATCGGTTCTTGGATAGGTCACTGCTTTGTGCCGTTCGTAAAGGCGCTGCATATAATCCAGCGTCTGTTTTGCGGAAAAGCCGAACAGCTGGTTTGCATGCTGCTGCAGGCTTGTGAGGTCATACAGCTGCGGCGCGTAGGTTTTGTGCAGCTTCTTTCGGATTTCTGTTATGGTTCCGGTGCTGTTTGTGACTTTTTCCTGAATCTGGCGGATCGTTTTTTCTGAAAAAGTGCAGGCGCTGTTTTCTTTGGATTTCCAGTTCCAGAATATGCCGTCTGCCCTGAATATTAAATGATAGTATGTTTTGGGTTCAAATGAACGGATCTGGGCTTCACGCTGGGCGATAATGGCAAGCGTCGGCGTCTGCACCCTGCCGCAGGCCAGCTGTGCGTTGTGTTTTACGGTCAGTGCCCTGGTAGCGTTCAGGCCGACCAGCCAGTCGGCTTCAGCCCTTGCCACGGCAGCTTCATACAGCTTTTCATATTCTTTTGCATCTTTTAAATGGTCAAATCCCTGGCGGATGGCACGGTCTGTGACGGAAGAAATCCAGAGCCGCTTCAGTGGCTTTCTGACACCGGATTTTTGGATAATCCAGCGGGCGACCAGCTCGCCTTCCCGTCCGGCATCGGTTGCAATAATAATTGTATTTACATCTTTGCGGCACATTTGAGACTTTACGGTCTGATATTGTTTCCTTGTTTTTGGAATCACCTGTATCTCCAGTTTTTCTGGCAGCATGGGCAGCGTTTCCATTTTCCATGTTTTCCACTGTTCGCCATAGCTTTCAGGATCGGAAAGTTCTACGAGATGTCCGAGTGCCCACGTTACGACATAATCTCTGCCCTCCAGAAAGCCGTTCCCGCCGCTGGAGCATCCGAGTACCCTGGCAATATCCCGGCCTACGCTTGGTTTTTCTGCGATTACTAATGATTTCATATGTGATTTACCACTCTTTCCTAATTTATAAGCCGCTTTTTATGAGAGACTGTTACAGCCAGTATAACATGGAGGGCGGAAAAATAGAATAAAAATTTACAGATCCTTCTTTCGTAAGCGGTACAAGGGCGGACAGGAATAGAAGGAGCAGCGTTAAGGCGTATGAAACGCAGTCGTTTCATATGCCTTTTTGCATATGCCGGACCATGTCAGATTTTAATTTTAAATTATAAAAACACAAATAGTTTGATGATATACAAGGAATCGTGTTTTGGGCCATAATACAGGTAGATAAAAATACCAGGGACGTGAAAATTACAGAAAAGTTACGGACTATTACAAAAATACAGAACTGTCGACACGTTTCGACAATTTTCGTTGAAACTGTTTCTTTATGATAGGGGAACAGGATAAATCTGCCTTTTTCCAAAATTCTGTAGTTTTCACAAAATTACTGACGAAATTAGGAGGTTAAAACCAATGGCTCAATTAAATGTAGCAATCGCAGATGATAATGAAAAGATGGTACAGCTTTTAGGGGATATTGTTAAAAGTGACAAGGAACTGAATGTTGTAGGAATAGCGAAAGATGGTGTGGAAGCCTGTGAGATGATAAGGACAAAAGAACCGGATATTGTGCTGTTAGACATAGTAATGCCAAAACTGGACGGACTCGGTGTACTGACAAAGATTAATAACGACCGTTCCATAAAGAAACATCCGGCATTTATTGTTATCAGTGCGATTGGACAGGAGAAGATTACAGAAGATGCATTCAGTCTGGGTGCGGATTATTATATTATGAAACCTTTCGACAATGAAATGGTAATCAATCAGATAAAACTCATCCGTGATCGTAGTATCAGGAGAGTGAATGAACCAAGGAAAGTCAATGCATATGAAAAATATCAGGAACCGGTGGAGAGAGATCTGGAGGCAGATGTTACAAATATTATCCACGAAATCGGCGTTCCTGCACATATCAAGGGATATCAGTATCTGCGTGAGGCGATTATGATGTCAGTGAACGATATCGAAATGCTTAACTCTATCACAAAGATATTATACCCGACCATTGCAAAACAATATCAGACAACGCCAAGCAGAGTCGAGCGCGCGATCCGCCATGCGATCGAAGTGGCATGGTCCAGAGGGAAAATGGATACGATAGACGAACTGTTTGGTTATACGATTAACAATGGAAAAGGAAAACCGACAAATTCTGAATTTATTGCATTGATTGCAGATAAAATTAGGTTGGAATACCGTTCGAAATAGAGTATAATGTCTGTAAAGACATGATGACATTATACATTTCGGAGGAATTTTCATGAAAAAAGTATTATTTGTAACATCTGAGGCAGTGCCGTTTATTAAAACAGGGGGGCTTGCGGATGTAGCAGGTTCGCTGCCGCAGTATTTTGACCGCTCAAAATATGATGTACGCATTATTCTGCCGAAATATGTCTGCATGAAGGAGGAATGGAAAACGCAGATGCGTTTTCACTCCCGCTTTTATGTCAGACTCAGCTGGAGGAGTCAGTATGTAGGCGTACTTGAAACAAAAATGGAGGGAATCACTTACTATTTTATTGATAATGAATATTATTTTGCAGGGAACAAGCCTTATAACAACATTTATGAAGATGTAGAGAAATTTGCTTATTTTTCGAAAGCAGTTCTTGAAGCGCTGCCGGTTATCGATTTTAAACCGGATATTCTGCATTGCCATGACTGGCAGACCGGCCTGATTCCGGTATATCTGAAAAACGAATACCAGAAAGACGAATTTTATCAGGGAATACGTACCATCTTTACGATTCATAATCTGCAGTATCAGGGACGCTGGATTATGCAGGCGGTCAAGGATATTACAGGCCTTGGAGAGCATTTATTTACGGCAGACAAGCTGGAATCTTATGGCGAAGCCAATTATTTAAAGGGCGGCGTTGTATATGCAGATATTGTCACAACGGTAAGCAGGACTTATGCTTATGAAATTACCACGCCTGGCGGAGGCGAAGGTCTGGACGGTCTGATGCGGGCCAGACACAGAGACTTATACGGGATTATCAACGGTCTTGATTACGAGGCGTTTAATCCGCAGACAGACGCATATATCTGGGAACAGTATGGCTTGGACGATATGACGGAAGGCAAACGTGTAAACAAGCGCAAACTGCAGCAGCATCTTGGATTTGAGGAAGATGACGGAACGATGATGCTTGGAATCGTTACGCGTCTGACGAATCAAAAAGGGATGGATCTGATCGCTTCTGTTCTGGACGAACTGCTTGCAGACGCGCGCATTCAGATCGCAGTGCTTGGAACGGGTCAGACGGATTATGAAAATATGTTCCGCCATTATGCGTGGAAATATGAAAAAAAATTGTCTGCAAACATCTGCTATTCCGAGGAACTGGCACATAGAATCTATGCTTCCTGCGATGCATTTTTAATGCCTTCCCTGTTTGAACCGTGCGGACTTAGTCAGCTGATCAGCATGCGTTATGGAACGGTTCCGATCGTGCGTGAAACAGGAGGACTGAAAGACACAGTAGAAGCGTATAATCGTTACGATCAGACAGGCACCGGTTTTAGCTTCTGTAATTTTAACGCAAGGGAAATGCTTTCCGCGCTCTACTATGCGATGGATGTGTATTATAATCACAGACAGGACTGGGACGACATTGCGCAAAGGGGCATGCAGCAGGATTTCTCATGGAATCACTCAGCCAGCGAATATGAAAAAATTTACGACAGGTTATAATTCGCAGATGCGCAAAGACAGATATACACCGTCAATGGGAACAGACGGATGGCTCCGGAGTCTGTCATTCGCAGATGCTCAGAGACTGACTGGCTCTGGAATAATAATATACATGATTGCTGAGCACTTCGTCTGCGGCAAGCTCTGTCTGGTTGATTTCAGATACTAATGGAGCAAGCTCTTTGTAATAGCCGCGGGTGACGGCAGGAAGAAGGATGATTTCATGTATGCTGACCGGAAGAATCAGCAGATCATAGTTTAGCTTTTCAGATATGGACTCCAGCAGACCGGGATAGAGCATGCAGCATGCGCCATAGATTTTGCTGGCATTTGTCAATACATACATCGGGCAGAAAGTAGACACCTTATGTGTGCCGGAATCTGCGGGGATCATCGATGGAAGCAGTTCAGCGAGTACAGAAGTCATATTCCGAAAATCATAGGGCAGCAGATTCGGCGTCGTGCGGCATGCCTGCTCGTATAACTGTTCTACGGTAATGTTCCACAATTTCAGATGGTTTGTATGGATCAAAATGGTGGCGCTGCCTGTTTCGGAAATATTCAGCAGACAGTAGAATACGATGGCAAGATCCAGATAACGGACATAAGGGACTGTTTCCAGCAGTTCCTTATTTTTTTCGTAATTAATGACGCGATAGCAGATATGGCTGCGGAGAATGGTATAGTCGGTAAAAAAATCGATATTGACGGGCTCTTTTGCGCGTTTTTTTTCATAAGTAAGCAGAATATCCCGACAGATTGCCTCAATATCGAAAGAGACGGCCTGCTTTTCATAATAATAATCCAGAAAGATGGTCGGCGAGAGATTGCTTGCTTTATCTGTAATCACAAGACCGTCCAGTTTGATTCCGTTGTTTTTGTGAATTGTATGCAGCTGAACGGATATTTCAGGGCCCAGCAGCTGTTCTATCCGCGTGATAACGGCGGATTTAAATTGTTCGTAGTTCATAAAATACCTCCAAAGGAAAAGTCTACAGGGATGGTTGTTTGAAACGCATGGGAACTGGCTGCAATTGTCTGATTGGATATGGATTCCCGTATCACGATGATCCGGACAGTGATCGATTATCTGCAGATAGCGACAGATGGAGAAGGAGCAGATTGTCGTATTTGAAAATATGCTGTAATAAAAGAAAATCCACGCAGAAACCGTCGAATGACATTTGCGTGGATTAACTGTATCATGTTTGAAAGAAAAATGCAAGTAGTTTTTCGAAAAAATCTAATATGCTTTTAGCGCTTCCCACAATTCGGTATAATAGTTCGTGGTAATCTCATCTAACGGCTGAAAAAATTCGCAGTTATTAAGCGTTTTCTCATCTGGAAAAATAGTTTCGTCCTGCTGCGTTTCTTCATCCAGCTGATCGAATACCGCTTTATTCGGAGTAGCGTAGTATACATAGTCAAAGTTTGTCATTGCCACGTCTTCGCGGCACAGATAGTTTAAAAACAGCTCCGCGTTTTTTTTATGACGGCAGGTTTTTGGAATAAACCAGGCGTCTACCCACATGTTTGAGCCTTCTTTTGGAACGCTGAAAGCCAGGTCGCTGTTCAGACTCTGCGCGTAGGCAGCTTCGCCGGAATAGACCTCTGCCAGAGCTGCATTGCCAGCCGCCATCCAGTCGGCGGTTTCGTCGCTCAGATACGAATAGACCAGCGGCTTTTGCTCCAGCAGCAGATCTAAAGACCGGTCTAAAACGTCCCGGTCAGTCGTATTGCACGATACGCCAAGCAGCTTCTGGGCCACCATATAGGTGTCGCGAACACTGTTTTCCATTATAATCTGACCGGAGTATTTTTTATCCCAAAGGACATTCCAGGTATCTGTTTCAGCAGGGTCTACCATCGTCGTATTATACAGGATTCCCACGGTGCCGAAAAAGTAAGGCAGCGTATAACGGTTTTCCGCGTCAAAATTTTTGCAGTATTCCAGATATTTTTCGTCGATATTGGCAAATTCCGGAATATTGTCAAAGTCGATTTCGACGGTTTCGCCTTCCTGAATCAGCTTTTGGATAATATAATCGGAAGTACATGCCACGTCGTAACGGATAGAACCAGCCTTGTATTTTGCATACATTTCTTCCGGACTTTCGTATTCTTCATATTTGACTGTAATACCGGTTTCTTCTTCAAACTGATCTAACAGGCCAGGTTCGAAATATTTTCCATAGTTTAAAATGGTAACGGTATTCGGGTCGTCTTTCCCGCTGCATCCAGTCAGCATAATTGCCAGACAGATGAAAAGCAGCGGCGCAAAGAGCCGTTTTTTCATGGCAGGTTTCTCCTTTCAGATGCGTTGTTCGGCCTGTTTTGCGGCCTGGTTGGAACGGAAATTGATTACCAGCAGCAATGCAAAAGCGATTAAAAATAAAATCGTAGACAGCGCATACATCTGCGGGATAATTCCCTTTCGAAGCTCGGTGTAAATCATCGTGGAAAGGGTATTGACACCGGCGCCTTTTGTAAAATAAGTAATGCTAAAATCGTCTAACGACATTGTGACAGACATCAAAAATCCGGAAAGCACACCCGGACTGATCTGCGGCCAGATAATTTTAAAAAATGCATAAACCGGCTTGGCGCCAAGGTCCAGAGCCGCTTCATAAGTAGAGCGGCTCGTCTGGTTCAGCTTTGGCAGTACGTTTAAAATGACATATGGAATATCAAACGTAATATGCGCAATCAGTACCGTATGCAGGCCAAGACTGGTAAATCGTACGAAAATCAGCATCATGGAAATACCCGTCACAATATCGGCATTGAGCAGAGGAATATTGGTCGCGCCAAGCATGATGGCACGATGATTTTTTTTCATCGCCTGAATGCCGATCGCAGCCATGGTTCCAAGCAGCGTCGCGATCACAGACGCCAGCAGCGTTACGACAATCGTTGTACGAAAGGCATCCATAATCATGCTGCTGGCAAACAGCTCACGATACCATTTCAGCGTAAATCCGCCCCAGAATACTCTGGATTTTGAATTATTAAAGGACAGGATAACCAGCACTGCGATCGGAAGATATAAAAATAAAAAGATCAGTGCCAGATAAACCCGTTCCAGGCTTTTTTTTATCATAAAATCACTTATCCCTTTCCGTGTATGCGGGCAAAAGCGGTACTCTGCCGTAACAGCCGGATATTTTGGCGGTTTACTTACCAGACCGCGGTATTGCCTGCGTCATCCGCATGCTTGTTCATAAAGGCCATACTTGCAATCACAAAAACCATCAATACGAGCGAAAGTCCCGCGCCCAGATTCCAGTTGAAAAACTGCATAAAATCAGCTTCGATAATATTGCCGATCAGCAGGACTTTGCCGCCGCCCAGAAGATTTGATATCGCAAAGGAGGTGAGGGCAGGAACAAAGACCATAATAATACCGCTCATCACGCCGGAAAGCGTCAGCGGAAAGATAATCCGGCAAAAAATAATATAATTTTTGGCGCCCAGATCCTGAGCGGCCTCTATGATATCTTTTCGAATTCTGGACATGGCATTATAAATAGGAAGGATCATGTAAGGCAGAAAATCATAAACCATTCCAAATACGACTGCCGAAGGCGTATTTAATATATAAATATTCGGCAGATGTAAAAAGTCCAGCACCGCATTGATAATGCCGTTATTCGATAGTAACAGCTGCCATGCCAGTATTCGCAGCAAAAAGTTCATCCACATGGGAAGAATAAAAATAAAAACGATAAAATTCTGGTGTCTGACGTTTAATCTGCTTAATATCATGGCCAGCGGATAGGAAAGAATCAGACAGATCAGCGTACATTCAAGCGCAATTTTTATGGACAGTCCCAGGGATTTCATATGGACTTTATGAAAAATGGAACTGACATTGGCCAGCGTAAAACTGCCGGCAGAGTTCGTAAATGCATAATATACGACTAACAGCAGCGGCAGCAGGATAAATCCGGTCATCCAGACAAGATAAGGGCCTGCCAGTAATTGTTTTCCCAGTCTACGCATCTTTGTCCACCACCTTTTCATCGCTGGATTCCGGTTTGTTCATAATCTGTATGTTAAACGGAATGACACGCAGTCCGACTTCTTTGCCGGGCTCATGGTATTCGGTCGTGTGAATCAGCCATTCGTAGCCGCTGGCAAGAACTTCGATCTCGTAATGTACGCCTTTGAAAATCACGGACGTAATCTGCCCTTTGAAAAAGCCGTCCGACGGGTCTGTAATGATCAGATCTTCCGGGCGAATGACTACGTCTACCGGACGACAGCTGCCAAAACCGGTATCGACACATTCCAGTTCCGTGTCCAGTACGCGTACCAGCTTATCTCTGATCATGATGCCGTCGATAATATTGCTTTCACCAATAAAATCTGCGACAAAAGCGTTTACCGGCTCGTTGTATATATCTTCGGGCGTGCCGATCTGCTGAATATATCCCTGATTCATAACGACGATCGTATCCGACATCGTAAGCGCTTCTTCCTGATCATGCGTGACATATACAAATGTAATGCCAAGCTCGTTTTTCAGCCGGATCAGCTCGTACTGCATATCCTGCCGCATTTTCAGATCGAGAGCGCCCAGCGGTTCGTCCAAAAGAAGTACCTTTGGCTCGTTTACAATCGCGCGCGCAATCGCGATCCGCTGCTGCTGTCCGCCGCTTAGCGAGTCGACGCTGCGCTTTTCAAATCCGTCCAGATTCACCAGCTTTAACGCATATTTTATTTTATCCTGAATATATGCTTTGCTTTTTTTACTGATTTTCAGACCAAACGCAATATTTTCCGCAATAGACATATGACCAAACAGCGCGTATTTTTGAAATACGGTATTCAGCCTGCGTTCGTTTGGCGGTAAATCCGTAATATCTGCCCCGTCGAAAATGATTCTGCCGGAATCCGGAGTTTCAAAACCGCCGATCAGTCGCAGCGTCGTTGTCTTGCCGCATCCGGACGGACCAAGAAGAGTCACAAATTCATTTTCGTGAATGGTGAGCTCCAGATCATCCAATATCAGTTCCCCGTCAAATGATTTTGAAAGATGCTGCAGCTTGATAAGTTCTTTTTCCATAAGTCAGCCTCCGAAAGATAATTTCAGTGTGTGTATGACAAAGCTCCGATCAGAAAAACCGTAACAGCTCCGATACCTGGGGAACTGTTACAAAAACCGTCAAAAGCAGGGCGGATTACTGACCCAGATCAGACGGGCTTCTTCCTGATACGCTTCAATATAGTGTTTTTTGCCGGCGGTAAAATAAAAAGATTCGCCGGCATGGACGATATAAGATCTTGTACCATAGTGCAGACGGATACTGCCGCTTAGTACATAGCCAAATTCTTCGCTTTCCTTTGGCGGGAGCGTTTCGGATTTTCCGCCCGGGGCCAGCGTTAAAAGCACCGGTTCCATGGCATTTTTTTGTGCGTTTGGGATTAACCATTCGACCAGACAGTTTCGCTTTTTGTATCTTTTCTCAAAATAGTCCTCGGGAGAAAATACGATCTGTTCGGGTTCGTCGTCGGTAAAAAATTCGGCCGGAGTCGTGCCAAGGCACTGTATAATATCTAATAAAGTTCCAATGGAGGGAGTAGTCAGGCCGCGTTCTAATTGTGAAATAAAGCCTTTGGATAACTCGGAGCGGTCTGCCAGTTCCTGCTGTGTGAGTCCGTACTGGATGCGGAGTTCCTTCATACGGTGTCCGATATCCATAGTATGCCTCCTTTTGTTGCAATCGTTTCAGTAACAATTATGTGTGTAGTAATTATTTTGGCAACAATCATTGATGTAACTATAATAATGAATTTCGTGTTTACTATTAATAAACAAGTCGAAGACTATTATGTAAGATAAACGAAGAAATGTCAATATATTTTTTTACAAATTTTTTATTTGTATAAAAAAAGAACATGCATCGCATGTTCTTTTCAAAATATTTTTTTATAGAAGTTATTATTCATATGGATCGAACACTTTAAACGAAACATGTCCGTCTTTTTTCTTATAGCAGTCTAAAACAAGCAGCCACAGCTGATGAAAACGATCGAGCAGAACAGCGTCGGCATCGATAATATACGGAGAGAGAATACCGATATCAAAATAACGGACATCTAACGGCGGCATAAAAATAAGGTTGTCGGAACGAACCTGATCTTTGTGCTGCTTAATGTGTTCATAGGTGATCATCAGATAGTCTTTTCCGCGGAATTTACAGTTAAACGAGATAAAACATTCGTCTACAATCCATTCCTTATCATCTTCGACAATACGGTGCTTGAAAGACGACGCAAGTCCGTCGGTAGACTGTAATTCAATCAGCCAGTTCAGACGACCTTTTTTCGTTTCCTGAATCATTTCTTCCAGGGTTTTTGCCAGTGTAGCAGGTTTCATACAAATCCCTCCGTAATAAAATAAATGAATCCGTAATGCGGATTCATAAAAAAGCCAATAGGGGGACTCGAACCCCCGACCCACGCATTACGAATGCGTTGCTCTACCAACTGAGCCATATTGGCATACTATAAATAAAACATGTCTGTCGCCTGTGACTTAATTAGTCTAACACAAATGGAAAAATAAAACAAGTACTTTTTTAAAAATTTTTTATAATAAAATCTCGTAAAAATTCAGTTGAGGTTTTTCGATAGGAAGTATATAATAAACCCATGTATGTCAAAATGCATAAAAGGAAAATCAGGATGTGAGAAAATGAGTGGTTTAAAGCGTAAGGAAGAAGAAATTGGTCTTGTTGAGCTGGATGCAGATAAGGAAGAAGAAAGCAGTCAGGATTCGCCTGCTTTTCAAAGAGCAGCCGAACAGAAAAGTAAGGCAGTGCGCATGGCTCTGGCTGCGATGATCGCGGGAGGGCTGCTGCTGATACTGCTGGGTACGCTGGTATTTCATATACCGTTAATTACAGCAGGATTTGTAGTGGTAATCGAAGCCGTAATTGCATCTGCCCTAAATAATTCACCGTTCTGGGTTCATGTCGTCATTATGGCTCTTCAGGTGGTTATGGGATTTTTTTTGGAACAGATCTTATTTCTTGTGCTGGCGGCGGCATATTATTTTTTGCTCCTGCTGGCAGTAAAGCTGCTGGAGGTAGACGCATAATTTTTGATAAGGCTTTACACAAAACATGGAATCGGCTATAATAGTCAGTGATTTCAGAATGAAACGATCAGGGAAAGAGAGAGATAGCATGGATAAGAAAATACCTTATAAAATTTATCTGGAAGAAAAGGAAATGCCGCGGCAGTGGTATAACGTGCGTGCAGATATGAAACAAAAACCGGCGCCTTTACTAAATCCGGCCACACTGCAGCCGGTTACGGAAGAAGAGCTTTCCGGGATTTTCTGCAGGGAACTGGCAAAACAGGAGCTGGATGATACGACGCCTTATTTTGATATTCCAAAAGAAATTCGGGATTTTTACAAAATGTATCGTCCGTCTCCGCTTGTCAGGGCATATTGTCTGGAAGCAAAGCTGGAAACGCCTGCGCACATTTATTATAAATTCGAAGGAAACAATACGTCAGGCAGTCATAAGCTCAATTCCGCGATTGCACAGGCTTATTATGCAAAACAACAGGGGCTAAAGGGCGTTACGACCGAAACCGGCGCGGGACAGTGGGGCACAGCGTTATCGATGGCATGCGCTTATCTGGATCTGGACTGTCAGGTGTATATGGTGAAATGTTCTTATGAGCAAAAACCTTTCCGTCGGGAAGTGATGCGTACTTATGGAGCGAAGGTAACGCCGTCTCCGTCCATGAATACAAACGTGGGACGAAAGATCAACGAACAGTTTCCGGGAACGACAGGCAGCCTTGGATGCGCCATTTCAGAAGCGGTTGAGGCGGCTGCATGCCAGGACGGATACCGGTATGTATTGGGCTCGGTGCTTACGCAGGTATTGCTGCATCAGTCGATCATTGGTCTGGAGACAAAGGCTGCGCTGGATAAATATGGGATTCGGGCGGATACGATTATAGGCTGCGCCGGCGGCGGTTCCAATCTGGGCGGACTGATCTCACCGTTTGCCGGAGAAATCTTAAGAGGAGAAGCAGACTATCAGATGATTGCCGTTGAACCGGCTTCGTGTCCAAGTCTGACAAGAGGAACGTATGCGTATGATTTTTGCGATACCGGTAAGGTATGTCCGCTTGCAAAAATGTACACGCTTGGAAGCGGCTTTATACCGTCTGCCAGCCATGCGGGCGGACTGCGTTACCATGGCATGAGCTCTGTCGTATCCGAATTATATGCGCAGGGACTCTTAGAGGCGAGAAGCGTGGAACAGACAGAAATCTTTGAGGCGGCAGAGACGTTTGCAAGAGTAGAGGGCATACTGCCGGCTCCGGAAAGCAGTCATGCAATTAAAGTCGCGATCGACGAAGCGCTCAAATGCAGGGAAACCGGCGAAGAGAAGACGATCGTATTTGGTCTGACGGGCACAGGATATTTTGATATGTACGCTTATCAGAAATATAACGATGGTCAGATGAACGATTACATTCCGACAGAGGAAGAACTGGCGGCATCCATGTCACAGCTGCCGAAGGTCTGATCGATTATAGAAATGGATGACAAATAATAAACATGCATGTGAATTCCTAAGACCTCAGGATAGAAAGAACAAAATAAACAGTATGTAAACAGGCACACGACCAGTCATGCCACAGATGACCGGTTATGTGCCTGTCGTGCTATAAAACCAAATCAGACAGGAGGATTACCAGACTGCAGCGCATAGGAACTCATTTGCGGCTGCTCCGTATAATATGGTAAGCGTTCAACCTTTTCGATGTTGAATTTACGTTTATGAAATCGAAGCCTGTTTTTTAGGGATACATATTATTTATGGAGGGAATGTATGAGCGATTTGCTGGAATTTCGGCATGTGTCGTATTCTTACCATTCGATTGGAGGAGAAACGACTGCCTTATCGGATATCAGCTTTACTCTGACAGCTGGTGAGTTTCTTGCGATTGTCGGGCCAAGCGGCTGTGGAAAATCCACACTGTTAAATATGATCTGCCATCTGGTACAGCCGGAGCAGGGGGAGATATTGTTTCAGGGAGAACCACTGTCCAAAGAATCGGTCTGTTCGATCGGATATATGCTGCAGAAGGATCATTTATTCGACTGGCGCAATATTGAAAAAAACATATATCTGGGACTGGAGATTCAAAAAAAACTGACGCCGCAGACAAAGGAATATGCATCTTCTTTGCTGCAGAAATACGGATTGTATGAGTTTCGCCACAAAAAACCGTCAGAATTATCCGGCGGTATGCGTCAGCGTGCATCGCTGATTCGTACGCTTGTATTAAAACCGATGCTTCTGCTGCTGGATGAACCTTTTTCTGCACTTGATTATCAAACAAGACTCAATACCGCAGACGACATTGGTTCGATTATACGGAAAGAGCAAAAAAGCGCGGTACTCGTTACACACGATCTGTCAGAAGCAGTCAGCCTTGCCGACCGCATTTTAGTGCTGAGCGCACGTCCGGGAAGGGTGAAATGTGTCATACCAGTGTCTTTTCCAAAAGAAATGACGGCGCTGCAGCGGCGCGGAACGAATGTATTTAAAGATTATTTCAATACGCTCTGGAAGGAGATGAACGAAGATGAAGAAAGCACTTACTGCGCAGGAACTGTATCTTGACAAGGTAAAACGAACGAATGATAAAGTACGGTTTTGGCGAGTCTTTTTATTTGTGATCTTTATCGCTGTCTGGGAGCTGTGCGCCCGCTATGAAATAATTAATTCGTTTATTTTCAGCAGTCCGGTCAAAGTGATACGATGTTTCCACAGGCTGCTGCTTTACGAAGGACTGGCGGCACATATCGGCATCACGTTGTTTGAAACGCTGGCAAGTTTTTTTCTTGTGATTATTGTCAGTCTGATCGCTGCGATTCTGCTCTGGAAGAGCCGGACATTGTCCCGAATCCTGGAGCCGTATATGGTTATGCTAAACAGTCTGCCAAAATCGGCGCTGGCGCCTTTGCTGATCGTATGGCTGGGTGCAAACTATAAGACGATTATTTTAACAGGGATGTCTGTGGCGGTGTTTGGTTCCGTGATGAATCTGTATACCGGATTTACAGAGGTCGACGCAGAAAAGATCAGGCTGATTTACACGCTAAACGGTACGAATAAAGACGCTTTATATAAAGTTATACTGCCGGCAAACATCCCGAATCTGTTTAGCATTATGAAAGTAAATATCGGACTGTGCCTGGTCGGGGTGATTATTGGGGAATTTATCGCAGCCAGAAAAGGTCTGGGGTATTTGATTATATATGGGAGTCAGGTGTTTAAGATGGACTGGGTCATATTATCCATTCTGATCCTGTGCGTAATCGCAATGGGACTCTGGCTGCTGCTGGATCATATGGAAAAGCTGTATAAAAAAATGATATAAGAAATTACATTCAATTACGAAAGAAACAAAGGAGACAATGCAGATGATGCAAAAAGATACTTTTTACAAACAAATTTTCAGGCTGGTGCTGCCGATTATTGTTCAGAATCTGCTGAGCGCTGCAGTCAGTTCGGCGGACGTGATTATGCTTAATTATGTAGGTCAGTCTTCGATCTCCGCCGTATCGCTGGCATCTCAGTATGCCAGCGTGCTTTTTATGGTATTTTACGGTCTTGGTACGGGAGCGACGATGCTGTGCGCGCAGTATTATGGAAAAGGAGATATGCAGGCAGTGCAGGTGATCGAGGGCATTGCGCTGCGTTTTTCACTCGTAATATCTGTCGGATTTGCATGTGCGGCGTTTTTTATGCCGGAACAGATGATGCGTGTGTTTACGAACGACCAGGAACTGATAGCCGTCGGCGCATCGTATCTGCGATGTATGAGCGTCTGCTATCTGTGCTGGGGGATTACGGAAGTATATCTGGCGGTGCTTCGAAGCGTCGGCAGGGTAGTTATCAGTACGGCGATGAATGTGCTGGCGTTTTCGGTAAATGTGTGCCTGAATGCGGTATTTATCTTTGGACTGTTTGGCGCTCCAAAACTGGGAGCTATGGGCGTTGCAATCGCGACTTCTCTGTCAAGGCTGATCGAGCTGGCGGCCTGCTTTGTGGTATCGGCGTGGAGTAAGGATATTAAGCTGGACGTTCGTTATCTGTTCGTACGGCAGCCGGCGCTGTTTTCGGATTTTGTCCGGTTGTCGCTGCCGGCGCTTGGCAACGATATCAGCTGGAGTCTTGCGTTTTCCATGTATTCTGTGATTATCGGACATCTGGGAACGGATGCAGTGGCCGCCAATTCCTTTGTGATTGTTGTGAGAAATTTCGGGACGATTTTGTGCTTTGGCATGGCGAGTGCAGGCGGTATTTTGCTTGGCAACATGATCGGGGAAAACAAATTAGAGGAAACCAGGGACGGGGCAAAAAAGCTGATGAAGCTAACCGTTCTTACCGGAGCTGTGGGAGGACTGATTATATTAGCCGCATCGCCGATCGTATTAAGCTATGCGCAGCTGACGGAGCAGGCGATGCATTATCTGAAATATATGCTGCTGATTAACACGTATTACGTGATGGGAGCGGCGGTGAATACAACGCTGATTGCGGGCGTGTTCCGGGCCGGAGGGGACAGCCGGTTTGGATTTGTATGCGATACGATCGATATGTGGGTGTATGCGGTGCCGCTTGGATTTTTAGCGGCGTTTGTGCTAAAGCTGCCGGTTATGTGGGTATATTTTTTGATCTGTACGGACGAATTTGTAAAATGGCCGTGGGTGATCAGGCATTATCGGAGCGGAAAGTGGCTGAATAATATTACAAGAGACGATTTATTTGGCGAACAGTGTACGAGATAGAGGATGCGCTTGAAAAGCATTTGAAATCTGTTATAATCAGATCATACCAATTTATTCTATTTAGGAGGCACATGGATGAAAAAGTGGACAAGGGCACGGTTTCAGCCCAATTTACCATTAGGAGCGAATCAGATCAAAGTAACGGCGTCGCCAGCGCATCTGGCACTGGCCCGTCAGGCAGCAAGAGAGGGGATTGTGCTGTTAAAAAATGACAATCACGTACTTCCGGTAAAAAAAGGAACGCGGCTTGCGCTATTTGGAAAAGGGGTATTCGATTATGTCAAAGGCGGGGGAGGCAGCGGCGATGTGACAGTCTCTCATGTCTGCAACCTGTATGACGGACTTACCAACAGAGAAGAACCGGCGGACATTTTTGAACCTCTGGCGCAGTTTTATAAACAAAATGTCAGCAGCCAGTATGAAGCGGGCGCTGTGCCCGGGATGACTGTCGAACCGGAAATTCCAGCGCAGCTGATGCAGCAGGCGAAGGAGCAGGCAGATCTGGCTGTTATCGTAATCAGTCGTTTTTCGGGCGAAGGCTGGGATCGAAAAAGCGTTGCTTACGAAGGCGCGTTTCCGAGCGAGATCGAGCAGGCAGAGTTAAGCAGAAAGATTTTTGAAAACAGCGATTATTGTCTGACAAATGCGGAGCAGGCGATGGTGGACGCTGTCTGCGACAACTTCCAGGATGTGGCGGTCGTTTTAAATATCGGCGGCATGGCAGATACGAGCTGGTTTGTACATAACGATAAAATTCCGGCGGCATTACTGGCATGGCAGGGAGGCATGCAGGGCGGTCTGGCTACAGCGGATATCCTGCTGGGCGTAGAAAGTCCGTCGGGAAGACTGCCGGATACTTTTGCGGCGAAGCTGGAAGATTATCCTTCGACGGATGAGTTTCATGCATCGGCGGACTATGTGGAATATACCGAAGACATTTACGTAGGATATCGCTATTTCGAAACGATGAAGCACGAAGGGCTGCATGTCAATTATCCGTTTGGATTTGGTCTGTCTTATACGCAGTTTCAGATGGATGTGCTCTGGGCGGGCGAAAAAAGCGGACAGGTCTGCATCAGTGTGCAGGTGAAAAATATTGGCGACGTAAGCGGAAAAGAGGTTGTCCAGGTGTATTACGGCGCACCGCAGGGACTGCTTGGCAAGCCAGCCAGAGAGCTGGCAGCCTATCAAAAAACCAGGACATTAAAACCCGGAGAAAAGCAGACGATGACACTGACGTTTGCAGTATCGTCCATGGCATCGTATGACGATACCGGTAAAATTGCAAAATCTGCCTATGTGCTGGAAGAAGGCATGTACTGCTTTTATGTGGGAAGCTCTGTACGCGACGCGGTTATGGCGGATTTTGTCTATGTGGCGGATGAGAACCAGATTGTGGAACAGCTGACCCAAAAGGCTGCGCCTGCGCAGCTGAGCAGACGTATGCGGATGGACGGGTCTTATGAAGAAGTGGAGCAGACAACGCCGCATGACTGTATGGAAAACGGTCTTGGATGGAGCAGCGAAGAGACGGAAGGAATGCTGCCGGGGACGAGAGAGAGACAACGGCGGCTGATCGGCGCGTACGAAGACCGGCTGATGCTGGACGATGTGGCGCAGGGCAGGGCAGATCTGGAAGAGTTTCTTGAGCAGCTGTCTGAGGCGGATCTGGCGGATCTGCTCGGCGGGCAGCCAAATACCGGCGTGGCCAATACGTTTGGATTTGGAAATCTGCCGGATTATGGCGTGCCGAACGTAATGACGGCGGACGGGCCTGCAGGACTGCGTATCGCACCGGAGTGCGGGATTTTTACAACGGCCTGGCCGTGTGCGACGATGCTGGCGGCTACCTGGAATCCGCAGCTGGTAAAAGAAGTAGGACGGGCTGGCGCGATGGAAGTAAAAGAAAATAATATTTCCGTCTGGCTGACGCCGGCGATGAATATTCACAGAAGTCCGCTTTGCGGAAGAAACTTTGAGTATTATTCCGAAGATCCGGTGCTGACAGGAACGATGGCAGCAGCCATGGTAGAAGGAATACAGTCTCAGAATATTGCTGCGACGGTGAAGCATTTTGCATGTAATAACAAAGAAACTAACCGAAAAAACAGCGATTCACGCGTATCAGAGCGTGCGCTGCGTGAGATTTATTTAAAAGGATTTGAGATTTGTGTGAAGCAGGCGCAGCCATGGGCGCTGATGACATCGTATAATCTGATCAACGGACATCGTGCGTCTGAGTGCAAAGATCTGCTGGAGGGCATTCTGCGCGGCGAATGGGGCTATCAGGGTGTGATTACGACAGACTGGTGGACAAAAGGCGAGCATTACAAAGAAGCGGCAGCCGGCAATGATATTAAAATGGGCGCCGGATATCCGGAACGTGTGCTGGCGGCGCTGGATCAGGGACTGATTACGAAAGAAGAAATCAAAGCCTGCGCGCGCAGGGTGCTGGAGCTGATCTTAAAACTGGATTAGACAGGATAACGGCCGGTATGCGGGAAATCGGGCAGATCGGAGGTATGGGGTATACAGACAGGGGGATACTATGATTCAATTATTGGAAATGTTTCTTCATCAGATTGTGGAAATTGCGATACTGATTTTTGAGTGTATCGGAGTCGGTATCATTATCTTTTCGGGGCTTTGGGGATTCTGGCTGTATCTAAAGCGTTCTCCGGCGACGAAGCTGGCGCTTGCCAAAGGACTTGCGATGGGACTGGAGTTTAAGCTCGGCAGCGAGATACTCCGAACCGTCGTGGTACGCGAATGGCAGGAGATCGGAACGGTCGCAGGCATTATCGTACTGCGTGCCGCGCTGACGTTTCTGATTCACTGGGAGATTAAAGAAGAGGAAAAAGGAACGGAGTGACGAATCGATCTGCCATCCCCCGGGGAGGCTTGTATTCCAATTTTATACATGAGAAAATAAAAGCCAATTGGAAGTAACCAGGAGGCTTTTATTTTTATGAAAAAATTGATTTCTATGCTGTTGATTCTGACGGCAGGATGGACCATGACTGCCTGTGCGGGAAGAGAAAATTCCATGGACGCGGCGCGGCAGTCGGACGAAAGGAGTACACAAAAAGATGCGCAGGATACGGCGAATCCGTCTGTGCTTGTGTATGGCAGTCAGGATTATACCAGGATTAATCCGGCTCTGGACGAACATGGAGAGATTAACGTTTTAATTTTTGACGGACTGACCGCGCACAATGGAGATAACGAGGTAGTTCCGGGTCTTGCAAAGCGATGGGAATTTGATTCGGAAACAAATACCTATACGTTTGAACTGGAAGAAGATGTCAGATGGCACGATGGTGAAGAGTTTACGGCGCAGGACGTGAAGTTTACGATCGAGGCGATTATGGATCCGGAAAATGACTCGGAAAACGCGCCTGATTATGAGGATGTGGAAGAGATTACGGTAATGGATACGCATACGATTGCTTTTCGGCTTGCGGCTGCAAACGTGGCTTTTTTGGATTATATGACGATGCCAATACTTCCGGAACATTTGCTGAGCGGCCAGAATATGCAGGAATCTGACTTTTTCCGCCATCCGATAGGAACAGGGCCTTATCAGATGGAGAGCTGGGATATGGGACAGGCGATCACGCTTGTAAAAAATGAAAACTATTTTCGGGGAAGCGCACATATTGACCGGATTATTTTTAAAATCGTACCAGACGACAGCGTCAGAGCGATGCAGATGCAGTCCGGCGAGCTGGATCTGGCCATGCTGACGCCAAAGGATGCGAAGCTGTTCGAAGAACGGGAAGGGTATCGCAATTATCATATGAAAACCTCTGATTATCGGGGGATTATGTTTAATTTTCAGAACGAATACTGGGTAGAAAACAGGGATCTGATACCGGCGGTGTGCTATGCGCTGGACAAAGAAGCGATGGTGGACGCGGTACTGCTTGGCGAAGGCGAGCCGGCTTATAGTCCGCTGCAGCGCAATCGGTACCATTATGAAAAGATACAGCATTATGACTATGATCCGGATAAGGCCAGGGAGATTCTGGAGGCGGCAGGCTGTACGATGGGCAGCGATGGATATTATCAAAGAGACGGAAAGACGGTAGGATTTGTACTGAGCGTGGGCGCTGGCGATCAGGTACGGGCAGATCTGGCACAGGCGGCGGCCTGGCAGTTAAAAGAGGCAGGTATCCGGTGCACGGTAGATCTGCCGGTTCAAATCGACTGGAGCGGTCAGATGGCGTATCTGATTGGCTGGGGCAGTCCGTTCGATGCGGATGATCATACGTATAAGGTATTTGGCACGGGAAAAGGCGCCAACTACAGCGGGTATTCAAACGCGCTGGTAGACAAATATCTGACAAAAGCGCGTCAGTCAGAGGATCCGGATGTACGGGCGCAGGCCTATGCCCGGTTTCAGACAGAGCTTTCCAAAGATCCGGCGTTTGCGTTTATCTGTTATGTCGATGCAAACTATGTGGCGACGGATCAGATTCAGGGGATCGACCCGGATACGGTAATGGGACATCATGGCGTTGGTATCTTCCATAACGTTACGGAATGGAGCATGACATAACGCAACAAATTTGAAAAAAGAGGTGTAATATGGCGGCATTACTAAGTGTGCAGCATTTGTCAGTCAGTTTTCTGACGTCAAAAGGAGAAACACAGGTTTTGCGGGATGTCAGCTTTTCGCTTGCACGCGGAGAAACGCTGGCCATTGTCGGCGCATCCGGCTGCGGCAAAAGCGTTTTATGTAAAAGCATCCTAAAGCTGCTGCCGCCTTCTGCAGTCATAACGTCTGGCAAAATCTGTGTAAATGGCGCGAATATTTTAAATCAGACGGAGCAGGAGATGTGTCGTCTGCGTGGAAAGGTACTTTCCATCGTGCTTCAAAATCCCATGACGGCGCTGCATCCGTCCCGAACCATCGGGGCGCAGATCGGGGAGGCGATAAAAGCGCATCAGCGCGGGATGACGAAGGAACAGATGCAGGAGCGGGTACGCAGGCTGATGGAGCTGACGGAAATCGACCGTCCCAAAGAGCGGATGAGACAGTATCCGCATCAGTTTTCCGGCGGAATGCTCCAGCGCATGGTCATCGCGTCTGCACTGGCCAGCGATCCTGATATTTTGCTTGCGGACGAACCGACAACTGCCCTGGATGCGGTTACACAGGAGCATATTTTAGAGCTGCTCGTCCGCCTGAAAAAAGAGGAAACGGGACTGGCAACAGTATTTGTCACACATGATCCCAGGGCTGCGGTACGTGTGGCAGATCGGGTAGCGGTGATGTATGACGGGGAGATTGTGGAGACAGGCCCGATCCGCGAGGTTTTTCAAAATCCCACACATCCTTATACCCGGACGCTGCTGCAGGCGCTGCCATCTGTTTCGGCAAAAAATGAGAAGAAAAATGCTGCTGTAGGACATGTTATTATCGGAGAAAAAGAACCGGAAAAACAACCCATAAAAGAAATTTTGCTGGATGTACGTCATCTGGGTTGTCAGTTTCCTCTGACAAAGCAAACGGCAGTTCGCGCGGTGGACGATCTGTCGTTTCAGATTTATCAGGGGGAAATTCTGGGACTGGTCGGCGCGTCCGGCAGCGGAAAATCTACAGTTGCACGCTGCATTATGAATATCTGTCGTCCGACATCCGGACAAATGGTTTACAACGGCATCGATATCCGGCAGCCGCTGTCGTACTATAAAAATAAAAAGATGCTGCAGCAGAGCAGACAGATTCTTTTTCAGGATTCCGGCTCCAGTCTGGATCCGCGTATGAAAGTATGCGACATTATTACCGAGCCGCTCAGAATCTGGCATATGAAGCCAAAAAGAGGGTCGATGCAGGCGGAGACTGAGTATCAGATGCGCAGCGTCGGACTGCCGCAGGAGCTGTCGTACCGGTATCCGTCGGAATTGTCTGGCGGTCAGCGACAGCGTGTAGCGATTGCAAGGGCGCTGACGATGGAACCGCGGCTGCTTGTTGCGGACGAGCCGTTGACGTCGCTGGACGTCGTCGGGCAGATGCAGATTGTGAAGCTGTTTCAGCATCTGAAAGAACGCCATAAGTTTACCCTTTTGTTTATTGCGCATGATCTTGCGATGGTAGAATGGCTGTGTGACCGGGTCGGCGTCATGCATCAGGGAAAGCTGGTGGAGTGTGCGCCGGTCAGGGAGCTGTTTGCCAGTCCGAAGCATCCATATACAAAGTCTCTGCTAAAAGCGGCACGGAACATGTGAATCACAGCGTTGAAAACGCAGTTGACAGGAAAGGAATTGTGATGAATGGATATCAGCGGATATTGTATTATGGAAAAAAGGCGCTTCTGTTTTTGTTAAGCCTGCTTTTTTTGTCTGTGTTTGTATTTTATCTGTCCAGACTGGCGCCGGGGGATCCGCTGATGTCTTATTACGGCGATCGGGTGGAAAAAATGAGCAGTCTGCAGCGGGAGCGGGCAGAAGAAAAGCTGGGACTGCACGATCCCATTTATGTGCAGTATATTCGCTGGCTGGAACGTGCGGTTCATGGTGATTTTGGGATTTCATATAAGTACAAAACGGATGTGACGGCCGTGATTGGCGAGCGGATTTTTCATACGCTTCTGCTGGGTGGTACGGGATTTGTGCTGATTTTTTTGCTGGCGCCGTGTCTGGGCGTCTTATGTGCGTTTCGGGAAAATGGTCTGACAGACCGCGTCTTATGCAAAACAGGAACGATTATGAGCTGTATTCCGGAGTTCTGGCTGGCGCTGCTGTTTATCTTGTTATTTTCCGTTCAGCTGCAATGGCTGCCGGCCGGCGGCGCGTATACCGTCGGGGGAAAGCAGGATCTTTCAGACCGGCTGCTTCACCTGGCGCTGCCGCTTATGGTCGTTGTAGCCAGTCATCTGTGGTATTACGCATATATGATCCGCAATCTCGTTCTGGAGGAAGTGCGTGCGGATTACGTACTGTTTGCCCGGTCCAAAGGACTGCATAAAACGAGGATTTTGTTCTGCCACTGTCTTTGGAATGTCATTCCTTCTTATCTTAGTCTGATGGCAGTGTCTGTACCGCATATTTTAGGAGGTACGTATATGGTGGAGCTGGTGTTTTCGTATCCGGGACTTGGCATGCTTTCTTATGAGAGCGCACGGTATAAGGATTATAATCTGCTGATGCTGTTAAGTATCCTCTCCGCAGCAGTGGTAATGGTATGCAGCATGGCCGCACAGGTGATCGATGAAAGGCTGGAGCCGGGAATGCGGGCAGAGCAGAGGACAGAAAAGTGGAAACGGCGGGCAGGAGGCGGCAGCGAATGCGTATGAATCAGGGAATCAAAAGGAATACAAGTCTTCGCAGACCAGGCGTATCGATGCTGCTGCTGGCTTTGATTTTTACCGGCTGTCTCTGCTGTGAACTTTTTATAACAAAAAATCCGGCTTATCCGGATCTGGAACATTACGATACGGCTCCGTGCGCACAATTTTTGTTTGGGACGGATACGCTTGGCAGGGATATTTTTTCCATGATCTGGTCTGGCGGACGGATTTCTTTGTGGATAGGACTTATGGGAGCCTTGCTGTCTGCGTCGATCGCTGTAGTATTTGGCACAATCAGCGCCAGTATGCCGGCCTGGGCGGATGCGCTGCTTATGAGAATGACCGAAATACTGCTAAGTGTGCCGGGTCTTTTGCCTGTAATGCTGCTGCAGGCGGTTTTGGGGCAGGCAGATGCAGGCAGCATTGCTTTCGTCATTGGCATTACGAGCTGGATGAGTATGGCAAAAGTCGTCCGCGCCAGGGTGCGGCAGATTCGAAACAGCGAATATATACTTGCAGCCAGATGTATGGGCGGCAGTTTTTTTTATGTGCTGCGCAGACATCTGGCGCCGAATGTGCTTTCATCTGTGCTGTTTATGGCAGTCATGAATATCCGTACGGCAATTCTGACAGAAGCGACGCTTGGTTTTATGGGAATCGGACTGCCTGTGGAGGTTATATCCTGGGGCAGCATGCTGTCGCTGGCAGATCAGGCGCTGTTTGGCGGCTCCTGGTGGATCGTGCTGTTCCCGGGAGGGTTTTTAATCATGACGCTTTCCTGTATTACCAATATTGGGAATTATATACAGGCATGCAAAGAGACAAGAGAGAGAAACCTGTAGCAGCTTCGTGGGCGATCCCTGGTTATGCAAAGAAAGCGCACCCGAATAAAAAATACTAAAAATACCTTTTAGAGCTGATAAATACGGAAGACTATTGACAAAAAATGATCCTGGATATAAAATATCGTACGGAAATGATACTTATATGAAAGAGGCGGAAACATGGAATCGTATTTGGTATTTAAAGATCTGGCGATTATTATTATCGCTGCAAAGCTATGTGGGATTGCAGCCAGAAAGTGTAAGGCGCCGCAGGTGGTCGGAGAAATTGTCGCAGGTCTTCTGATCGGACCGGGTCTGCTTGGCTGGGTCAGTCAGTCGGATTTCCTTTTGCAGATGGCGGAAATCGGCGTGATTTTACTGATGTTTTCGGCAGGACTGGAAACGGACTTAAAAGATCTGATGAAAACGGGGCCGATTGCGGCGGCAATTGCAGTCGCAGGCGTATTTATTCCATTAATCTGCGGCGCATTGCTGTATATGGCCTTTTACGGCGTCGCTCCGTGGGGTTCAGAAGCGTTTTATAAGGCAGTATTTGTCGGTACGATTTTAACGGCGACCTCGGTCAGCATAACGGTGGAATCGTTAAAGGAAATGGGCAAATTAAAAGGGAAAGTCGGGACTACGATATTAAGCGCCGCAATTATCGACGATGTGATCGGCATTATTGTGCTTACGTTCGTGATTGGATTTAAAAATCCGGATTCTGACCCGGCAGCGGTTCTGGTCAATACGGTTTTGTTTTTTGCGTTTGCGCTTGTGGTCGGATTTGTCAGTTATAAGATTTTTAAGATGGTGGATACCAGATATCCGCATACCAGGCGGATTCCGATTGCGGGCCTGGCGTTTTGTCTGGCGATGGCGTATGTGGCGGAAAAATATTTTGGCATTGCAGATATTACAGGGGCGTATGTGGCAGGAATTATTTTGTGTTCGATTCGGGATTCGGAGTACATAGCGGAGAAGATGGATACCAATTCCTATATGCTGTTCGGGCCGGTTTTTTTTGCGAGTATCGGACTGAAAACGAATGTGGACAGCGTTAGTATGGGAATCTTGGTCTTTTCTGCGGCGTTTGTCGCGACCGGACTGATTTCAAAAATTATCGGATGCAGTCTGATGGCACGTTTGTGCAGGTTTAACCGCCTGGATTCGTTAAAAATAGGCATAGGTATGATGACAAGAGGAGAGGTTGCGCTGATTGTGTCGCAAAAGGGCTTATCAGCGGGACTGCTGACACCGGTATATTTTACGTCTGTCATTTTGCTGATTATCGTGTCTTCTATATCAACGCCAATTTTGTTAAAAGTACTCTATGCCAGGGAAAGGACGATATCGGAAACATGAATCAGCGCAGTTATCAGAAAGAACTGGAAGCAAACATCGATTTTCACACGAGCCGGGGCGAAGTGCCGGCTCTTTTCCTGCATAGCTGCTGTGCGCCGTGCAGCAGCTATGTACTCGAATATTTATCGCAATATTTTCAGATTACAGTCTTTTATTACAATCCCAATATCTATCCGGAGGAAGAATACGTACACAGAGTAAAAGAACAGCAGCAGTTTATTCGGGAATTTCCGACGAAGCATCCTGTTTCATTTCTGGAAGGAACGTATGATACCGGACGGTTTTATCAGATGGCAGAAGGCATGGAACATCTGCCGGAAGGCGGCGCGCGCTGTATGGCCTGCTACGAGCTGCGGCTGGAGGAGACGGCGAAAGCTGCCAGACAGCTGGGAGCCGATTATTTTACGACGACGCTTTCGATTAGTCCGATGAAAAATGCGCAAAAGCTCAATGAGATCGGCGCACGGCTTGCGCAAAAATATGGGATTGCCTGGCTGTATTCTGATTTTAAGAAAAAAAACGGATATTTGCGGTCGATACAGCTATCCAAAGAATATGGAATGTACCGGCAGGATTACTGCGGCTGCGTATTTTCGATGCGTCAGTCAGAAACCAGAGCAGAATAACGATTCATATAAATAAGAAAGAGAGGAAGTCTGTATGGCACAATTATGGGGCGGTCGTTTTACAAAAGAGACAGACCAGCTTGTCTACAATTTTAATGCGTCGATATCCTTCGATCAGAAGTTTTTCAGACAGGATATCCAGGGCAGTATCGCGCATGTAAAAATGCTTGGAAAACAGGGAATTTTAACGAAAGAGGAGTCGGAGCAGATCGTTGCGGCGCTTCGTGAGATTCTGGCGGATACGCAAGCCGGCACGCTTGAGATATCACCGGATTATGAAGATATTCACAGCTTTGTCGAAGCGGAGCTGATCAAAAGGCTGGGAGATACCGGCAAAAAGCTGCATACCGGCAGAAGCAGAAACGATCAGGTAGCTTTGGATATGCGGATGTATGTCCGGATGGAAGTCGTGCAGACGGATCTGCTGTTAAAGGAGCTGCTTGGAACTATTTTACAGATTATGAAAGCGCATACCGAAACGATTATGCCGGGATTTACCCATCTGCAGAAAGCGCAGCCGGTAACGCTGGCGCATCATATGGGGGCGTATTTTGAAATGTTTCGGCGTGATCGTTCGCGTATGCGGGATATTTATGAGCGCATGAATTACTGTCCGCTTGGCAGCGGCGCGCTGGCAGGCACGACGTATCCGCTGGACCGTGAGGAGACGGCGCGGATGCTCGGATTTTACGGGCCGTGCCAGAATAGTATGGACGGCGTATCGGACAGAGATTATGCGATCGAGTTTTTATCCGCACTGTCTGTAGTGATGATGCATTTAAGCCGTTTTAGCGAAGAAATGATTATCTGGAATTCCAATGAATACCAGTTTGTGGAGATCGACGACGCGTACAGTACCGGCAGCAGCATTATGCCGCAGAAAAAAAATCCGGATATCGCAGAGCTCGTGCGCGGTAAGACCGGACGCGTTTATGGCGCGCTTGTCAGCCTGCTGACGACGATGAAAGGGATACCGCTTGCTTATAATAAAGATATGCAGGAGGATAAGGAGCTGACATTTGACGCGATCGACACGGCTAAAGGATGTCTGGCATTATTTAACGGGATGCTTGCCACCACACGGTTTCAGAAGGAGCAGATGCGTAAAAGTGCGGCGCTGGGGTATACGAATGCCACAGACGCGGCGGATTATCTCGTCAACCGCGGCGTTCCGTTTCGCGATGCGCATGGAATTATCGGCAGACTCGTATTATACTGTATCGATAAAAACTGTTCGATCGACGATTTATCGCTGGAAGAATTAAAAGCGATCAGTCCGGTATTTGAAGCGGATATTTACGACGCCGTTTCGATGGAAACATGTGTGAACAAACGTCTGACGATCGGGGCGCCTGGGAAAGCGGCAATGGAACAGGCGATCGCGCAGGCAGAAACGTATCTGTCAAAAGAGGAAGGTCTGCGTGAAGACTGGGAAGAGTAGTTGTTTCGATAATCCCTCTGGTGTGAACAGTAACAGAAGAAGCGGCGCTTGAAAAATAATCATTACTTAAGCCTTGCGTTTTTCGGATTCCTGTATTAATATAATAAAATCAATTATTGCAGAGGAGAGAGGTTATGAGCGAAAAATTAAAAGTTGGTATTCTTGGTGGAACAGGTATGGTAGGCCAGAGATTTATTTCTCTTCTGGAAAATCATCCATGGTTTGAGGTAACTACGATTGCGGCAAGTCCAAGAAGCGCGGGGCAGACTTATGAAGAGGCGGTTCGCGGACGCTGGAAGATGGATACGCCGATACCAGAATCTGTTAAAAATATAATAGTTAAAAATGTAAATGAAATAGAACAGACGGCGTCTGAGACAGACTTTGTATTTTCTGCCGTAGATATGACCAAAGAAGAGATTCAGCAGATCGAAGAAGCATATGCAAAGACGGAAACGCCGGTCGTATCCAATAACAGCGCGCATCGCTGGACGCCGGATGTACCGATGGTCGTACCGGAGATTAATCCGCAGCATATGGAGCTGATTCCGTTTCAGAGAAAACGGCTCGGTACGGCACGCGGCTTTGTCGCGGTAAAACCGAACTGTTCGATACAGTCGTACGCGCCGGTACTGACCGCGTGGATGGAGTTTGAACCTTACGAGGCGGTTGTGTCTACTTATCAGGCGATATCCGGCGCCGGTAAGACATTTGCAGACTGGCCGCAGATGGAAGGCAATATTATTCCGTTTATCGGCGGAGAAGAAGAAAAATCCGAAAAAGAACCGCTTCGTATCTGGGGAGAAATGAAAAACGGTGTGATCGAGCTGGCAAAAGAACCGGTAATCACGAGCCAGTGTATTCGGGTACCAGTATTAAACGGACATACGGCGTCGGTATTTGTCAAATTTAAAAACAAATCCGTAGAAAAAGAGCAGCTGATTGAAAAACTGAAAACTTACGCCGGACTGCCGCAGCAGCTTGCGCTCCCTTCGGCGCCGCAGCAGTTTATCCAGTATCTGGAAGAGGACGCTCGTCCGCAGATTACGCTGGATGTAGATTATGAGAACGGCATGGGGATCAGCGTTGGCCGCATTCGCAGGGATAGTGTGTATGACTGGAAATTTGTGGGATTATCTCATAATACCGTTCGCGGAGCCGCAGGCGGAGCAATTTTATGTGCAGAATTATTAAAAGCGCAGGGGTATATTGAGAAAAAATAACTAAAAATGTAGCAGGGGCTATGCATTTTCTGCCATCTACTTGAAATAAAAGTTAAAATGTGATATGATTTTAACACAATTTTTCATATTTTAAAAGCACATGAAAGCTCAGCAAATACGCAATAGGAGAAGGCAATGGTAATACGACATACGGAATTAAAAAAAATCGAGCAGCAATATGAAAAAAACGGAAATCAGCTTGTTTTGCTTTATGGTCGGGAAGGCTGTGATAAAGAGGCGTTAATCCGGATTTTCTGTAAAGGGAAAAAGTTTTTTTATTATCGTGCACGCAAGGCGTCTGCGCAGGAGCAGTGTATGCAGTTCGGGCATGAGATTGAAAAGCAGTATGAGCTGAGTCTTTCCAAATATAATTACACAGAGTTTTTCAACCGGATCCGAAGCGGCAACGCAAGCAAGCTCGTAGTGATTATCGACGAGTTTCAAAATATTGCGAAGCGCGACGAGGAATTTTTCAAAGCCATTTTAAAGCTCAAGGCAAAAAAACTGTATCCGGGTCCGGTTATGGTAATACTGGCGAGTTCATCCGTAGCCTGGGTAGAGCAGGAACTGGAAGAGCGGCTGGCGGAAGGAATGAAAAAGATCGACGATACGATCAAGCTGGACGATCTGAAATTTATTGATCTGGTTCGTTCCTATCCGGAATATTCGGTGAGCGACTGTGTAAAAGTGTACGGTATTTTAGGCGGCGTATCTTCCTATATGAACCGCTGGAATTCCAAAAAAGATATCCGCAGCAATATCTGCAAGCATATTTTATCGCCGAACGGTTATCTGTTTGAAGAAGCAGAGCGCTATATCGGCAGCGAGCTGCGGGAGCTTGCGATCTATGATACGATACTGGCGGCGATTGCCGCCGGATATCGCAAGCTGAACGACCTGTTTAATCAGACCGGATTTTCGAGAGCAAAGATCAGTGTCTATATGAAAAATCTGGCTGCGTTTGAAGTGATTGAAAAAGTAAGCTCGTTTGAAACCGGCGGCTGGGAGAATGCGCAGAAGGGCATTTATCAGATACGCAGTAATTATGTAAATTTCTGGTTTCGCTTTGTCTATCCGCATCTGTCGGATCTTTATATGATGACGCCGGAGACGTTTTACGATACGTATATTGAAAAAGAACTTGACGATTATATGAACCGGTATTTTGTACAGGTATGCATGGAATATCTGGAGCTGTTAAATATGGTAGAAAAGCTGCCGATACGCATACATAAGGCTGGTACCTGGGTTGGAAAGACTGGAAATATTGATATTATCGCGCAGGACAGCGCCAGAAATAATCTGATCGGATTATGCAACTGGTCCAGACCTGAGCTTACGTACGAGATGTGTGAAAAGCTGTTTGATACGATGAAAAAAGCAAAACTCAAGTCCGATCACTATTATCTGTTTTCAGCAAAGAGCTTTGACCAGGAGCTGTTAGAAAAGGCAAAGGAAGACGAACGGCTTGTTTTGGTCGATATGACACAGCTATAAAGAAGGCAGACGGTTTGTTTTGCCGGTATGATACAGTTAGGAAAGATGACAGAGAGAATGAGATTGCAGGAAAACGGATTGTTTCCGGTAATCTCATTGTTTTTGTCCGGACGTTTGATTAGGAGAGGTTATGCCAAAAGCGTTATATATAGCGGAAAAGCCTTCAGTCGCTCAGGAGTTTGCAAAGGCTTTGAAAATGGATATGAAAAGATACGACGGATACCAGGAAGGCGCGGACGCAGTCGTAACCTGGTGCGTGGGGCATCTGGTTTCCATGAGCTATCCGGAGGCGTATGATGCCAAATATAAGAAATGGAGTCTGTCCACACTGCCGTTTCTTCCGCAGGAATTTCGCTATGAAGTCATTCCGTCGGCGGCAAAACAGTTTAAAATCGTTGCGTCGCTGTTAAATCGCAAAGATATCCAGCTGATTTACGTGTGCACCGATTCCGGACGGGAAGGAGAATATATTTACCGGCTCGTGGAGCAGCTTGCAGGCGTAAAAGGCAAGCAGCGCAGGAGAGTCTGGATCGATTCCCAGACCGAAGAAGAGATTCTGCGCGGTATAAGGGAAGCGAAAGATTTGTCAGAATATGATAATCTGGCGTCCAGCGCTTATTTGCGCGCAAAAGAAGATTACCTGATGGGGATTAATTTTTCAAGGCTGCTGTCTTTAAAATATGGGGACGCGGTTGCTTCGTATCTGAATGAAAAGTATGTCGTGATATCGGTAGGACGCGTGATGACGTGCGTCCTTGGAATGGTCGTACGCAGAGAACGTGAAATCCGCGTATTTGTAAAGACGCCGTTTTATCGTGTACTGGCACAGATCGACGTATCCGATCATAAAATAGAATGTGAGTGGAAAGCGGTCGAAGGCTCTGCATATTACCAATCTTCCAAATTGTATAAAGAAAACGGATTTCTGGAAAAAGAAGACGCAAAACGCCTGATTGCGCATTTATCAGAACCAGAGCCTGCGACGGCAACCGTCGTTTCGATTGAAAAGAAAAGAGAAACCAAAAACGCGCCGCTTTTGTATAATCTTGCAGAACTGCAGCATACGTGCGCGAAGTTTTTTAAGATCAGTCCGGATCAGACGCTTGGTATCGTGCAGGAGCTGTATGAGAAAAAACTGGTTACTTATCCGCGTACCGATGCGCGTGTGCTTTCTACCGCGGCGGCAAAAGAAATACATAAAAATCTGAACGGACTGCGAAAGATTCCCGGCGTACAGGCATACGTGCAGGAAATATTACAGAGCGAAAGCTATAAAAAAATCGCAAAAACCCGTTACACCAACGATAAACAGATCACGGATCATTATGCCATCATCCCTACCGGACAGGGGCTGTCGGCGCTTAAGACGTTAAACGCTACGGCTGCAAAAGTGTACGAGACGGTTGTACGACGGTTTCTGGCGGTTTTTTATCCGCCCGCGATTTATTTAAAATACAATCTGGCGGTTCAGATAAAAGAAGAGAAGTTTTTTGCCGGCTTTAAAGTACTCAAAGAGCAGGGATATCTGGCGGTCATGGAGTATTCTTTTTTCAAAAAGAAGGAAACAGGCGGTCAGGATGCAGGCGCGGGCGGGGACTCTGGCGAAAAAGAGGCCACGGAGCCGGCGCAGGCTGACGCCGGATTGCTGGAAGCGGTTGCGTCGCTGAAAAAGGGGATGACGTTTCCGGTGGACGAATTTCGAATCCGGGAAGGCGAGACGTCCCCGCCAAAGCGCTACAATTCAGGGTCCATGATACTTGCGATGGAAAACGCAGGACAACTGATCGAAGACGAGGAACTGCGGGCGACGATCAAAGGCAGCGGCATCGGTACGAGCGCTACGAGGGCAGAAATACTTTCGAAGCTGGTGCGCAACAAATATCTTTCTTTAAATAAAAAAACGCAGGTCATTACGCCGACGCTGCTTGGAGAGATGATTTTTGACGTGGTAAACGCGTCGATTAAGTCGCTGCTGAATCCGGAGCTGACGGCAAGCTGGGAAAAAGGGCTTGCTTATGTGGCGGACGGGTCGATTACGACGCAGGAATATATGGGAAAGCTGGAGCATTTTATTAAAAGCCGTACGAGCGGCGTACTGAATCTGCATAATCAGCATATGCTGCGCGGTTTTTTTGATCAGGCTGGCGCATATTATAAAAAGTAAATCAACAGGCAGACAACGCTGCAGGAAAGGAAAACGAAATGGAACAGTGCTTAATTAAAAACTTATACGATCTGAATGAAACGATTGCTGCCGGACTCTTTGAGGGAGCCGACTATCCATGGGAGGTATTGGGAAAAATCTCCGACTTTATTATCGAGCTTGGAAATCGTCTGGACAGCAGCCGTTTTGAAAAACGCGGCGAGCATATCTGGGTTGCAAAATCTGCGCAGGTTGCGCCGACCGCATGTCTAAACGGCCCGCTCATTATCGACGAAGAAGCACAGATTCGTCACTGCGCGTTTATTCGCGGCAGCGCAATCGTAGGCAGGGGCGCGGTCGTAGGAAATTCGACGGAACTGAAAAATGTAGTGATATTTAACGGCGTTCAGGTGCCGCATTACAACTATGTCGGCGATTCGATACTGGGATTTCGCTCGCATATGGGCGCCGGTTCGATTACTTCGAATGTAAAATCTGACAAAACGCTGGTAGCGGTGAAAAATGGCAGTGAAGTACTGGAAACGGGACGAAAAAAATTCGGCGCCATGCTTGGCGATTACGTCGAAGTAGGATGTAATTCGGTATTAAATCCGGGCACTGTGGTCGGCCGGCATACAAACATTTATCCGCTGTCTATGGTTCGCGGCGTTGTTCCGCCGGATGCCATTTATAAAAATAAAAATGAAATTGCCGCTAAAATAAAATAGCCGTAATCGATTAGAAATACTTGTCAGATATGATTTTCATTCGTATAATAAGGCCAGGGATGTTTCAGATAAAACGGACAGATCTTTTTTGATACGTATAGAAAGAGGAAGGCTGCAGGATGAAAAGAGTGAAAAAAGTTTCCGTAAAGACGATATTGAAAATCTTATGGATAGTATACGCCTGTTATAGTCTGATTTGCTGGCTGCCGATGATCGATCGTCTGATATCCAAAGATTATGAGCAGATTTCCCAATGTATTTCATTGAATGATTCCTGGAATATTCGGATTAACGGTGTGAATTATGATAACATATCTTTGGAAGATTTTCGGTTTCCGCCTGTAAATGTCGGCGATCAGATCGTTATGGAACGAATACTGCCGGAAAACTGGAAGATTGAAGAAGGCGCGCTGCGTATGCATATCAGGCAGTCGGCAGTCAGCCTGTTTATTGACAGTAAAAAAGTCTATACTTATGGCTATGACCGATTTGCATTTAAAAAAACAGTTGGAAGCGGCCTGCAGTTTATCAATTTTCCCAGGGATTATCAGGGGAAAATGCTGACGATTCAGCTGGAAGTAGCTGAAAATCATGCGTTTACCAAATTTGATCCGGTAAAGATTTACGAGTGGAAAAACGCATACCGGGTACTGATCACGGAAAATCGCATCCCAATGCTGTTTGGCAGCTTTCTTGTGATTTTTGGACTGGCCACGGCGATGATCACAATTTTTGCGGTCGTATTTTCCATAAAATATATCCGGCTGCTTTGCGTGTCTGTATTTTCGATTTGTATCGGTTTATGGACGCTTTGTTACTATAATGTCATTATGATTTTTTCCATTCCATTGTATTCGGTGTCGCTGGTAGAATATGCGTCTCTGTATTTGTGTCCGATACCGCTGACGATTTATATGTATGCGGATGTCAGGGAATTGAAAAACAGATTTTTTAAACGGATGTATCAGGTTTTGCTGACGGTACAGATACTTGTTACCTCCGTTGTATTTGTACTGCATACAAAGAATATCGTTCATTTTACAGAGACATTAAAATACATGCAGGTTCTGATTGTGATCAGCCTGGGGTATTTCTTCCTTGTGGTGCTGATCAATCTGAAAAAGTCCAGCCAGATCGAAAACCGGCTTTTTCTGGCAGGGATGCTTGTAATCGGCAGCTGTGTGACCCACGATCTGGTCGTATACTGCAGCGATCGTTACTTTGGCATTAGGATTCCTACGATTCGTGGAATGTCCTGCCTGGGAGTCATCATTTTTATTTTTATTCTGGTCGTGTCTTTTTATATGAATCTGACCCGAAAGCTGATGTGGGAAACGGAGCGTAATTCGCTGATCAAAAGCGCGTATACGGATGAACTGACGCAGCTGCATAACCGCCGCTACTGCATGGAATACATAAACAAAATAAAAGAAGAGCATGTGCATGACTTTACCGTGATTTGTTTTGATCTGAATAATCTTAAGATGATGAACGATACCTATGGACATGCCAAAGGCGATATTCTGATCAAAAGCGCCGCAGAGGTAATTGCAGAAACATTTGAGCCATATGGTATTGTTGCGAGAATGGGCGGCGACGAATTTGTCGCAGTGCTGCGTACGTCAGACGAAGATAAGGTAAACGCACAGATGGAAACGTTTCAGAAAAATATAGAAAAAAAGAACAGGCAGATACAGGGACTGAACATGTCCATTGCCTGCGGCTTTGCATCAGGCAGTACGCAGGAAGCGGATATTGATAAGATTTATCAGCTGGCGGACGACCGGATGTATGAAAATAAAAAGAATATGAAGCAAAAAAGCGATCTTCACTGAAAACCGGAGCCGGAGAAACAGGCCGGACAGAAAAACAGATCTGAAGTCGATGGATAGATAGAAATCGAAACAGTAGAAAAATTCATAAAGGAATAGTTTATGACTCTGAATGAAAATACACAGGAATTTTGGGATTTATATACAAAGGACAGGGAAAAGACAGGCAAAGTACATCAGCGGGGGCTTCCGGTACCGGAAGGCAGTTACCATCTTGCCGTTCATGTCTGTATTTTTAACAGTAACAACCAGCTGCTGATACAACAGCGTCAGCCGTTTAAAAAAGGATGGCCCAATATGTGGGACATTTCGGTCGGCGGTTCTGCGGTGGCAGGCGATAACAGTATCAGGGCGGCAGAGCGGGAAGTCTTTGAAGAGCTGGGGCTAAAACTGGATCTGTCCGGGGAACGTCCGTTTCTGACGATGAATTTTTCCGAAGGATTTGACGATTTTTACATTGTGGAACAGGACATCGACCTTGGCAGTCTGCGTCTGCAGCCGGAAGAAGTCCGGCAGGTACGCTGGGCGGATAAGGACGAGGTAATTAAAATGCAGGCGCAGGGCATTATGATTCCCTACTGGTTTATCGACCGGCTGTTTGACATTCGGGAGATCTATGACAGGCAGGGGGAGCGGGTGCACAGAATCCATACCGGATTCGCCGGACTGGCACATCTGGAATCGTGGATGAGTCTGGCGGAAGTGATCAGAGCCGATTTTCCCGGGATGGACACCGATGACGCGATGAGCAGCTATTGTCATACCGTTATACAGCATATCCGAAACGGTACGGCTATCTATGCGGCAGACGGGCGTATGCTGACCGGTATGCTGCTGTTTTCAAAGGATGAAAGTAAAATCCGCTGTCTGGCCGTTCATCCGGAGTATCGCAGACAAAACATTGCGACGCGGATGGTGCAGCTGATGCTTACAAAGACAGCGCCGGGACAGGCTGTTTATGTGGAAACATTTCGCGAAAATGATGAAAAAGGAAACGCGGCGCGGGAATTTTACCGTGCGCTGGGATTTGTCCCCGACAAACTGGATATTTGTGAGAACTATCCGGTTCAGCTGTTTGTACGAAAATGAAACGTACCGGAATCGACGCCTCTTTCAGATGTCAGAAGACGTTGTTTTTTGAACGGCCAGCGCAGTAAATGCGCAGACCTGACTGAACTGTTACTATCTGTCGGCTATATTCATATTTTTTTGTGGAAAAGGACTAGACGAATTTGACGAAATATGCGAAAATATATGCAGTATGTTGAGCAATATCAGTCCAACATGTCATCCCTTCAGCGGAAGAGTCATTGCTATCCGCTGGCATCATTTATCTAATTGAAAGGAGTCTTAAAATGATTTACACACACGAAGTTCAAAACATGTGTCCGGTTGCTAAAGGTGCAAAGCACGAACCGGCTCCAATCCCGGAGGAAGGGAAATGGGTACATTCTAAAAAAATCGAAGATATTTCCGGTTTTACACACGGTGTAGGCTGGTGTGCACCGCAGCAGGGCGCCTGCAAGCTGACTTTGAATGTAAAGAACGGCATTATCGAAGAGGCTCTCATCGAGACTCTCGGATGCTCCGGAATGACACATTCCGCAGCCATGGCAGCTGAAATTTTACAGGGTAAGACAATTCTGGAAGCATTAAATACAGACCTTGTATGCGATGCGATCAATACGGCAATGAGAGAATTATTCTTACAGATCGTTTACGGGCGTACACAGAGTGCATTTTCCGACGACGGCCTTGCTATTGGCGCAGGACTGGAAGATCTGGGCAAAGGGCTTCGCTCCCAGGTTGGTACGATGTTTGCAACAAAAGAAAAAGGCGTTCGTTATCTGGAAATGGCAGAAGGTTATGTAACCGGAATCGCTTTGGACGAAAACGATGAAGTAATCGGATATCAGTTCGTTTCTCTTGGCAAAATGACTGACTTTATTAAAAAAGGTGATGATCCTAATACAGCCTGGGAAAAGGCGAAAGGACAGTACGGACGTGTGGCGGACGCTGCGAAGATTATTGATCCGAGAGTAGAGTAAGGAAGGGAGAACGAAAAATCATGGCATTATTTGAATCATATGAAAGAAGAATTGACCAGATTAACGCCGTATTAAACAATTACGGTATCAGCTCCATTGAAGAAGCTGAGAAAATTACGAAAGATGCTGGACTGGACGTATATGAGCAGGTGAAGAAGATCCAGCCGATCTGTTTTGAAAATGCATGCTGGGCTTACACAGTAGGCGCTGCCATCGCAATTAAAAAAGGTTGCAGAAAAGCTGCCGACGCTGCTGCCGCTATCGGTGAAGGTCTGCAGGCATTCTGTATTCCAGGTTCTGTAGCAGATCATAGAAAAGTAGGTCTGGGACATGGAAATCTGGGCAAGATGTTACTGGAAGAAGAGACAGAGTGTTTCTGTTTCCTGGCAGGACATGAGTCATTTGCAGCGGCAGAAGGCGCAATCGGTATCGCAGAAAAAGCAAACAAAGTGCGTAAACAGCCGCTTCGCGTTATCTTAAATGGTCTTGGAAAAGACGCTGCACAGATCATCTCCCGTATCAACGGATTTACATTTGTTGAGACAGAGTATGACTACAAAGAAGCAAAACTGAACGTAATTTACGAAAAACCGTATTCTGAGGGACTTCGTGCTTCTGTAAAATGCTATGGCGCTGACGACGTACAGGAAGGCGTTGCAATTATGCATCATGAAAACGTAGGCGTATCCATTACCGGAAACTCTACGAATCCGACACGTTTCCAGCATCCGGTAGCAGGTACATACAAAAAAGAATGCAACGAGCAGGGTAAGAAATACTTCTCCGTAGCATCCGGCGGCGGTACAGGACGTACGCTTCATCCGGATAATATGGCTGCAGGTCCTGCTTCTTATGGTATGACAGATACAATGGGACGTATGCACTCAGACGCGCAGTTTGCCGGATCTTCGTCAGTACCGGCACACGTTGAGATGATGGGGCTGATTGGTATGGGTAATAACCCGATGGTTGGCGCTACGGTTGCAGTGGCTGTTTCTGTGGAAGAAGCGGCGAATGCTGGGAAGTTCTAAATATACTTTATAAGTGAATATGCCGGAAGGCTTGAAAATACCGCAATCCTGAGGGGTTGCGGTATTTTTGCGTCTAAAATCATGGAAATAGAAATCTGGTGTGGAAAGCTGTGAAAAGCGGAAAAATTGGTTCTGTAGGTAACAGGTAGGTAACACAGTACGGGTAACAAAAAAATCAAGCGAGTTGGACGCGAAAAAAGCCGCAGCCACAAGGCTTATGGCATCTTTTCCAGTTCAGTTCTGAGCCATTCAAGATCCCGTTCTGTATAGGTCCCTTCCGTTATGTCCGTGATGCGGTGACCGATCAGCCGCCTGGAGTCTGCATCTGTTTACAGCGTCCATATCGTAAATTTTCTTTCCGCCTGCGAAATGCTTATGCCGTACAAGCCTTGTGTGTTCGTTGTCAACCCAAAGACCACAGCCAATTACCGCAAGTCCTATATAGGAATGGAAAAGACGGATCCTGTGGATGCTTTCCTCATTGCCGACTTCGCCAGGGCAGGCAGAACAAAGAAACTCGAACCCTGGCGTGGAAGCCAGTTCATTGCCCTCAAGCGCCTTACCAGGCACCGCATGAACCTTTCGGAATGCATTGCCAGGGAGAAGACTTACATGGTCTCAAACCTGTCATCGACCTTTCAGAGGAAGGCAAGCAGTTCCTCTTCCGGCATATCGATAATCTCCTGCGGAGACGAAAATTCCGTCAGGACAGCTGAGGATGTGGCACCATAGAGACTGCCAAAGGGCTTGTTATCACCTTCAAGGAGCTGAAGTTCACTGAACTTCAGATAAAGATTAGATACCATATAAGTTTTCTCCCTGGTGATGCACTCAGAAAGGTGCATACGGTGCCTGGTAAGGCGTTTGAGGGCTATGAACTGCCCGCCGCGTCATGGCTCCAGTTTTTCGTACGGCCTGCCCTGCCGAAGTCTGCAATGAGATAAGCATCTGTGGGGTCGGTTTTTTCCATTCCGATATAGGACTTTCGGTAATTCGAAGTGGCCTTTGGGTTTACACAGAAGACGTAAGGCTTGTAGGGCATAAGAACTTCGCTGGTTGATAGGAAGTTTGAAATATGCACGCTATACACAGAAGTAGATTCCAGTACGATAAGAATCGTATCCAGGTTTTTATGCTTCTGCATACACACCGCGACCATATTCACAAGATTATCGGCACCCGGCTGATTATTGCCAAACGACGATGAGATGTATTTGTTTTCCTCAAAGTCCATAGCATAGACAGCATTGCTCCTGATTACCTTCACCTTTATCAATAAGAAAGGATTATCAAAGTAATTGTTGATAGTATAGATGGGACAGGATGGGGAAGATTTTCCTTTTGAATTATCCTTCATCTATATCACAAAAAAGAATAAGTTCATAGCCTGTTTTGATTGGCTATAAACTTATTATACGAGGAGCAGAAGATGTATTTTATAAAAACAACAGGCAGGAATATTGACAGAACCAAATGGATAGCATATCATTAATTAAATAACTATGGATGCACACGTAAGTGAGAACATGTATGTATATTTTTAAAATGGTAAAAAGATGTTTGAACATAGGTGTTCTGCTTAAACAAGGAGGATGAAATACAATGAGAGACGTATATGATTTTGTTAAGTTTTTCATAAAAAATGGCGCTGATTCTATACCTAACACATATGATGGGAATATGAAACTGCAAAAACTTCTTGTTTTTTCGAATTTGGTTAATCTGGTTCAATTTGATGAATTATTATTTGATGATGAAGTTCTCGCATTTAAAAATGGGTGTGTAGTAGAAAAAGTACGCTTAAGATATAAAAACAATTATTATGGATTAAAGCAGGATAGTGATGAATTTGAACCTGATTTTACTGAAAACGAATATAAGGTACTTAATATTGTGTTAGAGATTTTTGGAAATGCTACAGCCAGAGAACTATCAGAAATCAATCATACATTTAATTTTTGGTGTGATGCATATCAAAAAGGGACAGATGTATCTGGATATCATGACAAAAGCAAATCTGTTGTAAATTTTAATGCACAATCTGATGATATTGAAAAAATGAGAGAAGTTTTAGATGCCCATCAGCAATCTATCAATGACACAAGTGCTAGCGAAGTAATAAATGGAGTGACATACTATTATGATGGTATTCAATTGACAGATGAAATCATTGATCAATTAGAACATTTTTCTTTAGCTGCTGAGGATGATGTATATAGTGTTTATTTAGATGATGGAAGGTTGGTGATTTGCTGATGAATATTTCAGCAGGGCATGGTATACTCGGGAAAATTAGGTTTAGAGATGGAGAAATGCCAGCTTATGATCGGACATATCTTGTGGTCGCAGTTGACTCGGATTATCTTGAAGTTGTTAACGTGTCGTCTATTAAGGGAAAGGAAAGAAAGCTGTTATTCCCAAGCAATGAACCTCTAAAAAAATACAAACCGCCATTTATGGTTCCTTCATTTGTTAAATTGGATTCGTTGGTTCGGGTGCAGTTATCTGATTGTGCTAATCTGCAAATTTTACATAGAGGGCAGAAACTTGATGCTGGAGAGTTAAGGCGGATAATTGCCAAGATATCGTAGGCAGTGATGGGATTATACAAGAAAGAATTACTGGGAGCCTAAATATGCCGTGAGAAGCGCTCAGAAGCTGCGAATGCTGGGAAGTTCTAAGAAATAGTGCATTTATAAGGGGTTCCGTTGATGTGGATGGTCAGCGGAAGCCCTTAATTTTGCCACGTAATAGACGAATAATAGACAAGTAATAGACATGAGGTAAAAAATGAAGTATAGAAAAAGGGCATCTGCATTTTACAGATACCCCTTTGATATGGTTTATGTAACGGATATTTTCTATACTTAGAATATTGTGCCAGATAGCAAGGAATAATCCTTTAAATGCTCTAAAATGATATTCCGGATATATTCAAGAATGGCAGCAGTATCATAAGAGAAATTGTTTTCATCCAGTATATCATTGTCTAACAATTCTCTTGCTATTTCCATAGCAAGATTATCTCTGATCAAATTATCCATATGATCACATGTCCTTTCTTGCTTCTGTATTGACTGTTTCGGTTGTATTATCTTTTTTCAACCTGCTATCATCAAACCATTTAATTCCATTTCCCTTGTACATGATCTGTGGCTGAATTATCTGTGAATGTCCGATTTTAACAATTGTACCGCCCTTTTTGACAATTGCAAATTGTATTTCCTGTTTAACCCTCCTGCAACCCCTCCTGCAATTCCTTTATAATGTCGGATGCTTCATCTATGTAATCTCCGACAATATCTAAATTTGTGCGCATATTGTCACGGTCAAAAATGTAAAGTTCACGCTCCTGCAACATCAGTGCAGCCGTGTTCTTTTCTAATTTCTGGCTTATTACGCTGATTAAATATTTCAGCTTGCCAAAACAGGCGAACAGCCTTGTGATGTATTCCTCCATGCCTGGTACTTCTGTGCCGTTCATTCCAAAACGCCCTCCAATTCCTTTTTGGCATGGTATATATAATCATCTGCAATTACAATCATGTCACAGTTATTGGACGCACATCCGCCTATTGCCATGATTTCATCCATTGTATGGTTTGTCCGGTCAAGGGAAATTCGGCAAGAGCAATCATAGCTTCTTCACGAGTGGAATAGTAACCAATATTGATGTATGTTTGTTTTGCTTTACCCGTGACCGGATCAATTATCCATTTGTTCGTTATCCGTACAGCAAAGGATTTACGCCGTTTGCCAGATAATTTATAAATACACCCAAATCCATTAGGCAACTTTGTGGGTTTTCCGTTTCTGATATGTGGTTTTATACGGGTAGGGCTATTCATAGGATAACCACAATGAGGACAGGCAGCGGCTTTATCTGATACATCATGTTTGCACTCTGGACACTTTGGTAACGCCATTAAATCACTTCCTTTCTATGGACGGAGCCACAGCCCGGATATGCTTCTTTCAAAAATATGCAATGCTGAATATGATTCTGCTGACGATTGCAGAGAATGGAAGAAATTTCTATTGGAAACGATGCAGGACGATAAGGAGAAGATATCGTATCTCCAAAAGATAGCCGGATTGTCACTCACTGGATGCACACAGGAAGAAACTTGTTTTATTCTTTATGGAAGTACCACACGAAACGGAAAGTCTACGTTTTGTGAAGCGTTGATACATCTGTTGGGCGATTATGCGGTAACAATGAAGCCGGAGAGCCTGGCAGTAAGACAAAATCTTGACAGCCGACAGGTAAGCGGAGATATAGCACGATTGGCAGGGTGTAGGTTCTGTAATGCCAGTGAGCCGCCAAAGCGAATGTTATTTGACACAGCTTTATTAAAATCACTGTTAGGCAGGGATAGCATTACAGCAAGGCATCTGTATCAGAG
>CAJTMV010000020.1 GCA_910577225.1 uncultured Eubacterium sp. | reverse complement strand
AACTTTTAATGGCTGGATTTCGTTACTGTTTGCAGGTTTACCTGTGAACAGTAACGGATAGTCTGGTGGTTGTACTTTCCGGAAACGGAAAGGAGGTACATATGGATACGTTAGAAGTTTTGACGTTGCTGTTAGTAATATTTACAGCTTTATCTTATCTTGACAACCACCGCAAGTAAAAGGGCTATCTCCTACTGGCATAGGGATAGCCTTGAATAGCTTAAAGAAACATTTTTAAGTTTCCGGTGACAACCATCGGACGTGCGAAAACCCTTTGATTGTTTCTAAGATGATTATAAACTATGAATTATTCACTTACAATATATAAAAACGTTATACAGAGGTTTTTATGCAAATTTTTTCAGTATTTGATTTAAAGTGTGCAGTCAGATTTACTGTTTTTCTAACTTACACACTTTATTTTACACTCCCCTTTGAAAACAGCTTCGCCCATACTGCACTCGGATATACGAGAGATTCCTTCATTCCGATTCTAAAAAAATCAACATATTTTTTCATAAAAAGCTCCCTTCATATATATGCCGGATGATCTGCTCGAGATTGATGTCTTTTTCCCCCTGACTGCCGCCATACTGCATGCGATAGCTTCTTTTCATAACATACAGTGATCCGTCATATAGGAGGTTTCCTCTGTCAATTACAAGCATTTTATGGCAAAGCGCTTCGATGTCGGAAACATCATGCGTCGTTAAAATCACAGTTGTACATCGTTCCTGATTAATTTGACGAATAAAATCCCGAATCCTGTCTTTTGCCAGCACATCGATTCCTATCGTCGGTTCATCCAGAAATAAAATCTCGGGATTATGTATCAGCGCCGCAGCCAGATCCGCTTTCATCCGCTGGCCCAGGCTAAGCAGTCGGGGTGGTTTATACATACACTCCTGTAAATTTAGAATATCAGCGAACCTTCATCATGATTTCCCGCCGTTTTTTCCTGAAATCCAATCCACCGATCCGTATGCTGCCGCTATCTGGTATAAGAATTCCTGTCAGCATCTTTATCGTCGTAGATCTTCCTGCACCATTTGAGCCTATAAAGCCGACAATATCCCCTTTTTGTATGGTAAAAGATATATCCTTTACCGCTTCAATCTGTAAATATTTCCCAGGAGTCAATAAACCGCCTTCACGATTCTTCACTTTAAAGGTTTTCCTGAGTTTTATTGCTTCGATACTGGTATTATCTGTATTCATCTTGCACCTTCCTTATCTGATGTGATAACTCTAAGTTAATCATCAGTAAAATTGAAAAATTAAATATAAATATTCATTTCTTTTGATGGGAGAAAAATTATGACACTTACGCAGCTTTCAACATTTATTGCAATCATCGAAAACGGAAGTTTTACGGCCGCCGCTAATCAGCTTGGTATGCACAGTCAACAATCACGACACAGATAAAACAACTGGAAGATGAACTAAACTGTCTGCTCTTTGAAAGACTTGGGAAATCACTCATACTGACACAGGAAGGGAGACATCTGATAAAATATGCACAGAAAATGCTGCAGCTTGAACGGAACGGGAAATCCTGTTTGAAATTTCTGCCTTCGTGGAGCCAGTCGGAATACTAAAGGTGGGAGTATCGGAGTCATTCTGTTATCAGGAGTTGCCGAAAATGATGGCAAACTTCAGAAGTAATACATCTGAAAGCGTTTGCAAAACCTATATTTGCAGCTTTTATTTTTATATTGACGTTAGCCGCATCCTGAACGGCTGATATTAAGTGAATTTTGTTTTTCTGGCACGTTCCAACAGATCTGTGATCGACTTATATGACATTTTGTTCGTCTGCTGTAAGCACAGGTAAAAACAGAATCAGCATACGAATCGCTTTTAAAGAAATCTTTATAGTTCTTACAGTTTTCTCTTTATACTTCTTCCTTATACTGAAATCATCAAATGACAGCATAATACGCTGAATTTATTGTATGGGGAGGGACATCCTATGTGGCAGTTTTTAAGAGAATACTTCAGTGCTCCGGACACTATCGGAGCGATTGCTCCCAGCAGCAGGTATCTGGCGGAATCCATGACGGCTTTTATTGATTTCGATAAAGCAGACTGCATTGTAGAATACGGAGCGGGGACAGGTGTATTTACCCGGGAGGTGGCAGCAAGAAAAAGGCCGGACACGACTTATATTGTGATTGAACAGAATGACCGTTTTTACGAAATACTTCGGAAACAGTTTCATGGAATGGCGGGGGTGGTGCTGATCCATGGAGATGCCGGAAATGTATGCAGCTTCTTAAGAGAACAGGGATTTCGAAATGCGGATTATGTCATTTCCGGGCTGCCATTTACATCTCTTCCGCAGCAGGTGTCTCGCAGAATACTATCACAGACTCAAAAGGCAATCGGAATGGAAGGCGTATTTACCACATTTCAGTATACACTGCTGCGGAAAACCTTTCTTGAAAATTATTTCAATATTCAGAAGGTTGTAAGGGTTTGGCGAAACCTGCCGCCGGCGTATGTGCTGCACATGAAATTAAAATGCTGCCACGGGAAACAGATTTCTGCGGACAGCGCGGTATGAACCAATAGCAGGAGGTGTCGTTATGTGGTGCGTCTATTTTCTTGTCTGTGTGCTGCGCCCTATATGTGTTCCGGTGACAGAAACGGCAGTGGTACTGTGGGGAACCAGACAGATCGGCAGCCTGGAGGCCTTTTTCTTCGGGGTCACAGGCTCCGTGCTGGGATTGATGTTTATGTATTCCGTATCTTCACTGATTGTACATCGTATTTCAAAGGAGAGAAAAGACAGCAGGCAGCTTGCGTGGCTAAAGCAGCTGACAGAGCGGTACAGCGTTTGGATTCTTGGCGTACTGCTGATCGTCCCGTTTATGTCCGATGAAGTGCTCTGTGCAGGTTCTGCTTTTTTGAAAATATCATTGCCTCAATTTCTGAAAATTGGTATAATTGCTAAAATCATATCCATTGGTATGATTGCCTTTTCGGGTTTTTTTTGCGGTTTGTGCGGTCTGAGGCGATGGCAGGTTATCGCTGCGGAGCTTCTGTTCATGTTCCTTGCCTCAGCGGCTCTGCAGCATTTTTGCAAAAAGGGAGAAGCAAAACTATCATGAAAGAATTCATATTGATTGTCGACGATGATAAAGACATACGTGGGCTTTTGGGCATCTATCTGGGGAATGAGGGCTACCGTTACCTCGCCTGTGAAAATGCAGCACAGGCGCTGGATATCCTGGAGCACTATCAGGTGGATCTGATTCTGATGGATGTAATGATGCCGGAAATTGACGGTATCAGCGCCTGCCTGCAAATAAGAGAAAGTAGCAAAATGCCGATTATATTTATGTCGGCGAAAACAGAAGATATAGACATCATACAAGGTCTCACGGCGGGAGGAGACGATTACGTGACGAAACCTTTTAAGCCTGTTGAGCTTCTTGCCCGCATCAAAGCGCAGCTTCGCCGTTATAAACAGTACAATGGGACGGAAAAGCCGGCGCACACGCTCCAGACGGAGGATCTTACGATGGACATGGAAAGCCATCAGGTATGGGTAAGCGGACGGGAAGTGAGGCTGACGCGCAAGGAGTATGACATTCTGGAATATATGCTGCGAAACAAAGGGCAGGTGTTGACCATGGCGCAGATTTATGAAGCGGTATGGCATGAAGAATTTTTCTGTTCGGAAAATGCTGTGATGATGCATATTGCAAATCTCCGTAATAAACTGAACTGGGACAATGTACATTCGGATTTTATCAAAACCTGTTGGGGAAGAGGGTATCAGATATGACGCTGTTTCAGATCATTCCAAATTATGTTTTAATCAACGGCATTGTCATCGGAGGAACGGTTTTCGTGATTTTTCTGGTCTACAGAAAGCTGTCCTCCTTATTCCCAAAACGCCTCACGGTATATTTTCTGAAAGCGGCCTGCGTCTCCCTTGCTATCAGCCTGGCGGTGCTGGCGGTGGTACTGACCATGATGCAGTTTCTGTTCCATTACGGGATGTGGAATTTTTTTTATGAGCTGGGCTATGGATACCTCATTGCCGCCGAATATCTTCCGCCAGTGCTGGCAGTGGCGTTTTCCATGATATGCTTTGGTGTCTCCTTTTCCGTCAGGGTCGACCGCAGGGTCAGGTATGTAGAGTATCTGTCTCAGGAAATTCAGAAGATTCGGGATGAAGGCTTTGGAAGGAGCATGGAATTACAGGGGGACGATGAAATCACTCAGCTGTGCGCCGTCATCAACGAGATGTCCGTCCAGCTCAGGGAAAAAGAGGAGAGGGAAAAAAGACAGCAGCAGAGCAAAAATGAGCTGATCACTAATGTTTCCCATGATCTGCGCAGTCCTCTTACCTCGATCATAGGCTATGTGGAACTGCTGAAAGAGGCGGGGCCCGAAGACAGGCAGCGCTTTGACGAATACATTGAAGTGGTAGAGCGGCGTCTGACGGGGCTTAACGGGCTGATCAACGAATTGTTTGAATATACAAAGCTGAACTCCGCCGACCGGTTTCCTGACATGGAGAAAAGAGATGTGCTGGAACTGCTGCGGCATATCCTATATGAATATAAAGTTCTTATGGAGACAGAGGGACTGACGCTTTCATGGCAGCTGGGGGTGGAAAGCCATGCTGCCGATGTCAATACACAGCAGATGGTGCGGGTGTTTCAGAATCTGCTGGACAATGCCCGCAGATACGCCGATCGTTCTGCTCCGGTAACTGTGACGGCGCAGGAGACGGGCCGACTCCATATCTGTATCACGAACCGATTGACGGATGCTCACGGCATTGAGCCGGATCGGATCTTTGAGCGCTTCTACTGCGGAGACCGGGCCAGAAGCACCCACAAAAGCTCCGGGCTGGGGCTCGCCATTGTAAAACGCATCGTGGAGCTCCACGGGGGCGAGGTCAGTGCGTCGCTGCAAGGACAAGAACTGTCCGTCCATTTGTTTCTCAAATAAGTGTCCGGACAAACGAGCGCATCATCTGGGCAGAGATTTGAATTTATTACAGCCTGATTCACGCCATTGCTTCGTTTGCAATATGAATATAATAAAATTATTGTTTCCTATGTGGGTTGCCAGTGATGAACTGCTGGTGGAACTGGATGTAAGGTTAATAAAAAAGTAAGAATAATTGAAACGAAGCGATCGTGGGGAAAACAGATGGCATATTTTGTATAAGATTTGAGAAAAGGCGATTGCGGGCAAAGGGGAACTGGGTTATAATTGGATTGGACACGCAATTAGATAAATGAATCAAAGATGGAGGATTCTTAATCGTATGTATTAGAAACTGGATGCGGATAAATAGTATGGATGGAGCAGGAGTTTTACATGACAAGAACAATTGCACTTGGTGAACAGGATTTTGGCAAGATCATTGAAAATGATTATTTTTATATCGATAAAACAGACTTTATAAAAGAATGGTGGGAAAATGGGGATACTGTAACTTTGATCACCCGTCCCAGACGTTTTGGAAAAACACTTACTATGAAAATGGCAGAGCAGTTTTTTTCGATCAGATATGCAGGAAGAAGCGATTTGTTTGAACGCTTTACGGTATGGCACGAAGAAACGTACCAAAAATTACAGGGAACATATCCTGTTATATTTTTGAGTTTTGCTGCTATTAAGGCGGATCGTTATGAAATGGCAAAGAAAAAAATATGCCAGCTGATTGTTAATTTATATCAAGATCATGATTTTTTAGTGAAAAGCGGATTTCTGCAAGGGGAAGATCTTGCATTTTATCAAAGGATTTCTGTGAGTATGGATCGTGTAGATCTGGAAAATTCACTTTGTCAGTTATCCAGATATTTACGCCGTTATTATGGAAAAAAAGTGATACTTTTGTTGGATGAGTATGATACGCCGATGCAGGAAGCATATACAAAAGGGTTTTGGGATGAACTGGCAGAATTAATGAGGGGATTATTAAATTCTGCGTTTAAAACGAATACTGATCTGGAACGCGGTCTGATGACAGGAATTACAAGAGTCAGCAAAGAATCTATCTTTTCAGACCTGAATAATCTGGAAGCGGTCACGACAACTTCCGGCAAATATGCGACAGCTTTTGGGTTTACCGAAGAGGAAGTGATCGAGGCGTTAGAGGAGTTTGGCTTGCAGGATCAGTCAGACGGAGTAAAACGGTGGTATGATGGATTTCGGTACGGAAATTGCAGCAGTATTTATAATCCGTGGTCGATTACGCAGTTTCTCGATAAAAGGGAATTTAAGCCATATTGGGCAAATACAAGCTCAAACGCACTGGTCGGAAAGCTGATCCGGGAGAGTGACAGGGATATAAAAATAGCGGTTGAGGATTTGATTGAGGGAAAGTCTTTCCGCATTGCGCTGGATGAACAGATCGTATTTCAGGAGCTTGATAACAATCCGGATGCTGTCTGGAGTCTGCTCCTTGCCAGCGGTTATTTGAAAATTGCATCTATCTGTTCGGTAAATAAAGAGTATGAGCTTTTAGAAGAACCTGCAGAATATGAGCTGACGCTTACGAATCATGAGATTGTTTTGGCGTTCCAAAAGATGATACGAGGATGGTTTGGCGTATGTAAATCTTCTTATAATGATTTTATAAGATCACTTTTGCACAATGATCCGGATGGAATGAACGAATATTTAAGCAGAGTTGCATTCGTAGCCGTTGGCAGCTTTGATTCTGCTGGAAAACCGTCTGAGCAGATGCAGCCGGAAAAATTTTATCATGGGCTTGTGCTTAGTATTTCATGCGAAAAAGGAAAAAAGCCTTGAAGATACAGTACGGGCGGCAATAAAGCAGGTGATCGATAAAAAATATGCGGCAGTATTGCAGGAAAAGGGTGTGCCAATGGAAAAGATCCGTGTTTATGGCGTTGCATTTAAGGGAAAAGAGGTTTTTGTAGATGGTGGGTATCTCGGTGAATTTGAGAGAGAATCTTGCGTGTCGCGGCTTTGATGCGGAATGTATAAATCGTGGGTTATGATGAAATCAGAAAGAAAAGGTGAAAATGGTCATTAAATGAAACAGGCAAATGTCAGCCGTTCCACTTACGATCGACATTTTATTTCGTTGGAGGAGGAGCTTCGTTATAAGCGGAATCTTCTTTTAAATGCGTGGGTTGCAGCTGAATGGTTGAAAAGAGCTATGAAAGAGCCGCCGGTTCAGATGGCTGAGATCCTTGTACATATTGTTATGCCTTTTACAAGCGGGCAGACAGCGTAAAATTTCCTGAACGAATGAAAGCAGCCAGGCAGCTTTTGCAGTTATGCGAAGCGGCCAGGCTGCTTTTGTTTCTATTATTTCTGCCGGATATCAAATTCCGGATTAAATGCGTAGAAGTTCTTGGAATCCAGATGTTCTTTTACGGTGTTGAGTCCTTCGCCGAAACGCTGGAAGTGCACAATTTCCCGCTCTCTTAAAAAGCGTATCGGATCGCATACTTCCGGATCTTTCACAAGACGCAGGATGTTGTCATATGTTGTACGGGCTTTTTGTTCTGCTGCCATATCTTCCACAAGATCTGTGATCGGATCGCCTTTGGACTGAAATTCACAGGCATTGAAAGGAATTCCGCCTGCCGCCTGCGGCCAGAGGGCAAGCGTATGGTCTACATAATATTTATCAAAGCCAGATGCGGTGATTTCCTCAGGAGTAAGATTTCGCGTAAGCTGGTGTACGATGGCACAGATGATTTCCAGATGCGCAAGTTCTTCTGTACCCAGAGAAGCATCGGTAATGTTCCACTTATCATATTTGGGGACGAGCATGATACGGTGGGATTTCCGATACATAGCTTTTCGACGTTTGAGAGAATAAAGAAGTATGATGAAAATGAGAATGCAGGTCTTTTTTGTAGTAAAACACACAAGAGAAAGATTGGAACTTGTTCGTTTTACTTCGCTAGATTTTTTCTTTGTAGATGAGTATCATGTAGTAAAGCTATCAAAGGTGCGGTTACTTATGGATTGGCTCGTCCTTGTCGGTGCGATTAAGATGGCGGACCGTATGGTAAGGGAAATGACGGGCTTGTAAAAATGCTGTATCCTGTTGACTTCATTGCATAAAATGGATATAATCTGAGTAGAATATTACTATTGTTGATTTGAGGAGGTGTCGTTATGATTATTCGCCCGTCAGCAGCAATCAGGCAGAATTATAATGAGATTGCCGAGCAGTGCAGAAAAACAGCAGAGCCGGTTTTCCTTACCAGGAACGGCGAGGGGGATTTGGTGGTTATGGATATTGGGACTTATAACCGCAGAGAAAAAATGCTTAAGCTCCGTGAGGAACTTTTAGCGGCTGAGGAGGACAGGATGCGTGGCAGCAAAGGCTATTCCGTTGAAGAAGTAGCCGCAAGGATGCGTAATGCAATCAGGGAGGCGGCAGGTCATGGAACAGCAGAATAGATACCATGTGATTGTGTCAGAGCGTGCAACGCAGATGCTTGTTTCTCATGCTGCATTTCTGGCGCAGGTAAGTCCCGAAGCTGCGGAACGGTTGACCGCAGAGTTTGAAAAAACCGCAAATTCACTTGAAATCATGCCGCAGAGATGTCCGTGGCTCACAGGGGAATATATTCCCAGAAACGCTTATCGGTTTATCCTGTTTGAAAAACGGTATATGATAATCTTCCAAATCGTGGACGATATTGTTTACGCAGATTATGTAGTGGATTGCAGACAGGATTATGGATGGCTTATACGGTAATAATGAAATAATTGGAAAAGGAATCGTCACTTCATTATAAAGTGGCGTTTTTTTATGTTTCAAAGGAGGATGATGAAACGGCGTATCATTTAAGGTTCAAGGGCGGTCATTATGATCTCGATTTCTTCGCCTGCCCATGCATGTTGTCCGCTACATGATGACAACGTAAAAAAAAGGATTAGCACCCTCGTTATATGGTACAAGCATTCGTTCATACATTGAAAATGAGGGGGTGCTGCCTGTTGAAGCATAGAGAATTTAGGTATGTTGGCGAGCCTGTTCCGGAATTGAACGAGCGGGAACACGCGGCATTTTTTATGAATTTTCAAAGATCGATCCTTTTATCATTAGAAAAACGGAATCTGTTGACCGCGTCACAGCGGGAACTCTGTTTGCTTGAACTCGAAAAACAATATCGTCTCAATCAGAAAAAATCAACGTCAGGTATAACCGTTTGACGTTTTTATATAACCAAATATGAGAAAGCAGCGGATATTTGTAATACCCGATGAAGCGGGGCAGGTTCTTCCCTTTTGTCACCTGCTCATATACAGCTGTAATTTGCAGAAATGTGTAATTTATGTTCGGTAATCAAATTTGCACATTTGACATACCATTTTCTATTTGATACTGAAAATACGGCAAGGGATTGTCGGGAAAGGAGATATTCTTAATGTCAATAGATAAATACGAAACCCTAAACCAGGAAAGGAAGATACAGCACACAAAGAGAAGGGTTGCCGCATACTGCCGTGTATCTACGGACAACGAAGACCAGGCAAATTCATTTGAAAGCCAGCAGCGTTATTTCAGACAGTATATAGAGCGTAATCCCGATTGGGAGCTTTATGAAATGTTCGCAGATGAAGGTATCTCTGGTACGAATACGAAAAAAAGGAAAGAATTTAACCGCATGATTGCGTGTGCAAAGAACGGTGATTTTGATTTGATTGTAACAAAAGAAATTTCCCGTTTTGCGAGGAATACCCTTGACAGCATATTCTATACCCGTGATCTCAAAAAGCATGGTGTGGGCGTTATCTTCATGAATGATAACATCAATACTTTAGACGGAGATGCGGAGCTTCGCCTTGCCATTATGTCCTCGATTGCGCAGGAGGAAAGCCGTAAGACTTCCGAGCGTGTGAAATGGGGGCAGAAACGCCAGATGGAGCAGGGAGTTGTGTTTGGGCGGAGTATGCTTGGTTACGATGTGAAAGACGGCAAAATGTATATCAACGAGGATGGGGCGAAAGTTGTCCGTCTTATCTTTCACAAGTTTGTAAATGAGGGAAAAGGAACGCATGTGATTGCCCGTGAACTTCGGGAGGAGGGCATTCAGCCCATGCGGGTAAAAGAATGGCAGAACACAGTCATTCTCCGTGTTATCCGCAATGAAAAATACTGCGGTGATTTAGTTCAGAAAAAAACTTATACGCCAGACTTTCTATCCCATGAAAAGAAAAGAAACCTTGGGCAGGAGGAATTTGTGATTATCAAAGACCATCATGAGCCGATTATTTCCCGTGAGCTTTTTGATAAGGCAAACCGCATTTTGGATGAAAAATCGCTTTCACAGAAGGGCAAAGCCAGACACAGCAACCGTTATCCGTTTTCTGGGAAAATCAAATGCGGATGCTGCGGTTCAGGTTATGTGGCGAGATATAAAACCCGAAAAAATGGAAGCCGCTATAAGGCGTGGCGGTGTCTTGAAGCTGCAAGGCATGGAAGTCCCCATGCGGACAAAGCAGGGAATCAGGTTGGATGCAGCGGACTTAGTATACGCAACGAAGATGCAACCCACATCATGTACCTTGTCACGAGCAGCTTAAAGTATAATAAGGAGAAAATCACGAACAATTTGCTTGCTATTGTCAAGTCTGTTATCGCAATGGATACCGCAGGTACAGACAGTGAGAAACTTAAATCACAGATAAAAGCCACCCTGCAAAAACGCACAAACCTCATTGACCTTTATACATCTGGCGATATTACCAGAGATGAATTTACAGCAGCAAGGGCGAAATGTGAGAATGAAATTGCCGAACTGCAATCCGTGACAGATGGCACAGATAAGCAAAGGGAAATGGATGAGAAACAGCAAAAGTCTGTTGCTGAAATAACAGAAGCGATGAATGAGCTTATAAACGGTGTGGAATATGATGATGATTTTTATAAAGAAATCCTAGATAAGATGGTTGTGAATGACAAAGATCATATTGATGTGTATTTGAATCTGCTCCCCTTCAAATGGAGCTATATGGCTGAAAAAAGCAAAGCCGAGGGCCCCTGAGATGGAACATTTCAGAGGCTTCTCTACCGATATCCGTCAGCAATCCCGCCACATTCCGATAAGGCATGGTATACCGTTGTGCCAGGTATCGCATGGAAGCAGATAACTCTCCGTCCGGGCCGCCGAATTGCGTCAGAATGACCTGTGCGATTTTTGGATTCGGCGTAGTAATATTTACCGGGTATTCCAGTCTTTTTTCATAATTCCACATTTAGCAGTAACCTCCTTCCCATGGCCACGGCTGGTCTGCCCATTGCCAGTGGTCGTCGGTATTGATACAGTCCATGGTCAGCGGACCGAACTGTGCCGCATAGTTTGAAAGTGCCTGGCGGCGCAGCTGACTGTATTTTTGGAAAAACTCCAGCGCCTGCTGGTCATCCGGATGCGTATCGAGATAGAGTGCCATATCATAGGCCATGAAGCTCACCTTGTTAATCCAGGATAACAGCTCCTGTCTGCTTTTTGCCTGATTCATGATCTTCTCACGCTCCTTCCAAGAAATGGTTTGTCAAGCTCCGGGAATATGGTGCCGACAGAAAATGCCTGTTCTGGTTCGTAAGAACTTGTGAATTGCTGCCATGGAACGGTAGCCATCGCCAGAAAACAGGTGCAGTCCACAGCGTTTGAATATCCGCCGGGCTGCATGGTATATGGCATGGCGCCACGGCCGTTATACTGATAACAGTTACACATAGAAAACTCCTGCTTTGTTTTACTATAAAATATGCATAAATCAGAAAAGTGGTGCATAAGTTAGAACAAAGTTTTTGACCGATGAAGTTTTTTTTTTAGTACAAGACCGGAAATAACGCGGAAAGTGTAGATTTTTATAGAAAATTATATTATAATGACTCATAGTGATGGAAAATCTGCCAGCAGAAATCTAAAATAGCATCGCATGTTCAGACAGTACCTGCGGATGTCCGGCGGGAGGATCTGTCCGGTTTTAGTATACGGCTGGTATAAAAAATAAATAAACGGGGGAAATCGTATGTACAATGATGAGAATGTAATCAAAATTAAGCACGATGTCTTGTATGAAGTAGCGAAACTGGCGTTTGACGGCACACTGGAAGAAAAGCGGGACGACATTCCGGAAAAGTTAATACCTGGTCCGCAGCCGCAGTTCCGTTGCTGTATTTATAAGGAAAGAGAGATTATCCGCCAAAGAGTTCGTCTGGCAGAGGGTAAGAACTTAAGAGGCCAGTCAGATAATATAATTCAGGTAATCAGTTCTGCATGTGAAGGCTGTCCGATTTCCAGCTATACAGTTACGGATAACTGTCAGAACTGTCTGGGCAAGGCTTGTATGAACGCCTGCAAATTTGGCGCGATTACGATGGGACGCGACCGTTCTTATATTGATCCGTCCAAATGTAAAGAGTGCGGACAGTGCGCAAAGGCATGTCCATACAATGCGATTGTCGGCGTGAAGCGTCCATGTAAGGTGGCATGTCCGGTAGACGCCATTACTTATGACGAGTACAATGTTTCCGTAATCGATAAGGAAAAATGCATCCGCTGCGGACAGTGTATTCACAATTGTCCGTTTGGAGCGATCGGTTCCCAGACATTTATGATCGATGTCATCGAAGCGATCAAATCCGGCAAAAAGGTGTATGCAATGGTTGCCCCGGCTACGGAAGGACAGTTCGGTACAGATATTACGATGCAGAGCTGGAAAAACGCATTAAAGAAGTTAGGCTTTGAGGATACGATTGAAGTTGGTCTTGGCGGCGATATGACAGCTGCAAGCGAAGCGGAAGAATGGGCAGAAGCCTATAAAGAAGGCAAAAAAATGACGACTTCCTGCTGTCCGGCATTTGTAAATATGGTTTATAAACATTATCCGGAGCTGAAAGATCATGTTTCTACAACTGTGTCGCCAATGTGCGGCGTTTCCCGCATGATTAAATCGATGGATCCGGATGCGTATACCGTATTTATCGGACCGTGTATCGCGAAAAAGTCTGAAGTGAAAGATCAGAAAATCGAAGGAAATGCAGATGCGGTACTGACTTACAGTGAGATTCGCACGATTTTGAAAGTAAAAGATATTACACTGGAACCGGCTGATAACGAATATCAGGAATCCAGTATTTTCGGTAAACGTTTCGGCAATTCCGGCGGCGTAACAGAAGCTGTGCTTCAGTGCCTGAAGGAAACAGACCAGGAGATGGATGCCAAAGTATGTAGAGCGAACGGCGCTGCAGAATGTAAGAAAGCGCTGCTTCTTATGAAAGTTGGCAAGCTGCCGGAAGACTTTATCGAAGGTATGGCATGTAACGGCGGCTGCGTAGGCGGACCGAGCGCGTTCCAGGATCAGATAAAAGCTAAAAAGAACAGAGAAGCGCTGTTGTCTCAGGCAGACGATCGCGGTGTACATGGAAATCTTGGAAATTATGATATGGATAAATTCTCCATGCATCGTTCATAGAAAATTCTTTTACAGGCAACAGGATTGAATGACCGCACTCACTATCCGTTTTGGGTAGTGAGTGTTTTGTCTCATATCCGATGGATCAGAAGTATCCGGTCTGCATGATAAGAGGACATGCGGCATTCTTTGAACACGAAAGGTATCTATATGAATTTCAATGCATCTCAACAAAAGGCCATTTCCCATACGACCGGCCCATGTCTCGTTTTGGCCGGGCCTGGCAGCGGGAAGACCGCAGTGATTACCAAACGCACCGAGCATCTGATTACCCGGTGTCGGATACCGGCGGGGAATATTTTGGTTGTGACGTTTACAAAAGCAGCCGCTGGCGAAATGCGCACCCGTTTTGAACAGATGACTTCTAAAAAATATCCGGGCGTCAGCTTCGGCACTTTTCATGCAATCTTTTTTACCATTCTCAAACATGCCTATCACTATACAGCTTCCAATATTGCCCGCGAAGAAGTGAAATACCAGTTTATGCGTGAGATTATAGCAAAAAACCGAATTGCGTGTGAAGACGAGTCGGAGTTTGCCGGTCATATGTTAAACGAAATCAGCGTGCTGAAAAACAGCGGCGCCGCAGTGCAAAATTATTATCCGGTTCATTGCGGCAAAGAGATTTTCCGGCAGATTTTTCACGAATACGGCAGATATATGCAGGATCACCGGCTGATCGATTTTGACGATATTCTGGTATATACGAAGGAACTGCTGGAACAGCGTGCGGATATTCGTGCCGCGTGGCAGCAGAAGTTTGCTTACATCATGGTAGATGAATTTCAGGATATTAACAGACTGCAGTATGATACGATACGTCTGTTATGCGCAAAGGCGGCAAACCTGTTTGTAGTAGGCGACGATGATCAGTCGATTTACCGGTTTCGAGGTTCCAGTCCGGAGCTGATGCTTAATTTTCCGAAAGATTTTCCAACCGCTCAGGTAATTTCTCTTTCCGTCAATTACCGTTGTCCAAAACAGATTGCGCAAAAGGCAGGCAATCTGATCCGTCATAATCAAAACCGTTTTGAAAAGCAGACAGAAAGTGCAGGAGCAGACGGTACGACTTTTCGGATTGCGAAGTTTGCTTCGATACAGGAAGAAAATAAAGCCATTATTGAGCTGATTCGAAAAAAAGCTGGTCAGGGAATCTGTTATGGGCAGATAGCGGTATTATATCGTACCAATATGCAGCCGGGACCGCTGATTGCAAAGCTGATGGAATATAATCTGCCGTTTCGGACAAAGGAGCGGATCCCCAATTTGTATGAACACTGGCTGGCGCAGGATATCAAAACTTATTTCCGGCTGGCGCTTGGGAGCAGGCAGCGCAGAGATTTTTTGCGGATTATGAACCGGCCGAAACGATATATCAGCAGAGAGAGTCTGCCGGCGCAGGAAATATCGTTTGAAAGATGGCAGGATTTTTATCAGGAACAGCCCTGGATCGCGGAGCGGATCGAACAGTTCAAATATGACCTGCAGGTGCTGACAAGAATTACGCCGTTTGCGGCTGTGAATTATATTCGAAAAGCAGTCGGATACGACGAATATCTGACGGATTATGCGCAAAGCCGCCAGATTCCGGCAAACGAATTGTTTGAAATGCTGGATGAGATACAGGAAAGTACAAAAGAGTATAAGCATCTGGAGGAATGGCTGCAGTTTACCGAAGATTATACAGAAAAACTAAAGATGGAGCAGCAAAAGCAGCCGGATACAGACAGTATTTCGGTTTTAACGTTTCATGCATCGAAGGGGCTGGAATATGAAATCGTTATAATACCGGATGTAAACGAAGGAATGATTCCGTATAAAAAAGCGGTGCTGGAGGCAGAGCTGGAAGAGGAACGTCGTATGATGTACGTAGGCATGACACGCGCCAAAAAAGAATTGTTTTTGTCCTATGTAGAGTCGATACGCAATAAAAAGGCAGATCCGTCCTCTTTTTTGTCAGAAATTTAAGAAAATGATATACAAACGCTGAAACTTAATGCTATAATAGGAAACAGATGTAACAAAAGTGTACACGAACGAAAAAGGATACAGTAGATACAGGATTCGGTTCCAGTTAACAGGCAGACAGGAGAAGGCGGAAAAGATATGGAATATACAATCATTGAAGGAAATTATGCAAAAATCGGTGTATCCAAAATGGCAGATACCGTATATTTTACATTTCAAGGCGAAAAAGAGCAGAAGTGCGCAATTTTACTTTATTCTGCAAATGATCATGAAATTCGAATCCCGGTTCCGGATGAATACTGCATCGGAGCGCTTCGGTCTGTGGGTATCCGCGGACTGAAATGGAAAAAGATGTACTACAATTATGAGATAGACGGAAAGATATTGTTTGACCAGCATGCCCGCAAAGTGTTCGGAAGAGAAAAATGGGCGGATGCAGGGCGGCTTTTGGAAAACCATCCGGTACGTGCCGGCTTTGATTTTGCCAGATTTGAGTGGGAGGGCGATCGTTTTCCGGAGGTTCCAAGAGAGCAGATGATCATGTATAAGCTGAATGTTCGGGCTTTTACGATGGATGCGGGAGTGAGCGGAAGGAAAAAAGGAACCTTTGCAGGCGTGATGGAAAAGATTCCATACTTCAAAGAGCTTGGGGTTACGTCTTTGGAGCTTATGCCGGTCTATGAATTTGAAGAACTGATCGTAGAAGAAAATGTGCGGCAAAATCCAGACGGCTGGAGTGCAAATGCGAAAGCGGGACTTCTGCTGGAAGAGAAACAACAGCCGTCTTATAAGATTAACTGCTGGGGATATGTACAGGGAGATTACTATGCGCCAAAAGCGTCTTATTCTGCAACGGGAGAGCCATCTCTGGAGTTGAAAACACTCATACGTGAATTGCATAAAAATCATATGGAATGCATTTTGGAAATATATTTTGATGAAAAGATGAATCAGAATATCGCAGTGGAGATTCTGCGGTACTGGGTGATGGAATATCATGTAGACGGGTTTCATCTTCTTGGAGCGGCATTGTCGATAGACGCAATGGCGCAGGATCTGATTTTACGGAGGACGAAGCTGTTTGCGGATGGATTCAGCAGACGGCTGTTTCAGGAAGAAACTTCATATCCGCATTTATTTGTATACAATGACGATTTTTTATATGCATCCAGAAAGATGTTAAGCAGAAATCATGGAAGTATGCCCGAACTGCTTGGGCAGTTAAAGCGGCAAAATTCTGTTTTCGGGTTTGTGAATTATATTGCGGGTAATAACGGGTATACGCTGGCCGATTTGTTTTGTTATGTGCAAAAGCATAACGAGGCAAACGGCGAGAACAATCAGGACGGACTTTTGTGGAATTTCAGCTGCAACGGCGGGGTGGAAGGCGTAACACGCAAACGGGGAATTTTGGAATTTCGCAGAAAACAAATGCGGAATGCGGCGACGCTTGTACTGATCGGGCAGGGTGTGCCTCTGCTTATGGCTGGCGATGAATTTGGCAATTCCCAGCAGGGAAATAACAATTGTTACTGTCAGGATAATAAGACCGGATGGGTGAACTGGAGCAGTCTGAAACGTTGTGCGCCGTACGCACAGTTTGTCCGCCAGATGATTGCGTTTCGCAGGCAGCATCCGATTTTAAGCAGCGGCGTGCCGATGCAGATGTGCGATTACGCATCCAAAGGTTATCCGGATTTGTCATATCATGGGGAAAATGCGTGGATACTGTCAAATGTCTATCCGGACGCCGTCGGATTGCTTTATTATGGCGCATATGCGCTGCGGGAGGACGGTACGGAAGACGACTTTGTTTATATAGGTTTAAATTTTTATATGGAACCGCAGTGCCTGGCTTTGCCGAAGCTGCCGCACAGATTAAGATGGCATCCTGTCGTAAATACGGCGGATAAAGAGACGCCGTTTTGCGAGGTTTTGCAGCCGGTGGAAAAAAAGCATCAGATTGAAGTACCGCCGCAGGCGATTGTGATTCTTATTGGAAAGTAGTCCGTACAAAAACTATGATTGCAATATCAGAATGATTCTATCTATCATGAATACAGGAGTATCTATAATTATGAGACTGTTGCACAATGCGATTTGGCATATTCGAAAAATCAATCATCACAAAAAGCTGGTCATGGAAGCCTGCTTCAGGCTCGGACTGTACCGGCAGGGGATCATGCACGATTTATCCAAATATACCTGGCCGGAGCTTCGTATCGGCATTCTTTATTACAGAGATGATCAGAGTCCGCATAACGGAGAACGGGAAAAATACGGTTATTCCACGGCCTGGCTGCATCATAAAGGGCGTAATAAGCATCATGCAGAATACTGGATCGATTATACGGCAGATGCAGATCCGACAGACAGACATGTGACCGGAATGAAAATGCCGGTCAGATATGTCGTGGAAATGTTTGTAGACAGGGTCAGCGCGTCCAAAAACTATCGAAAGGAAAAATACAAAGATTCGGATCCGCTGGAGTATTATGAAAAGCGCAAACATTATATGGTAGTGCATGAGGATACGAGAAAGCAGCTCGAAATCCTGCTGCATATGCTGGCAAAGGAAGGGGAAGAAAAAACCTTCCAGTATATCCGCCGGCACATTTTAAGAAATAACCACATCGAAAAACTGCAGCATATCTGTGGGAAGCGGCGCTGAAAACTGCAGCGTCTGTCCGGTAACAGGATGTGTAAAGCTAAGATTTCCGGCATGAAGAGCCTGTCTTTTCATGCGGGAATCTTTTGGATTGTAGAGAAAATCTCCGATCAGCGGGTGACCGATATAAGACATATGCACACGAATCTGATGGGTACGTCCGGTGTCCAGCCATAGCTTTAAAAAAGACAGGCCTTCGCTTCTTGCAAGAGTCTGAAAATGTGTGACGGCCTCTTCGCCGTCAGCTCTTACGGTACGTGCAAGGATCGTATCTTTTTGTCGTGCAATTGGCGCATGAATCGTTCCGGACGCAGGAGTGTTTCCCTGCGCAATCGCATAATAGGTGCGGCGGATGGCATGCTCCCGCATCTGTTCATATAAGATACAGCTGCTGTAAGCGTTTTTGGCAATGATCGTAAGGCCGCTGGTATCCCGGTCCAGGCGGTTCACGCATCGGTATGGATAGTATTCCTGCCTTTGGACGGCATGGTGGCGCACAGCGTTCGCGAGTGTGTTTTTATGGTTTCCCATAGAAGGATGAATGGGCATGCCGGCAGATTTATCGACTACAAGCAGATCTTCGTCTTCGTACACGATATGGACTGGCAGATCCGTGGGCAGTATGTTTTGTATGTCTGCTGCATAGCGGTTTTCATCCGGATCGTGCGGCTGCAGCTGTTCTTCAGGTTCGGTCAGAAGAATGGTAAGTCGTTCGCCCTCCTTTAGTATGTGGTTTACATAAGCCCAATTCTCGTCGATTTGTATGCCGTTTTTGGTTTTCTTTAGCTGGGTAATGACTGTGCGCGAATAGCGTTTTTCTTTTAAAAAGGTCAGGATGCTTTGTCCGGCTGCATCCGGATCGATCAGGTAAGTAAGTATTCTTCTCATAAATACAATTATACAACAAAATATGAAAATTGGAAAGGCACGAAGCAGTATCCGCTGTCATAGAATATAAGAAAGTGGCTTTGAGGTGTGGGTTTTGAAGACTTTTTTGCCGCCTTTGGGTATACAGGAGGAGAGAAAAGTTTTAGAAGAAATGCAGGGAGGAAGCCTTGAGGCCCGAAATACGCTGATCGTTCGTAATATGAGGCTGGTGGCGCACATCGTGAAAAAATATCAGAATACCGACGAGGATATGGAGGAAATGATTTCCATTGGTACGATTGGACTGATTAAGGCGGTTATGACCTTTCAGCCGGAAAAAGGCTCCAGATTGTCAACCTATGCAGCAAGGTGCATTGACAATGAACTGCTTATGCATTTGCGGAATCTGCGCAAAGTGTCAAGGGAAATATCTATTTATGAGCCGATTGGGACAGATAAAGAAGGAAATCAGATTAATTTTATGGACATTATTGAGAGCGACGAGCCGGATGTTGTCGAAATTATGGATAAAAACAGTAAAATCCGGTATCTGAGAAAGATTCTGCCCGATATACTGACAGAACGGGAACAGGAAATTATTATGCTGCGCTATGGACTGACGGAAGATAAGCCAGTGACGCAAAAACAGATTGCAAATCGTCTGGGTATTTCAAGATCTTATGTATCGAGGATCGAGAAGAAAGCCCTGGGGAAGCTGCGGGAGAAGTTTGAGGAAGGATGAATCTGCGTAAACACAGGAAGTTCCAAAAAGCGGGAGGAATCAGCCTGGCCGTCGGGCGCCAGTCTGATTTGTCCCTTTTTTGATCACAGGAATAAATATTCGGGGAATTTTTGAAATTTTCTTGTGAGTTATTTGGGGAGCATGTATAATTATGGATACGCAGACGAACTATATGGTGCGGGCTGTAACGGTACCGGAGCAGCTGGATGAGAGCTCAGGCAGGATATAGAAACATACGGATATCTGGAATGGAGGAAATATTACTGTGGCAAGAACCGTGGGAATAGGGATTCAGAGCTTTGAAAAGCTCATAATGGAAAACTGCTTTTATATTGACAAAACCGATTTTATCAGACAGTGGTGGGAAAACAGAGACGATGTGACGCTGATCACCCGTCCCCGCAGATTTGGAAAGACCCTGAATCTGCGTATGCTGGAGCGATTCTTATCTGTACAATATGCCGGGCAGGGAGAGGTGTTTGAAGGTCTGTCCATATGGAAGAATGAGAGATATCGTAAACTGCAGGGAAGTGTACCTGTAATCTTCTTAAGTTTTGCAGATGTAAAGGCAAATACCTTTGCTCTGGCAAGAGAAAAGATTTGTATGCTTATCGAAGAAGCGTATCGCAGGTATGATTTCCTGCTGACGGGAGGCAGCCTGAAAGAAGGGGAACCAGAACGTTTCCGTAAGATTTTTGGAGAAATGACGGATTCTGAGGCTGCGTATTCTCTCAAAAATCTATCCGGTTATTTATCCGGTTATTATGGGAAAAAAGTCGTCATCCTGCTGGACGAATACGATACGCCTCTCCAGGAAGCCTGGGTGTATGGCTATTGGGATGAAATGGTGGAATTTATAAGAGGACTGTTCAATTCTACATTCAAGACGAATCCCTGTCTGGAGAGGGCGGTAATGACAGGAATTACAAGGGTAAGTAAGGAATCTGTTTTTTCGGACCTGAATCATCTGACCGTTGTGACATCCACATCCGGGATGTATGCGGATTGCTTTGGCTTTACGGAGGAAGAGGTGTTTTCTGCATTGAACGAGTATGGAATGCAGGACAGGCGCACGGACGTTAAAAGATGGTACGACGGTTTTACTTTTGGCAAATGCAGGGACATCTACAATCCCTGGTCCATTATCAATTATCTGAAAACAGGACGGCTTTCCACTTACTGGGTCAACACCAGCAGCAATGGACTGGTTGATAAGCTGATTCGGGAGGGAAGCGCGGAGATAAAAATTTCTATGGAAAATCTGCTGAAAGGGAAACATCTCTACAAAGAAATCGACGAGCAGATCATTTTTAATCAATTGGACGTTGATGAAAACGCAATCTGGAGCCTGTTTCTGGCCAGTGGATATTTGAAGGCAGAGAGCTACGTGTTCAATGAGGATACAGGAGCAGATTTGTATGAACTTGCTTTGACAAATAAAGAAGTGCATGTTATGTATCAAAAGATGATAAGAAAATGGTTTTCCAGTACGGGGACGGTTTATAACGGCTTTATTAAGGCATTGCTGCAGGATGACGTAAAGTCCATGAACGCTTACATGAACCGTGTTGCCCTGGCCACATTTAGTTATTTTGACAGCGGAAGAAAACCCTCGATGGAGACGCAGCCGGAGCGTTTTTATCATGGGTTTGTGCTGGGACTGTCTGTGGAGCTGGCGGATCGTTACCTGATTACATCCAACCGGGAGTCTGGTTTTGGAAGATATGATGTGATGATGGAGCCGAAGAACGAAATGGCCAATGCGGTAATCATGGAATTTAAGGTCAGGGATCCGGGAGAAGAGAAATCGCTGGAGGATACTGCCGATGCCGCGCTGAGACAGATTGAGGAACAGCGATATGAGGAGGCTTTGAAAAATCGGGGAATCTCAGACAGCCGAATCCGAAAATATGCGTTTGCGTTTGAAGGAAAAGAAGTATTTATAAAAAGCTGACTTGCAAAAGTAACCGTTTCATGGTTATTGGAACGGTTACTTTTGCAAAGATGCTGCAGACCGGAAATATAATTTACCCCTTCACAGTACAAAGAATCTGTGTTAAAATAAAACATATCTTTTTTATCTGTTACATCTTATCCGATGAATCGATGCCCGTCTCTTCCCGGACGAGGTACGTTCCAGACATTTCCCATACGATGGTATTACCGAACAGGAGGAATTTATTGTATAGTATAGTATCAACTGCGATTATCCGCGGGATCAACAGTCTGCCGGTGCAGGTGGAGGCGGATGTCAGCGATGGTATGCCGATGTTTGAGATGGTAGGATTTCTGGCTTCAGAGGTAAAAGAAGCCAGAGAACGTGTACGTGCGGCTTTGCGTAACAGCGGGTATTATCTTCCGGCCAAACGGATTACCGTGAACCTGTCTCCGGCAAATATAAAAAAAACAGGCTCTGCCTTCGATCTTCCGGTTGCGGCAGCGATTCTGGCGGCGCTTGGGATTGTACCGTCCGAACGGCTGACGTCGATGCTGATTGTCGGCGAAATTGGTTTAAGCGGCAGGGTGCAGCCGGTGGAGGGGATTCTTCCGATCGTGGCGCAGGCGGACGAGCATGGGTTTACGCAATGTATGGTACCATATGAAAACCGTCAGGAAGCATATCTGATTCAGAACATTCATATTATAGCAGTAAAAAGCATATCAGAAATGATTGCTGTTTTAAACGGAAATACAGATCAGACCGCGCAGCATACGTCAGATTCTGCGGCGGAAGCTCCATCCGGACAGGACAAAAAAAGAAAAAACGCAAAAGAGCCGGATTTTTCCCAGATCCACGGTCAGCGTCTGGTACGGCGGGCCAGCGAGGTAGCGGCGGCAGGTATGCACAACCTGCTGATGATCGGCCCGCCGGGAGCCGGAAAGACAATGATTGCACAGAGAATCCCAACCATACTGCCGCCGATGTGTCGGGAAGAACAGCTGGAACTGGCCAGAATTTACAGCGTCAGCGGAATGCTGCTGCATGATTATGACAATATGCGCCGGCGTCCGTTTCGCAGTCCGCATCATACGATTACGCCGCAGGGACTTACAGGAGGCGGTACGCTGCCAAAGCCGGGGGAAATTTCACTGGCGCATAAAGGCGTATTATTTCTGGACGAGCTGGCAGAGTTTCAAAAATCCACGCTGGAATTATTGCGTCAGCCGCTGGAAGATAAACACATACAGATCGTAAGACTGCATGGAAGCTGCAGCTATCCGGCAGATTTCATGCTTGTGGCCGCGACAAATCCATGTCCCTGCGGAGCCTATCCCGATATGAACCGGTGTACCTGTACGCAAAACGCCATCGACCGTTACCTTGGAAGAATCAGCCAGCCGTTATTGGACCGGATCGATATCTGCGTGGAAACGTCGCCGCTGACCTTTACAGAGCTAACGTGCAAAACACAAAACGAAAGTTCCGCACAGATACGTGAAAGAGTCTGCAAAGCATGGCAGATACAAAAGGAACGCTATGCAGGAAGCGGCGTTTATTTTAACAGTCAGATTTCGGCGGACAGACTGGAACAAATTTGTATGCTTACCCAAAAAGAAGAAAGCTATCTGAAAAATATGTACCGGCAGTCTGGCCTGACGGCGCGCGCTTACCATAAAATATTGCGCGTGGCACGCACGATCGCGGATCTTTCCAATAGTATGCCGGTGACGGTCAGCCATCTTGCCGAAGCGTTCTGCTACCGCAGTCTGGATCGCAGGTATTGGGAAAGGCGGTGAGCAGACGATGAAATATGCGTACTGGCTGCATTGTGTCAAGGGCTGTACCAGCCGGGTCAGGAAACGTCTTTTTTCCGTCTGCACAAATGCAAAAGAGGTGTACCAGCTAAGCAGTACCGAATTGGAAAAAATTCCGGGACTTATGCATAAGGATGCGATGCGGATCATAGAATCAAAAAAAACGTGGGATATGGAACGCAGATGGCAGGAGCTGACGCAGTCCGGCGTCCGGTTTGTCAGTCAGGAGCAGGAGGAATATCCGATACAGTTTCGGGAGCTTGCAGATGCTCCTTATGGAATTTTTTATCGCGGCAGTCTGCCGGTGCACGAAGAATATCGGGTAGCGATCGCCGGCGCCAGAATGTGTTCGGAATACGGCCGGACAATGGCAAGAGAACTGGCAAGAGAGCTGGCGGCTCACGATGTGGCGGTTGTGAGCGGCATGGCAAGAGGGATCGACGCGGCAGGACATCGGGGCGCGCTGGATATGGGCGGCAGGACCTATGCAGTGTTTGGATGCGGCGTGGATATCTGTTATCCAAATTACCACAGACAGCTGTATTATGAGATTGCGCAGCATGGAGGAATGCTTGGCGAATATCCGCTGGGGACAAAGCCTCTGCCGGCTTATTTTCCACAGAGAAACCGGCTGGTCAGTGCGTTGTCAGATGTAGTACTTATAATAGAAGCAAAGGAAAAGAGCGGTTCTTTGATTACGGCAGATTTTGCGCTGGAGCAGGGCAGAGACGTTTACGCGCTTCCGGGCCGCGTTACAGATGCGCTAAGCTATGGATGCAATCGTCTGATTGCGCAGGGGGCAGGCGTGATCTTATCTGTCGAAGATTGTCTGGCAGAACTCTCTTTACAGGCAGTTCGCAAAAAGGAAATTGTCAGCAGAATGGAAACGAACGGTAACAAACAGGAAAAAATCGTGAAAAGTACTAAAAATTATTGTGAAAGCCAGAATGTTTTAGTGGAAAATAGTGCAGCAAATATCGGATATCAAACCAGTTTTCTGGATAAAGACGGCAGGCTGGAACAGAACTGGAAAACGGGAAATTGTGAAATTTTTGACAATTTACAGAAATTTTCTCTTGAAAAAGGCGAGCGGTTGGTGTATGGTTGTCTTGGTCTTTTGCCAACGGGTTTTGAAACTTTACTGGAGAAAACGGAATTAGACATACAGACACTGAGTCAGATACTGGCGGCCCTGATGCAGAAGCACCGTATTGAGGAAGTTTATAAAAATCACTATAAAATAATTACGAAATGAGTAGGTGAGGAGTAGTCATGGCAAAATATCTGGTAATTGTGGAATCACCGGCAAAGGTAAAGACGATCAAAAAATTCCTGGGAAAAAATTATGAGGTTACCGCGTCGAACGGACATGTCAGAGATCTGCCAAAGAGTAAGATGGGAATCGATTTCGAAAATGATTTTGAACCAAAATATATTACGATTCGGGGAAAAGGAGATATTCTGGCAAAGCTGCGCAAAGAGGCGAAAAAGGCGGACAGGGTCTATCTGGCGACGGACCCGGACCGGGAGGGCGAGGCGATATCCTGGCATTTGTCAAAGGCGCTGAATCTGGACGATAAAAAGGAAGTATATCGTATCAGCTTTAATGAAATTACAAAAAACGCGGTAAAAGCGTCTTTAAAACAGCCAAGAGAAATCGATATGGACCTTGTAAACGCACAGCAGGCAAGGCGTGTGCTCGACCGCATGGTTGGATATAAGATCAGTCCGCTGCTTTGGGAAAAAGTAAAACGCGGATTAAGCGCCGGACGCGTACAGTCGGTAGCGCTGCGGATTATCGCTGATCGGGAAAAAGAAATCGATGATTTTATACCAGAGGAATACTGGACGATCGGGGCACAGTTAAATGTCGCGGGAGAAAAAAAGAAGCTGGACGCCAAATTTTACGGGACCGCAAAAGGACGTTTAAAAATAGAAAACAAACAGCAGGCCGAAGAGATTGCAAAGAAGCTGTCAGAGGCGGATTATCAGGTGCTGGACGTAAAAAAGAGCGAACGCATGAAAAAAGCGCCGTTTCCATTTACGACAAGCACACTACAGCAGGAGGCGTCCAAGGTTTTAAACTTTTCCACGTTAAAGACGATGCGTCTGGCGCAGCAGCTCTATGAAGGCGTCGAGATCAAAGGAGCCGGCGTGATTGGTCTGATTACCTATTTAAGAACGGATTCGGTACGTATATCCGACGAGGCGGACGCACAGGCCAGAGACTATATAGGAAAAAATTACGGAGAAGCCTATATCGCGGCAGCTTCGACAGAAAAGAAAAAATCCGGAAAGATTCAGGACGCTCACGAAGCGATCCGGCCAACCGATATTGCCAGAACGCCTACGGATGTAAAAGAATCGTTATCCAGAGATCAGTTTCGCCTGTATCAGCTGATCTGGAAACGATTTGCGGCAAGTCGTATGAGCGCGGCAAAATATGAGACGACCAGCGTCAAAATCGGTGCAGACGAGTATCGTCTGACGGTGTCTGCGTCCAGAGTGGCGTTTGATGGTTTTATGTCTGTATATATGAGCGACGACGATGAAAAAGGCGAAAATAACATGCTGCTGAAATCGATCGATACTTCGTCAAAACTGACGCTTGCCGATCTGGAATGCGCGCAGCATTTTACCCAGCCGCCGGCTCATTATACGGAGGCTGCGCTTGTCAAAGCGCTGGAAGAGCATGGTATCGGCCGTCCAAGCACGTATGCGCCTACCATTACGACGCTGCTTGCCAGACGTTACGTATTGAAAGAAAATAAAAATCTGCATCTGACCGAGCTTGGCGAAGCGGTCAATACGATTATGAAGGAAGCGTTTTCTACGATTGTAGACGAAGAATTTACCGCGAATATGGAAATGCTTTTGGACAAAGTGGAAGAAGGAGATATCAGCTGGAAAGCGATCGTAAGCAATTTTTATCCGGATCTGGAAGAGGCGGTAGATAAAGCGGAAAAGACGCTGGAGAAAGTAAAGATCGCGGATGAGGTTACAGACGTGATCTGTGAAGAATGCGGCCGGAATATGGTGATTAAGTATGGACCGCACGGAAAATTTCTTGCCTGTCCCGGATTTCCGGACTGCAGGAATACAAAACCATATCTGGAAAAAATCGGCGTTGCCTGTCCGAAATGCGGGAAAGATATCGTGATACGCAAAACGAAAAAAGGCAGGAGATTTTACGGATGTGAAGCGGGGCCGGATGATTGTGATTTTATGTCATGGCAAAAACCACATGCGCAAAAGTGTCCAAAGTGCGGCGGCTATATGGTAGAAAAAGGAAACAAGATTGTCTGTGCAGACGCGCAGTGCGGGTATATGTGCGAAAGTAAGGACAAGACGAACAAAGACGAATGAAAGAAAGGGATACCTGGAACAATGGCCTTCCGGTGATCCGGAAGGCTGTTTCATTTACAAAAATAAGTACAACTGTTCCAAACAATTCAGAAAATTTTAATGGAAATCTGCTAAAATGAGTTGAATTATCAGACATGAAATGTTATTATATTTAAATATAGGGCAAAAGGGGTTCGTTATGCCCATTATCATGCCGACACAAAAGGAGGTGCAGTCAGGGTATGAGTGTTCAGCTGCTGGATAAAACGAGAAAGATTAATAAACTGCTTCATAACAATCATACATCCAAAGTTGTTTTTAACGATATCTGTGAAGTTATGACGGATATTTTAATGTCTAACATTCTTGTGATCAGCAAGAAAGGAAAGATACTTGGAACCAGTCGCTGTAGCGGAATTCCGGAGATCTCCGAACTGATCGTGGATGAAGTCGGCGAACATATCGACGCAATGTTAAACGAACGTCTGCTTGGGATTTTATCTACAAAAGAAAATGTAAATCTGGAGACGCTGGGCTTTGTACATAACATCCGTAAATATGCAGCGATCATTACGCCGATCGATATTGCAGGAGAGAGGCTTGGGACGCTGTTTGTATATCGGAACGATGATCCGTACGATATTGACGATATTATTTTATGCGAATATGGTACTACGGTTGTGGGGCTTGAGATGATGCGTTCGGTGAATGAAGAAAGCGAAGAAGAGACAAGAAAGATACAGATTGTCCGCTCGGCGATCAGTACGCTGTCGTTTTCCGAACTGGAAGCCATTATACATATTTTTGATGAACTGAATGGAACAGAAGGTATTCTTGTTGCCAGTAAAGTAGCGGATCGCGTTGGAATTACACGCTCAGTAATTGTCAATGCGCTGCGCAAATTCGAGAGCGCAGGCGTTATAGAATCCCGTTCGTCCGGAATGAAGGGGACTTATATTAAGGTTGTAAACGACGTCGTGTTTTCGGAGCTGGAGGCGATGAAAAAGAGAAATCAGAAGGGAATCTGAGGAGCAGAATGCGCATAAGATTCCTTTTTTTACATGTTCATGGGAGATTTGGCAGCTAATCGACAAAAAAAATACAATATCGGGAAAAAATACTCTTGTAAAAATTTTGTGATTAATTATAATGTATTATAGAGCGGAATTGTGAAGAATTAAATCAGATGAAACCGGATTAGAGCGGAATTGCGTGAAACTGAAGCGGAAAGCAAAATAACAGGGCAAAGGTGATAAGTAATAGTTATAAAAAAACAAAATAATTACAGGAAAGCAATGTATCAATAAGGGAAATAATAAAAATCAAATGAAGTATTAAGTTTGACAGAAGCCTGGATGCTTTGAGAAGGAGCGGTAAAGGACAAAGAAGAGGTTCAGGAGTCAGAGAGGTTTGGAAAAGAAACCTGTTTCAGGAGAAACCGCAAAAGAAAACAAAGAAGAACAAAGAGGTACGTAATTTTAGAAAAATAAATCAGGAGGAGATTTTATGTTACAGTCATCTGCGTTTGATTATATCAACGTATTAGATAAAGCGGCCGATGCGAGCTGGCTGCGGGAAAGTACCATTGCAAATAATATCGCGAATGCAACGACGCCGGAATACAAACGGCATGATGTGGATTTTCAGTCGCTGCTGGAACGCGAGCTGATGGATTCCAAATTTAATCGTAATCTGGACAAAAAGATACATAATGTCAATCTGGATCGTCTGACGGCAACTTCGCAGATCGATATGGCGGCAGAGTCCTATTCGTATCGTCTGGACGAAAACAATGTGGATATACATACGGAAAACGTGGAGCTGGCTTCCGAGCAGATCCGTTATACGGCGCTTACGGACAGTATTTCACAGGAGTTCACACGTATGCGTACAGCAATAGGCAAATAATGCAGGGAATTAGTTAAACAGATAGTTAGAAAGGAATGGGATATTATGGCACTCTTTCAGTCGTTTGGCATTAGCGCGTCGGGTATGACTGCACAGCAGTTCCGCGCGGATATCATAGCAGAAAATCTTGCAAACGTAAATACGACAAGAACCGACGCCGGTACGACGTACCGACGCAAGGTAGTCGCGTTTCAGGAAAAAGGAGCAAACCGGTTTGACCGTTATCTGACCGAAAGCAGAAAACGGGGCAGCCATATAGGAAACGGCGTCAAGGTTGTAGAAGTCAGGGAAGATATGGAAACAGATTTTATTATGGAATATGACCCTTCTCATCCGGATGCAGATGAAAATGGATACGTTTCTTATCCGAATGTCAATCTGGTCACGGAAATGACGAATCTGATCGATGCGAGCCGGGCGTATGAGGCGAATATTACGGCGTTTGACGCAAGCAAGGCAATGGCTCAGGCAGGACTGCAGATTGGAAAATAATAAAATATCAGGAAATCAGGTTATAAACAACAGAATCAGGAGTTGAATAAAATATGGATGTATCAGGCGTTTCACAGGCTTCCAGTGCGGAAGCAGCGTTTTTGGCGGCACAAAGGCAGTTTGAAGTTGCTGCGCAGGAAAATACGGAAGATTTTGGAACTGTTTTTCAGTCTGCTCTTGGCATGGTGGAAGAGACAAACGATCTGCATAACGATGCGGAGTCTGCAATGATTCAGTTTGCCATGGGACAGTCCGAAAATACACACGATCTTTTGGTTGCACAGTCCAAAGCAAACATTGCGCTGCAGTACACGGTTGCGGTAAAAGATAAACTGCAGGAGGCGTATCGCGAAATCATGCAGATGCAGATTTAACGGCAACTGCAAACGGATATCAGCCAGGCGTCAGACGGCCTGCGCCTTGAAAAATCAGTAAGATCATAAGATTGAAATACGGAGAGTGGGTTAAAATGCCGGAGAGAATTAGAGAAATACTGAACAGAATATCGGAGTGGTGGAAAAAGTTTACCAAAAAACAGCAGATGATTCTGGTAAGCTCCACCCTGATTGTGGTAATTGCGGTTGCAATACTTGCCGCTGTACTGACACAGCCGAAGATGATGGTGATCAAGATTTGCGATAACGCCTCAGAGGCTGCCACGGTGCAGACGCTGCTGAACGACGCGGGTATCTATAATGAGGTATCAGAGAACGGACTTACGTTTTCCATACATAAAGAGGACTCGGCTGCCGCGAATATTCTGCTGGGTTCCAATGCCATCAAGACAGAAGACGACGCGTTAAAAAATATTTTGAACGGAAGTCTTAGTACGACAGAAGCAGATAAGCAAAAACTGGTAAAAGAATATCAGGAAAAGAAAATGGCCAGTGTGCTGGAAACGCTTGAAAATGTGGAAAAAGCAAGCGTAATGCTGGATATTCCAAACGACGACGGCACGCTGATCTCAAGCAATAAAGAATCTTTTGCGGAAGTGTTTTTAACGCTCGACGGCGAAATGTCCGAGGAGCAGGCGCTGGGACTCGCGCGCATGATTGCGACAGGACTTGGCAACACAACGACCGATAATATTTCGATTATGGACAGCAACCTGAATCTTTTGTATTCCGGCAGTATGGGCGACGAGCTGGCTACCGCTTCTGGAATGACTGCTTCGCAGCTTTCCTATCAGCAAAAGTTTGAAAACAGGATCAAGGGAAAAGTAAAAGACGTTCTGCTTGGTACCGGGCAGTATCAAAACGCAGAGGTTGGAATTAATCTGCCGCTCAATTTCGACAAAAAAACAATTAGCAAAAAAACCTACGACGTAGGAGAAGGACGTGAGCAGGGGCCTTACAAAAGAGACCAGACTTACGATGAATCCACGACTTCCGGAGGAGCAAACGTACCGGGTACGGATGCGAACGGGGAAGACGGCAACTATATGATTCAGGACGGGGAGCAGACGGAACAAAACATTTCGGATTCCAGCAGAGAATACGCGGTCAATGAAACAATTGAAAATACGGAATCCGGTATCGGAGAAATTTTGTACGATACGGCCTCGATCGGCGTTACATTAAAAAGTTACATAAAATATGATGAAGACACGTTAAAAAATAATGGCGATCTGGAAGGAACGACATTTGAAGAATACCGTGCGCAGATTGAAAGTCAGGGCGCGCAGCGACAGGAAGTAGATGCGGAAACCATTGACGTCATTGCCAAAGCGACAGGTATCGATGCGGAACGTATTTCTGTTATCGCATATCAGGAGCCGCTGTTTATTCCTTCTGAGGGAAGCGGAAGAACATTTTCTGATTATCTTGAGATCGTACTGGCAGTGCTGATCTTTGCATTATTGGGATTTGTAGTATTTATGAGCACACGAAAAGAAAAAGCGCCGGATCTGGAGCCGGAATTATCTGTAGAGACGCTGCTGCAGACAACGAAGGAAAATGAAGAGGAAAGTCTGGAAGATATTGGTTTTAAAGAAAAGTCCGAGGCAAGAGTGCTGATTGAAAAATTCGTAGAAGAGAAACCAGAAGCCGTTGCGTCGTTGCTGCGCAACTGGCTCAATGAGGACTGGGAATAAGTAAAATTGAGGGAGAGACATGGCAGATAAGATGAGTGGTCTTCAAAAGGCGGCAGTTCTTCTGATCGCGCTGGGACCGGAAAAATCGGCAAGTATATTCAGATATTTAAAAGAAGATGAGATAGAGGAACTGACGCTGGAAATCGCAAATACAAGAAGTATTGCGCCTCAGTTAAAAGACGATATCATCAATGAATTTTATCAGGTGTGTCTGGCGCAGCAATACATATCAGAAGGCGGTATCGGCTATGCAAAGGATCTGCTGGACAAAGCGCTTGGCGAAGAACGTGCGCAGCAGGTTATTACAAAGCTGACGGCTTCGCTGCAGGTACGACCGTTCGAATTTGTACGTAAGACGGATGCCAGTCAGGTGCTGAACTTTATTCAGGATGAGCATCCGCAGACAATTGCTATGATCCTGTCCTATTTGTCGCCAAATCAGGCGTCCATGATTATCGGATCGCTGGATCCGGAAAAACAGGCGGATGTGGCAAGACGTATCGCGATGATGGACCGGACGTCTCCGGACGTAATCAAAGAGGTTGAAAGCGTGCTGGAACGGAAACTGGCATCCCTGGCAAATCAGGATTATACGATTGTCGGCGGTGTCGATGCAATTGTAAACATTTTAAATACCGTAGACCGAAGTACAGAAAAGCACATTATGGAGACACTCGAGGTGGAAGAGCCGGAACTGGCAGACGAGATCCGCAAAAAGATGTTCGTATTCGAAGATATTCTGCTGCTGGACGATCGTGCGATTCAGCGTGTGCTGCGTGATGTGGAAAACAGCGATCTTGCGATTGCGCTTAAGGGTGCAAATGACGAAGTGAAAGGCGCGATTCTTAAGAACCTTTCCAAACGTCTGGCTGCTATGATCGAGGAAGATATGGAATTTATGGGTCCGGTACGAATGAAAGATGTAGAAGAAGCGCAGCAGAAGATTGTCGCTGTAATACGTAAGTTGGAGGATTCCGCTGAAATTGTTATTTCCAGAGGCGGAGGTGACGAGATCGTTGTCTAATTTATATAAAGCGCATGTGAATACAAATAAAGGAGATGTCTATACCCGCGTTATCGATTACAATGAACTGCTGGAGCAAAAGCTCAGCGCGCTTTCCTTTGAACGACAGGCGCAGCTGCGCAGACAGCAGCTGGAAGAGCGGCAAAAACAGGCGGCAGAAAACGGCGGGGAAATGCCCGATCAGGAACAATCGTCCGCTGAATTTTCAGAAGGTCTGATGGGACTGCAGCTGGAAACCGTACCCGAAATGGAAATCGATTATGTGGAACGCGCCAAAGAGCAGGCGGAGCAGATTATGTCCAAGGCGACGGCGGATGCGGAGACGATTTTAAAAAAAGCGGTGCAGGAAGCCGAAAATCTAAAAGAACGAGCCAGAAAAGAAGCGGAAGATCAGGGGTACGCGAAGGGCATGGAGCGTGTGCAGGCACAGGAAACGCAGATGCGCGCACAGCTTGATCAGATGCGTGAAGAGCAGGAGCAGGCATATGCAGACCGGCTGTATGCCATGGAACCGGAGCTGATGGACGCTGTCATAGAGGTGTTCGATCAGGTACTGCATACAGATTTTGCAGACCATCGAGAGATTCTCTTATATCTGATCCGGCGGACCGTCCGGCACATTAAAAACAGTCGGGAATACCGCATTTTTGTCAGCAGTATGGACTATGCGGACATCGCGTCCGGAAAAGAAGAGATTATGGAAAAAATCGGCGGAGAAGTCACGCTGGACATTATTATGGACGAATCCATGCAGTCCGGACAGTGTACGATCGATACCGACGAAGGATTATTTGAATGCGGATTAAACGTACAGTTATCCAATCTGATCAAAGATCTGAAAGCATTGTCCCGTACAAATTGAGGATAACATTGTGAATGAAGTTATAAAAAAGCAATATAGCAAATATATTTCTTTAGTTGATAAAACATATTTTAACCGATATGGCAAAGTGGCAAAAGTCGTCGGACTCACGATCGAGTCGCTGGGACCTGACGCCAGATTGAACGATCTGTGCCGGATTCTGATCGATCAGGAAAACGATATATCTGTTATGGCAGAAGTCGTAGGATTTCGAGACAAACACATTCTTTTGATGCCTTTTGAAAATGTAGAAGGGATCGGCGTGGGATGTATTGTTGAGAATACCGGACATCCGCTGTCCGTTATGGTAGACGACCAGATACTGGGACATACGCTGGACGGACTGGGGCGGCCTACGGATGTGAAAGAAATGGAACTGACGACAGAATATCCGGTAGAGGCAATGCCTCCGGATCCAATGTCGCGCGTGATTATTCGTGATGTGCTGCCGCTTGGCGTCAAAGCCGTGGACGGACTGATTACCGTTGGAAAAGGGCAGCGTATCGGTATCTTTGCAGGGTCTGGCGTTGGTAAGAGTACACTGATGGGAATGTTTGCACGAAATACAAGGGCAGATATCAATGTCATCGCACTGATTGGAGAGCGTGGACGTGAGGTGCGCGAGTTTATAGAAAACGACATGGGTGAGGAAGGAATGAAGCGCTCGGTTGTTATCGTGGCGACTTCCGACAAACCGGCGCTCATTCGTAACAAGGCGGCAAAAACCGCGACAGCTATCGCGGAATATTTCAGAGATCAGGGAAAAGACGTTTTGCTGATGATGGATTCGCTCACTCGTTTTTGCATGGCGCAGAGAGAGATCGGTCTGGCGTCAGGCGAACCGCCGGTAACCAGAGGATATCCGCCGAGTATTTATTCAGAGATGCCAAAGCTGTTAGAGCGTGCGGGCAATTCGGATAAAGGCTCTATTACCGGATTGTATACGGTACTCGTAGACGGAGACGATTTTAACGAACCGATTACGGATACTGCACGAAGTATCCTTGACGGGCATATAGTATTATCAAGAAGACTTGGGCAGAAGAATCATTACCCTGCGATTGATGTACTTGCAAGTATTTCAAGATGTATGAGCGCGATCGCGTCCGACGAGCATAAAAGCGCTGCAGGCAGGCTGCGAAACGTTCTTGGTACCTATGACGAGGCGGAAGACCTGATTAATATCGGAGCCTATAAAAATGGCACCAACGTAGCGATCGATTATGCCATTCAGAAAATCAACGCGGTCAATCAGTTTCTCATGCAGGGAACGATGGAAAAATTTACGTTTGAGGAGATTATCGAACGTCTCGAAGCGATTTTCAGCGATTCAAAATAAGAACGATGACAGATTGAAATCAAAAAGGAGCCGGATGCATGGCGAAGTTTCGTTTTAAACTGCAAAGTATTTTAGATATCAAGCTAAAGCTGGAAAGCCAGGCGAAAATAGCGTATGGGCAGGCAAATGCAAAGCTGCGAAAGGAAGAAGCGGCGCTTCAGATGCTGATTACGCAGCGTTCCATGTATGAAAAACGCGCCGTAGAGCTCGTCAGCGGAAACATCAGTATTCGCGATATCAAAGAAAACCGGCAGTCCATCGATATTATGAAGTCAAAGATCCGCGCGCAGATGATGGTCGTTCATGCAGCTGAAAAGCAGGTGGAGGCGGCAAGATTAAAGTTAAATGAAATGATGATGGAGCGCAAGACGTTCGAGAAGCTGCGGGAGCATGCGTTTGAAGAGTTTAAACAGGAAGTGGCTTACGAAGAAAATCAGGCCGTAAATGAGCTTGTCAGTTATACGTATCATGGACAAAGTACATAAGGAGGGTATCTAAATGCCGGAAGAAGCAATGCAGGCACAGGCAGATGCCAAAAAGCAGGAAAAAGCAAGAAAAAAAGAAGAAAAAAAGAAGAAAAAGCAGGAGAAAAAAGCGGCAAGGCAGGAACAGGAAATGGCCGAAGAACAGGAGACTGTCGGCGGAAAGCTGATTGTAGCGTTTGCAACGCTTGTAATTATTGCGATCTGGCTTGGGATACTGGCGTTGTTAATCCGACTGGATGTCGGCGGCTTTGGATCTACCGTATTGTATCCAATATTAAAGGATGTGCCGTATGTAAACAGGATTCTGCCGGAAATAAAGGCAGAGGAAAGCGCGGAAGACGCAGATTATCCATATCGGACGCTCGATGAGGCAATCGCAAGAATTAAAGAGCTGGAAGGCGAGCTGGAGACGGCTCTGCAGACAGATAAAGACAGCTCCGCAAGAATAGAAGATCTGCAGTCGCAGGTGCGCAAGCTGAAAAAATATCGGGAAAACGAAGCGGAATTTGAAGCGCTTCGTCAGGAATTTTACGAAGAAATCGTATTTGGCGAGGATGCGCCGGATATTTCGGAATATCAGAAATTTTACGAGGCGATTAATCCGGACAATGCCGAGGTCCTCTATAAAGAAGTGGTGGAACAGACAGAATATGACAGCAAAGTGGACGATTATGTAAAGACATATTCGACAATGAAGCCAAAGGATGCAGCCGCGATTTTCGATACGATGACAGATAATCTGTCTCTGGTAAGAAGAATACTGGAAAAGATGACGTCGGCAAATCGCGCGAACATTTTAGCCGCTATGAATCAGGATACGGCGGCAAAGCTGACAGAAATGCTGGAGCCGGCGAAACGCTGACAGATAGTTTGATTTCTACTTATGGTATATTCTGCTTTTGGGATCCAAAAGAGCGATTGCAAAGGCAGTTTATATAAATATCAATCCGAAAGAAAGGAGGCAGAGAATGCCAGCAATACAACTTATGACAGTCTCAGGTACAGAGACGACGCAAACGGCAGAGGCAGCGGGCGCAAAATCCCAGAAGCTGCAGGGACTGCAAAATACGTTTTCCAATTATATGCGGCAAAATTCTTCCAATACTGCGCAGACAGCAAAAGGACAGAATGCGGTTTTACAGACAAAGCCGGCTGGAAACGATACAAATGTCAAAGAACAGTATGAGCAGTATCAGAACAAGGCTGCCGTGCAGACAGATAAAACTGCAGGCAATACCGGAACCGGACAGACGGATACACAGACTGTGCAGGAAACGGTAGAAGAGGCCGTAGAAAACATCAAAGAAGTGATCAAAGAAAATCTGGGTGTGGACGACGAGCAGATCGAAGCCGCAATGGAGCTTCTTGGACTGACACAGGCAGATCTTTTGAATCCGCAGCAGCTGATTGTGCTGGCGGTAGAGCTGACAGGAAGTCAGGACGCGGCGGGCATGCTGTTTCAGGAAAATTTTCAGCTTGTGATGCAGGAGACGTCCGTAATTACGGAAGACTTACTCAGTAAACTCGGAGTATCCATGGATGAGCTGATGGATCAGGTTCATGCGATGATGGAAGGAACGGAGCAGCCGATCGAGACAATGCTGCCGCAGCAGGAACAGGACGTACAGCCGCAGACAGAACAGATGCAGCAGACCGTACCGGAAACACAGCAGCAGGTACAGCCGGAAACGCAGCAGGCAGTTTCCACAGGAAGAGAAGCCGTACAGACGGTGCAGGCTCAGCCGCAGCAGGAAAGCGCGACGCAGCAGCCGCAGACAGAACAGGTACAAAGTGAGCAGCCGCAGGAGACAAAGCCGGTATTTCATACCCAGCCGCAGCAGGAAGAGGCGCAGACCGGGCAGGAAACGGGCACACAGCAAAATCCGACGCAGAACATGGCAGGAAATGCGGAGACACAGGACCATACACGCTTTGATTTTCAGACGAATGTCCATGCGCAGGAGCCGTCAGTGAACGTGCAGGCGCCGCAAAATCCGGTTGCAGAAGCTCCATTGCCGCAGGTAAATATGCAGGAAGTGATCGATCAGATCGTACAGCATACAAGAATCCATCTTTCCGAAGATGTGAAGTCCATTGAGATGCAGCTGAATCCGGAAAATCTTGGAAAAGTATATCTGCATGTTACAGAAAAGCAGGGGACAGTGACCGCGCAGCTGACCGCACAGAATGAGAATATCAAAGAAGCGCTCGTGCAGCAGGCAGCGATATTAAAAGAAAATCTGAATCAGCAGGGCATAAAAGTGGATGCGGTAGAAGTTACCACAGGCACCCATGAATTTGAAAGCAATTTAGAGCGTGACGCACATAGTCAGGAAGAGCAGACCAGACAGCAGGAAGAGCAGAATATGAGGCGTTCCAGAAGAAGCATTAATCTGGGAGACCTGAACGATCTGGACGGATTATCCGGCATGATGTCTGAAGAAGAAGCTCTTGTGGCACAGATTATGCGTGACAACGGCAATAATGTCGATTATAAGGCTTAAACGGGCGGCGATTTTTATCCCGCTGACAGGAAAAAGGAAAGGAGAATCTCTATGGCGCTTATACAGGAAGTTAAAGATGGAAAATTTGTAGAAGACACGTCTGAATCTTCGTCCACCGGTAAAGGCGGTAAGAAAAAAAATGTAGACAATACGATGGGCCAGGATCAGTTTTTACAGCTTTTGGTAGCGCAGATGCAGTATCAGGATCCTCTGGAGCCGACGAGCAATACCGAGTGGGTAGCGCAGATGGCAACCTTCTCAATGGTTGAATCGTTAAATAATATGCAGCAGGCATTTGACAAACAGTCGGCAAATGATCTGGTAGGCAAATATGTATTTATCAACGATGGAGATAATGGATTTGTAAGAGGTAAAGTGGATTTTATTACCAAGCAGGATGGTAAGACCAAGCTGTCCGTAAACGATAAGCTGTACGATCTGGATCAGCTGGATACGGTATCGGATCAGGAATATTACGAAGGCGCGATACTGGCCAACGATCTGCATAAGCTGATACAGCTTCTTCCGTCCGAAAATAATCTGACGGTATCGGACGCGGGACTCGTAAAATCAGCGCGTGAAGAATACGAAAAGCTGACAGAGACGCAGAAAAAATTTGTGGAAAAGGCAGATCTGGATAAGCTGCGTGCGCTGGAAACCAAGATGGATGCGCTCAAAGCAACCGAATTTACCGGATCCGTAGGTCAGCTCCCGTCCGTAGGTGAGATCGAGTCTGCAGATACAGAGACATTGATTACATACAATGCGCAGTTTGCAGATACCGCAAAGCTCTACGAAGGACTGACAGAGTCGCAGCGTAAAAAAGTAGCGGAACAGACGATCAAACAGTACGAGAACGTCAAACAGGCGCTCGAGACGGCATCTAAAAAAGCGGGTCTTACGACAGAAGGAAGCGGAGACGATGCAGAAAATGACGTAGCCGCATTGCTGCAAAAGATTTTGGAAGAGTTAAAGGCGCAGAACAAGCCGGAAACAGAAAATCCGGATGACGCGGGCAGTGAAGAAGGCGAAGACAGTTCAGAAAGTACAGAAGGCACAGCAAACAGTTAAATAAGCCGTAATCTTTGCAGGATAGGCATCGCAGGGAGGCTTTGTGTATCAGGCAACAGGATGGAGTTGAAATTATGAAAGGAATCGAAAAACAGTTCACTTCCATACAACAGATGACGGATCAGTATCTGACGCAGAAAAATGATGTCGCGGCGGATGCAGGCTCGCAGGTATCTTTTGAGGAAGTACTAAGAAAGACGTCCCGGCAGACACAGGAAGAGGCTGCTGGTATCAGTCCTTTAAAATTTTCCAAACACGCCTGCATGCGATTGGAAAACCGTAACATCAGTCTTTCCAGAGAACAGAATGAACGTCTGGAATCCGGTGTCAGAAAAGCAGGAGAGAAAGGAATTCACGATTCACTTGTGATTGTCGATTCGCTGGCGTTTATCGTAAATATACCAAATAAAACGGTCGTTACCGCAATGGACAAAAGTGAAACAGATGAAAATATCTTTACAAATATTGACGGCGCTGTGATTATATAGGCCGGACCTATCAGGAGGCTGCGGTTTCTGACTGACTGAGGAAACCGCACGGCGCCTCGGAAAGCATTTAAATACAGGAGGTCATTTTACTATGATGAGAGCATTGTATTCGTCGGTAGCAGGTCTTAAGACCCACCAGACGAAAATGGACGTAATTGGTAACAATATTGCAAACGTAAACACGGTAGGATTTAAATCTTCACGTACTACATTTAGTACGATGATGTATCAGACGACATCCTTTGCATCCGGCGCAAATGCGGAAACAGGCAAGGGCGGCGTTAACGCAAAACAGATCGGTCTTGGTACAACCTTTGCATCGACCGCGATCGATATCGATACCGGCGGCGCATCTGAGTCTACGGGAAAAGCCTTTGACCTGAAATTGTCAGATAAAAATTCCACGAGTTTTTACGTTGTCAACACAGGAACAGAAAATGTATTTACAAGAGCCGGCGCTTTTTATGTAGACGGCGCTGGAAACCTTTGTATGGAATCCACCGGTTATATGGTAATGGGCTGGCAGGTGGACGCAAACGGAAACATTCGTAAAGATACGGTAACTCCGTTAAAGATTATGTCTAACGACAATCAGACATCTGATCCGGAGTATACAACCCGCGGCGTTTGTTCTGGTATTCTGGATGACAACAGCGCAAATGTTAATTCGGATGAAGGGTATTCCATGAATCTGATCATTTACGATAATCTTGGCTATGCGTATACAGCCAGATTTGCGGCACAGAAAACAGGGGATAAGGGCGAGTATACCGTTAACCTCAAAGATATTCAGGATGCCAATGGAAAGTCGATTATTTCAAGTTCAGGTACAAAGCTGAGCGATTTGTTCGGAACGGCAAGCGGTCAGGGCAGCAATGTGCATATTACCGATGATTTTATTATGGCAAGCGGTATGGCAGGCGCGTTAAAACGACTGGCAGCCATGCCGATGATACCGACGGGCGGTACCGATCCGCAGTTAGTTTATCATTTTCCGAGTGAAACGATCAACCAGTATCTGTCCTATACAGATCCGGCAACCGGTACAAAGTACGAACTGCCGGACGGCTATAAAATCGAGTATACGGTCACAAATCCTGAAGCGGTTGCTCCGGCTACTCCGACCTATACGTATAAGATTTTTGACAAGTCTGGTCAGGAAGTAACCGCAGACAGCCTGGGACTGGCGGGCTGGTTTACGCCGCCGCAGGGAACCACGATGACCGGCAATGATACGCCGATCAAGGTTGTAACGGTTAACGATAAGCTGAAAGAATGGATGGACGGCAACAAGCTGGTAGAGACAACGCCTCCTGGCGGCACGCCTCAGACAGGCGAGACTTATTACAAGCTGGATGCAGATCAGTTAAAACAGCTGGGCGAGACATTTACGGATGTGTTGGGACAGAATGCATCTGTGCCTGGAAATCTTAGTGTGATTGTAACGATTACAGGAGAAAATACAAGTACGCCGACGTTTAAGCTGACACTGGATCCGGCGAATACGGGTACAAACTGGGATAATTTATCCGAGACGACAGCGCAGCTTTATACGCTGGACGATTATCTCGGAGCCGGTTATTTGCTTGTAGATGCCGAGAAAATTAACGCACAGGGAATTTTTACAGAAAAGCTGCCGGTAGACGCAGAATTTCGTTACTATCAGGAAGACGGCCATTACGAAATCGTTACTCCGTCCACAGACGGTTTTAAGATGCAGTTTTCAACGGCGGACGGCAGTCTGAATTATATCGGACAGCAGGGCAGTACGTCACAGATTCTGCGGATGTCCAATTTCAAGATGAACGGAGACAATCCGAATCCGTTTAGCGATATTGAGATCGATTTCTCAACGCTGAAAAACCTTTCCAACGGCGCTTCTTCTACCGCGGCAATGTCAGGCGGCGACAGCAGAGGAGAAGGCGAAGGCAAGCGTGTCGGTTCCCTGATCGGTCTTTCGGTGGATCAGAGCGGTAAGATCTATGGTTCTTACAGCAATGGTAATACTGCGCTGCTTGGTCAGATTGCGGTAGCCAGATTTGCCAATGCATCCGGTCTTGAAAGTATCGGCGACAACTGTTATCGTACAACGATGAACTCCGGTCAGTTCGACGGCATCGGCGTGGAAATGGATTCCGACGGTTCTACGATTGACAGCGGTACGCTGGAAATGTCCAACGTAGACCTTGCGACAGAGTTTACGCAGATGATCACAACACAGCGTGGTTATCAGGCCAATTCCAGAGTAATATCCACATCTGACGGTATACTGGAAGAGCTGGTAAATCTTAAGAGATAATCGCTGATAAATGAAATACAAAGTAACAGTTTTAAAATAAAAGCAGGAATGCGAAATAACGGCTGGCAGCTGAATCTGTCCGGATTCAGCCAGAAACCAGCCGCTGTATCCTGCAGAACGATTTTCTCCGCTGCGGCCAGGGGATGTACGGTAAGACAGCGCAGCCGGATCATTGACTGGCCATAACGGAGAAAACCGTTCCGCAGGATACAGCGGCGTCCGAGAGGCCTGAAATCTTCGCGGGAGATCCGCAGGATACAGCGCCCCGGCAGAAGGAGACCCACTATGATAGAAGTAACAAGACTTAACGATACAAAACTGTTAATTAATGCCGATCAGATCGAATTTGTGGAAGAAACTCCGGATACCGTGATATCTTTTTTATCCGGAAAAAAAATTATTGTAAAAGAAAGTAGACAAGAGATACAAAATCTAGTAATATTATATAGAAGAAAAATATTAAATGATTGTCTAATATTCCGTAATCAGGCAGAAGAAATCTAGCCATACGCAGGAGTGTTATACAAGAGAAAAATTAATTGGTAGGTGAAAAAAATTGGATATAGCAACTTTGTTAGGACTGGTAATTGGTATCCTTATGATGATCTTTGGTATGACGTTTAATACAGATCTCGGGACGTTCCAATTTAATGTCATTACTGAATCATTTATTGATATCCCTTCAGTACTTATTACGCTGGGCGGTTCTCTTTGCGGCGTTATCGGCTGTAACAAGCTGCCGGATACCATTAATTCTTTTAAGGCGTTTGCGCTGACGTTTAAACAGCCAAAGGCAGACGCTGCAGAGGCGATTCGAAATATTATCAGTATGTCGAATATAGCCAGAAAAGAAGGTCTGCTTGCTTTGGAAGAAGCGGCGAACGGCGTGGAAGACGAATTTTTGAAAAAAGGCATTATGCTTGTCGTCGACGGTACAGACCCGGAGCTTGTACGAGGGATTCTTGAGACAGATCTGACCTGCATTGAGACGAGACATAAAACGGTCATCGCTTTTTATGAAAAGTGGGGCGCTCTCGGTCCTGCATGGGGTATGATCGGAACGCTGATTGGTCTGATTAAGATGTTAAAGGACTTAAGTGATCCTTCTTCCATCGGACCGAATATGGCGGTTGCGTTGTTAACGACGTTCTATGGTTCCGTAATCGCAAACTGGCTCTGTGATCCTACGGCATCCAAGCTGAAGGTGAACAACGATCTGGAAATGATGGTCAAGGAGATTACGGTAGAAGGCTTATTATCGATTCAGGCGGGCGAAAATCCGCGTGTCATCGAAGAAAAATTAAAATCATTCCTGGCTCCGAGCGCGCGTGAAGAGTTAAGCAGCGGCGGTCCAGGCGGCGGAGGCGGTGAATAAGAATGGCGAAACAAAAACAGGAAGAACCTCCAAAAGGCTCCCCGGCGTGGATGGCAACGTTTAGTGATCTGATGAACCTGCTGTTATGTTTCTTCGTACTTTTGTTCTCAATGTCTTCGGTAGACGAAGATAAGTTTGAGGCTCTGATTGCTTCTTTGCAGAGCCAGTATAGTATTCTAAAGGGCGGCGGATCTTCGGTCGGCGAAGGAAAGATGGTTTCCGCAGGCATTAATCAGATGCAGAAATTCGACGTATATTTTAACCCGAAAACGACGTCTTCAGGAGAAGGGAAATCCGATGCGGAAAAAACGGATATTCTGCATACACTTGCAGATGACGACGGCGCGAACCATAATCCGGAAGAGGGATTTGCCACCTCTGAGGGACAAAAGGAAGGACTGGAAGCGGAACGCGATCAGAGTGCCGAGCGGGTAAACGGCGTACAGGATTCGGAGATGACGCAGCAGGAGGCAAAAGATCTGATCGAAGAAGCGGAGATCAAAGAATCGGAACAGATGGCGGATAAGGTAGATCGTATGCTGAAAAAATACGGGATTCAGGATAAGGTTCAGGTGGATTTTAACGGACAATATGTAGCCATGACATTAAACGGCGCAATTTTGTTTGCCTCCGGTTCCTCTGATCTGGCAGAAGACGCGCGGCCGATGATCGATAAGATCGGAACGATTTTACAAAAGTTTAAGAGCAATATGATTGAGATTGAAGGGCATACGGATAATGTTCCGGTTCATAATGCGAGATTTCCAGATAATAATGTCCTTTCCATGTACCGTGCATTGTCAGTGGCAGATTATCTGCGTGCAACCACACATCTGAATCCGGCAAATATTAAGTCTTCCGGACGCGGAGATTATGTGCCGATCGCGGATAATGGAACGCCGGAAGGACGCGCGCAAAACCGCAGGGTAGAGATCAAAATATTTAATTCATTTAATTCAGATAATATTGAATAAAGGTAAAGGATGGGAGAACAGATGAAAAAGAATTTAATGTCTGTATTGATTATGGCGCTCGTGTTTGTCAATGTGGTGCTCTCAGCAGTAATTATGATTACGCTTGTACCGACTGCGAAGCAGTCGAATGAGCTGATTACGCAGGTGTGCACTGCGATAAAGCTGGAACTGGAAAGCGGTAAGGTATACAATGCCAATACGGTTCCGCTCGATCAGACGGATGTCGTTTTGATAACGGGAGAGGACGTACAAACATTTACCTTGAAAAGAGGAGCGGATAACGAAGATCATTATGTAGTTACGAAAGTATCCGCGGTATTAAACAAAGAGGATACCGACTACGCGGAAAAGCAGCCGCAGATTCAGGGAAGAGAAGCGTTGCTGCAGGAAATTGCAATTAATACGTTCCTCAAATATACATATGAAGAAATCCGTACGCCGGAAGGACAGGAAGAAATACGCAGCGATATGTTAGAGCAGATGCAGGAGCTTTTTGATTCTGATTTTATTATCGCAATCAATTTTTCAGAGACAAATTATCAGTAAACTATAGTTAGAATAAAACAAATGACAGGTGGTGAGATTCATGGCTGATGTTTTGTCTCAGAGCGAGATAGATAATCTGCTCAAGGCGCTTAGCAGCGGCGAAGTCGACGTAGACGAAATGAAAGATGTAGAAGATAAACCAGTCAAGAATTATGATTTTGCAAGACCTTCGAAATTTTCAAAAGAGCATCTTCGCACGCTGGAAATTATTTTTGAACATTATGGACGTCTGCTTTCTACGAATCTGCCTGTATATTTAAGAAAAAATATACAGGTGGAGGTAGTCAATTCGGAAGCGGTTACCTATTCAGAATTTGCAAATTCGCTTTCGAATCCGATGCTTCTTGGAGTGATCAATTTTTCACCCTTGAAAGGAAATATTTTGCTGGAAATGGCAACCAATATCGGATATGCAATGGTAGACCGAATGCTGGGAGGGCTTGGAGAACCTTTAGCCAAGGCCAGAGAGTTTTCGGAAATAGAATTGCTGATCATAGAAAGACTGCTGACTGTCTGCGTCAATCTGCTGCGGGAGCCTTGGAAAAACGTCGTAGAGCTTACGCCGCGACTGGAACGTATCGAAACGAACTCTCAGTTTGCGCAGATTATTTCGCCAAGCGAGATGATTGCCATCATTACGATTAATATTAAAATCGGAGATGTGGAAGGACTGATGAACGTATGTCTTCCTTATATAACGCTGGATCTCGTAATGGATAAGCTGAATACAAAATTCTGGTATTCCAGCCAGCAGGAAAAAGAAGAAATTTCTTACAGCAATATGGTAGAAAACCTGCTGGAAAAAGCTCCGATACCTGTCAAGGCAGTCCTGGGCAACAGTTCTTTTTCGATCAGCGATTTTGCCGGATTGCATATAGGCGATATTATTCGTCTGGATACAAAAGTGGAAGATGAACTAAGTATTTATGTCGGAAGCATGAGAAAGTTTACAGCACTGCCTGGTGTCTCAGGTGATAACTATGCAGTCAGAGTCACGTCAATTATAAGAGAGGAATAGAGTAAGATTATGGATGGAGTATTGTCACAGGAAGAGATCACAGCGCTTCTTCAGAATGGTGGAGATGCGGCAGGTGCTGAGACAGCCGCTTCCGGTAATGAACAAATCACAGCTGATGAATGTGATACAATAGGTGAAATTGCAAATATCAGTATGGGTACGGCGGCAACAACATTGTTCTCGCTTGTAAACCATAAGGTAGACATATCCACTCCGGTTGTATCGATGGCGAAATGGGATGATATTGTCAGTCAGTATGAAAGACCATGCGTATTTATCCGCATCGCTTATACAGTAGGTCTGGATGGCAGTAATCTGCTTGTATTAAAAGAGCAGGACGTAAAAGTCATTACAGATCTGATGATGGGCGGAGACGGAACAAATACGGAAGTCGAGCTGGGAGAGCTTCATTTAAGCGCAATTAGTGAAGCGATGAACCAGATGATGGGTTCCGCGGCTACATCGCTGTCTTCCATGCTGGAAAAAACGATCGATATCAGTCCGCCTGAAGCGAATCTGATCGATCTGACAGACAGTCTTGATGAAAAAGAAATCGACGAATTTTTAACCGGAGATTTTATCAAGATTTCGTTTAAGATGGAAATTGGCGATCTTGTAGACAGCACGATTATGCAGTTATATCCGATTTCATTTGCAAAAGAGATGTGCGAGAGCATCAAATCGAATATGTCAAAAGATTTGGAAGAAGCGACTCCGTCTGCAGCTCCGGCTCCGCAGGCACAGCCTCAGCAGGCGCAGCCAATGATGCAGCAGCCGATGCAGGGTCAGCCGATGATGCAGCAGCCAATGATGCAGCAGCCGATGATGCAGCCGATGTACCAGCAGCCAATGATGCAGCAGCCGGTGAATGTACAGCAGGCACAGTTCCAGAGCTTTTCCGGCGATTTTAATCCGGCGATTTTCCAAAAGGAAAATATTGACCTGATTATGGATGTCCCGCTTGAGGTTACGGTAGAATTGGGACGAACGACAAAGTCGATTCAGGAAATTCTCGATTTTGCGCCAGGTACAATTATTGAGCTGGATAAGATTGCAGGCGAGCCGATCGATATTCTTGTAAATGGCAAATATGTCGCGAAAGGCGAAGTTGTAGTCATAGAAGAAAGTTTTGGCGTAAGAATTACAGAAATTATAAAATAATTGCTAATACTTATTGTTTTATGTTATAATAGATAAAGAATCTCGCGAAGAGATAAAACAATCATAATAGAAAAATAAGGGAGAATGTATATTATGGCAAAGAAAGTTTTAATTTGTGACGATGCAGCTTTTATGAGAATGATGATCAAGGATATTTTATCCAAAAACGGTTATGAAATTGCCGGTGAAGCTGAAAACGGAGTGAAGGCGGTAGAAAAATACAATGAAACAAAGCCGGATCTCGTATTAATGGATATTACCATGCCGGAAATGGATGGGATTCAGGCATTAAAAGCGATCAAAGAAATCGATGCGGGCGCCTGTGTTATTATGTGTTCTGCCATGGGTCAGCAGGCGATGGTTATTGAAGCGATACAATCCGGCGCTAAGGATTTTATTGTAAAACCGTTCCAGGCAGAGCGTGTATTGGAAGCAGTGAAAAAAGTAGTTGGTTAGTATGCTGTTCACCGCTTCAACTGTCTCCATGTTGCACAATCTGGGGCAGCTGATCTGGGTTCTGATGTTGTTTGTTCTTGTATTGCTGCTTACTTTGCTGACAACACGCTGGATTGCAAAGTATCAGCAGGGACAGCTGCATAACCAGAATCTAAAGATAATTGAAACGTTAAAAGTTTCAGCAAATGGATACATACAGATTATCAGAGCAGGAGATGTATACCTTGTCATAGCAGTAACCAAAGATCATATTGAGAAGCTGGCTGAGATTCGTGAAGATCAGCTTACAGATTATGCTGCAGGTGCGGCAGGACAGAAGATAGACATGGCTGAAAGTTTCCATGACATTCTTGACAAAGTAAAACATCATCTTCCAAAAAAATAAGGCAGATTGTGAGAATGAGTACAGGGAAGAAAAAATATTGCATGGCGTCATTTATGCTGGCCATAGTGACGCTTACCATTTGTCTGGTGTTTTGTACCCGCGGACAAGCGTATGCATCAGCAGGAAATAGTGTCGGAGGCTTTGATTCCGCACAGCCGCCCGAAGAACCAGCGCCGGATTATAACGACGGACTCTGGATCAGCTGGGGAAATGAAGAAGGCGGGATATCAGCGCCGATCCGAATGATGATTGTGCTTACCGTTATTTCGCTGGCACCGTCGATTATGATAATGCTGACATCGTATACCCGGATTGTAGTAGTTCTTCATTTTGTAAGAACCGCGCTGGGTACCCAGTCGACGCCGCCGAATCAGGTTATGGCAGGGCTGGCGCTTTTTTTGACAGCATTTATTATGGCACCGACTTTTACGCAGATTAACGAGCAGGCGCTTCAGCCGCTGGACAGAGGTGAAATTAAACTTGAGACTGCGCTTGAGCGGGCAGAGGATTCCATTCGTAATTTTATGTATCCGAAGCTGCAGGAAAAAGATGTCAATATGTTTTGTGAGATTGCAGATGTTACTTATGAAACAGTTGAAGATGTTCCGTTTACAGTACTGATACCAAGTTTTATTGTCGGTGAACTGCGCAGAGCGTTTATTATCGGATTTATTATTTATATTCCGTTTATCGTCATTGATATGGTTGTATCGTCGGTATTAATGTCCATGGGTATGATGATGCTGCCGCCGACAACGATTTCCATGCCGTTTAAGATTTTGTTGTTCGTTCTGGCTGATGGATGGAATCTGGTTATAGGAAGACTGTTTGAGACGTTTCTCTGACAGTCGGCAGAATAGGCTGAGGAGGGCGTGTTATGCTTACACAAGGGCAGGTTATGGATATTTCGCGGGAAGCGATTTATACGGTGATATTAACAGCGGCTCCATTGCTGCTTACCTCGCTGGTAGTTGGTCTGATTATCAGTATTTTTCAGACGGTTACGTCCATTCAGGAACAAACGCTGACGTTTGTACCAAAGATTCTGGCAGTGTTTGCAATGATGCTGCTGGTCGGCGCCTGGATGCTGAACAATATGTCTGAGTTTATGGTTCGTTTGTGGTCTGATTTTAGCTTGTATGTGTAATTAGGATAGGAATGTATCATGTTCAATGCGACGTTCTCATTACAGACATTTGAATATTTCCTGTTAATACTGGTTCGGATTGCTACCTGTGTTTTTGCAGCGCCTTTTTTTAATACGAGAGGTGTTCCGGCCAAAACAAAAATAGGAATGGCAGGCTGTATTGCAATTATGCTGACAGGTGTTTTGCCGGAGCAGAACCTTGCTTACACAGGTATAATGGAATATGGAGTTATTGTGATCAAGGAAGGAATTACGGGCTTGCTGATAGGTTATTCAGCCAGTATCTGTAATTCTATTGTTTTGTTCGCGGGTGCGCTGATCGATATGCAGATCGGCCTTTCCATGGCACAGGAATTTAACCCGATGACGCAGATGAATGAAAGCATTACAGGCAATCTGTACAATTACATGGTAATGCTGATGCTTCTGGCTACCAATATGTATCATTATGTAATACGGGCGGTTTGCGATTCTTATCAGCTGATACCGATCAATCAGCAGGTGTTTCAGTGGGATTATCTGCTAAAAGGAATATCGAGCTATATGTCAAGCCTGCTCATCCTTGGGTTTCGGATTACGCTGCCGGTATTTGCCTGTATGATGCTTGTCAACTGTGTGCTTGGTATTCTGGCAAGAGTATCGCCGCAGATGAATATGTTTGCTATAGGTATGCAGCTAAAAGTTCTGGTCGGACTGACTGTTTTGATTCTGGCATTTACACTGCTGGATTCCATTGCAGATAATATTGCGCAGGAAATGAAACGGCTTGTAGTTTACATGATAAAAGGGATGTATGTGAGTGAATAAAAAAGAATGGTCGGTGTCTTTGGACCTTCAGTGGTTTGCAAAAGACGGTGAAGGCGGGGAAAAGACAGAGCAGCCTACCGCAAAAAAATTGTCCGATGCCAGAAACGACGGCAAAGTTGCAAAAAGCAGAGAGCTGGATAACGCAGTGGGACTGCTGCTGTTATTTATTCTGCTCCAGGTAACGATGTCAACGCTTGGCGGAGGAATGCTGGAGCTGTTTGAAACCTTTTACAATCGAATACCAGAGTTTTTGGATGAAAACAGTACCGGTATGACGGCCAGATCCGTTTCGCAGATGATACAAAGAGCGCTGATGGACGCATTTGTGATGGTTCTTCCATTTTTTGCGGCAGGATTCCTGGTCATGTTTGTGATTAATCTGCTTCAGGTCAAATGGCGCGTTACGACAAAGCCGCTGAAGCCGGATTTTAAAAAATTTAACCCAATCAATGGTTTTAAGCGCTTTTTTTCGAAAGACTCTCTCGTAGAACTGCTAAAATCATTTTTAAAGATTATACTGATCTTATGGGTTGCTTATTCAGCAGTTGCGGATGATTCCAGAAACATACTGCTGTTATACGATATGCCGCTCATACAGGCGGTCATGTTTGTAGGTTCTGTAATTATAAATGCTGGAATGAAAATATCGATTGCCTATTTTCTGATAGGCATTGTCGATTATATCTATCAAAAATGGAAATTTAAAGACGATTTGAAGATGACCAAGCAGGAGGTCAAAGACGAATATAAAAATAGCGAAGGTGATCCGCAGATTAAAGGAAAGCAGCGCGCGAGGATGAGAGAAGCATCGCAAAGGCGTATGATGCAGGATGTGCCAAAAGCGGACGTCGTAATTACGAATCCGACACATTATGCCGTAGCGCTTAAATATGATGCAGAAGAAGCGCAGGCGCCGATTGTGCTTGCGAAAGGAACCGATTATCTGGCTCTCCAGATTAAAGAAAAAGCCAAAGAAGCCGACGTGGAAATTGTAGAAAATAAGCCGCTGGCACGTATGCTGTATGCAAATGTAGAGATTGGCGAAGAAATTCCGCCGGAACTGTATCAGACCGTGGCAGAGATACTGGCTGCGGTATACCGTCTGAAAAACAGATTATAGGCGCCGGCCCGGATCACATGAAGATGAAAAACAGGTTACATAGGAATAGCAGCATTTACAAAGAGAATCCATACAATGAGAGAATTAACAGAAGCTGGAAACAGCGAAATTTTGACGAATAAAAATAAGGATAGATTTAAAATGAAGGACAGAAAAAAAACGAAGGAAAGGTGGGATGGTCAAAGATGAGGAAAGCGGATGTCGGTGTTGCATTATATCTTTTGGCGGCAATCATATTCTTTATTGTGCCGATCCCAAACGTATTACTGGACGTTATGCTGGCGCTTAACATATCGCTGGCACTTGTAGTGCTTTTTAACTGTCTGTTTGTAAAAGAAGTTCTGGATATGTCGTTTTTCCCAACGCTTTTGCTGTTTACGACGATCTTTCGAATTTCTCTGAACGTATCTTCTACCAGACTGATTCTTGGCACAGGAGATCCGGGAAACGTCGTTGCGACGTTCGGAGCTTTTGTCGGCGGAGACGATATTGTCATTGGAACGATTGTCTTCATTATTTTGGTTATTATTCAGTTTGTAGTTATCAATAAAGGTTCAGAACGTGTGTCTGAGGTTACGGCACGTTTTACGCTGGACGCAATGCCTGGCAAGCAGATGGCGATCGACGCGGACTTAAATACGGGCGCCATCGATGATCGGGAAGCAAGAAACCGCCGCGATAAAATACAGGCGGAGTCTGCGTTCTTCGGCTCTATGGACGGTGCTACGAAGTATGTAAAGGGAGACGCGTCAGCAGGACTTTTGATTACGGCCGTCAATCTGATCGGCGGTACGATCATGGGAATGACGCGTGAAGGAATGGAAGCAGTCGAGGCGTTGCAAAAATATGGCGTTTTAACGATTGGCGACGGCCTGGCTTCACAGATGCCGTCTTTGATGATTTCGCTTGCAACCGGTATACTCGTTACAAAGGCGTCGAAAGAGGCTGACTTTAGCGATGTGCTGGTATCGCAGCTGTTTGGCATTCCGAAGGTATTGTATCTGGTAGGAATGACGCTTGTGTTTTTAGGAATAACGACACCGTTAAATACCGCGCTTTTTATCGCGTTTGGTCTGGTATATATTATTGTTGGCAGAGTGATGGATCGGAGTATGGCGGTAGAGGCGATCGAAGAAGAGTCGACACAGGCGGAAGAAGAGGCGGAAGAGATTCGCAAACCCGAAAATGTCGTATCTTTGCTGCAGGTCGATCCGATCGAGCTGGAGTTTGGCTATGGTATTATTCCGCTGGCAGATGTCAATCAGGGCGGCGACCTGCTGGATCGTGTCGTTATGATTCGAAGACAGATTGCGTTAGAGCTTGGTACGGTTGTTCCGATTATTCGTCTGCGTGATAATATCCAGCTGAACCCGAACCAGTATATTATTAAGATCAAGGGAATCCAGATTACAGAAGGAGAGATTTTGTTCGATCATTATATGGCGATGAATCCCGGCTATGTGGAAGAAGAGATTACAGGTATTCCTACGTTTGAGCCTTCGTTTCACCTGCCGGCGATCTGGATTACAGAGAGCCAGAGAGAGCGGGCAGAAAGTCTTGGCTATACAGTCGTAGACCCGCCTTCGATTATCGCGACGCATTTAACAGAGGTAATAAGAAGCCATATTGCAGAGCTTTTGACAAGACAGGACGTACAAAACCTGATCGACAATGTAAAGGAAAGCAATCCGGTACTGATCGACGATCTTGTTCCAAAGCTGCTTGGCATCGGCGAGATACAAAAGGTTTTGCAGAATCTGCTTTCGGAAGGGATTTCTATTCGGGATTTGCTTACGATTTTTGAAACGCTGGCAGATCATGCGACGACTTCCAGAGATACGGACGTACTGACGGAATATACGCGTCAGTCGTTAAAGCGGGCAATTTCAAACCGTTATTTTATGCCGAACGAGGCGACCAGCGTGATTACGCTCGATCCGAATGTCGAGCAGGAGATCATGTCTTCGGTAAAACAGACGGAGCAGGGAGCGTATTTAACAATCGATCCGGAACGGACGAAGCTGATTATGGCATCGGTGGAGACAGAAATTGCAAAGCTGGAAAATCTCGGAAAAAACCCGATTATCGTTACCTCACCGATTGTGCGTATGTATTTTAAGAAAATGACAGAGGAGTATTTCAAGGACCTGATTGTTGTGTCTTACAATGAAATAGATTCGAATGTTGAATTACAGTCAGTAGGGATGGTGACAGCTTAAATGACAATTAATAAATTTCAGGGGAAGACTGAGAGCGAGGCAATCGAAAGAGCTAAAAAAGAAATGGGCCCGGACGTCGTGATCATGAGTGTGAAAACGGTAAAGCCCAAAGGCGTTTTTCGTGCCTTGAAAGGTATTTTGTATGAAGTGACAGCCGCGCTGGAAGAAAACGACGCAAATAAAGCCAATCCGTTTGCACAGCCGCAGGCGGAGGCAGCTGCGCAGGCGCCGATGAGAAAGCCGGAAAGCATTAATCTGGCTGCAGATGAAAACATACGGATTCCGGCAGCCGTACCAGTCAGCCGTCCGCAGCCAATCCAAAGGCAGCCTGAAGAGCTGCCGGAGCAGAGACCACAGCCCCAGCAGGCGTCCTCCAGCGCGCTTGAGGAGCGTCTGGACAGTCTGCAGAGTCTTTTGGAGGACAGGATTTCCGCGGAAAAGAAAAATCAGGAGGATGGCATAGGAGGAGCAAACGATCAGGCACAGGAAGGATTTTCTTTTGTCAAAATGCTCTATCAGACACTGCTGGACAACGAAGTGGATGAAAAATATGCCAATCAGATTTTGGATGAGCTGGAAAAAATATCAAGCAAGGGCAGTAATATTGATTATATTTTATCGCATATTTATCAGAAACTTGTGTTAAAATTCGGTCAGCCAAAACCGATTGAATTTCAGGGTTCCAAACCGACGGTCGCTTTTTTTATCGGTCCTACGGGAGTCGGCAAGACGACTACAATTGCAAAGGTGGCGTCGCGATATAAAGTAGACGAAGGAAAAAAAGTGGCGTTTTTGACAGCCGACACCTATCGTATCGCTGCGACCGAACAGCTGCGGACTTATGCGAATATTCTGGATATGCCGCTGACGATCGTTTATTCGCCAGAGGAAATGAAAGAAGCCGTTCATAATTTATCGGAATACGATCTGATACTTGTGGATACCGCGGGTTTTTCGCATAAAAATGCGGCGCAGTGCGAAGATGTAAAGAAACTGATCGGCGGACTGTCTGCCGGTTCTAAGACTGAGGTATATCTGGTCTTAAGTGCAACTACCAAATATCGTGATCTGCAGGATATGTGCAATATTTATCGTACATTTGCGGATTACAGGCTGATCTTTACCAAGCTGGATGAAACCTCATGTTATGGCAACCTGTTAAATATCCACTTATATTCAGGGGCGGATTTGTCGTATTCGACGTACGGACAAAACGTTCCGGATGATATTGAGGTATTTGACACACAAAAGATTGTGAAGAAATTACTTGGAGGGGATTGAGTATGGATCAGGCAGAACAACTGAGAAACGTGGTAAAATCAAAGCAGGCCCGTTCTGTATCCAAAGCAAGAGTTATCACAATAACGAGTGGTAAAGGCGGGGTGGGAAAGTCAAATATTGCCGTAAACCTCGCGGTTCAATTACGCAAGTTAGGTAAGAAAGTGATTATTTTTGACGCGGATATGGGTCTTGCGAACGTGGAGGTTATGTTTGGTGCGATTCCGAAATATAATCTAAGTGATATGATATACCATGGCAAGAAACTAAAGGAGATCATTACAGAAGGCCCGATGGAAATCGGATTTATTTCAGGAGGAAACGGTATTACTGGTATGAATAATCTGACCAGAAACCAGCTCTCACGTCTGGTCAATAATTTAAACGAACTGGATGAGCTGACAGATTTTATTCTGATCGATACCGGAGCCGGCATTGCGAATAATGTTATGGAATTCGTATCGTCAAGTCCTGAGGTATTGCTCGTACTGACACCGGAACCAAGCTCCCTGACAGATTCCTACTCGCTGATCAAGGCGTTATATGGCAATCCGGGATTTGCCAGACATAATACGAATATAGAGGTGGTCGTTAACAGGACTGTGTCAATGGACGACGGCCAGCTTGTATATGAAAAGCTCAGCTCCGTAATATCCAAATTCCTTCAGGGCGAGGTGCATTTTTTCGGTACGATTCCGCAGGACGGACTTTTGGAAAAATCAGTACGTGCACAGAAAATTGTTTCCATGGCTGCGCCGAACGCGAGATCTGCCAGAGCCTTCGAGCGTCTGGCACAGAGCCTGATCGACGGGGAACCCAATATTGAACCGGACCGTCAGGGCATCCGGGAGTTATTTTATAATTTTTTTAATTAAATGATCTGGGAAAACGAAGGAGGATTATGATTGCAAACATTATACAGCCAGGCAACAAAGTAGAGCTATGCATGACCCGTCAGATCGAACAGGAGAGAAAGACCGGCCTGAGCGCGCATATTTATAAAAGCCAGGTGACAGATGTTCCAGGAAATGACGAACTGGAGCTGTCGATGCCGTCAGAGGCTGGAAAACTGATTATGCTTCCGATCGGAATTCGTTTTGAGCTTGTATTTTACGGCAACGGAGGACTTTACCGTGGTCTGGGAATCATAAAAGAACGCTATAAGACAAACAATATGCATCTGTTGCGCGTAACATTAAAAAGTCAGCTGCATAAATATCAGAGACGGGAATATTACCGAATGCCCTGTGTGATACCGATGTATTATTATAATATTACTTTGCAGCATGCACTGAATCTTCCGGTCGAAGAGTTTGCATCGTTTGTGGAACTGCCGCAGATCGGCATGACGCGGAAAGAGGCTTCTATCGTGGATATCAGCGGCGGAGGAGCCAGGTTTGTGACAGATATACAAAATGAGACTGATACTTATATTATGACAGAGGTGCAGCTGCACAGCGAAGAATGCGAAAAGACATATCTGATACCGGCACATATTCTGTCCTGTGCAGAGGCACAGACAGATAAAAAACGATTTGAAAACAGAGCGGAATTTATCTTTAAAGACCGCGCGATACGTGAGGAAATTATTCGATATATTTTTGATGAAGAACGTAAAATTAGAAATAAAAACAGTTATTCGTAGCCGTACAGCCAGGTCTGTGATTTATGGAAAAGACCGCGGGAATATGATTTGGTTATCTGGAATGTTACAAACAAAGAAAGAGAAAGAAGTTCTGATGCATTATGAAAAAAAATATTTTAGTTGTAGATGATTCTGCACTCATGAGAAGAGCTATCTGTGATATAATCAATTCAGGTAATGAGTATGAAGCGACAGACACATGCAGAGATGGTCTGGAGGCATATGAAAAGATCACAAGCAACAGCTACGACGCTGTTCTTCTGGATATCAATATGCCGAGAATGAATGGACTGGAGCTTCTGCAAAAATTGCAAAAAGAGAATATTCGTGCCACAGTAGTCGTAGTCAGTTCTCTTGCGAAAGAAGATGCGAAGATTACCATTCAGGCGATGGAGTATGGAGCTGTAGATTTTATTACAAAGCCGGAAAATATTGTGGAGGCAAAAGGCGTACAGTTTCGCGAGGATCTGACGCGTCTTCTCAATTCGGTACTTCCGCAGATGAAAACGAAATCTGCAGCACCTGCGGCTCCGGCGAAGGCAGCGGCGCCAGGCCGGTCTCCGGCGGCAGCATCTGCAGCAGCGGCAGCTGCTACGGCGGTCGCAACCGCTACAGCAGCCCGTGCATCGTTGTCTGCGGCAGCCCGCGCAGCAGCGCCAGCCAGATCTGCAGCAGCCAAATCTCCAGCGCCAGCGGGAGTTTCTGCAGCGGCGCCAGCCAGGTCTGCAGCAGCGCCTGTATCTGCAGCGCCTGCAGCAGCGCCTGTACGAACAGTCGCGCATAAGCCTTCGAACGGCGGCGGCCAGAAGCTGATTGCCCTGGCATGTTCTACAGGCGGGCCAAAATCGTTACAGAGCGTGATTCCATATCTGGATAGAAATATGGATGCGCCCATGGTGCTTGTACAGCATATGCCGATGGGATTTACAAAATCGATGGCGGAGCGCCTGAATGAGCTCAGCAAGGTTCGGGTCAAGGAGGCAGAGGAAAATGACGTACTGAAAAAAGGCTGGGTTTATGTGGCTCCGGGCGGCGCGCACCTGGAAGTTGTGGCAGCCAAAGACGGTACGCATAAGATACATTTGTCAGATGCACCGGCGATAGGAGGACTGCGGCCGTGTGCAAACGTAATGTATAAGTCTTTAAAGAGAACAAAGTACGATGAGATTGTATGCGTGGTATTAACGGGTATGGGTGCGGACGGTACAGAGGGCATTCAGGATCTGAACCGGTCAAAACCTATTTATGTGATTGCACAGGATGAGCCTACATGCGTAGTGTACGGCATGCCAAAAGCAATTGCCGAGGCCGGACTTACCGACGAGGTGGTACCGCTTACGAGTATTCCCAAAAGAATAATTAATCAGGTGGGGGTAAAATAAGATGGATGTAAGTCAATATCTGGAAATTTTTATTGATGAGACAGCAGAGCATATCCAGAGCTTAAGCGATAATATTATGGCGCTTGAGAATGAGCCGGAAGATCATGACGTAATCAATGAGATTTTCCGTGCGGCACATTCTTTAAAAGGCATGGCCGGTACGATGGGCTTTAAACGGATGCAGCATTTAACGCACGATATGGAAAACGTATTTCAGGAAGTGCGTAATGACAAGATCAAAGTCAACGGCGATATTATTGATGTTTTATTTCAGTGTCTGGACGCGATCGAGGGGTATCTGAATATCATTAAAGAAACCTCAGATGAAGGAACGAATGATAACGAAGGAATTATTGCGGCTTTAAACGGGATTTTAAACGGAACTGCAGCGCCGGCGCCAAAGAAAGAAAAATCGTCTGAGGCTCCTGCGGAACCGGCAGACAGCGATCATAGAAAAAAATACCTGCATATGGATCTTTCGGAAAATGATCATGAGACAGTGAAAAATGCTGAAGAAAGCGGTAAAGTCATCTTTGGATTTACCGTATACGTGCAAAAAGAGTGTCTGTTAAAAGCGGCAAGGGCATTTCTGGTATTCAAGGCAGTCGAAGAGTTCGGAGAGATACTCGCTTATCATCCGTCTGCGCAGGATATTGAAGACGAGAAATTTGATCTGGACTTTAGTTTCCTGGTAGCGGCAGACGACGAGGGCGTTGAAAAATTTCTGACGTCAGCGAAAGCGGTATCGGAGATCGAAGAAGTCATTGGCGAGCAGCTGAAATATGAGACGCTTGTCGAAACGGGACAAAAGATCAGCGAACCAGAAGAAAAAACTGCTGTCGCAGAGCAGAGTACGCCTGCCGCATCAGCACCCGCCAAGGAAGAGCAGCCAAAGGCAGCCAATACCGCGGCGGCAAAAGGCAAGCCGGTCAATAAACCGGTCGCGAACCGTACGGTGCGTGTGGATATTGAGAAGCTGGATGCTTTAATGAATCAGGTCAGCGAGCTGATTATTGCGAAAAACAGCCTGGTATCGATCAGCTCCAGCGATTCCGGGGATGGAACGCAAAGCCAGTCTTTCCGTGATCAGATTGAATATCTGGAACGTATTACGACGAGTCTGCATGAATCTGTCATGAAAGCAAGAATGGTGCCGATTGAAAGCGTGGTTGCAAAATTCCCGCGTATGATTCGTGATTTATCGCGTAAACTGGATAAGAAAATGGAATTGTACATGTCGGGTGAAGATACGGAGCTGGATCGTACCGTTGTCGATCAGATTGGAGATCCGCTGCAGCATCTGCTTCGTAATTCCGCGGATCACGGACTGGAGAGCGCGGAGCTTCGTAAGGAAAGAGGCAAGCCGGAAGTTGGTTCCATTAACTTAAAGGCATATCAGGAAGGCAATAACGTCGTGATCGAAGTAGGCGACGACGGAAATGGCATCGATACTGAAAATGTAAAGCGTAAAGCGATCGAGCGCGGGATTGTAACGGCGGAGCAGGCAGAAAACTTAAGTCAGAAAGAAATCATCGATTTTCTGTTTATGCCTAGTTTTTCGATGGCAAAGAAGATTACAGACGTATCCGGCCGAGGCGTTGGACTGGACGTTGTAAAGTCAAATATTGAGACGCTGGGCGGCGATGTGGAAGTAAAGAGCAAGCTGGGCGAAGGATCTACGTTTATTGTGCGCCTGCCGCTGACGCTTGCCATTATTCAGGCACTGCTGGTAGAAGTACATAACGAGCTGTTTGCGATTGCGCTCGGCTCAATTATTACGATTGAAGACGTTCCGGTGTCTGAGATTAAGTATGTACAGGCAGAGGAAGTAATTAATCTGCGCGGCAATGTGATACCGCTTATTCGCCTGAACCAGATTCTGGATATTGAAGAACCGGAAGTAGCGCCGGAAAGCCTTACGGTTGTAATTGTAAACAAAGGTGAAAAACAGGCTGGTCTTGTTGTGGATAATCTGCTCGGGCAGCAGGAGATTGTTATTAAATCACTGGGTAAGTTTATCAGCAACAGCAAAATCATCAGCGGTGCAACGATTCTTGGCGACGGTGAAATCGCATTGATCCTGGATGTGAATACATTGATGTAAGGGAGGTGCCAGAAGTGGATTATATTGAAACAACAGAAGAAACAAAAAAGCAGTATATTGTTGTAAAAATAGGCAGCGAACAGTATGGGATCGATATCAGCTTTATCGACAATATTGTCAGAATGCAGAAAATTACAAGGGTGCCGACCTCGCAGTTTTATTTTAAAGGAGTGATTAACCTGCGCGGCGAAGTCATTCCGGTTATGAGCATCCGCAGAAAAATGGGTCTGGAAGACGACGTATATACAGGAGCGTCCCGTATTATTATACTAAAGTTCGAACAAAAGGATGCGCTTGGAATCGTAGTGGATGAAGTAAAGGAAGTCATTAATCTGGGCCCGAATGAGATTGATAAGCTATCGCACAGCTCAAGAGAAGCAAAAGAAATGTTTATCAACGGTATCGGAAAAAACGGAGAAGAGCTTGTTTCCCTGTTTGATATTAACGCTATTATTGATGAACATGAGACGGTATAAGAATCAGAGAGCGGCAGAGATTTTAAGATAGTCTCAGACTCTGTAAACTGTATGGGAATGACCTGCATGATCGATATGTAAGTTATTTCCATACAGTTCCTTATATTCATAACCAGTAATGTGAAGTAAGAATCAGTAGATACAGGGAGAAATATATGGGCAAATTTACATTTGACGAAATTAACAGTATGTATTTTGACGTGTTGAGAGAGATTGGTAATATTGGAGCGGGGAATGCGACGACTGCAATTGCAACCTTGCTGAATGTAAAATTAAATATGGAAGTACCAAATGTCAAGCTAATGGCAGTTCAGGATTTAAATACCGCAATCGGTTCCGAAGAAGAAGAAATTGTAGGAATTTATCTTGGCGTGCAGAACGACATTAACGGCAGCCTGATGTTTCTGCTGAAAATGGATGATGCGCACAGGCTGATCAATCATCTGCTGGGAAGAGGCGAAGATTATAAAGAGCCGTTTGATGAAATGGATTTGTCTGCAATGATGGAGATTGGCAATATTATTGCCGGCTCTTATCTTTCCGCATTGTCTGCGATGACGAATCTGAATATTTCGCCGACAGTGCCTTATATAGCGATCGATATGGCAGGAGCAATTTTGAGTATTCCGGCAATTCAGTTTGGACAGTATGGAGATAATGCGTTGCTGATCGAGACGGCATTTGGAGGAGATACCATGCTTGAAGGGTACTTTATCCTTTTGCCTGAGCTGGATTCTTATGACAAGATCTTAACGTCACTTGGAATCATGCTTTAAAAAAGTATATGTAGGGTGGGAGTTTAAAAGATGAGTCAGATGATAAAAGTTGGAATGGCGGACCTTAACATATGTAAGAGTCCGAATGCAATCACAACGCTCGGACTTGGTTCCTGTATTGGGATTGCTATTTATGACCCTGTCACTAAGATCGGCGGTCTGGCGCATATTATGCTGCCGGACAGTACGAAGATTAGAAATAATTCCAATATTGCCAAATTTGCAGATACGGGCATTATGGAGCTGGTAAACCGGATGGTTCGTGCGGGAGCCAGCAGAACACGCATGGTGGCAAAGATAGCCGGCGGTGCAAAAATGTTTGAAGTAACCGGAACAGATTCGATCGGCAGTATTGGAGACAAGAACGCGCTGGCCTCCAAGAAAAAGCTCAAAGAGCTTGGAATCCGGCTGATTGCCGAGGACACGGGACTGAATTACGGGCGGACGGTGGAGCTGCACTGTGATACAGGAGAATATTACATAAAATCAGTGGGCAAACCGCTGAAAATCATTTGAGTGTATTGGGGGATTTTATGAAAACAAAACAGATTCCTGCTATCGTAACATTATTTGCCGCTTTTGCAATGTGTATTATTTCTTATGTGAATGATTACAGTCTTTCTTTTTTTATTCGTGCAATGTTTTTCGTTCTGGTCGGTTTTTTTATTTTAGGGATGATTATCAAAATCGTATTGGATATGAACGTGTCGCAGCTGGACGAGGAATTTATCTCAGCAGAAGATCTTGGATTTGCTGACGGGGAGATTATAGAGGACATGGAATTTATCGAGGAAGAACAGGAAAGCTGAGTATTAGGAAAAAACTGCCTGGAGGTTTAGCATGAATAAGGTTTCGAAAGAAAAACTTTGGGAAATGTATCAGACAAAGCAGACGCCTGAGCTGCGGGAACAGATTATTCTTGAATACGCGCCGCTTGTGAAGGTTGTTGCAGGCAGACTGAGTATGTATCTGGGCTATAACGTAGAATACGACGATCTGGTCAGCTATGGAATATTCGGACTGATCGACGCGATCGATAAATTTGATATGGATAAGGAAGTAAAATTCGAGACCTATGCCAGTCTTAGAATTCGCGGAGCGATTCTGGACCAGATCCGAAAAATGGACTGGATTCCGCGTACGGTGCGTCAGAAACAGAAAAAAATCGATGAAGCAATCAAAAGAGTGGAAATGCAGACAGGTAAAACGGCCCTGGATGATGAAGTTGCAAGAGAACTGGGAATCTCCGGAAACGAGCTGCTCGAGTGGCAGTCGCAGCTTAAGGTGACAAATGTAGTGTCACTCAACGAGTTTATCGAACAGGGATCGGAACCAGTGATGGATGCCAGACATAACTCGCATTTTATACAGCCGGAGGAACAGGTACAGGAAACAGAGCTAAGAGAAAAGCTGCAGGAGGCAATGGAGCAGCTTACAGAAAAAGAAAAAAAGGTTATCTTATTGTATTATTATGAAGATCTTACGCTGAAAGAAATTAGTAAAGTGTTGGAAGTTTCAGAGTCCAGAATCTCGCAGCTCCATACGAAGGCATTGTCAAAAATGCAAAAAACAATGGGCGTATATATGGAGATATTAGCGAAGAAATAAAAGAAGGTGGGATTATGACAGTACGACCGGTTCATTTAAATGGAATGATACAAAACACACAGGATGTCAGTGCAATCAGACATCAGGAGAACCAGAGACCAGCCGTAGAACAGCAGCATATCCAGGTTCGGGAACAGCAAAAGGAACAAAGCAAGGCCCAGGAAGTCCAGAAAAAAGAAAACGCGGATCGTCAGCAGGAAAAGTTTGACGCAAAAGAAAAAGGGTCCAACGAATATCTGGCACAGCGGAGAAAAAAGAAAGAGAAAAAGGAAAATCTTCCGGACGGCAGCGTAAAGGTAAAAATGACGATGTCCGGCGGCTTTGACATTAAAATATGATAAAGATGCAGAGGTTACATGAATGACAGTCATAGAGATCATACTAATCATTGTCGGGATGATATTCATCCTGGCGAGCTTCTGGGTGACCGAAAAATTATCTCCGGATGAACTTCGGCATATTTCAGAACTGAGCAAAGAAGAAATGGGTGTCATGCTTGAGCATGAGCTGGAAAAATCAAAACAGCGTGTGGTAGATATTGTGGAAAATACGATCGATGACAGTAAAGATCGCACAGAACGTGCACTTGAGAAGCAGACAAATGAGAAAATAATGGCCATTAATGAATTCTCAGATACTGTAATCGAAAAGATCAATAAAACACACAATGAGATTATGTTTTTATACAGTATGCTAAACGATAAACATACGGAACTGACGGATTTTACGTCAGGTCTTACACAGCAGCTGCAGGATTTAAAGTCGCAGGAAGAAGAGATGACCAGTTACTATCTGAGTCAGATTAAAAATCAGATTCCACAAAATCCAAAACCGGCAGAACCGCCAGCTGTAAAACCAGTCGTAACAAAAGCCGTATTCCAGGAGGCGCAGCCGCAGGCAGCTTCTGCAGAAGAGGCACAGCCGCAGAATACGCCGGAGCAGACAAATGCGGAGACCGTCTCTGACGTATCGGATCAGGCAGAAGAGGAAGTAAATGTCAGGGAAGAAATTCTTCGTTTGTACGAAGAAGGAAGAGATTCGGTTGCAATCGCAAAGAAACTCGGCCTTGGAGTCGGAGAAGTACGGCTGATTCTTGGACTTTATAAAGGAGACTGATTCAGATGAGATTTAAATATTATTTACGAGGAGCAGGAATCGGCGTGATTGCGGCGACGCTGATACTGTCCATTGCGTTTTTATTTCATGATAATATCTCCGATGAGGAAGTCATCCGCCGTGCAATGAAACTGGGTATGGTCATGCAGGAAAATGCGCCGGGAACGCTGGCAGATCCGCCTGTACAGGGCGATACAGCAGCGGATCAGCAGACTGGTACGGACCTGGAGGGAAGTACCAAAACGGACGAGGATCCTCTGACAGATCCGGATCAGAGTGCATCCGATCCGGACAGTACAGATCCGGATCCAGGCAGTGCAGATCCAAAAGGTCAGGATCAGACAGACCCGAATCCGGCGGGATCCGGCGAAGACGCATCCGATCAGAATCCGCCGGACCAGACATCCGACGATCCTTCGTCTGAGGATCATAACGCAGATTCGTCAGACAGTAAACCGGATGATGAGAAAGATAAGCCGCCGAAAAAGAAACCGGATAAAGATACAGATGCGGAATCTTCGGATGAAGTCGAAATTGTGATCGAATCCGGCGACGTATCCAGAATGGTATCCGCCAAAGTACACGAGGCCGGTCTGGTAGAGGATGCGGAAGAATTTAATTCTTATCTCGGCGCACATGATTATGACAATATGCTGCAGCCAGGATCTTATAAGATCAAAAAAGGATCCAGCTTCCGACAGATTGCGCAGATACTGACAAGACAGTAAAACGGGATAAGATCAAAAAAGGGCAGTAAAAAATACTTGCAACTATCAGACACCTATGCTATAGTAGTTAAGTCAAAAAATCACATATGTGGAGCAATACAGGTGCCAGTCGTTTACTGGTTGTATTGTGTGTGGAAGCATATGGCAGTAAAAACCAAATGGAGGAAAGAAAAATGAGTGTTATTTCAATGAAACAGTTACTGGAAGCTGGTGTACATTTCGGACATCAGACAAGAAGATGGAATCCGAAAATGGCTCCGTATATTTATACAGAGCGTAACGGCATCTATATTATTGATCTGCAGAAATCGGTAGGAAAAGTAGACGAAGCATACAATGCTGTAGCAGACATTGTGGCAAACGGCGGAACGATTCTTTTCGTAGGAACAAAGAAACAGGCGCAGGATGCCATCCGTACCGAAGCAGAACGCTGCGGCATGTATTACGTAAATGAAAGATGGCTCGGCGGCATGCTGACGAACTTTAAGACGATTCAGAGCCGTATCGCAAAATTAAAGAGCATTGAAAAGATGGAAGAGGACGGCACATTTGATGTTCTTCCAAAGAAAGAAGTTCTTGCATTAAAGAAGCTGCAGGAAAAATTAGAAAAAAATCTGGGCGGCATCAAGGAAATGAAACGTATTCCGGATGCGATCTTTATTGTAGATCCGAAAAAAGAAAGAATCTGCGTACAGGAAGCTCATACATTAGGCATTCCGCTGATTGGCATTGCAGATACAAACTGTGATCCTGAAGAACTGGATTTTGTAATCCCTGGTAACGACGACGCGATCCGTGCCGTAAAACTGATCGTTTCCAAAATGGCAGACGCCGTAGTAGAGGCAAAACAGGGAGAAGCAGAAGAAGTGGCAGAAGCTCAGATGGATGAGGCAGCTGCAGAAGAATAAAAACAGCGAAACAGTTTTCGGACTGTCAGGAACAAAGAGGATTGATTTTGGAGGAAAATGAAATGGCTATTACAGCAGGAATGGTAAAAGAACTGCGTGAAATGACCGGCGCAGGTATGATGGATTGCAAAAAGGCTTTGGGCGAGACAAACGGCGATATGGAAGCTGCCGTTGAGTTCTTAAGAAAAAACGGACAGGCAAAAGCTGAGAAAAAAGCATCCCGTATTGCGGCAGAAGGTATCGTAAAAGTTGTTGTGGAAGATGACAGACGCGCAGCAATCGTAGAAGTAAATTCTGAGACAGATTTCGTTGCCAAAAACGAAAAATTCCAGACTTATGTGGAAAAGGTTGCAAAACAGGTACTGGCTTCGAATGCGGCTGATATGGACGCATTTATGGAAGAAGCATGGATCGAAGACAGCAGCAAGACCGTTAAGGATTCTCTGGTAGAGCAGATCGCAGTGATCGGCGAAAACTTAAAGATCCGCAGATTTGAAAAAGCAGAAGCAGAAAACGGCTGTGTCGTAGACTACATCCATGGCGGCGGACGTATCGGTGTCGTGGCAGTGGCAGAAACATCTGTTGTAAACGATGCGGTAAAAGAGGCAGTAAAAAATCTGTGTATGCAGATCGCGGCTCTGAATCCGAAATATGTCAGCAGAGACGAAATCAGCGAAGACTATATCGCACACGAAAAAGAAATTCTGCGCGCGCAGATTATGAATGATCCGAAAGAATCACAGAAGCCGGAAAAAGTTATCAATGGCATGATCGAAGGCCGCGTGAATAAAGAACTGAAGGAAATCTGCCTGGTAGATCAGGTATACGTAAAGGCAGAAGACGGCAAGCAGACAGTTGCGAAGTATCTGGAGCAGGTGTCCAAAGAAGCTGGATGTGAAGTATCTATAAAGAAATTTATCCGGTTTGAGACTGGTGAAGGTCTTGAGAAGAAGAGTGAAGATTTTGCGGCTGAGGTTGCGGCGCAGATGAATCAGTAAACTTCTGAATGAAATTGATTCACGAACCCCTGAAAATCCCATAGAATGGGCATTTTCAGGGGTTTTTTGCGTTCTAAGGAGAGGTTCATAAATTATCGTAAATTACCGTATTTTGAGTGCTAATTTGGGGGATTTTTGGGGGAAGAGTTGGGGGAAGGGGTATCCCCCAAATAGTGTGTGAAAGTTTGCCTTATTCTTTTGGGGAAAGGGGAGAAGTTTGCTTGACGTTTCTGGACGTAGATTTACATGGATTTTCTTTAAATGGTGTTAGAGTGTGTAAGCTGTTATATCTTATCAGATAGGGATTATGGGATACTGGTAATTGTTAGTTGATAGAAAGTGTGAAATAGGATTATAATGCTACTGTAAGAAGTAGGACGTTAAGATAAAATTATCATTAGTGTGGAGGGTATTATATTGAAGATATTTAAAGATACAGGTCTTATGGAACAATCTGCTCACTTCGGATGGCAGGATAAAGATCAGGCATTATACGGGCTGAGAGAAGGATATAAAAATAGTGCTGATGAATTAGTTGAAATAGCATTGGATAACGGCAATAATCCTAAAATACTTGACACGTTTATATTTCCGATATTGTTTTCTTATCGGCATTCTTTGGAAATTTCATTAAAGCATATTTATATGCGGACTAGAGGAACTATGCCTAAAGGCGGACATAGCTTATTAGATTTATGGGATTGTGTGAAAAAAGAGATTATTGATGATATGATATGTTCAGAAGATTTTATAAATCAAGTAAAAATGTATAAGGAGAATTTCTTTAAATATTCTCTTGACGGGATAAACTTGCAAGAGATAAGGAGGATGTTGCAGGAACTGCAAGAGGCCAATCAAAAGAGAGATGAAATTAAAAATAATGTACGACAAGTGGATCAAAATGCAGAAGTTTGGCGTTATTTGATTAGAATGGATGATAGCCTATATTTTACTTGTGGGCATTCCATTGATTATACGGTTTTAAAAGATGGAATCAATCACATATATGAGGTATTAGATTTTGTTTACCATATTGTTGACGAATATTTATCATCATAAAAAGATTAACACTTTTGAATAGGATTTAAAGGAGAAATTAAATGAAAGATATATTTAGCTATAATGCAGATGTCAATAAGACTGCATATATGAACTGGAGGACAAGTCATCATGACCATATTTATAATATGATAGTTATTGCAGATGGTTTCATGAATTCTGCAATAATGCTTGCCGAAGCAGCATTGATTGATAATTGGGATAAAAAAGCAGATAGCCTTATTTATCCAATTATATTTAATGCTAATCATGCCATTGAGTTGTATCTTAAAGCCACTGTTTGGACATTGAATATATTGTTAGATAATCAGCAAAAAATAGAAGGGCAGCACGATATTCAACAAATATTACAGACAGTGATAAAAAGAGTACAGGAGTTTGAAACAGATAAAGAGAAAAGAAAACAATTTAATAATATGATAAATGGAACGAAATTGTATGTAGATGAATTGTTTGAGAAAATAGCGACACAGAATGGAAAAAGAAAAAAGGATAACATGGATTTTTCAAGGTATCCATTCGACCAGAAATATATGCCGCATTTTTATATAACTGAATTTGATAATGTGGTGGTAGATTTAAAGAATTTTGTCCATAGGTTTAAAGAAATAGGCGAGAATTTAAGGTTAATATCCACTTACTATTTATTTGATATATTAGAAGCAGGGGAATAGCTAGTAAATTGTAGATGTTCATAAATAAGGAAAATACATAGCCGATTGGTTTTCAAAAACGAGAATCAGTCGGTTTTTTTATTGCCCCAAAACCCATACATAGCCATTCTGTCATTATGCAGGGTGGCTATTAAATTTTCAGGAAAGGAGGTAAACCGTGATGTCTAAATGTAAGGTAATCGCCCTTGCAAACCAGAAAGGCGGGACGGGCAAGACCACGACTACCGTAAATTTAGGAATAGGGCTTGCAAACGAGGGGAAGAAAGTGCTGCTTGTGGACGCCGATCCACAGGGGGATTTGACAACATCTTTGGGTTGGGCGGATCAGGACAGCCTTCCGGTCACGCTCTCAACGCAGATGGAAAAGATTATCCGTGACGAGCCGTTTGAAGCGGGCGAGGGGATTTTACACCATGACGAGGGCGTAGACCTGATTCCGGCGAATATCGAGCTGTCCGGCATGGAAATCACGCTTGTAAACGCCATGAGCCGGGAGTTCACCATGAAATCCTATCTGAGCGAGCTGAAAAAGGATTATGACTATATCCTGATTGACTGTATGCCGAGTTTGGGTATGCTCACCATCAATGCGCTTGCGGCGGCAGACAGCGTAATCGTCCCGGTGCAGGCGCATTATCTCCCCTTAAAGGGAATGACGCAGCTTATGAAAACCATAGGAAAAGTACAGCGGCAGATTAACCCCGGACTAAAGGTAGATGGCGTGTTATTGACGATAGC
>CAJTMV010000019.1 GCA_910577225.1 uncultured Eubacterium sp. | reverse complement strand
GTATATCGAAAAATCCTTGATTTTCAAGGAAAAAAGGCTTGACTAAATAGGGAGGTATCAAATGAATACACTTTATGAAAAATATAAAAATCTGAAGATAGATGGCAGCTGGATTGGTTTGGAACCTGGAGCGGAAACACCGTATTTTTGTACTCCTGTTGGAGCGGAAATTATTGGTTGGGATAATGGCATACATTACTGTTTTGTGAAAGGCTTTGGGGATATGGTATTCTGTGTGAATCCGGAAACCTGTTGCGATTACCATGTCTATCCGATTGCCTGTAATTTTCGGGATTTCCTGGGACTGATACTCGCTGCTGGCAATACAAATATCTTGCAACAGATTATCTGGTGGGACAAGAAAATGTTTGATAGTTTTGTTAATGATCCTGGTGAACAGGAAAATAAAGCCAGACCTGAAGTAAAGGATGTTTTGAATACAATTCAAAAGGAACTTGATGTAGTATCGATAGATACCCCATTTGAATATATCAAAGATTTGCAAAGCAGTTTCCCTTATGATCAGATTTCATTTACAAATGCGTATTATGATACTTTAGGAATGGAACGGCCAGATGGGACTGAGGTGGAAGAACATGGTTTTGCGTTTAAAACTATAGAATATAGGTTTTATAAAAACTAACATAGTGCAAAGCATATAGTGTCAATTTATTGATAATGTTTGCAATCAGACATATAAATAAAAAGGGGCGATTTTCTATGGCTGCGACAAATATTAACGTACGTGTAGATGCGATACTAAAACAGGAAGCAGAAGCACTCTTCAATGATCTTGGACTGAATATGTCTTCTGCGATCAATCTGTTTTTGCGTTCGGCTATTATGCATATATGGTATTCCTTCTGAAATAAAGCGTCAAATACCGAATGAAGAAACAAAAGCAGCATGAAAAGAGTGTGAAGAAATGATGAAGAATCCTGGTAATTACAAGCGATATGAATCCTTTGACGAAGTATTAGACGAAGTATTTACCGATGCTTAAAATTGTTCCATCCAATCAATTTAAAAAGGATTTAAAACTTGCAAAGAAGCGTGGCTGTAAGATAGAGCAATTGCGGGATGTAGTCAATATGTTAGCTTGCAGACAAAAGCTGGATAAAAAGTACCATGATCATGAGTTAATTGGGAATTATAGAGGATTTAGAGAATGTCATATTGAATCTGACCGGCTTCTTGTTTACCGTATCAGTCAGGATATGCTGGAGCTGTTTCGTACAGGGACATATTCCGATTTGTTTTAATGAGTTTTTCAGAGCGAAATGTACCCTGTGCATGAAACAATTTTGATGATTATAAATCGTGTATGCGTTTACGGAGATTGAGAATTTTGAAGGTTTTTATCTTGTGCCAGAGGATGAATAATTGATGATATTAAAAAATTTTTAGGGATACAGAATATGAAGTCTGCACAGATGTTCATATCCTGTATCTTTTTATTTTGAAATCATACCATGAAATTCGGAGCTCTTTTTCGGATGCTTTGTTGCCAGAATATCCATCTGCCTGGACATTGTAACATGGGAATAAATTGCCTGTAAATTAATCGGGCGGTGACAAGGGCATGGATAACGGCATCGTTCCCAAACTGAAAGTGCGGTTAGTAGTGAGAACAGACAATTGTCGTGCAACTATGGGAGAGAAAATGTCCGGCTCATAAATTACTGCTACAAATAATTCTGTCAGTACATATTTTGAATTCTTAGTTTATACTATAATAAAACGCAGTGTATTCTGTAACAGGAAGATATTAAGAGATGATTTCTTTATCACAGGTGGAGGTACAGGTAGTGAAATACGGACTAATCGTATATAAAGATACACATGGAGGGCATACACAGCGTAAAGATGAAGCGCTTTTTAATGTAGGAGATAATATACAGATGAAAGCGATGGCACGGATTTATACGGAAGAAATGAGAATCCCGCCGACAGATATTGTGAAGATCGATTTTCATGAACTGGACACATACAAGGGGGAACCGGTTATATTGCCAGTTAATTTGTATTTCTTCGGCTGCGGCGATGGGAGGACAAGATGGTTTCCAGCATCACCATGTATCATACCGGTTTTCATTAGCGTTCATTTCTCAGCAAATTATCTGAGACAGGAGGAGATCGACTATTTGCGTACATATGCTCCGATAGGGTGCAGGGATGAGTATACTTTACAGACAATGCGTAAATATGGTATTCCGGCATATTTATTTGGGTGTATTACAGCTACTCTTCCCCAAAGAGAGGAAAATGCGTGTAGAAATAAGATTTATTGTGTGGATGCACCGGATGAGGCACTGCAGTATTTGCCAGAGTCGGTGCATTCTGATATTGAATATAAATGTCATGTGGTACGTGGTTTTTACTCTTCAGAAATGTTTCTGCGCATGGATCAGATGGCAGAGCAGCTGCTTCGGGAGTATTGTGCGCAGGCTGCACTGGTAGTTACATCCCGCCTGCATTGTGCAGCGCCATGTATGGCAATGGGGATACCGGTTGTTCTAGCCGCTGAGGAACTTTCTTCAAGATTTTCATGGATTGACCGTTTGCTGCCTGTCTATACGAAAGAGAGATTTAGCGAAATCTGCTGGAATCCAAAGCCGGTAGAATATGAATATACAAAAAATAAGATGATTCAGTTAGTTGTAAAACGATTGCAGGATGCGATGGCATATTGGGGAAATATGATAGATGTCAGTTGGTTTTTTGAATCACGTACAAAAACAGCATATGTTGATCCTTTCCAAAAAATGATTCAAAGTGCAGATCGTGAAATATTTAAAAACGGGAATGAAAGTTATATCATCTGGGGAAATACATGTGCTGCAGAGCAGATTTATCAGCATATATGTGAAAAATATCCGCATGCGAATCTGGAAGCTGTAATTGATGAATATAACAGTTCTTTTTTTCATGAATATCAGACGGTGAAATTCTCTGATTTAAGTGATTTTAGGCGTGGGGGGGGGCAGAGTATATCTATAATAGCTACGCCTGCAAGTGCCAAAGAAGCGATATTGCAAAGGCTGAAAGAAGCAGATAATCATGTGATATGCGTATTTTTGGACGGGGACAGCATACGCACTTAACTGTGCCGTTTTTCTCTACAAATAATTCTGTCAGTGCATATTTTGTGTTTCCCATCTATGTTATAAATACTTTTGGCATATCTCCTAAATGCAATCCTAATTTTATGAGGAGACAGAGTAATGAAAAAGGTTTTGTTATTAGGCGGAAGTGGATTCATAGGCAGGAATTTAAAAGAATATTTTCAGTTAAAGCGCACAGATATTCATTTGGAAACGCCAACAAGGCAGGAACTGGATCTTTTGGATGAACAGTCTGTAAAACGATATTTAAAAACCGGACATTTTGATGTTGTCATTCATGCGGCGATTTGTAATTTGACAAAAGAGTGTCCGGTTTGTCATATGAGTGAACTGGAACAGGATTTGAGAATGTATGTAAATCTGGAAAAATATCATCAGGAATACGGAAAACTGTTGTATTTTGGTTCTGGGGCAGAGTATGACAAAAGCTGCGATATTTTTTCGGTGACAGAAGATGAGTTTCCAAATGGGGTACCGCTGAATCAGTATGGACTTGCGAAATATCTGATAGGTAAGAATATAGAGAACAGTAAAAATATTTATAATCTTCGAATATTCGGGTTGTTTGGGAAGTATGAGAACTGGAAAACGACATTTATTTCGGGTGCATGCTGTAAGGTCATAAAGAATCTGCCTGTTACCATACGTCAGAACGTCTATTTCGATTATTTATATATTGATGATTTTTGTAATATTGTCGGCTGGTTCACAGACCATACTCCTTTGCATCATTCTTATAATATCGTTTCGGGGAAAAGAATAGATCTGATATCGATAGCGCACATGATAAAAGAGATCGCGCAAAGCGACGTTCCGGTATATGTTTGTAAACCAGGACTGGCGAAAGAATATACAGCTTCGAACGGAAGATTGTTAGAAGAAATTCCGGATATGAGATATATGGAAATGTCAGCCGCGGTAAAGGAGTTATTGAAATATTATCAGACGAATATAAAAGAAATAGATTTATATTCATTGCTGTATTTTTAAACGAAGTGATTGGAAATACATAATCAGATCGGCATGGAAGTTATTCGGCGGTCAATAGGATAAAAGGAGCAGGAAAACATGAAGTTTGCAAACTACAAGTTTATTGCACGGGGGGGGGGGAAATAACCTGGGCGATAATTTACAGATTATTGCAATTGATTATATTTACAGTCAGATGGGAATCGATCTGAAAGAGGTCGTTTATATTGATACGCAAAATCTGGATTCATATCGGGGAGAATATGTGATACTTCCTGTTTCAATGCCTTTGGTGGATTATCGGGAAAATGGTATTGCAGGGCGTTTTTCACCTTATATTATACCGGTATTTCTTGGTCTGACGATTGTAAGAGACAAACTTCTTCCGGAAGAGGTCGCTTATTATAAAAAATATGAGCCGATAGGATGTCGTGACGAAAGAACGCTGAATACTTTAAGAAAATATCAAATACAATGTTATTTACATGGTTGTATTACAATTACATTACCAAAGCGAGAATGTATGCCAGAACATCCGAAAGTATATATTGTGGATGTCAATCCGGAACTGTTAGAACAAATTCCTCAAAATCTCAGGGAAAATGCGCATTTTTGTACGCATCTTCGCACCGGCTTGTCTGAAGACCCGAAAGAAGTGGCACGCAGACAATATCAGGAATACAAAGATCATGCAGGACTTGTGATTACATCGCTTTTGCACTGTGCCATTCCCTGTATGGCTGCTGGAATACCTGTCATTATGATCAAGGAAAAGATTAGTTACCGAATGTCCTGGCTGGAAAAGCTGTTGCCGATTTATACAGGCGATACAATGAAAGATATCGTATGGGAACCGGAACCAGTTTGTTGTGAGAAACATGGTAAATGGGTACTGGATATTACAAAAAAGAGACTGGAAGAGGCTGTTCATAAGAATGAAATGTTATATGATTTAAGCTGGTTTTATGAGGATCGAAAAAAAGAGAACTATGTAAATGATGCCTGTGATTCATTAAAAAGATTTGTAGATGAAAACTGGACAGATTTTCAAAAAGAATATACCTATTCAGTGTGGGGATTGACACAGATGAGCGAATGGTTGATCGATTACATTAGTGAAAGATATCCGAAAGCAAAATTATGCCATGTATATGACAGCTTTCGTAAATTAAATTTACGGGGACATCAAAGTGAAAAGCCTGAAAAAATAGCTGAAGCACTTTCAGAGACTGTTTTTGTTACTACAAACGGAGCTGAGCCGCAGGCGAAGGAACTGTTTAAACAAATTGGGAAGCCTGAGGGAACGTATGCGTTTCTCAAAGTGATACAGTAAAGAGAAAGATAAAGGATTTATTATGGCTGCAGGGCAGAGAATGACAAGCAGGCGTTGCCCGCGATTGTGGCCGGAAGAAAAATGGATTTGATGATAATTGCAGGGATCGTATGCTGAATCGATGGCAAAAATCTGCCGGCGATCTGTAATCCCTGCTTTATTTGGCATCTTTTTGATATGCCATCCAAAAAGAAACAGGAGTACAGATACAGTCAGAGAGCATAAGAGAAAGGGAAGAATGTAGTCATGTTAAACGGGAAAGTAATTCTGATTACCGGCGGCACCGGTTCTTTTGGTCATCATTTTGTTGATTACGCGCTGCAGCATTATGATCCGAAAAAGATCATTATTTATTCACGGGATGAGTACAAGCAGTTTGTGATGAGTAATGCATATAAAGAACATAAAAAAGTACTGCGGTATTTTATTGGCGATGTGCGTGACAGCCTTCGTCTCCAGATGGCTATGCGCGGAGTGGATTACGTAATACATGCGGCAGCGCTCAAACAGGTGCCGGTTTGCGAGTATAATCCGAACGAGGCGGTCAGGACCAATATTGGCGGGGCCATGAATGTAATTCACGCAGCGTTGAATGAGGGGGTAAGAAAGGTTGTGGCCTTATCTACGGATAAGGCGGTAAATCCGATCAATTTGTATGGTGGTACGAAACTGGTTTCGGACAAGCTGTTTACGGCGGCTAATTCTTATTCCGGCGCTGATGGGACCAGATTTGCCGTTGTTCGTTACGGAAATGTGGCAGGGAGCAGGGGATCTGTGATACCGTTTTTTCGGGGAATGATAGAAAGCGGGGAAACAGAACTTCCTATTACAGATTATCGGATGACGAGATTCTGGATCAGTCTGGAGGAGGGCGTACGGCTCGTGATCAAGGCGTTGGAAGAGGCGAGAGGCGGCGAAACGTTTATTTCGAAAATACCATCGTTTAAAATTACGGATCTTGCGCAGGCCATGCTGCCGGGGTGCAGGACAAAAGAGATCGGGATTCGTGAAGGAGAAAAACTGCATGAGGTGATGGTGACCAGGGAGGATGCACCGCATACCTGTGAATATGAGAACCATTATATTATATATCCGCAGTATAACTGGTGGGGAGCCGGTGACCGGATACCAGGCGGAAAGCCGGTAGAGCCAGGGTTTGAATATAGTTCTGGTACAAATACCTGGTGGCTGGATGTGGAAGAGATCAGACGGCTTTTGAAGACGGACCTGGATCGCCATGTATGAATTTGGAAAAACTGCGGATCGGTGAAAAAAGTACAGGGAGCGGATAAAGGATGAAAAAAAGAGTAGCTGATATCATCATGGATGTGATTGTGGAAAATGGCATTACGGATTGTTTTGCAGTAGTGGGCGGCGGGGCCATGCATATTGACAACGCACTTGCATTACGGGAGGATATTCGTAAAATTTTCTGCCATCATGAACAGGCATGCGCAATGGCAGCTGAAGGATATGCAAAAGCACGCGGGAAAATGGCATTGGTTTCCGTGACAAGCGGGCCAGGGGCAATTAATACATTTAACGGGGTCGAAGGCGCGTGGGCAGACAGTGTGCCAATGCTTGTTCTGGCTGGGCATCCCAGATATGAGACAACGGTACCGCCGACCGGTCTGCATCTACGCTGCAGAGGTGTGCAGGAATTTGATTCTGTATCGGCAGTAAGGGGAATGACAAAGTATGCAAAGCTGGTCACAGATCCTCTGTCTGTTCGCAGGGAGGTGCAAAAAGCCATCGATATAGCCATGCAGGGCAGGCGTGGGCCGGTCTGGCTGAGCGTCCCGCTGGATGTGCAGGGTACGGTCGTAAAGACTGGGGAGCTGTATGATTGTGAATGTGTGCCAAAACTAAATTATACGCTGGATGACGGGACATTTGAACGTCTGAACGCTCTTATTTCAAAATCGGAAAGACCATGCATTTTGTCAGGTTCCGGTATTCGTACTGGAAATGCTGTGTATGAGTTTAGGGAATGGACCAAACGTATGAATATACCAGTAGTTGGAGGTGCGTTGCAGGCGGATATTTTATATGAGCATGCACCTTGTTACTATGGGATGTCCGGAAGTGTGGGTCCACGAAGAGGAAATTTTATTCTTCAGAATGCCGATCTTCTGATTGTGGTCGGCAACAGTCTTTCTACAAAACAGACTGGCTTTAATCAGCAGGAATTTGCGCCAGATGCAGAGATTATTATGATCGATGCAGAGCCGGATGAAATGCGTAAGGCCGGATTTCGAGTGGTTTTACCTGTTTATGCAGATGTGCTGTCATTTCTGAAAAAGGCGAAAGATAAAGTGCATGCGTGGGAGAACGATAAAGGATGGGTTCGGTATTGCGACAGTATCAGCAGTTTTCTTGGAAAAATGGATGCAGGCAGAATCCAGGCGGTTCATGAGAGGATATCGCAGAATACGTTTTGGGAAGAGTTTGGAAAGCAGATGCGGGAGGATGAAGTAATCGCTCTTGGAAATAGCAGCTGTGCTCTCGGGATTTTGCAAAAGGGGATACGTGGAAGAAATCAGCGCGTAATTGTGAATTACAACAGTGGCTCCATGGGTGACGATCTGCCAGAGGCCGCCGGAGTAGCTGTGGCTCTTAAAAAGGAAGTGATCTGTGTGACAGGCGACGGATCTTTTATGATGAATATCCAGGAGCTGCAGACAATCGTGCACAATCATTTGCCAGTAAAAATAGTTGTATTTTCAAATGAAGGATATGGAGCGATCCGTCAGACAAATCAGAATTTTTTTGACGGGTTGTATCTGGGATGCGATCCTAAAAGCGGTGTCAGCTTTCCTGATTTTGCAAAGGTGGCAGAGGCATTTGGCATTGCTTATTACAACTGCGCAGACTGTGGTATGCTTAGGGATGGAATCCGGTGGCTTCTGGACGAGAAACAGCCGGCGCTATTGGAAATAAAACAGCTTCTGGACGAGCGGACAGTGCCGAAACTGATGTCAAAAATGAGAGAGGATGGCAGCTTTTACACGCCGCCGCTGCATGATATGTATCCGTTTCTGGAGGAGGAGCAGCTGAGCAGGCTGATGACAGTGACAGAAGAAAGCAATTGTGATGGAGCTGAAAGAAGTTGACAGGTTTGTAGCGGGAAAGGTTTGGATATGAAAAAAATAAGTATAGCAGTTCCCTGTTACAATGAGGTTGGGAATGTGCGACCAATGGCAGAAAAACTTACGGATATTATGAAAAAACTGCCTTATGATTATGAAATTGTATTTACAGATAACTGTTCTACAGATGGAACGAAGGAAATACTGCGGGAACTGGCAGCAGCAGACAGGCATATTAAAGTTTTGATCAATAACAGAAATTATGGGATTGACGGCAGATCAGGCAGAAATACGCTTAAGTATGTAAGCGGAGATGCAATTGTTACTATCCCGGCGGATTTTCAGGAACCTCCTGAACGGATACCGGAATTTATTCGTTATTGGGAGAATGGATATAAGGTTGTGTGTGCACAAAAGATCGGATCAAAGGAGGGAAGGATCAAGTACGGCTGTCGTAACCTGTATTATAAAATTATTAAAGGTCTGTCTGATACGCCACAGTATGAGCATATATCAGGAATTACGCTGTTTGACAAAGAAGTGATGACTGAATATGTCAAATCAGATTATGATTTTTATTTTCGATTTGCAATCGCGGATATGGGATATGATGTAAAGCTGATTCCGTATGAACAGTGTGCGCGAAGAAGTGGAACATCGAGCTATAACGTCTGGCGTTATCTGACGTTTGCAATTAACTCCATGGTTGCAACTTCTATAGTTCCGCTGCGGCTGATGACGGTCCTGGGACTAATTATGTCTGTATGCAGTTTTTTGGTTGGAAGTGTATATCTGATTTTAAAACTTGCACGCTGGCATAATTTTCAGGCCGGGACAGCACCGATTCTGATCGGCATGTTTTTTTTGGGAGCCGTACAGTTATTTTTTATGGGAATTCTGGGTGAATATATTGGAGTGATCTTACGTAAGGTGACGAAAAAACCCGAAGTCATTGTAGGGGAGAAAATAAATTTTGAAGATGAAGAGACGATAGAAGAGCACAGGTGACAGGGATACGATATAGTTGCTGAAACAGGGCGTCCTTTGTTGGAAAAGAGAATGTAGAAAGAGGAAAGGAAATGGAGTGCAGAGTTTGTGGAAGTATATGCGAGGAACGGGAAAAAGTGCATGAGTGCAGGGCCGAAACCATCCGGTCGTTGTTAAAGAAGGAACCTTATGATTTAAAAAAAGATACCGTTTTACTATACGAATGTCCGAATTGCGGTCTGGTACAGACAAAATTTTTGCTGAATTCGGATTGTTATGAGGAGTATGAAGATGGCAATGGCGCGCTTCAGTACTATGGAGATCGCAGGATACTCGATCAGCAGTTCTCAAATTTGAAAAAATATGCAAATAAGGCCGAAACATTGATAGAAATTGGATGTGGGGGAGGACACGCGTTAAAGATCGCAGGAAAATATTTTGCGAGATGTACAGGAGTAGAGCCGTCAGAAAAAGAAATACAAATCGCCCAAAATATGCCAGGGGGGGGGGGAGAATACTTTTCAGCTGATTTGCGCTTATTTTGACCGATCACTGAATTTGAAAGATACATACGATGCGTTTTGCACGTTTCAGGTTTTTGAGCATATGGAGCAGTTACAGGAAGCAGTCAGATATGCTTATGATATTTTGAATGAAGGTGGCGTTGGCCTTATTAATGTTCCGAACGGACAGCAGATTTTTGAAGAAGGTCTGTATCATCAGATCAACTGGGAGCATATCAATTATTTTACACCGTACAGCCTGGCACTGTTATGTAATAGCGCAGGGTTTGAGATTCTCCTTCTGGAATCTGATTATGAGGCGATCGAGCTGAATATTTATGTCAAAAAAGCGCCGCGGCGTCTGTCTTTGGACGCATGCAGAAACAAACTGAAACAGGAGCTGAACCAGGCGTTATCCGGATGCAGGACATTTGCAGTTTATGGAGCCGGAGCAAAAACGATTTCTTATGGCGATTTGATCGAGCAGGAAAAACTGCTGCATGTGTTTGATTCTGATCCGGCCAAGACCGGAAAATACGTGGCGGGGCTGAAACTTCCAGTGGAGCATGCGACGCAGCAGGCATGCGGCGAATGTGACGCGGTAATTATTTTTGCGTCTTCTTATAATCGCGAAATCATCGCACTGTTGTCGGAGCTTGGTTATACAGGAAAAATTTTTTATTTTGAAGGAAATAAAGTAAGAAAAGCGTAAGAATGGTGTGACAGTAAAATGTTATAACCGGTGTACAAAAAGGAGAAGCGGATGAAGGTAGTAATACTGGCAGGAGGTATGCAAAGTTCCATTCACAGCGGTCGGGAAGGTATTCCAAAACCAATGATTGATATTGGTGGCAAACCGTTGTTGTGGCATATTATGAAACATTTTTCGGAGTATGGTCTGCGTGAGTTTATTATTTGTGGCGGATATCGAATAGATATGATTAAGGAATATTTTATGGATTTTTATATCTACCAGTCAGATATTACCGTTAATCTCAAGGATAATACGATAGAAATACGAAAAGAAGAGTCGGAGGACTGGATCGTGACGGTCGTGGATACGGGGGTATTTGCATCTACCGGACAAAGGATCAGCAGAATTCAAAATTATACGGAAGGCGATTTTATTGTTACTTATGGAGACTGTCTGTCTGATATTGACCCGCAGGCGCTGCTTTTCAAACATAAGAAAAACGGGAAGATTGCGACTATGGCGGTGACGAAGCCAACCGGCAGGAACCGGCTGCTGCCAATGGATGAGGATGGGAATCTTTGCTATGAGTATGGCAAAGAGGATATGGACGGACCAGCCTGGGTAAATGCAGACTGTATGGTTTTTACCAGAGATGTATTTGCTTTTTTGCAGGGGAATTACGATTTGGAAAAGCAGCTTTTTGTTAAACTTGCCGAAAAGCAGCAGCTTGCGACATATAAACACAATGGATTCTGGACGGCGGTAGAGACAAAAAGAGATCTTGTGGCGGTTGAAAATTTGTGGAATGCAAATGTTGCTCCGTGGATCCGGCAATATCAGGAAAACGGGTGAAAGAAAGATGAAGGTTGTCATTCTGGCAGGAGGGAAAGGAACGAGGATTAGCGAGGAATCACAGTGGAAACCAAAGCCTATGGTGGAAGTGGGCGGCAGACCGATCTTGTGGCATATTATGAAGATTTACTCGTATTATGGATTTCATGATTTTATTATCTGCTGCGGTTATAAAGGGCAGATGATTAAAGAGTATTTTGTCCATTATTATATGCATCAGTCGGACAGCACGTTTTCGCTGGCGGACAGAACGGTATCGGTACATAAAAGCAGTGTAGAACCATGGAAAGTCACACTTGTAAATACAGGACTGGATACGATGACGGCTGGGCGGATTCTAAAGATTCGTGATTATATCGATGATGAAGAAGAATTTTTTCTTACTTATGGCGATGGAGTGGCGGATGTGAATATTGCAAAATTACTTGATTGTCACCATGAATACGGAAAGATTGCAACGATTACGGCGACGCAGCCGGAAGGCAGATTTGGAACGCTTCGTATCGATGAGCAGACAAATCAGGTAAACGGATTCAGAGAGAAAGCCAGAGCAGATCAGGTGTGGGTAAATGCCGGATTTATGGTGTTAAATCGAAAAATTTTTGAATATCTGAGAGATGGAAGTCAGATGCTGGAGGCAGGGCCGATGGAGGCAGTAGCATCTGCAGGAGGTATGATGGCATACAGGCATAACGGCTTCTGGTCGCCGATGGACACGCTAAAAGATAAGGAATATCTGGAGAAACTGTGGGAATCACAAAAGGCGCCCTGGAAAGTCTGGGGCGAAAATTATGACTGAATGAATCGGTATTGGAGGAAGGGTAATGTTTGAAAATATGTCTGAAAAGGAAGCAAGGGAAAGCATCCTGCGGCAGGCAGCATCTTATTGTGAAAAATATCATCAAAAACAAAGCTGGCAGAAAGGAGAACGGATTCCGTATGCGGCCCGTGTTTATGACAGCAGGGAAATGGTAAATCTTGTAGACAGCGCCTTGGAATTCTGGCTGACCAGCGGAAGATATACGCAGCAGTTTGAAACAAAGCTGGCAGAATATCTGGGTGTTCGGTTCTGTTCGCTGGTTAATTCCGGGTCTTCGGCAAATCTGCTGGCGTTTATGGCTCTGACATCTCCATTGCTGGGGGACAGGAGAATCCGGCGGGGTGACGAGGTAATTACCGTTGCGGCAGGATTTCCGACAACGGTGGCGCCTTTGATTCAGTATGGCGCAGTACCGGTATTCGTAGATGTGACGATTCCACAGTATAATGTTGATATTAAAATGCTGGAAGGTGCGGTTTCTGAAAAAACAAAAGCTGTCATGCTTGCACATACGTTGGGAAATCCTTTTGCATTAAAGGATGTCAAAGAGTTTTGCAACAGGCATCAGCTCTGGCTTGTGGAAGATAACTGTGACGCGCTGGGATCCATGTACGAGATAGATGGACAATGGCGTTATACAGGAACGATTGGCGATATAGGGACATCCAGTTTTTATCCGCCGCATCATATGACAATGGGTGAGGGCGGCGCCGTTTATACGTCGCATCCGCTGTTACATAAAATTATTCGTTCTATGAGAGACTGGGGCAGGGATTGTGTCTGTCCTTCCGGACAGGACAATCATTGCGGACATCGCTTTGACGGCCAATACGGGGAATTGCCGAAAGGATATGACCATAAATATGTCTATTCTCATTTTGGGTATAACCTGAAAGCGACGGATATGCAGGCAGCGATTGGCTGTGCGCAGCTGGAAAAGCTGCCAGAATTTGCAGCGCGTAGAAGAGAAAACTTTTCAATACTTTATGAGTTGCTTTCTGATCTTGGAGACAGGCTGTTATTGCCGGAAGCATGCGAACATTCAAGGCCGTCCTGGTTTGGGTTTTCGCTCACATGTTTGGAAGGTATCGATCGGAATCAGGTGGTGTCAAAGGTTGAAAGTCTGGGGATTCAAACGCGGATGCTGTTTGCTGGTAATCTGATCAGACATCCCTGTTTCGATGAAATGCGTGCCGGTGGAAATGGATACCGTGTGGTCGGTCAGTCTGACAATACGGACAGGATCATGAGAGATACGTTTTGGGTCGGCGTATATCCAGGTATGACATATGAGATGCTTAGGGAAACAGCAGATGCGATCCGGCATGCGGTTCTTTTGGCTTAGAGTGTGTTTGCAAATAAGGCAATTTTAATTGGAAACGGATGCCTGATACGCAGAATAAAAAACCGATAGCGACATGAAAAGAAGAATGGATCAAACGGTAAGAAGAGACGTATAGACAGATCGGAAGGGGCTGGTAAGAATGAATCATGGGAAAACCGAAAACAGACCAGCAAAAAAAAACGGCAACGGCTATATCTGGAATGCGATGGCAGGAGTTATGAATGCAGCTGAAGCAGTCATTTTATCCATGGTCGTTACCCGCACAAACGGACTTGCGGATGCAGGTATTTTGTCCATCGCATTTGCAGTCGGTAATCTGATGATGGCTGTTGGGAAGTTTGGGGTCAGAAACTATCAGGTGACGGATCTTAAAGGAACATTTTCTTTTTCAGATTATTTTTATGCCAGAATCGCTACGGTCGTACTGATGGCAGTTTTTAGTATGGCTTATCTTTGGTACTGTGTACAGGAAAAAGGATACTATGTCTCAAAGACGGCAGTTATTTCAGCAATATGTTTAATTTATGCGACGGAATCTATAGAGGATGTTTTTTGGGGACTGTATCAGCAAAAACAGGCGTTAGACACGGGAGCGAAATTATTTATTATCCGTTGGGCAGCGATACTGGCGGTTTTTATCCTGGTTCTGGTGAAAAATCAGAATCTGTGTCTGGCGTCTGTTTGCGGGGCGATTACAGGCGCTGTCGTATGTTTATTCTGTCAGGTATGCGTGTTTCACAGATTTTCGGAAAAAATGGGACGGATGCAGCCGATGGTCGTGTATCAGCTGCTCAAACAGTGTTTTCCGTTATTTGCGGTTTCTTTTTTATCCTTTTATGTGATCAATGCTCCGAAATATGCAATTGACCGATATTTATCAGAAGAAGTGCAGGCCTGCTATGGATTTATTGCTATGCCGGTATTTGTCATCGGACTGTTAAACAGCTTTATCTATCAGCCGACGCTGGTGCAGCTGGCCCTGGAATGGAAAGAAGGCAGAAGCGGCAGCTTTCGGAAACGCACGCAAAGACAGTGTCTGATACTGGCGGGGCTTACGCTGATATGCCTGACGGGAGCTTTTTTTTTCGGGGTACCGGTACTTTCCCTGTTGTATGGTACAGATCTTGGCGATTATAAGATACAGATGCTGATTTTGCTGTTTGGGGGAGGAATTTATGCGCTTGCAGGATATTTGTGCGTAGTATTGACAATTATGAGAAAGCAGCGGATGATCATGTATGGATATGCTGCAGTAGCCGTGATAGCGGCCGGATTTTCGAATCTGGTTGTAAGAAGATATGCGGTTACGGGCGCCTGTGTGTTTTATTTTATGCAGATGACGGGGCTTGCAGTCTGCTATTTTTTGATGTATCAAAAATCACTGAAGGAGGGGATGTCATAATTTTAACCGCTGGTTATTTGGGCGGCTGTTACTTTTGAGGTGTGCCAATGCCTTTTGCTGGATGCTTTTCATGAAATCTGCAGTATGCTTTTTGCGTGCAGACTATGAAAAGCATTTTTTGCTTTGCTGTATTCTGGATTTATTTTTAGATATTAAAAAGCGGGAGCAGTTTCCTTAATCGGACAGTGACAGAGAGGAGGGAGATGAAATTATTTTATTTAAGAGAATTGCAACAGTTCAAAAAAAAGAATTGTGTAAGATGCAGATGATGCTGAACGCAGGTGATTGAGAGAAAAGGAGAAGATTATGCGACTGGTAATTCGACTGTAGTCACTGTACGTGTTGAAAAGAATGCAAAATTTATTATTAAAATATATGGACAGATTTGGCAGAGATGATTCCGGAGATTAAAATAGTTTTTTATAGTTGCTGTGAAAATTTTGTAATGGATGTTGCATGAGAAGTCATGTGGCCTCATTTTTACGATTTTTTTAATATGAGTGGTTATCAGCGGTACGGTCTGCATAGTACAGTAAAGAATACGGTACAGGTCAGACAATACCATATTTTTTGTAAAGTTCAGTTCTCATGTTTTCATCAACGGAAACCAGCTTTGCTTCTTCTGTAAGACCTTTTGAGAGCAGAAAGGACATCAGTTTTCCAAAGTGTGCTTCTGCTTCCCTGCGGCCCTGTGCCCGGCCTTCTGCCTGACCCTGCGCGTGACCTTCTGCCCGGCCTTCCTCTTTAAACATCAGCATGGTTTCCGTTTCGTTATATTCGGTAATACACATATTTTTCACCTCCGCCCTGTTGGCCAGAAGGGATGAACGGATAAGAAAATCATCCGGCATATCCTCCAGAGCCTTCATGCCCATATAGATCACGTCGCTGATGGTGGTGATCAGGATGTCGTCGGGATTGGAATGGGACGAGCCGCTGACTGCGTTGTACAGACTGAGCGTCCAGTCCCTGTGAGCTTCGTTTCCAAAGAGAAAACCGAACAGGCGGTCCTTGTGTCTGCGGTTGACTGTCGACATGGCGCTGCCGCCTTTTTATGACTATATGCATATGAGCTGTCTGGTATCCATGGTACGATTAGTTTTGTTTATATTATTATAGCATACCACTGGGAAAATATCTACGTCAAAACTTTTTTCTTTGAATTGCGCAGCAAGAAATCAGACAGTAATAGTTCCATAGGTTATCTGAACGGTTACAATACGAGCAGTGATGCCGGATCGTTGCAAATTCTCTGCCTATTGTAATCAAAAATACAATGTGATATACTGGAAATTGTAATTTCATAAAAATGTCGTTACATAATTATGGAAAGAACTCTGCACCTGAATGCAATGGCAGGTTCAGCTGGTATTTCACTGGTTTTTTGCATAATACATATGAGATTTATAAAAGTATGGGAGTTTTGGCGAATATCGTAATGAAGCGGCTATAAGCCGGGAGGGGGAATTTATCGAAGAAAAGGATTTCGTGTGTCTGTATAGACAGACTCATGAGATGGAATTAGTAATTTTTGAAACCGGATGGAGAAAGACGATATGAAAGAGGCGAATAAGAAGGACGATATGAAAGATACGAAAGAAAAAGGCAATATCGAAGATACCAAAGAGAAAGAAAATATAGAAGATATGAATAAAAAAAATGATATGGCGGATATCAATATTCTTTTATCGAACTTAACACTTTTACTAAGCACGGTAATGTCCGGATTAATTCCAAATGCTTTGATGAAATTTGTTTTTATCGGCTGCTATATGTCAGGTATCATTTTTTATATGAAAACAACAGAAGGGAATCCACAGAAAAAATCGAAAAACCTCAGTATTTTTTTTACAGTCGCGGCGGTACTGATTTTGGTCACTTCTACTATATATCATAAAATGTCATTTGGGGATTATGTTGCTCAGATTGCTTCCTTTTTTCATGTGAAAGAAGATGAGGAAGAGGCGGGGATCCGGGCAAATATGAAAGAGATCGAAGCGCAGCTGGGTGCTCTGACCATGGAAAACAAGGAGAATCTAACAGAACTGGAAGAGCGGCTGAACGGTGTGATTTCTGAGCACTTAGAAGTTCCGCTGGATGGTCTGATTCACGAAGAAGGACTGCACCGGCTGTGTAAAAACAGGGAAGATGCAGAAGAAATTCAGAAAATAAAGGAAGCGCTGGAAGAAATGGCAGAAAAATGTAAGAAAAATTTTCCTGAATTAACAACAAATGGAAAGCAGCTGGAACTGATGTATAAAATGCTGATGAGTAGTGATCTTTACGGTTATTATAATATTATAAAAGCGTTTGAAGATTTCGGGATCGATTGTGATGCGTTAGAAATCGACGAATACCGATTAGTGCTTTGGGATATACAGTATGTCATCAGCATCTATCAAATGCGAAATTCGATGGTTGGGAAAAATAACGAATATTTCGAAGAACTGCATTTGAATTTTCAGGATTTCAAGGCAGATCAGTTAGATGAATACGACGATCAGCTGAATTATCAGGAATGGTATTTTCCGTTTTCGAGAATGACGTCCAATCAGATTGTGGAAAGACTGGATGTAGAAATCGTCGATTGTTATAAAAAATTTTATTATAATTTTCATACGACGTCATAGGCGGATGTTTAAAATTTTATTCATGGAGAACGAATATGAGCACAACAAAAGAGAAAAACGGTACTTTTGATAAAAGCATAGTGATATCAAATCTGACTCTGTTAGTAAGCGCAGTGATTTCAGGAGCGATTCCAAATGCCTGGTTACAAATATTTTTTATTTTATGCTATACGGCAAGCGTTTTCTTCTTTTTGAAAGGGAAAGAAAAAAATAACGCAAAAAAGTACAGCCTGTTTTTGGCGGTTGCTGCAGCTGTTATTTTAACCGCATCGGGACTTTATTATAAAATGTCGCTAAAGGACAGTATTTCTCAGATTGCCGCCGTCTTCAACATCGGTGATGAAGCGCAGACAGATGGGATGAAAGTAAACCGGAAAGAACTGGAAACACAGTTGGTACAATTGAATGAGAATTACAAGGATCATCTAAAGGAACTGGAGACGTATCTGGAACGTTCGCTCGATCACAGGCTGGAGGTACCGTTAGATAGTCTGGTTCACGACAAAGAATTGTATCGCCAGTATGAAAGCAGGGAAGATCCGCAAGAAATCAAACAGGTTTTGGAAAAGATCGCAGAGTTTAAAAAGGAACAGAATGAGACGGATTTGGAGACGAATGTAAAAAGGATCGAGCTGATGTATAAAATGAGGCTGAGCAGCGAGCTTTTTTACTATATCGATGTTATCAAAGCGTTTGAAGATTTTGGAATCGACTGTGAAGCATTTGAAATCGATGAATACCGATTGGCGCTTTGGGATATGCAGTATTTATTTAGTATTTATCAAATGCGTAAATCTCTGGATAACAAAGAAGATAACGAATCTTATGAAACACTGGAATTATATTTTCAGGAATTCAAGGCCGATCAGCTGGATGAGTATGACGATCAGCTGAATTATGGAAATTGGAATAAGACTTTTACTAATGTAACAAATCAAGAGATAAAGAGCAGACTGGATAAAGAAGTACTTTCCTGTTATAAAAAGATTTACAGGAATTTCCAGACGGATTCCAAAGGGTAGCCATCCGGACGCTGTCCGCACAAATTGCTTCTTATGGTAAATATACATTTACACCTGATTGTGCTATCTTTCCTATTGCAGTAAGGGATAAGTATGGAGAGGAGATCAGGATGAAAAGAGCGCTTATTACCGGGATTACCGGGCAGGATGGTTCCTATCTGGCGGAATTATTACTGGAAAAAGGATATCAGGTATATGGTATCATGCGCAGAAAAAGCGTTGTGGATTATGGAAATGTGGATCATATCAGACAGAATATTCATTTTATATATGCGGATATGACAGATCTTGTATCACTGGTGAATGCTGTAAAAGTGTCGATGCCGGACGAGGTGTATAATCTGGCTGCGCAGTCTTTTGTCGGGACAAGCTGGGAGCAGCCGCTTGCAACTGCGCAGATCGATGCGCTTGGCGTTGCAAATATACTGGAAGCTATTCGTCTCGTGAAGCCGGAGGCACGTTTTTATCAGGCATCGACTTCGGAGATGTTTGGAAAGGTACAGGAAGTACCGCAGACGGAGCAGACGCCGTTTTATCCAAGGAGTCCGTATGGAGTGGCAAAACTGTATGGCTACTGGATAACCAAAAATTATCGGGAAAGTTACGGAATGTTTGCGTGCAGCGGGATTTTGTTTAACCATGAGAGCGAGCGCAGAGGCAGGGAGTTTGTGACACGTAAGATTACATATGCAGCCGCGCGTATTTGTCAGGGTCTGCAGGAGTGCGTGGAGCTTGGAAATCTGGATGCGAAGCGGGACTGGGGGCATGCACAGGATTATGTGCGCGCGATGTGGCTGATGCTTCAGAGTGAGACGCCGAAGGACTACGTCATTGCTTCTAATGAAACGAGGACTGTCAGGCAATTTGCCGAACTGGCTTTTCGTCATGTAGGAATGCAGATCGAATGGGAAGGAGAAGGCGTACAGGAGACGGGAAAGGATAAAAATACCGGCCGCGTTGTTGTAAAAGTTCATCCACGGTTTTATCGTCCGGCAGAGGTGGAGCTGCTCTGGGGAAATCCGGCACTGGCAGAAGCGCAGCTGGGATGGAAGAGAGAGATTTCGTTTGACAGCCTGGTGGAGCGCATGGTAAAAAGCGACATGGAAACGGCGGAAAAGGAAACAGGGAAATGAAATCATTAATTATTGGAGCCGCGGGTTTTGCAGGCGCTTATCTGATCCGCCATCTGCAGCAGGCTGCCGGACACACGGTTGTCGCCACAAAAATGCCGCAGGAACAGATCGTTATTCCGGACAGGAAAGAGGAACAGACGGCTGTTTATGATCTGGATATTTTAGAACCAGATGCGGTTGAGAGGCTGTTTCAAAAGGTCCGGCCGGATTATGTGTTTCATCTGGCAGCGCAAAGCTCGGTAGCCACAGCATGGAAAATGCCGGGGATGACCGTGGATGTAAATATACGGGGCGCAGTAAATGTGCTGGAGGCGTTCCGCAGCCTGAATCACCGTGCCCGAATGGTTCTGGCAGGTTCCGGGGAAGAATATGGTCCGGTTTCATCGGAGGATATTCCGATTCAGGAGGATTGCCGGATGAATCCGGGAAATATATATGCAGCGACGAAGGCATGCCAGAATATGCTGGGCAGCATTTATGCCAGAGCGTATGGTCTGGAAGTAGTCATGGTACGCGCGTTTAATCATGTCGGGCCGAATCAGTCGCCGATATTTGTCGTGTCAGATTTCTGCAGGCAGGTGGCAGCGATAGAGGCTGGGCGGCAGGAGGCAGTGATACGGGTAGGTAACCTGAATGTCAGACGGGACTTTACCGATGTGCGTGATGTGGTACGTGCGTATGAGATGCTGGCTGCGTGTGGAAGGGCAGGAGAGACATATAATGTCGGGAGTGGCCGTGCCGTCCGGATCGCAGATATTTTACAGATGATTCTGAAAAAATCTCATGCAGATATCCGGGTGGAGAACGATCCATCCAAAATGCGGCCGACAGATCTGCCGGTGATTGAGGCAGATATTCGCAAACTGCAGAAAACGACCGGATGGCAGCCGCTGATCCGCCTGGAACAGACAATAGAAGAAACCCTGGATTACTGGCGTAACAGGGACGCGTTATGAGACTGTCGGCGGGCAGTCTCTTTTTGATAGAAAAACCGGTCAGCCACCGCTCATAATTTCTGCAATCGCCCGGATAATCTGGACATAACGGGAATAAGTGGCGGCGTCTTTGGTTTTCACCCCGTTTAGGATATTTAAAAGAATCGGGTCCGATGGACGGATAATATCCCACAGTACATAATCGGCGCTGATTTCCAGTTCGTTGCACAGTGCCACGAACGTATCCATACTCATAATACGTGTACCGCGTTCGATGTGCCCCATAAAAGAGAGACTGATATTGCATTTTTCAGACAGCCTGTCCTGTGACCATCCTTTGGCCTGCCTGGCGGCCCGTATTTTTTGTCCGATTTTCTGGTAATCCAGTTCATTCATGTGTATTCCTCCCGGCGATTGGTTTTTGAATGTGTACTATAAGAATTATTTATCACTTAAAGAGATACTAAAATTATACACCATTTTACATGTACTGCAAGAATTATTTGTGTACTAACAGTGTAAAATTTGAATCTGCATTGCCATAACGGGTCTTAAAAATCATTTCTGCGGCCGGCACACACTCTATTCTTAACGGGGAATTTGGCGTTTGTAATTGCACTGATCATTGACAAAAAGCAGGTATGTGCATTAAAATTAAAAATCAGTACAGGTTTGTATCCGTATTTATCGTTGTGCGTTTGATGCAAAAGAAGCGTTTATCGAACAGGACGCATAGAATAAATGAATATACAGGCTGTAGTTTTATATAAAAATCAGGAAGGATAAATCATATGTATCAGACAGTATTATTTGATCTGGATGGAACACTGACAGATCCGGGAGCCGGTATTACCAATTCCGTTGCGTATGCGTTGGAAAAGTATGGGATTCACAATACAGATCGTTCCCAGTTGTATAAATTTATCGGACCGCCGCTGCGCGATTCGTTCGGGCAGTTTTATGGATTTTCCAAAGAGCAGGCGGAAGAAGCGACGGCGTATTACAGAGAGTATTATAAAGATAAGGGAATTTATGAAAATCGGCTGTATCAGGGAATCCCGGAGGTGCTGCAGATGCTTGCGGACGCGGGAGCGACGCTTTTGGTTGCTACGTCGAAGCCGGAGCAGTTTGCGTGCAGGATTCTTGACTATTTTTCCATTCGAAAGTATTTTACGTATGTGGCAGGCGCAACGATGGATGGCTCCAGATCGAAAAAAAGCGAAATTATCGAGGATGCGCTCCGGGCAGGAAATATCAGCGATCTTTCGTCAGCGATTATGGTCGGCGACCGTGAATATGATATATTTGGAGCCAAACAGGCGGGGATTGCATCGATCGGGGTATTGTTTGGATATGGCAGCAAAGAGGAGCTTGTGGCAGCAGGAGCAGATTATCTTGCAATGCAGCCGGCAGAGATCCATACGTTTGTAACGGGACAGAAATCGTAACTAACATTTATGCCGAAAAGGAGAGCAGTGATGAAAATATCTGAAATACACAAACAAAAAAAAAGCGTTTTGTCTTTTGAAATTTTTCCGCCGAAGAAAGACGAAGAACTAAAAAATATCGATAAAACTCTGGAAATTCTTTGTGAATTACAGCCGGATTTTATCAGCGTTACATTCGGGGCAGGAGGGAGCGCCAACCATAATAAAACGATCCGTCTGGCAAAGAAAATCAAAGAGGAATATAAGGTGGAGCCGGTCGTACATCTGACCTGCCTTTGCTATGACAAAGCACAGATCGACGAGTTTTCCAAAGAACTTGCGCAGGAAGGCATACAAAATGTGCTGGCATTGCGGGGAGACCGTAATCCGGATGTGCCTGAGAAAAAAGATTTTGCACATGCGTCGGATCTGATCACGTATTTAAAACAGACGGGAGATTTTTGTATCGCAGGCGCATGCTATCCGGAATGTCATCCGGAATCGTCCGGCAGAGTCGCGGAAATGCGTTACTTAAAGCAAAAAGTAGATGCCGGTGCGCAGGTGCTGCTCTCGCAGCTGTTTTTTGATAACAATTATTTCTACCGGTTTGCGGAGGATTGTCGGATTGCGGGCATCGATGTGCCGGTAACGCCCGGGATTATGCCGGTGATTAATGCGTCTCAGATTAAACGGATGGTTACGATGTGCGGAGCCTCTCTTCCGCAGCGTTTTGAAAGGATCATTCATAAATTTGAAGGGAATAAGCAGGCTTTGTTCGATGCCGGAATGTCTTATGCGCTCAGCCAGATTATCGATCTGCTTGCAAACGATGTGGACGGAATACATCTGTATACGATGAATAATCCGGCAGTGGCACGTAAGATCTGCGAGGGGATTAGAAATATTGTCTGATAACGTTAAAAGCGCCGCACAAAGGAGAGTCATTCAGCCTGTTTTATCGGAATCGTAGTACCGATGCCGGAAGTCATATGCAGCTTCTGATCCGCGGTAATAAAAATCGCTTCTGTGCGCTCCAGGGATTCTGCCAGTTCCATTCCTTTTTCCAGCCCGAGCGCAAAGCAGGTCGTACTCAGTCCGTCTCCATCGGCAGAGCTGTCACATATGATGGTCACGCCAAGCAGACCGTTTTCATAAGGATATCCGCTTGAGGTATCCAGAATATGATGGTAACGGACGCCGTCCTGCTCAAAACACCGTTCATAAACGCCGGACGTTACCACGCTCTGATCCCGGATAGATACCGTGGCTACAGGAGCGCCGGTTTGGTCAAACGGTTTTTGAATGCCGATGGCGTAAGCGCTGCCGTCGTCTTTTTCTCCGATAGTAAGCACATTTCCGCCCAGATTAATCAGACCTTTTGTAATTCCCTGCGAAAGCAGATATTCTTTCATCTTATCGGCGATATATCCTTTTGCAATGCCGCCGGTATCCAGGGCTGCGTCAGGATTTGTTAATGTTACTTCGTTTCCGTCTATGACAACATTCTGGTAATCGATCGTATCTACAGCGTCCGCCACGGCCCGGGCGTCCGGAAGATGCGGTGTTTCGGCATGAAAATCCCAAAGATTTGTCAGTTTTCCGACGGTGATGTCAAATTTTCCGCCGCTTAGGATGCCATAGGAAAGACCTTTTTTCAGCAGTTCGGCCGTTTCATCATGTACGCGTACCGGACTGCCTGCGGCGGCGTTAATCCGGCTGATGTCGCTGTCGCTGATTTTGGCGCTGAAATATTGCTCATACTTATTTGCAAGCTCGAAACAGTGATCGAGTTCTTTCGTTTTTGACGAGTCATACAGTGTGATGGTAATTACCGTATCAAAATAAAATCCGGACTGCCGGATCGGCTGTTTTTTTCCGCAGCCGGTAAGCAGAAGGCCAGCCAGAAGTATTGCGGCAAATCCTAAGATGCTTTTTTTCAGAGACATATCGATATTCCTTTCCTGCAAGAATTGTATATGAGGGCGGATAACCCTCCTAAATGATAAAAAATGCGTCCCGGATGGATTATATATGGGGACAGGCAACACTCCTAATTATAAAAAATGCGTCCTGGATTGTCAAATATTTGCTTTCTGCAATTACTTATGTTAAAATCTCTTTACAGGTTTTTTATAAAAACAGATCTGCAGGAAAGAGGAGGGAATACAATGCCGGATTTAAATATCAGCCGGATTAACGAATTATACCATAAATCAAAAGCAGAAGGACTGACCGAAGAAGAGAAAAAGGAGCAGCAGATGCTGCGTCAGCAGTATGTAGCGGCAATTCGCGGCAGCATCCGCAGCCAGTTAAATAACATCGATATGAAGATGGAAGACGGATCGATCGTGAATCTTGGAGAAAAATATGGAAATAAAAACCGGGCGAAAGATTAATCGATGAGAATGAAAGATAGTTGTACGATTTCACGGAATGAAAGAAAAAAAATTCGCGACGGATATAAAAGAACGCGGGATGCAATGTCAGAGTCGCTTGTGCAGGAGCTGTCGTTGAAAATCTCTTCTAACGTTTTGGAATGGGAGCCGTATCGGCAGGCGGAGACGATCTTTTTTTATTATCCGCTTGGTAAGGAAGTGTCGCTGCTGTACGTGATGCAGGACGCACTGCGGCATGGGAAACGGATTGCGTTTCCAAAAACAACCGGCGACGCGATGGATTTTTATGAGATTACCGATCTGGATCTGTTAAAAGAAGGCAGTTTTCATGTGATGGAACCGGAAAGCAGAGGAAAGAAGGCGGTATCCAACAATCCGGATCTTTGCTTTGTGCCTGGCATTGCGTTTGACCATGCCGGCGGCAGATTTGGATATGGAAGAGGTTATTATGACCGGTATTTTGCAGATCCGCTCAGACAGGCAGCGACAACGCGGATTGGGTGCGCTTATGAATGCCAGATTTCAGAAAACCTGCCGGTCAGCGACTGGGATGTCAGGATGGATTATCTGCTGACAGAAAAAGGGATTGTGAAGCGAAAAGACGATGAAAAGCAATTTCAGATACTTTCTGGAGAGAACTGACAAAGTTAAAAGGAGCTCTTGCAAAGGCGAAAGCAAATGCTGCACAGGGAATTCCTGAGATTATTGAGATTGCGGAAAATGAGAGATTCAGGGAAAATCTGGCGAAAAAGCATGATAAAAATGCCAGATTTGGATGGTATCGATATGATTCCCGATTTGACCTTCCGATTTTTGATGACGATGGAGAAGTTTTGCGTTATAATGTTTTTCATGTGGAGCTTGTTATAAGATATGCAGAGGATAGGAAATTGTATCTGTATGATATTATAAACATAAAAAAAGAAACGAGTACCCCGCCTGAGTCATAAGACTGTACGGTAAAAAACTCATTTCTTGTATTGATTATATGACAGAAAGGGAGAAAAGTCAATAGAAATGTATCACGAAATTGATTTTGATAAAATAGATCGTAACGTGGTACCGCCTATATAGGAACCGGCCAGGCAATACTATAAGATAAAAAAGAAACGAGCACCCCGCCTAAGCCATAAAGCTGTACGGTAAAAAACCCGCTTCTTTTTATGTGCTAATTATATGATAGAAAGGGAGAAAATTCAAGGAAAATGTATCACGAAATCGACTTAGATAAAATAGACAGAAATTCAGAGCCGCCGACAGAAGAACCGGCCCGTCAGTATTACTTTATGGCAAAATGCCGGGAGTGGGTGCGGGAGTTTGAACAAAAACACGGCCGTCGCCCATGCTTTTTTGCGCAGACCTTCGGCTGCCAGATGAACGCCAGGGATACGGAAAAACTTGCCGGTATTCTGCAGCTGGTCGGATTTGAGGAAACGGCAGACGAGCAGGCGGATTTTGTCGTTTATAATACTTGTACGGTCCGTGAAAACGCGAATAACAGAGTGTATGGAAGGCTTGGATATCTGCACAATCTGAAAAAGAAGCGTCCGGGGATGCGGATTGCATTGTGCGGCTGCATGATGCAGGAGCCCGGTGTGATTGAAAAATTAAAAAAAAGCTACCGTTTCGTAAATCTGGTATTTGGGACGCACAATATTTACAAATTTGCAGAGCTGCTGGCAGAGTGCTGTGAGACGGAGCAAATGGTCGTGGATGTATGGGAAGCGTCCGATCAGATCGTGGAAGATCTTCCGGTACAGCGGAAATATCCGTTTAAGTCCGGTGTAAACATTATGTTTGGCTGCAATAATTTTTGCAGCTACTGCATCGTGCCGTATGTGCGCGGCAGGGAGAAAAGCCGCGAGCCGAAGGAGATTTTACGGGAGATTGAAAAACTGACCGCAGACGGCGTCGTGGAGGTGATGCTGCTTGGACAAAATGTCAATTCGTATGGCAGGACGTTTCAGCCGCCGGTTACGTTTGCGAACCTGCTGGAAGAAGTAGAAAAAATAGAAGGGCTGTCGCGGATCCGGTTTATGACCTCGCATCCGAAAGATCTGTCCGACGAGCTGATTGCGGTTATGGCACGTTCCAAAAAGATCTGCCGCCATCTGCATCTGCCGCTGCAGTCGGGAAGTACCCGCATTCTGCAGGCGATGAACCGGCATTATAGCAAAGAGACTTATCTGACGCTTGTGGAAAAAGTACGAAAAGCGATCCCCGATCTGGCCATTACTACGGATATCATCGTCGGATTTCCAGGAGAGACCGAGGAAGATTTCCAGGAGACGATGGATGTGGTAAAAAGGGTCGGATTTGACTCCGCGTTTACGTTTATCTATTCCCCACGGAGCAATACGCCGGCTGCCGCCATCAAAGAGCAGGTGCCGGAAGAAATTGTAAAAGACCGGTTTGACCGTTTGCTGACAAGCGTACAGGAAATCGCGGCGCAAAAGGCGCAAAAACTGACGGGCAGCGTTCAGAAAGTGCTGGTGGAATGTGTGAACGATCATGACGCCTCGCTCGTTACCGGAAAACTGGATAATAATTCTACCGTACATCTGCCGGGAGGCGCAGAGCTGATCGGCCGGATCATAGACGTACGACTGGAAGAGTGCCGTGGTTTTTACTATTATGGAAAACAGATGATCGGTTGACAGAGGCGGCGCATATGAATAAAAGCAGGGCAAAACGAATGACAAAAGCAGATCTGATACTGATCAGTCTGCTGCTTTTTGCAGGGATTGCGGGGTTTTTTGCTGTCCGTACGCTGACAGGAAAAGACGCGGTGACGGTACGCATTTTGTCTGATGGGGAGCTGTATGGAACGTATCGGCTGTCAGAAGAACAAAACATACCGATTCTAAAAAACGGAAACGTTGTAAATACGCTTCAGATCTCGGGGCGGAATGCGGACATGATACAGGCAGACTGTCCCGATCAGCTCTGTGTCCACCAAAGAGCCATATCCAGGCAGGGAGAAACGATCGTCTGTCTGCCAAATAAAATCGTAGTGGAGATCGCGGGAGGCAGCGATGCCGGTCTGGATTCCATTTCGCGGTGAGAGGAGTTCGTCTGATGAAAAAAACGGCATATCTGGGCCTGTTTCTGGCGCTTGCACTGATCTGCAGCTATGTGGAATCGCTGATTCCTTTTTCTTTTGGCATTCCGGGCGTCAAACTGGGACTTACGAATATTGTGGTGATTCTGATGCTGTACCGTGCGGGGATCAAAGACGCCCTCGTCATTTCGGTTCTGCGCATTCTGCTGGCCGGAATGCTGTTTGGAAATCTGTTCAGTATCTTATACAGTCTGGCGGGCGGACTTTTGAGTTTTTTTTGTATGGTAATGCTGAAACAGACCGGAAAATTTGGAGTGACTGCCATCAGCGCTATCGGCGGGATTACGCACAATCTGGGGCAGATTCTGACGGCGGTTTTTGTCGTTGAAAACGCGAATCTGTTATATTATTTTCCAACGCTGTTACTGGCGGGCGTGATCACGGGAGTTCTGATCGGCATGACAGCGCAGGAAATACTGTTTCGCCTGCCAAAAGAAAAGTTTTTTTAAAGATGTATACACTGATTTTTCAAGGAGAAAACGATGATATCTTATATCAAAGGAAATTTGGCCGATATTATGCCGGACAGCATCGTGATCGATGTGTCTGGCATTGGCTGGCAGGTGTATGTGCCGACACAGGTGTCCGACCGGCTGCCGTCGATCGGCCAGCCGGTTAAAATACATACCTGGCTGCAGGTGCGTGAGGATGCAATGACACTGTTTGGATTTCTGACCAAAGACGAGCTTCGTATTTTCAAGCTGTTAATCGGCGTCAGCGGGGTCGGACCCAAAAACGCGCTCGCGGTCCTGTCTGTGATGACAACCGATGATCTGCGTTTTGCCATACTTGGCGACGATGCAAAGGCGATTGCAAAGACGCCGGGTGTCGGTACAAAAACCGCGCAGCGGCTGATTCTGGAATTAAAAGACAAAATCAGCCTGGAAGACGCATTTGAACAAAAGCTGACGCATGTACAGGAAACGCAGGCCGATGGATCCGGAGTGAAAGCGGAAGCAGTGATGGCGCTGACGGCGCTTGGATATTCCTCTTCAGAAGCGTTCAAGGCGCTGGACGGTATCGAAATTACAAAAGATATGGAAGTCGAAACGCTGTTAAAACAGGCGCTGAAAAAGATGGCGATTTTATAAAAACGATACATCGACGGATTGCATCGACGATGCATTTCGTTTAGAAAGGGCAGGTTCCTCTTATGGAAAAACGAGTCATTTCCACGCAGATTCAGGAAGAAGATCTTGTTGTGGAAAAAAGTCTGCGCCCGCAGACGTTAGATGAATATATCGGGCAGGAAAAGGCAAAAAAAAATCTGAAGGTATATATCGAAGCGGCAAAGCAGCGAAAAGAAGCGCTGGATCACGTACTTTTTTTCGGACCTCCGGGACTTGGCAAGACGACGCTGTCTGGTATTATTGCAAATGAAATGGGGACGCATATGAAGATTACTTCCGGCCCGGCAATAGGAAAGCCCGGAGAAATGGCCGCGATATTAAGCGGACTGCAGGAAGGAGACGTTTTATTTGTAGACGAGATCCATCGTCTGAACCGTCAGGTGGAAGAAGTACTGTATCCTGCGATGGAGGATTATGCGATCGATATTATGATCGGAAAAGGAGCTACGGCGCGTTCAATTCGTCTGGATTTGCCGCATTTTACACTGGTAGGCGCGACAACGAGAGCCGGATTGTTATCTGCGCCGTTACGCGACCGGTTCGGCGTGATTCATCATCTGGAATTTTATACCGTGGAGGAATTGCAGACGATCATTCTGCATTCTGCCGTTAAGCTCGACGTAACGATCGATACGGAAGGCGCGTATGAGCTGGCACGCCGCTCCAGAGGCACGCCGAGGCTGGCGAACCGGCTGTTAAAGCGTGTCCGTGATTTTGCCCAGGTCAAATATAACGGAGAAATCACAAAAGAGGTAGCGGCATTTTCTCTGGATTTGCTGGAAGTAGACAAAATGGGACTCGATCAGAATGACCGCAGCATACTGCTTACGATTATTCAGAAGTTTGGCGGGGGTCCGGTCGGTCTGGATACGCTTGCGGCGTCTATTGGAGAAGATTCCGGCACGATTGAGGATGTCTACGAACCGTTTTTGGTGCAAAACGGTCTGATCCTTCGAACGCCGAAAGGCCGTGTAGCCACAGATTTTGCCTGTCAGCACTTTGGAATTACAAAATAATGGTTGTTTTTCCTGAAAGAAGTCTGTATAATGGATAGACGGAGGATAAAGCGATGGCTGCTAAAAAAAGTACGGATGTAATGATTGCAGGGAAAGTATATACTTTGAGCGGTTATGAGGAAGAAGGATATCTTCAGCATGTTGCATCCTATATTAATACGAAGATTTCTGAGATTACGGAACGGGATGAATACCGCAGGATTCCAAACGATATGAAATCCATTCTGATTCAGTTAAATATTGCAGATGATTTCTTTAAGGCAAAAAAACAGTTTGAGACTGCGGAGGAAAATTATAAAAAGGCAGAAAAAGACCTGTTCGAGCTAAAGCACGAGCTGGTAGATACACAGATGAAGGTGGAAGAGCTGCTGGAAAAGCTAAATCGCGAACGACTGGAACGCAACCAGAAATCCGGACGCGAGAGTCAGCTGGAGGCAAGCTATCAAAAGCTGGAAGAAAGATATCAGATTCTGGCAGGTAATGCAAAGGTAGCGGAAGAAAGAAACCGTCAGTTTGAAGAAATGCTGCGTCTGACCCAGCAGGAAAAACGCGAAGTCGAAGCAGTGAACAAAGAACTGCGGCTGAATAAAGAAAAACTGGAGGCAACGCTTGCGGACGCATTACTGGGCGCCGCACCATCTGCCGCGCCCCAAAAGACGGCTGCAGCAGAAAAGGAAAAGAACGATACAGCGGGAAAAAAAACGAATGAAATAAAACAGCCAAAGCCCTTGGAAGAAGAACGGGAAGAATTTTTGACGCCGACGGAGCTTTCGAAAGAAGAAGTAACAGAGCTGCGCGAGGCGATCCATGAGACAATGGCGGAGCTTTCAGAAGAACAGGAAGAAAACGACAAAAACAAAGCGATCGATACGAAAGACGGGCGAAAAAACCGGAATCATAACGACAACGACGAGCTCCGGACAGGTGAAGACACTGCAAATGAAGGGGATACAAAAGCGAAAGATGGAACCGAAGATTCTGTTTGGGAGGATGCTTCTGTCTGGGAAGATGCAGATAAAGTGATCGTGTCGGCAAAAAAAGCAACTGAAGAGACGACTGCCGGTAAGAAGCAGACCGCAGAGGTTCGGGGAGCCGCAGTTACACAACGGACCGGCGTCACAGAGCTGCAGAAAGCCGGTACAGAGCACATGGCTGGCGGACATGTACCGGAAACCGGCATAGAACAGACCGCCGCTCAGCATGGGGCGGAAACCGGCGGGGAGCAGGCGGCTGCCAAAGACTCGCAGGGGACGGACAGGAAGCGGGCGGCTGCCGCAGATGAGTCGGATATCGGTGAGAAACAGATGGCTGGCGGACATGAGCCGGAAACCGGTAGGGAACAGATGGCTGGCGGACGTGAGTCCGAGACCGGCGGGGAGCAGATCGCTGCCGCAGACTTGCAGGAGATGGACAGGAAACGGGTGGCTGGCGGATATGAGCCGGAAACCGGTAGGGAGCAGATCGCTGCCGCAGACTTGCAGGAAACCGGCGGAAAGCAGACAGCTGCCACAGATGAGCCGGAAACCGGTGGGAAACGGGCGGCTGGCGAACAGGAGCCGGAATCTGGCAGAAAGCAGACGGATGCACAGATTACGGATGCTGGGAAACTGTTCGAAGAACAGGGAGAGTCCGGCAGTGTGAAGCAGTCCGAAGATGTGGAAGAAACCGATATGGAGCAGTCCGCGGAAACAGAGGGGACATCTGAAACGGATGCTTTCACGGAAACAGAACCATTTATGGATTCAATGGAAGAATTACCGGAACCGGGGGAGGATCCGGCACGTGGCTTGCATGTGACTTCCAGGAGCTCGATACTGTTAACGCCGGGACTTTCTGAAGAGGAGCTGACAGAACTGCTTGGCCCGATCAGAGAGCCGCAGCCTGCGATGCCGGAGCTGTCCAAAGAAGAGCTGGAAGAGCTGCTGGCGCCTGCAGCCAGACATGAGCTTACAGATGAAGGCCCGATGCCGGAACCGGAAGACGACGAGTTTGTTTCGTCTGTGATGTCTGAAATTACGGAAGACGACGATCCTGAGATAAAAGCGCTGGCAAAGCAGATCGCGGAGCTGGAACGTCAGGAGCAGGCGGAGAAGATTAAGAAAAAGTCAAAAAAAGGAAAAAAACGCAAACGGTAAGTAAAAAGAGCTATTAGAAACAATAAGATTGAAAAAAGGGGATGGAGTCAATCCGTTCCCTATTTTGATATGGCAGTGGAGAAATATATGATAAAAATGTCAGACAAACATCGGGATGCAAATCCAAATAGTGTGTACGATCAGGAAAGACAGACTGGAGACGCTCTTTACCAAAGACCGCAGCTACTTGCGCCTGCAGGCTCTTTGGAAATATGCAGGGCGGTGATACAGGCTGGTGCAGATGCGATCTATGTAGGCGGCAGCCGTTTTGGCGCAAGGGCATATGCAAAAAATTTTACACAGGAAGAGCTGTGCCAGGCGATCGATGAAGTGCATTTGTATGGAAAGAAACTATATCTGACTGTGAATACGCTGCTGAAGCAGACAGAAATCCATACCTTATATGACTATCTGCTGCCGTATTACAGGCAGGGACTGGATGCAGTGATTGTGCAGGATTTCGGAGTGATGCGCCTTGTTCATAGCTGGTTCGCGGATCTGCCGGTGCATATTAGTACGCAGATGTCCGTTGCCAGTGCATACGGTTTTTCGTATTTACAAAAGCTGGGAGTTACGCGCATTGTTGCAGCCAGAGAGCTGTCGCTGGAAGAGATACGCGAGATTCGCAGTCATTCCGGCCTTGAAATCGAATGCTTTGTGCATGGGGCGCTTTGCTACTGTTATTCCGGACAATGTCTGCTTAGCAGTATGCTGGGCGGAAGGAGCGGTAACCGCGGGCGCTGTGCACAGCCGTGCCGGCTGCCATATACGATACTGGATCGAAAGAAAAAAGTAAAAGCGACAGCCTGCTATCCTCTGAGTCCGAAAGATTTATGTACGATCGATCAGCTTCCACAGCTGATCGAAGCCGGTATTTCTTCCTTTAAAATAGAGGGCAGGATGAAAACAGCCGCATACGCTGCCGGCGTAACTGCCGTCTATCGAAAATATATCGACGCATATCTGGAAAAGGGTACGGCAAAGGTGGACCGGCACGATTACGAACGTCTGCTGCAGGCCGGGAACCGCAGCGGGTTTACGAACGGCTATTATACAAAACAAAACGGCCCCGATATGATTACGATGAAACAATCCGGACATCATGAAAAAAGCGAACCGGCGGAAGGAAGTATCGTCTGTGAAAAAAAACTGCAGGTACAGGCGGCCGCCTGTCTGCGTGCTGGCGAACCGGCGCGTCTGGCTGTATCCTGCAACGGTTATTCGGTCTCGGCAGCATATGGTCTGGCAGAGATTGCGAAAAAGCAGCCGCTGAGTCAGGAAATGATCGTTACGCAGCTGTCCAAAACCGGCCATACGCCGTTTGAAATGGCACAGATTACGGTACAGATGGACGATGCAGTGTTTTTGCCAAAACAGATGTTAAACGAGCTTCGCCGCATGGCGCTCGCACAGCTGGAAGAGCAGATTCTGCGGCAACATTACAGAACAGCTCCGGACTTAGATCCGTCGAATGCGTTTGCAGCGCCGCAACCGCAGCATTTAAGCGGCGACAGCTGTTTTACGGCGGCTGTGGAAGAAGACGCGCAGCTAAACGCTGTGTTAAAGCAGGATTTTATCAGCCGGATTTATTTGGACAGCTCCATGTATCACCCAGACCGTTTTACCGCACAATTAAAAAAACATGTGGAACGTGTCCATGCGGCAGGAAAGCGCGCGTATCTGATTCTTCCTCCGATCTTTCGCAGGAAAACGGCACGGTTTTACAAGGAACACTGGCAGAACATTTGTGAGAGCAAAACGGACGGTTATCTTGTAAAAACGGTGGACGAGCTTGGTTTTTTGGAGCAGATGCAGGTAAATAAGCGGCACTGTATTCTGGAACACAGCCTGTATACGTTTTCGGACGAGACAAAACAAAGCTACGCCAGTCTGGGATGGAACTATGATACGATTCCGCTGGAACTGAACAAAAAAGAACTGCGCGCAAGAACCAATACGACCAGCGAGCTGATTATTTACGGACATCTGCCATTAATGACCAGCGCGCAGTGTATTCAAAAAACAGCCGGACACTGTATCGGGACAAACGGCCTGTGTTATTTAAAAGACCGATATGCAAAAGAGTTTCCGGTGCGAAATGTCTGCAGCGCATGTTATAATACGATCTATAATCCACAGCCGTTATCGCTGATTCAGCTGGCAGACGAACTGAGACAGTTAAGGCCGGCCGCATACAGACTCTGGTTTACAACCGAATCCGAACAGATGGTGCAAAGAATCTGCGACTGTGTCAGGACATCCTTTATCAAACGGCAGCCGCCAGATCTGGCGGCAGTGATCGGCGCGTATACAAACGGACATTATAAACGTGGAACAGAGTAGGAGAAACAATGGAACATCTGATCGTAGAACTGTCAAAATATCTGATGATCCTGTTATTTGCATGCTATACCTTTACCTGTTTTCATGCATTAAACGGGAGAAAATCGCAAAGAAGGCTGAAACGAACTTTAAGAAAACAGGCGAAACTGATTTTTCTGATACATCTGAATGCGTTTGCGGTTATATTTGCGGTGCAAAAAACGACAAATGTAATGATCACATATGTCATGCAGGCGGCTTTGCTGGGCTGTATTCTGGTCATCTATAAGTATATATACAAACGGGCGTCCGGGCTTGTTGTCAACAATATGTGTATGCTGCTGGCAGTCGGATTTGTAATATTATACCGGCTGCATCCGGACAAGGCGGTACGGCAGTATGAGATAGCGGTAGCGGCGGTTGTCATTACGATGATTATACCGTTTTTTATTCATAAGATTCATTTTCTGGACCGTCTGACATGGCTGTATGCAGTCGTTGGAATCGGATCGCTGGCGGCGGTCGCCGTGCTCGGTTCGGTAAGCTATGGCGCCAGACTGTCCTTTCAGATCGCGGGTATCGCGATTCAGCCGTCTGAGTTTGTGAAAATCCTGTTTGTATTTTTTACGGCGTCCATGCTGTCTCAGTCGACGCAGTTTTCCCAGGTATGCAAGGCGACCGTCGTAGCCGCGATTCATGTGCTGATACTCGTCGTATCCAAAGATCTTGGCGCTGCCCTTATTTTTTTTATGACGTATCTTGTCATGCTTTACGTGGCGACCCGTCGTCCGATTTATCTGATCAGCGGACTATTATGCGGCAGCGCGGCTTCTGTCGTTGCATACAAGCTGTTTCGCCATGTACGGGTACGTGTGACGGCGTGGAAAGATCCATTGTCGGTCATTCACGACGAGGGGTATCAGGTCTGCCAGTCGCTGTTTGCAATCGGCACCGGAGGCTGGTTTGGCATGGGCTTATATCAGGGGATGCCGAATAAAATTCCGATTGTGGAAGAAGATTTTGTATTTGCTGCGATTTCCGAGGAGCTTGGAGGGATTTTTGCCGTCTGCCTGATTATGGTATGCGCGAGCTGTTATCTGATGTTTTTAAATATTGCCATGCAGATGCATGATCTGTTTTACAAGCTGATTGCGCTTGGACTTGGTACGGTGTATGGCTTTCAGGTATTTTTAACAGTTGGCGGCGTGACCAAATTTATCCCGTCCACCGGTGTTACGCTGCCGCTGATCAGCTATGGAGGGAGCTCGCTGCTTGGCACCTTTATTATTTTCGCAGTGATTCAGGGACTTTATATTTTAAGAGAAGCGGAAGAAGCCGAAGAAATAAAGCCGGAGGAAGAAAGTTTCAGGAATCAGAAAAACTGGAGAAGCAAAGGCTGAGGAAAGGAGGATTGGCCGTTTTATGAAAAGGAATCTGGAAGAGCTGGAAGAAAGACAGCGAAAAAAAGACGTGGAAAGGCTCTTATATGAAAAGCAGAAACGGGAAAAAACAAAATGGAAGACGACAAAGACCTATGAGAAAAGACAGCCGGAAGGTCCGGCAAAAAATCCGGTAAAAAATTCGATTAGAAACCGGGAATTTGCAGTTGTTACGTATCTGTTTCTGGCCATATTTTTAGGGATGATCGCTTATTTTACTTATTTTCAGGTGGAAAAAAGCGAAGCGTTTATTAACAGTTCCTATAACGCCAGACAGGATGCGTTTGCAGACCGTATCCGACGGGGCGATATTTTATCTGCGCAGGGAGAAGTACTGGCAACGACAAAGACGGCTGCCGACGGCACGGAATCCAGAAGTTATCCCTATGGCAGGATGTTCGCTCATGTGGTCGGTTTTGGTACAAACGGCAAATCAGGCATCGAGTCGATCGATAATTTTCAGCTGCTGCGTTCGCATGCGTTTTTTCTCGAAAAAATATGGAAGGAACTGCAGGATAAGAAAAATATCGGCGATACGGTAGTAACGACACTGGAGCTGGATGTACAAAAGGCGGCATACGAGGCGCTTGGAAACCATCAGGGCGCTGTGATCGCCATGCAGCCGGCAACCGGAAAAATCGTCGCGATGGTATCCAAGCCCGATTTTGATCCCAATACCATCGCATCCGAATGGGACAGCATTACCGCGGAAAATGGAAATTCTTCTGTCCTGTTAAATCGTGTGACACAGGGCCTGTACCCGCCGGGATCCACATTTAAAATTTTTACGCTGTTAGAATATATGAAAGAGCATAAAAATTATCAGGGCTACGCGTATGAGTGCGGCGGAAGTTTAACCGAAGAAGGAAATGTCATCCATTGTTTTGGCAATGCGGTACACGGACAGGAGGATTTAAAAGCGGCGTTTGCACATTCCTGCAACACATCTTTTTCCAGCATTGGGTTATCTTTGAATCTGGACAAGTTTGCACGAACGAATGAGAAGCTGCTGTTCGATACAGAGCTTCCATGCGAGTTTCCGTATAAGCAAAGCAGCTTTACCTTATCGAAAGGCGCTTCGTCATGGGAAATCATGCAGACCTGCATCGGACAGGGGAAAACGCTTGTAACACCGTATCATCTGGCGCTTGTCATGTCTGCGGTGAATCACAACGGAATTTTGATGAAACCATATATTACTGACCGGATCACCAATTATGAGGGCACGGAGGTATCGGTTAGCGAACCGCAGGTATACGCAGAGCTTTTAAGCGCGAAAAAAGCGAAAACGCTCAGAAAGTATTTGCGGGAAGTGGTAACAAATGGAACCGGAACCGCGTTAAACAATCAAAAATATACAGCAGCCGGAAAAACCGGGTCTGCGGAATTTACAAGTGCAAAAGACTCTCATGCGTGGTTTGCGGGATATGCTTCGAAAGAAGGGGAAGAAGATCTTGTCGTGGTCGTTGTCGTAGAAGGAGCAGGTACTGGCAGTGCTTATGCGGTACCGGTTGCAAAGGCGGTGTTTGATGTGTACTTTTCGGAGGGATGAATGAAAATGAGGTGAGACCGAGGGGGGATGGCTGCGCGGACGTGTGCGTGACAGCCGCAAGGGGCCCTGGAGCGGGCGGCATGGGACTGAGCGGACTGGGGCAACGCTGCGGTGAACTAAGCGCTAACTCCGACTAAGACATTCGGCGTGTGAGCCTCATGCCTAAGTCTGCGTAAGCGCTGGATTTCACCTTCGCTAAAAGCGCCCCTCAGACGTCCTTTCAGTCCCATGCCGCCCGCTCCAGGGCCCCTTGCGGCTGTCACGCACACTGTTTTGTGGTTGGCTTTCATTGTATAACTTTTGATTGTTTCATTTTGGTGAAATTGGAGGCTGTGGGGGACAGGATGGTGATGGGATCTGTGTAAGTGCTAAATTTCACCTCTGGGGAGAGCGTCGATTTCATGTTTTTTCAGGGTGTTTCTTGTGGTAAAGTTGTCTTCGGCAGGTAGCAGAGTCAGGTTATGTTTTTCTATGGAAATTTATGATAACTGGGATGTATTCATTTAAAATTGTCTGCAAACAGAGCTCGTGACTGCTGTCAGGAACCTGGGAATGGCGTATGAGACTGAAAAGATTTTTTCTGTAAAGTTCCCATCAGCAGGTAGCAGCGGTCAGGTTATGTTTTTCTATGGAAATTTATGATAACTGGAATGTATTCATTTAAAATTGTCAGACAAACAGTGTCCGTGGCTGCTGTCAGGAACCTGGGAATGGCGGCATGAGACTGAAAGATTTTTTGGAAAAGTTTTCATCAGCAACATTTGTATATGTGAGACTATGCAAATTTACAATAACTGGAATACATTCATTTAAAATCAGCCAATAAACAGTGTTCGTGACCGCTGGCCAAAAACCGGAACCGGCGGCAGGGGACTGAAAGGACATCCGAGGGGCGTTTTTAGCGGAGGTGAAATCCAGCGCTTACGCAGACTTAGGCATGAGGCTCACACGCCGAATGTCTTAGTCGGAGTTAGCGATTAGTTCACCGCAGCGTTGCCCCAGTCCGCTCAGTCCCCTGCCGCCGATTCCGATTTTTGGCCAGCGGTCACGGACACGTCCGCGCAGCCACAAACACATCCGCGCAGCCACGAACACGTCCGCACAGCCACGAACACGTCCGTGCAGCCACATAAAAATGTGTTTCCAAATTTCTTCCATAGAAATAAAAAAAGACATACGAATTTCTTGCATGTGAATCAAAAAAGGGGTATACTACTGATTAGCTATTTGTTTTCAGGTATTGTCAGGTACCTGAAACAGGAACCACATCAGGAGGTGTTGTAATGATTGAAGCAACGAGTTGTGGTGGTGTGGTAATATTCCGTGGTAAGATTCTGCTGCTTTATAAAAACTACAAGAACAAGTATGAGGGATGGGTTCTTCCAAAGGGAACCGTTGAACAGGGAGAGGACTATAAGGAGACCGCAGCCCGTGAGGTCCTGGAAGAAACCGGTGTGAGCGCGGCGATTATCAAATATATTGGTAAAAGCCAGTATACCTTTAATGTACCGGAGGATACTGTGGAAAAGGAAGTTCACTGGTATCTGATGATGGCGGACAATTATTACAGCAAGCCACAATGGGAAGAGTATTTTGTAGACTCCGGTTACTATAAGTTTCATGAGGCTTACCATCTGCTGAAATTTTCCAATGAAAAGCAGATACTGGAACAGGCTTATAATGAATATCTCAGCTTGAAAAAAAGTAATCTGTGGGGAAGCAAAAAATATTTTTAAGATTCTTCTGACAGAACAAAAGGACTGTGAAAATAACAAAAGCAGTCCTTTTGTAAGAAGACATTGTATCCACATTTATCCATTCCAGGATAAAACAGGTATCAGGTAGTTTGGCTGGCAGATCTTGAAAAGCCAGGCCATAAGGAGTCCGGATGATTTGGTATGAAAATTTGTATATTGGGGAAAGTATCCCTAAGAAAAAAACAAAAATCAGACGTTTAAAATGGAAGATCAGCCGTAATTCCTGTCTTTCCAATGTTTTTTTGATTGTGTTATGCAGATATGAAACGAACCTGATGGAGATTATTCCAGCCAGGGAGCTTTGTCAGAAAGCGTATCCAAAAAGAAATCTGTACGTTATCGGACTTGCGAAAGGCTATGAAGACGCGCTTGCTACAGCGGCAGAGATTGTAACGGACGTGTATAAAAAAACAGGCGGATTTGAGGTAAAACGTTATATTATGCAGCAGAAGGCAGGTGGCGGCACATGATAAGGGCAATTGGATTGTTTTTGCTGGCACTGTTAAAGATTGCGGGCTGGACGCTGCTTTTAGCGGTTTTGATTTTGCTTGTCGTTTTGTTGCTTGTTCTGTTTGTTCCGATCCATTATGAAGTGCTGGCTCTGAATGAGCAAAGTGCGGATCCTTTAGAGAAAAATCCGGTTGCAAATCTGCAGCTGCGTCTGAAAGTAACCTGGCTGCTGCATCTGGTGCATGTGACCGTAAGCTATGGGCCGCCGGGACTTTCAAATAAAATCCGTATCGCTGGTGTGGATATTCTAAAGCTGCTGGCAAAGATTGCCGCGAGAAAAAAGGCAGGAAAAAAAGGCAAAAAATTAAAACGTTCCAAAAAAAAGCGGTTTGCAAAAAAATCACAGGCGGCTGCGTCGTCCGTCACAGGTGAGAATTCCAAAGATAAAAGCGGGGTATATGAAAAGGAAACAGAGGGTGTTTCTGTGAATAGCGCGTCGTCTGTCGAAAATTCTCTGTCGGTATCTGACAGGAACGACGGGATGGAAAATCCGCAGACAAATGAGACGCAGGCGATGCAGCAGGGAGAACTTCCAGTGGAAACGGACGCGGCAGAAAATACTCCTGTAACAGAGAATTCAGCCAGCGAATTTCCGTCAGAAGAATTGCGGGAAAAAGAAAGTTTGGCATCATTCATTCCGATACAGGAATCACATGCAGATGAAGCCCCGACGTCGCAATTTCCGACAGAACAAAACGATACTTCTTCGCTATTGGCAATGAAACAGTATCATACGACCGCCAGTGTAAAATCGTGGGAAGAAAAGCAAAAGAAAGAAACTAAGAGAGAAACTGATCAGAAAGAAATATCTGAGCAGATAGAAATAGCAAAGGAAAACATGTCTGATCAGACAGAAACATCAGGTGTCGAAAATATGTCTGAACAGAAAGAGATATCCGATCAGGCAAACATATCTGATAAAATAGAAATATCCGATCAGGAGCAAACATCTGAACAGACAGAAAAACCAGAGCAGGCAAACATGTTTGAACAGAAAGAGACATCCGATCAGGTAAAAATATCTGAACAGATACAAATATCAGAGGTAAAAATATCTGAACAGGTAGAAATATCAGAGGCAAATATATCTGATAAAATAGAAATATCCGATCAGGAGCAAATATTTGATCAGTCAGAAACATCTGATCAGGCAAATATGTCTGAACAGAAAGAGACGTCTGATCAGGAACAAACATCTGCTCCGATAGAAACACCAGATAAGAAAAAAGCGTCAAAGAAGAAAGAAAAGTCAGACAAAAAGAAACAAAAACAGGAAAAGCGAAACAAAAAGAAGCTGCAAAAACGCAGTCGGAAACGGTTGAAGGCGGAAAAACCAAAAAAGAAAGATGCGTTTTCTGATGGAGCAGACAAAGCAGAGCAGGGGATTTTCCGTAAAATTCGTAACGGATATGAGCGGTTACGGCAGGAGTATACGGATGAGGTGAATCGCCATGCGTTCGGTCATTTGTGGACGGAGCTGTTGAAATTACTGCGAAGCTATAAACCGAAAAAGCTGCAGGCGGATCTTTCCTTTTCTCTGGCAGATCCGTCACTGACCGGTATGGCAACGGGAATCCTTGGGATGATACCGCTGGTTTACCGTTATCCATGCAGCATCCAACCGGATTTTACATCTGAAAAGCTGTATGTAGAAGGGAAAATACAGGCACAGGGCAGGGTCATGGTAGTCATATGTCTGACTGGAGCCATACGGCTGCTTCGGGATAAAGAATTTATGTATGTCGTCCGCAGAATCACGAAGCGGGACAGATCATAAGATACATTTAAAATCAGATCCTAACATGGCAGAAGGCAGTACGGATGCTGTGTATCAACAGGCGCGCGTTTACAGGCGCAGAAGAACAATGACAGGAGGAAAACAGATGTCAGACAATAGTTTCAGCTCAACTGTCGCATCCTTATTTCAGGGAATGGACAGCTTTATCACAACCAAAACAGTAGTAGGAGATGCCGTTCATATCGGCGACACGATCATTCTGCCGCTGATAGACGTTACCTTTGGCGTGGGAGCAGGCGCGTTTAGCGGAGAAAACAAAAATAATGGCGGCGGCGGTATGGGTGGAAAAATTACGCCAAGCGCGGTGCTCGTGATTCAAAATGGGACAACCAGGCTCGTCAATGTCAAAAATCAGGATGGAATTACAAAGATTCTGGATATGATACCGGATTTTGTAAATAAATTTACGTCAAAAGATAAAAATGCCCCGGCGGATCCGGAAGCGCAGAAAAAAGCGGCAGATGAACTGGAAAGCCAGCTGGGAGACGCGCTGAACGAGAAAATATCAGAGTAACGCAGGGAAATTGTTTCTGGCAGAACGTATGACGAACCGTAACCGCGAAGACAGCGGAGAGTTACGGTTCGTCGTTTCTGCCAGTTTTTGTATCCAATCGTGTTTAAAAATACTTTCTGGAGCAGGAACGGCTGTTTACCCGCAGAATAAATTATATCCGCAGATCAGCAGCGCGCATATAATCGTCAGGGCGAGCCATACGCTTTCCAAAAAAAGCATAATGACCATGCCGACTGCAATCCAAAACATGGCAAATCCGCATATTTTTTTCATAATCCACTTCGATTCTTTTATAGATTCTGTCAGAACAGACAAATGATATTACCGGGTATCAAAATGCTGTCCCTTCTTTTAATATATGTCGGAGTCTGCCGTTTAGTCCACAAAAAAAGCTGCCGGCAATGATTTGTGCCTGCAGCAGCTTCTTTGATACGTTTCCTAAAATCCTATGCTCTTTCAACTTTACCGGACTTTAAGCAGGAAGTACAAACATATAATCTTTTTGTAGCTCCATTCACCTTGCATCTGACAGATTTGATGTTTGGTTTGAACATTCTGTTAGATCTTCTATGTGAATGGCTCACATTGTTACCGAAAAGAACGCTTTTTCCACAAACGGAACATTTAGCCATAGGAACACCTCCTTGCATGATCAAGTGTTTAAATTCTTAAATCTGACAGTAATTTCAGACTTACAACATGATTATTCTATCAGAAGAGATTCACAAATGCAAGGATAAATTCCAGAAAAATTCAATTTTTTTGAATAATGTAAAAATTATGTTTTCTTTTTGGTCAAAAGCGGTTATAATATTTTCTAACTGGTTCATTTGAATGAATGAAAATGATTGGAGGTATGCTATGAAAGGGCAGTTTGAAAACGAATATGGCAGGGTGATCATTGGAAGCGAGGTCATTGCAACTTACGCGGGTTCTGTTGCGGTAGAATGTTTTGGCATTGTTGGTATGGCGGCGGTAAATGTCAAGGACGGAATTGTAAGATTATTAAAAAAAGATTATCTGACACATGGTATAAATGTAGTCATTGAGGAGAACAATGAGATTACGATTAATTTTCATGTCATTATTTCGTATGGCGTCAGTATCAGTACTGTGACGGATAACCTGATCAGTACGGTCAGATATCGGGTAGAAGAATTCACAGGAATGCACATCAAAAAAATCAACATTTTTGTTGAAGGCGTGCGCGTGATCGATTAAGGAGGAGTTGCAAGTGGAGATCAATTCAATAAATGCTGCGGTTTTGGCAAAAATGTTTTTAAATGGAGCAAAAAATCTGGAAGCGAAAAAAGAATGGATTAATGAGCTGAACGTATTCCCGGTTCCGGACGGAGATACCGGCACCAATATGTCCATGACGATTCTTTCGGCTGCAAAAGAAGTCAGTGCGTTAACCCAGCCGGATATGGCGTCGATTGCAAAGGCAATTTCCTCCGGATCCCTGCGCGGAGCCAGAGGAAATTCAGGTGTGATTTTGTCACAGCTGTTTCGCGGATTTACGAAAGTGATCGCAAAGGAGCAGGAACTGACCGTTCCGGTTTTATCCGCGGCATTTCAAAAAGCGGTGGAGACGGCATACAAAGCGGTTATGAAGCCAAAAGAAGGAACGATTCTTACGGTTGCGCGCGGTGCGGCAGATAAAGCGGCGCAGATGGCGGAAGAAACGGATGATCTGGTTTGTTTTCTGGGTGAAGTGATCGAAGAGGCAGAACGCGTATTGAAAAAGACGCCCGATATGCTTCCGGTATTAAAGCAGGCAGGCGTTGTGGATTCCGGCGGACAGGGACTCGTAGTTATTTTGCAGGGGACTTACGACGCGCTGCTTGGCAAAGAGATCGATACGGCCATCGAAGCAGGGCCGGCGACGGAAGTCAGAAAAATTACAAAAGAAACAGAAGCGGAGATCACATTTGGCTATTGTACCGAGTTTATTATCGTATTAAACCATCCGCTGACAGATCAGGCGGAACGCAAATACAAAGCATTTTTGGAATCCATTGGCGACTCGATCGTGGTTGTGGCGGACGATGAAATCGTAAAGACCCATGTACATACCAATGATCCCGGACTTGCCATCCAGGAAGCATTGACACATGGTTCTTTAAGCAGAATTAAAATCGACAATATGCGCGAGGAGCATCAGGAAAGACTGATCAAGGACGCGCAGAAGCTGGCGGCACAGCAGGCGGCAGAAAAGACGCAGCAGGCGGCAGAGTCTTCCAAAGAGGCGGAATATAAAGATATCGGCTTTATCGCAGTTTCTGTCGGGGATGGACTCAGCGAGGTATTCAAAGGACTTGGCGCCGATTATATGATCGAGGGCGGCCAGACGATGAATCCGAGTACGGAGGATATTTTAAACGCGGTTGCAAATGTACAGGCAGATCACGTATTTGTCCTGCCGAACAATAAAAATATTATACTGGCGGCAAATCAGGCGGCTGCGTTATCCGAAGAAAAGCAGATACACGTCATTCCGACAAAGACGATTCCACAGGGAATTACGGCGCTGATTAATTTTATTCCGGAACAGACCGCGGAAGAAAACGAATCACGGATGCTCCAGGAGATTAAAAATGTCCGAACCGGACAGGTGACCTATGCCGTGCGCGATACGGTGATCGATGATAAGGAAATCCGACAGGATGATTATATGGGAATCGGAGATAAAACGATACTCGCAGTCGGAAAAGATCTGGAACAGGTTACGCTTGAAATGACTGAAAGCATGATCGACGACGATTCTGCAATTGTCAGCATTTATTTTGGAGAAGAAGTAAATGAGGATGCCGCAAATGCGATCGCAGAAAAAATACTGGCAAATCATGAAGATCTGGAAGTAGAAGTACAGTATGGCGGACAGCCAATCTACTACTATCTGATCTCAGTGGAATAGGCTGGTGGTTTCCATGGAGATTACGACACCGGTTAGCGGCGTAAAAGGCGTGGGAGCAAAGACAGAACAGCTGTTTCAAAAGACAGGAGTATACACCATCGGTGATATACTCCTTCGTTTTCCACGGGAATACACACGGTTTCCGGAACCAGTAGAAATCAGCGGGGCTTCTGCAGGAAAAAAGCAGGCCGTTATCGTTCGTGTAGAGTCGCCGGTCATTGTCAAACGGACGAAAGCCATGCAGATTGCGATCTTAAACGGTACGCATCTGGACAAAAAGATGGAATGCTTGTGGTTTCGCATGCCTTATGTACGAAACACACTGACCAGGGGGCAGACCTTTATTTTATACGGGAATGTACAGGAAAAGGGAGGACTGCTCTCGATGGAGCAGCCAGTGATCTATACGCCAGTACAATATGAAGCAGTCGCTGGTTCTCTGCAGCCGGTTTATGGTCTGACATCCGGTCTTACGAACAATTTGTATAAAAAAACGCTGCGCCAGGTTTTGGATGCCGGACTGCTGCTGCCGGATTATCTGCCTGCACAGACAAAGAAAACATATGGTCTGGCCGAATACAATTATGCGGTTTCCCAGATACATTTTCCAAAAGATTTTGACGCGCTGGCCGATGCGCGCCGGCGGCTGGTGTTCGACGAGTTCTTTTTATTCCTGTTATATATGCAGCTGCAAAAAGAACAGGGGCAGACATTGGAAAATATCTATCAGTTTCGGGAGGAACATCTGCTTACGCCGCTGCTTGAAAAGCTGCCTTACAAGCTGACCGGCGCCCAGCTGCGGGTACTGGACGAAATCATCAGGGATCTGCATGGGCCGCATATCATGCAGCGCCTGATTCAGGGAGACGTAGGCTCCGGCAAGACGATCGTAGCGTTTTTGGCGATGTATCTGGCGTCTGCCAGCGGCTATCAGTCCGCGCTTATGGCGCCGACCGAAGTGCTTGCCGCCCAGCATTATGAGACGTTTGAGCAGTACGTAGAACTATTTGGCATAAAGACGCATCTTGTCCTTTTGACCGGCGCTATGACGGCAAAGCAGAAACGCCGGGCATATGAACGCATGCAGCTGTTTGACGATGCCATGATTATCGGAACGCACGCATTGTTTCAGGAAAAAGCAGTCTATGATCATCTGGCGCTTGTCATTACCGATGAGCAGCACCGGTTCGGCGTCAGACAGCGGGAGACGTTTTCCCTAAAGGGAGAAAGTCCGCATATTCTTGTTATGAGCGCGACGCCGATTCCCCGGACGCTGGCGATTATTTTATATGGGGATCTGGATATATCGGTGATCGACGAGGTTCCGGCCAGACGGCTTCCGATTAAAAACTGTGTCGTTGGCAGCGGCTGGCGTCCCAATGCTTATGAATTTATACGAAAAGAAATCGAAGCCGGACACCAGGCATATGTGATCTGTCCGCTGGTAGAAGCCAGCGAAAATGCCGAAGGCGAAAATGTTACCGATTATTGCGAAAAACTAAGACAGGCGCTGCCAGACGGCATTCAGGTCGACTTTTTACATGGAAAAATGCGTTCCGATATGAAAAACAAAGTAATGGAAGCATTTGCGGCAAACGAAATACAGGTGCTTGTCTCTACGACCGTTGTGGAAGTCGGCGTCAATGTACCGAATGCGACGGTTATGATGATCGAAGACGCGCAGCGGTTTGGACTGGCGCAGCTGCATCAGCTGCGCGGGCGTGTGGGACGCTCAGACATGCAGTCTTACTGTATTATGATCAATACGTCCGATGCAAAAGGCTCCAGCAAAAGACTGGACGTACTGAACCGGACCAACGACGGATTTCAGATCGCGAGCGAAGATTTAAAGCTGCGTGGCCCGGGAGATTTTTTCGGTATCCGACAAAGCGGAGATATGGAGTTTCAGCTGGCTGATATTTATCAGGATGCCAGGGTACTGCAGCAGGCTTCGGATGAAGTAAAAAGAATTCTGGACCTTGACAGGGCGCTCGCGCTGCCGGAGCACGAAGGACTGTTACGCAAGGCACAGGACTATTTTGAAAGGCAGATGGAGCGGCTGAATTTGTAACTGAAAAAAGGACTGCTGCATTGAGAAATCTCTCAGCGCATCAGTCCTTTTTTCTGTTTACAGCTGTCTGGCGCTTCACATTAGAAATGAGATGCCATTGGCTGCCGTGTCATTTCAGACAGTTTCCGAATCGGATTATTCTTCCCCTGCCATCTGTTTTTCCTGGGCTTCAATCATCTTTTTCACCATATAACCACCTACAGAACCGTTCTGACGGGAAGTAAGATCGCCGTTGTAGCCCTTTTTCAGCGGCACGCCGAGTTCGTCTGCGACCTCGTATTTAAAACGGTTTAATGCTTCCTTTGCCTCTGGTACCGCGTTTTGATTGGAATGATTACTCATAGTTCATTGCCTCCTTTATCGTGAGTGTTGTAAACATGTTTGTTTACAAGACTATTATGTCCGAAACAGATTTTCTTACTCTGGGGATGCATGTAAATACAGGAAAATTCTGGACAGCAGGATGCCTGCGGTCATCTCAAAGAAACGTGCGGACAGAACTTTTTAGAGAAAAGAACTTGCGATATCGGCGCATTTACGTTACAATGCCGTAGAAGGGAGTGATAGTTTTGGCTTTTGACGGAATTGTAATCGCAAATCTGGTCACAGAATTAAATCAGATCGCGTTGCACGCGCGTATTTATAAAATTGCACAGCCGGAAAAGGATGCGCTGCTATTGACGCTCAAGGGAGCAAACGGACAGAAACGTCTGTTTTTATCCGCAAGCGCGTCTTTGCCGTTAATTTATCTGACAGATACAAATAAACCGGGTCCTTTGACCGCGCCCAATTTCTGTATGCTGCTGCGCAAGCATATTTCAAACGGACGCATTGTTAAAATCTGGCAGCCAGAGATGGAGCGCATCATTCATTTTGAAATCGAGCATCTGGACGATCTGGGCGACGTACGTAAAAAGACGCTTACGATCGAGCTGATGGGCAAACACAGCAACCTGATTTTTACCGATGAGAATCAAAGGATTATCGACAGTATCAAGCATGTATCCGCGCAGGTCAGCTCTGTCCGCGAAGTGCTGCCGGGACGGGACTATTTTATTCCGACGCAGGGGAAAAATAACCCGCTGTCTGCAGATGAAGCGCAGTTTTGGGAACTGGTGGCAGACAAACCGCTGACTGCGGCAAAAGCCATTTACACCGCATATACCGGAATCAGCCCGTGCATCGCTAACGAGATCTGCTATCGGGCCGGACTGGACGGCGACGCGCCGACGGCCAGCCTTTCAAAAGAAGAAAAAGCGCGTTTGTGCCAGCAGTTCCTTGCTATGATGCAGCAGATCCAGGAAGAGAAGTTTTATCCAAACATTGTGATGGAAAATAAAAGACCGTTTGAATTTTCCTCAGTACAGCTTACGCAGTACCACCATCTGGAGACAGAAGCGTCCGCGTCGATCTCGGCCATACTGGAGCATTTTTATGCGGCGAGGGATACGTATACGAGAATCCGTCAAAAATCCGTCGATCTGAGAAAAATTACAGCGACTGCGCTGGAACGCTCACACAAAAAATACCAGCTCCAGTTAAAACAGCTCAAAGATACGGAAAAGCGGGATAAGTATAAAATATACGGAGAACTGATACACACTTATGGCTATGGACTGGAGGAGGGCGCAAAAACACTGGAGGCGCTCAATTACTATACGAATGAAACGATTCGGATTCCATTAGATCCACAGCTGACGCCGATGGAAAATTCAAAAAAATATTTTGAAAAATACGGGAAATTAAAGCGAACCTGTGAAGCATTGACAGATCTGACCGTAGAAACAAAGGCAGAAATCGAACATCTGGAATCCATCGCCACATCGCTGGATATCGCAATGAGCGAAGACGATCTGGTGCAGATCAAACAGGAACTGACGGAATATGGATATATCCGGCGCAAAGGACACGAAAAAAAGCAGAAAATAAAAAGCAGGCCGTTTCATTATCGTTCTTCAGACGGATTTGATATTTATATAGGAAAGAACAACTATCAAAACGAAGAACTGACGTTTAAATTTGCAAACGGAGGAGACTGGTGGTTCCATGCAAAAAAAATGCCGGGTTCTCATGTCATCGTCAAAGCCAACGGTCAGGAGCTGCCGGACCGGACTTTTGAAGAAGCGGCAATGCTGGCAGGCTATTATTCAAAGGGCAGAGATGCAGAAAAACTGGAGATCGATTATCTGCAGCGTAAAAATGTAAAAAAACCAAATGGATCGGCGCCGGGATTTGTGGTGTATTATACGAACTATTCGATGACGATTCATCCGGATGTTACGGGGATCGAGCTGCTGGCAGAATAAGCAGGTTTGCCGCCATGCCAGCATCCGTTTATAAAATATTTCAAAATTTTCCAAGAAAAAATTGACTAATACCATCCAAATGTCTATAATAAGTATATCTATGCAAAAAGAACAACTCAGAATCGGTAATCCCGATTGGAGGAAACAGGAATTATGATAAAGAGCATGACCGGGTTTGGCAGATATGAGGCTGTCAGGGACAAGATGAAAATTGCGGTAGAGATGAGAGCTGTCAATCATAGATATCTGGATATCAGTGTCAGGATACCTAAAAAGCTCAGTAATTTTGAAAGCGCCATTCGTACGATTTTAAAGGAATATATACAAAGAGGCAAGGTCGACGTATTTGTATCCTTTGAGGATGATTCGCAGACAGACAGCGCACTTTGTTACAATGAGGCGCTTGCCGGCGAATATTTGAAGTATCTGCGTCAGATGGCGGATACCTTTCAGATCAGAGACGATATTACGACTGGCACGCTGGCCAGATTTCCCGATGTATTTACAATGCAGGAGCAGGACGTGGATGAGTCTGAAATCAAAGAAGTGCTGGAAGAGGCGGTGCGGGGAGCGGCGCGGCTGTTTGTGGATTCCCGTACCAAAGAAGGAGAGAATCTGAAAAACGATCTGATAAAGAAGCTGGATGAGATGCTTTGTGACGTCCGCTTTATCGAAGAGCATTCTCCGCAGATCATACAGCAGTATCATGAAAAGCTCAGGACAAAAGTAAAGGAGCTGCTGGGGGATAAGCAGCTGGATGAGAGCCGTATTGCGGCAGAAGTGACGATTTACGCGGATAAAGTCTGTGTGGACGAGGAGATCGTACGGCTGCACAGTCATATCGAAGCAGTCAAAAAAGAGCTGCTTGGCGGCGGAAGTATTGGAAGAAAGCTGGATTTTATCGCACAGGAAATGAATCGGGAAGCCAATACCATACTGTCGAAAACAAGCGATCTGGCTGTTTCGGATACCGGTATCGAGTTAAAGACTTCGATAGAGAAAGTCAGAGAACAAATCCAGAATATTGAGTAGGGATGATCTGAAATGGCAAAGTTAATGAATATTGGATTTGGGAATGTTGTAAATACAGATAAGATTTTATGCATCATTACCCCGGATTCTGCACCGGCAAAGCGGCAGATCCAGCGCGCAAAGGAGGAAAACAGACTGATCGACGCGACGCAGGGACGCCGTACAAGAGCGGTTATTTTTACGGAAAACCAGATGGTTGTGATTTCGGCGCTGCAGCCGGATACACTGGCCGGACGTTTTGGAAATGAAGAGCGAATGCCGGAAGGAAAGACAGACTGAAAGGAGATCAATGATATGATACATCCATCTTATGTGGAATTAATGCAGGTGGTTAACAGCGACCAGACGGAGATCGGCGAGGAGCCGGTAATTAACAGTCGTTATTCCATTGTGATCGCGACTGCAAAACGGGCAAGGCAGATTATCGGCGGAGACGAGCCGATGATTGCAAAATCTGGCGGCAGAAAGCCTTTGTCCGTTGCTGTTCAGGAACTTTACGAAGGCAAGGTAAAGATTGTCGGGGAAGATGAAGCGGCAGATGAGGCGACGCAGGAGCATTCAGAAGTCTGAGCAGAGGGTTGTGCTTACCGCACAACCTTTTTTACAAGGAGAATATTTTATGAAAGCAGAGTTATGCAATGTCTTTTTTGTCTCGCTGGGATGCGATAAGAACCTGGTAGATTCCGAGTTAATGCTTGGGATGATTCAGGAACATGGATGGGCCATTACAAATGAAGAAGACAAGGCGGATGTAATCATTATTAATACCTGCTGTTTTATTAACGATGCGAAGGAAGAAAGTATCAATACTATTTTGGAAATGGCAGAATATAAAAAAAGCGGCAGCTGCAAAGCGCTGCTTGTAACCGGTTGTCTGGCACAGCGTTACCAGCAGGAAATCCGGCAGGAAATCCCTGAGGTGAACGCTGTGTTAGGGACAAACAGTTACGACAGGATCGTAGCCGCCATCCTGGAAACGCTGCAGGGAAAGACGTATGAAAATTTCCATACGCTGGAAGGACTGCCGGAGGCAGGGCATAAGCGGAGCGTTACGACGGGCGGTCATTTTGCATATTTGAAAATAGCGGAAGGGTGCGACAAGCATTGTACGTACTGCATCATTCCGTCCGTTCGGGGCAGCTACCGCAGCGTTCCGATGGAGGAGCTGCTGGAGCAGGCAAACGAACTGGCGCGTGCAGGGGTAAAAGAGCTGATTCTGGTCGCGCAGGAAACTACCTTATACGGCACGGATTTGTATGGGGAAAAATCACTGTATCGGCTGCTGGACGAGCTAAACCGGATCGAAGGACTGCACTGGATTCGTATTTTATACTGTTATCCGGAAGAAATCGACGACAATCTGATCGCTGCCATCAAACGGAACGAAAAGGTCTGTCACTATCTGGATATGCCGATTCAGCATGCCAGCGACGAGATCCTGCGCCGCATGGGAAGACGGACAGACAGGCGCAGGATTGAGGATATGATTGAAAAGCTGCGGAAGGAAATTCCGGATATCTGTCTTCGGACGACGATTATCTGCGGCTTTCCGGGGGAAACGCAGGCGCAGCATGAAGAACTGATGGAATTTTTAAACGAAATGGAATTTGACCGTCTGGGTGCATTTACCTATTCGCCGGAGGAGGGGACTGCGGCGGAAAAATTTCCGGACCAGGTAGAAGAGGAGACAAAGCTGACCTGGCAGGAAGAGGTGATGGAACTGGAACAGGAGATTATTTTTGACCAGACGAAAAACAGGAAAGGCCAGATCATAGAGGCGTTTGTCGAAGGAAAGCTGCCGGATGAAAATATCTATGCGGCCAGAACCTATCGGGACGCGCCGGATATTGACGGCTATGTGTTTCTTTCAGGTGCGGATACGCAGCTGATGACGGGGGATTTTGTGAACGCACGGGTGACCGGTTCACTGGACTATGACCTGACGGCGGAAATCATTCCGTAACAAGGACGAAAAGGAGGAGGAAATTATGAATCTGCCAAACAAACTTACGCTGCTGCGTGTTCTGCTGATCCCGTTTTTTGTATTTTTCCTGCTGGCGCCGGCTTTTGCAGCAAACGGTAAATATATCGCGACAGCCATTTTTATTATTGCAAGCCTGACAGACCTGCTGGATGGAAAAATCGCACGAAAATACAATTTAGTGACAAATTTCGGCAAATTTATGGACCCGCTTGCAGATAAACTACTGGTATGTTCCGCGCTGATCTGTCTGGTCGATATGAAAAAGCTCGCGTCCTGGATTGTAATTATTATTATTGCACGGGAGTTTATTATCAGCGGCTTTCGTCTGATCGCAGCAGAGCATCAGATTGTGATTGCGGCAAGCTACTGGGGAAAATTCAAAACGACGTTTCAGATGCTGATGATTATTGTGCTGATTCTGGACGTGAATCAGCAAGCGTTTCAGGTACTTGGCGTAATACTGACGTATCTTTCGCTGGCGCTTACGGTGATATCGTTAGCAGATTATTTAATAAAAAATAAAGGAGTGTTAAAAGAGCAGAGTTAACGCCTGTCTGAAAAATCATTCCCGCTTTGCGGAAGGTATGAGGAAGATACGCTGCAGGGAGCGGAAATAGATGTAAAATATTATATCTGAATTTAAGTAACAGAGAAATTCATACGAACTGTTACGGATTCGGTGAATGAGAGGGGAATTATGAACAGAGCATATGAAAGAGAACATTCACTGGAAGAACGCGTTGTAGCGTTGCTAAAACAGCGCGGATTTACGGTTACGACGACAGAGTCGTGCACCGGAGGACTTCTGGCCGGACGCCTGCTGAACGTTGCGGGAGCCTCAGAGGTCTATAAGGAAGGGTATATTACCTATTCCAACGAAGCAAAAGAAAAACTGCTTGAGGTATCAAAGGATACGCTCAGCGCTTATGGCGCAGTCAGCGAACAGACCGCACTGGAAATGGCACAGGGGGCAGCCAGACAGGCGGGAGCACAGGCGGCGCTTGCAACTACCGGTATTGCCGGGCCGGATGGCGGGACAGAGGAAAAACCGGTAGGACTTGTCTATATTGGCTGTTATGTAAACGGAGTTACCATCGCAGAAGAACATTTATTTGCCGGCGAACGGGCACAGGTACGCGCTCTGGCAGTGGAAACCGCACTGGGTCTGCTGGAGCGGGCGCTGCAGGGCGTGGGAGAATATACAGAATCATAAAATCAGGAGACAGTTATGAGAATTATTGCTGGAACGGCAAGAAGTCTGCCGTTAAGATCGTTGGAAGGAAGAGATACCAGACCGACGACCGATCGTATCAAAGAGACGTTATTTAACATTATTCAGCCCGGTATCGCCGGGAGCAGTTTTCTGGATTTGTTTGCGGGAACCGGACAGATTGGCCTCGAAGCGTTAAGCAGGGGAGCCCGTCATGCGGTATTTGTAGAAAACAACAAAAAGGCATGTGCCTGTATCGAAGAAAATATTCGTTTTACCCGATTTGAAAAACAGTCCAGACTGCTGAAAATGGAAGCGCTCGCCGCGCTCCGGTCTTTGAATGGCAGCGATACGTTTGACTATATATTTATGGATCCGCCATATGGGACAGCCATGGAAAAAGAGATTCTGGAGTATCTGGCTGTTTCCGGCCTTTTGAACGAAGATGCGGTAATCATTGCGGAAGCGTCGAAAGATACTGATTTTTCGTATTTGCCGCAGCTTGGGTTTCGGATGATAAAAGAAAAGACGTACAAAACAAATAAACACATATTTGTGTCCAAAGAGGTTTGATATGAAAAGAGCGATTTACCCAGGCAGCTTTGATCCGGTTACGAAAGGACATCTCGATGTGATCGAACGTTCTTCCAGGCTGGTGGATGAGCTTGTAGTCGGTGTGTTAAACAACAGCGCAAAAAATGCATTGTTTTCCGTCGGGGAACGTGTTAATATGTTAGAAGAACTGACTTCACATTTTTCGAATGTGAGAGTGGATGCATTTGACGGGCTTCTGGTTGACTACGCAAGACGGATCGATGCCGCGATCATCGTCCGGGGACTGCGCGCAGTGACCGATTTTGAGTATGAACTGCAGATTGCGCAGACCAATCATGAAATATATGCAGATATAGAGACGATTTTTTTGACGACCCGTCTGGAATATGCATATTTAAGCTCTACGATTGTAAAAGAAGTCGCATCCTACGGAGGAGATATCTCGCGTTTTCTGCCGCCGCAGATCATTGCGCGTGTTTATGCGAAATATGGAATCACGAACGCTGCGCAGTCATCGCTGCAGTTTCGCGATTTGGAGAAATAAATGTAAGGAGCATTGCGTATGAGCAGTAAAATAGACCAGATTATAGAAGAAATCGAAGATTATATTGAAAGCTGCAAGTTTCAGCCGCTTTCAAGCACCAGGATTATCGTAAATAAAGAAGAGATTATGGAGCTGATCGCTGAGCTGCGGCAGAGGACACCGGAAGAAGTCAAGCGTTACCAGAAGATGATTAGCAATAAAGAAGCTATTTTGGCAGATGCCCATGCAAAAGCGGATACGATCATTTCACAGGCGCAGTTTCAGAAAAATGAACTTGTAAAAGAGCATGAAATCATGCAGCAGGCATATGCACAGGCGAACGAGGTTGTAACCATCGCGCAGAAACAGGCGCAGGATATTATGGATCAGGCGACGAACGACGCAAATGAAATCCGTCTGGGAGCGATCGGCTATGCCGATTCTTTGCTAAATTCGATCGAAGAGCTGTTAAACGGATCGCAGAGCATATTTAAGACAAATTTTGCGCAGCTGAGCGCAAATATGGAGCGCATGCTGGAGATTGTTGCCGCAAATCGTGCAGAGTTAGCGCCTTCTGAGATCTTTCAGGATGCGTCGCCAGCACAGCAGATGGAGGAGGATGCGGATGGTTCGGAACATGCAGAACCACCGCAGGAAACGGAACAGTAATTAAGTATACATGACAAGCAGGGCAGCGAGTACGGTGCTGATCGACGTCTGCACGAGACGGAACATAACATAAAATCGCATGGAGATGCCGGTTCCTTTTACCATGGAGGCAGTCTGTGCAAATCCGCTGAGTCCGCCAAAGGCAGTGATTCCAATGATCAGCGGGTATTTGAACGTAAGAGAATACGTCTGGCTGTCAGCGATGACATGGATTCCGTTTGTTATTTCTGTAATTCCGGTCAGACCGATAGAAACCAGTTCCTGCCGTCCGGCCAGATGGATACACATTTGCGACAGCAGGGAAAATAACATAATGTATCCGCCCAGCTTCAACAGCGTTTCAAACCCATTCATAATTCCGGCATCGATGATTTGAAAATTCAAATTGGATCCAGATGCCGTATTTTTTTTGAGCAGAACCGGTCTGGTGCGGCGCAGCAGAAACAGTCCGCAGAGAAACGGCGGGAGATAGAGTATCGCGTATGTGATCCACGTTTTATCGTACAGTCCGAGCGAGGCGATTAGCAGGTAGCTGCTGATAAACACAGGACTGATGTTGTTGCACATCGCGCATAATACGTTTGCCTCCGCGACTGTCAGCTTACCTTCCCGCAGCAGATCTGCCGTCGTCTTGCTGCCCATTGGAAAACCAAATAAAAAACCTGCGATAATCGGATACGCAGCCTGCGGATGATGAAAAAACAGGCGGTTTAGCAGCGGACTTGCCGAACGGATCATATCGTCCAGATAACCGGACTGAATCAGTATATTGGAAAAGATCGTAAAAGGCAGCAGCGCCGGCAGGATATTTTCATACCAGAGGATCAGCCCGCTGGCGGCGGCTTTGACGCAGTCGTCCGGATAAATTAATATGAATAGGATAAACAGCATGATAATAAATATAGATAACCTTTTTTTCATGACAGCACGTATTTTTTTTATTAGTATACGCGTATGTGGGAGGAAACATGAATCAAAAACGTATCTTTTGGATTATTCTGCTGTTTCTTATTGCAAGTCTGGACGTAAGCATGGCTCGTCAGCTGCAGCAAAGTTACGGAATACAAAAACAGGAATCGCAGCTTGCGAACGAAGAAGAAGCGTTTGCGACGCTGCGGGCGTTTGAGCTGCCGCCTGATGCGTATCGGCAGCTTACGGGAAAAGAAGAAGCGTCAGAGTCTGCCAATGATAAACAACAAAAGGAACTGACTGAAAATATTCTGGCATATCTGTTTTGCCAGTCTTTGCAGTCTTCGGATCTAAAGGACTGGAAACGGCTGGAAAAATCCGCCAGACCGGGATTGTATGCAGACTATACGGAAATTGTAAAAAAACTGCTGGCGGATGCGGTCTGGTTTCCGGTTCCGGCGGCTGTAAACGATGAAAAAACCACGGTATCATATGAAAACAGCTGGCAGTCGGAGCGTACGTACGGTGGTACAAGAGGACATGAGGGCTGCGATCTGATGGCGTCGGTTCAGCAGCGCGGCTATTATCCGATTGTCAGTGTCAGCGACGGAGTGGTAGAGAAAATGGGCTGGCTGCCGCAGGGCGGTTATCGGATCGGTATCCGCAGCAGGCATGGCGTATACTATTACTACGCACATCTTTCAGAATACGAAGAAGGAATTACCACAGGTATGGAAATCTCAGCCGGACAGCTGCTCGGATATATGGGAGATACCGGATACAGCGAAGTGGAAGGCACGACCGGCAATTTTCCGGTTCACCTGCATTTTGGCGTGTATCTGAATCTGGAAGGGCAGAGCGAAGTGAGCTTTAATCCATACTATTTACTCGAATTGCTGAAAGACCGCAAACTAAAATACAGATATCAGAAGTAGCGTTCAACAAGCAGTAACATAAAAGGAGACGGTATGTCAGGATTTTTACCAATCAGCAAAGAGGATATGTCAGCGGCAGGAATCGGGCAGCTGGATTTTGTCTATATAACAGGAGATGCTTATGTGGATCACCCATCGTTTGGGCATGCTGTGATCAGCAGAGTGCTGCAGGCGCATGGATATCAGACAGGCATTATTGCGCAGCCGGACTGGAAGGATCCTGACAGCGTAACGATACTGGGCAGACCGCGGCTGGGGTTTCTTGTGACGGCTGGAAATATGGATTCGATGGTGAATCATTACAGCGTGTCGAAGAAACGGCGCGGCACAGACGCCTATACACCGGGCGGGGAGATGGGAAAACGGCCCGATTATGCCACAGTCGTATACTGCAGGCTGATTCGGCGTGCCTATGGACAAATACCGATCATTATCGGCGGGATCGAGGCTTCTTTACGAAGACTGGGCCATTACGATTACTGGTCGGACAAAGTGAGACGTTCGATTCTTCTGGAGTCAGAAGCAGACCTTCTTAGCTACGGGATGGGAGAACGCAGTATCGTGGAGATTGCCGATGCGCTGCATGCAGGAATCGCAGTCTCAGATATTACCTTTATCAACGGTACGGTATTTCGCACCAAAGATCAGGAGCTGGCATCGTTTGACGCCATACAGCTGCCTTCTTATGATCAGATACGTCTGGATAAGACGGCCTATGCAAAAAGTTTTTATATGCAGTACTGCAATACAGATCCGTTTAGCGGAAAACGTCTGTATGAGACGTATAAAGGCGGCGTTTACGTGGTACAAAATCCTGCTGCCAGACCGCTGAGCCAGATGGAAATGGACGATGTGTATCAGCTGCCTTATATGCGTACGTATCATCCGTCTTACGAAGCTGCAGGAGGCGTACCGGCGATCCGGGAAGTAAAATTCAGCCTTGTCAGCAGCAGAGGCTGCTTTGGCGGCTGCAATTTCTGCGCGCTGACGTTTCACCAGGGAAGAATTATCCAAAGCCGCAGTCACGATTCCATTCTAAGCGAAGCCAGACTGCTGATACAGGAGCCGGACTTTAAAGGCTATATACACGACGTCGGAGGGCCGACCGCCAATTTCAGACATCCCGCCTGTAAAAAACAGCTGACAAAAGGAGCGTGTACAGACAGACAGTGTCTGTTTCCAACCCCATGCAAAAATCTAAACGCCGATCATACGGATTACCTGGAGCTGCTCAAAAAGCTGCGCAGTCTGGAAGGAGTAAAAAAAGTATTTATCCGCTCGGGCATCCGTTACGATTATCTGATTTATGAGAAAGACCGCCAGTTTCTGCGGGAATTGTGTACGCATCATGTCAGCGGACAGTTAAAAATCGCGCCGGAGCATATCTCCGATACGGTACTGCAGAAAATGGGCAAACCGCCGGCACAGATTTATGAAAAATTTGTACAGGCTTACGAAAAAATGAATCTGAAAATTGGCAAAGAGCAGTATCTGGTTCCTTATCTGATGTCGTCGCATCCGGGATCCGGCTTGAAAGAGGCCATAGCGCTGGCGGAGTTTTTACGGGATATGGGTTATGTGCCGCAGCAGGTGCAGGATTTTTATCCGACTCCGTCAACGATATCAACCTGCATGTACTATACCGGACTGGACCCGCGAACGATGGAGCCGGTGTATACGGCAGTCAGCCCGCATGAAAAAGCGATGCAGCGCGCGCTGATTCAGTATCGGAATCCGAAAAATTACGATCTGGTGAAAGAGGCGCTTGTCAGGGCAGGAAGGACAGATCTGATCGGAGATGGGAAAAAATGTCTGATTGGGTCACGCAATTATGCAAAGTTAAGAGAAGACAAACGAACGGAACGCGTACACAGACAAAACGAAAAAAAGACGAAGCAGAAGCGTACGGGACGGGATACGCATCGTCAGACAAGAGGGAAAAAGCGAAAATAAGCATATGGAGTTTAACGTATGAAACAACTGGAAATCGGCGCAAACGAAGCCGGACAGCGTCTCGATAAATATTTAAAAAAGCTGCTGAAACACGCGGATCGCAGCTTTATTTACAAAATGCTCAGAAAAAAGAACATTGTGTTAAATGGAAAAAAAGCGGAAGGCGCCGTGCATCTGACCGCCGGCGACTGTGTCACGCTTTATCTGTCCGACGACACCTTTGAAAAATTCAGCCGGGATCCGGCAGGGGAACCGCTGATTACGCAGACGGCGCAGACAGCGTCCGGGATAAACGTTCTTTACGAAGACGCGGATATTTTGATATTGAATAAACCGGCAGGTATGCTTTCGCAAAAAGCGGCTGCTTCGGATGTTTCCGCCAATGAATGGGTGATCCGTTATCTGGCGGGAAAAGGCGTGGTTACCACACAGTCGCTGCAGACGTTTCGGCCGGCCGTCTGCAACCGGCTGGATCGGAATACGTCGGGAATCCTCATTGCGGGAAAGACACTGCATGGCCTGCAGAGCATGTCCAGACAGTTCAGGGAGCGTACGGTAAAAAAGTATTACCGCTGTGTGACCGCCGGAATACTGACATCCGGGGCGCATCTGAAAGGCTATCTTTACAAAGATCATAAAAAAAATAAAGTCAGCATCTGTCAGGAAGAACGGATCGGACAGGAAACTGGTCAGTACATAGAAACCGAATACTGGCCGGTCGGTTATACAAAAGAGTGCACGATGCTGGAGGTGCATCTGATTACCGGAAGATCGCATCAGATACGGGCGCATCTTGCCTCTGTCGGACATCCGGTTATTGGGGACCCGAAATACGGCAGTCCGAAATGGAACGGCAGATACCGTGCAAAGACCGGATGCAGCTGGCAGCTGCTGCATGCGTTTCGAATCGTACTGGAAAACGGACAGGAAGTGGTTGCACCGCTTCCGGATTATTTTTCAGAAGCATCGTTTGTGCTGGCGCCGCAGCCTGCTCACAATTACGATCCGGCCGGCAGCCGTTAGCAGGAGAGGAGCGTTTATGGCAACATGGAATTCACGCGGCCTGCGCGGCTCTGCACTGGAAGAATATATTAACCGTACGAATGAGAAATATCTTGAAAACGGCCTTGCGCTGATACAGAAAATACCGACGCCGATTACGCCGATTCAGATCGATAAACAGACGCATCACATTACGCTTGCCTACTTTGACCAGAAAAGTACGGTCGACTATATCGGTGTCGTTCAGGGGATTCCGGTCTGTTTTGACGCAAAGGAATGCCGTACGGATACGTTTCCGCTGCAGAACATTCACAAGCATCAGGTCGTTTTTATGGAAAATTTTGAAAAACAGGGCGGGATTGCTTTTTTTCTTATCTATTATCCCTCACGGGAGGAGTTTTACTACCTGCGTTTTGAAAAACTAAAGGAATTCTGGCAGCGTATGCAAACGGGCGGCCGAAAGAGCTTTCGGTATGAAGAGCTGGAACAGGAGTTTTTGTTTCGGTCTGCAGGCGGTTTGCTGGCGCCGTATCTGAACGGGATACAGAAGGATTTGACATTAAGAGATTGACAAAACAGAACCTTTCTTTTATAATAAACACAATTTACCGCTTTGAAGCGTTAATTTGTGAAAGCGCATATCTGAACCGCTGCAGACTGTAGAAACGTTCCATTACAAATTTGTCATAAAAAGACAGATATTTCGAAAAAAATGACTATACAAACACCAGGAAAACCCGTATACTGAAATACGGAAAATGTGAAAAATGCAAAGCAAGGAGTAAACAAATGAAACAGCAGCTGCTGCATACGCCGGAAGGCGTCCGTGATATTTATAATGGGGAATGTGAGAAAAAATTATATCTGGAAGAAAAACTGCATCATGTGCTAAAAACATACGGCTATCATCCGATTCAGACGCCGTCGTTTGAGTTTTTTGACACGTTTGGAAAAGAAGTCGGAACGACCAGATCGAAAGATTTATATAAATTTTTTGACAGAGAAGGGAATACGCTCGTACTGCGTCCGGATATCACGCCGTCGATCGCGCGCTTTACCGCGAACTACTATATGGAAGAGACGATGCCGATCCGTATCTGTTATAAAGGAAATACGTTTATCAATACGGGCAGCCTTCAGGGACGTCTGAAAGAAAATACCCAGCTGGGCGCAGAGCTGATCGGCGATCATACGCCGGACGCAGATGCCGAGATGCTGTCGATGGTAGTGGAATGTCTGCAGCAGGCAGGATTGAAAGAGTTTCAGATCAGCGTCGGACATGTCGGTATTTTGCAGGGAATGATGGAAGCGGCAGGCTTTGACGATGAGGAAAAAGATATTTTACGTGATCTGATTCAGAACAATAACTTTTTTGGCGTGGAGAGCTTTCTGGAATCCAGACATCTGGACGCCGGACTGCAGCGGCTTTTTTCTGTACTCGGTACACTGTATGAGTCGGCGGAGCAATTTCAGGAGTTAAAAAAAGCTGCCGTCCATTATCCGGGCATTTACGCAGCGATGGAGCATCTGGAAAAGCTGCATTCTTTGCTGCTTTTATATGGGATCGATAAGTATATCAGTTTTGAGCTGGGCGTAATCAGCAGTTACAAATATTATTCCGGAATTATTATACAGGGATATACGTATGGAAGCGGAGAGCCAATCGTAAAAGGCGGCCGTTACGACCATTTATTAAAGCATTTTGGCAAAGATGCCCCTGCGGTCGGATTTGTCATTGTGATCGATCAGCTGATGGCGGCATTGTTCCGTCAAAAGATCGACACACCGGTCGAGCGTCTGTCCCAGCTGATCGTATACGATCAGGCGCATCGGGAAGACGCGGTTGTCTATGCAAGAAAACAGCGGGCGGCAGGCTGTGTGGTTGAACTGATGTTAAAATCAGAGACAAAGACAGAAAAAGATTATAAAGAATATGCCCGTCAGAATCAGGTAGCAAGGCTGCAGTTTATGTGCGAGACAATATATAAAGAAGGCAGGACGCTCCGTTTCATAAATGAAAACAGGTAAAGGGAACGGTAATTTCACCAATAAGCAGACTGCAGGATGACTGGCGAACGGAAGAATAAAAGGATAAAAGGATGAGAGGATGGAAGAAAACAGATATTTAACATTTGCGCTTGGAAAAGGCAGGCTTGCCAGACAGACGTTAGAGCTGTTTGAAAAGATCGGTATCACATGCGAGGAAATGAAAGATAAAAATACAAGAAAGCTGATCTTTGTAAATGAAGAAGAAAAAATGCGTTTTTTTCTGGCAAAAGGACCGGACGTACCGACCTATGTGGAATATGGAGCCGCGGATATCGGAGTTGTTGGCAAAGATACGATTCTGGAAGAAAACCGTAAAATCCATGAGGTACTGGATCTGGGATTCGGGAAATGCAGGATGTGTGTCTGTGGCCCCAGGGAGGCGCAGGATTTGCTGCAAAAACGTGAATTTATCCGCGCAGCATCCAAGTATCCGCGAATTGCCAGAGAGCACTTTTTTAATAAAAAGCATCAGACCGTTGAGATTATAAAACTAAACGGGTCAATCGAACTGGCGCCGATTGTCGGCTTGTCAGAAGTGATTGTGGATATTGTGGAGACCGGTTCGACGCTTCGCGAAAACGGACTGGAAGTATTGGAAGAGGTCTGTGCGCTTTCCGCCAGAATGGTTGTAAATCCGGTCAGCATGAAAATGGAAAATGAACGGATTACGCGGCTGATCGCTCTTTTAAAAGAGGCGCTCAGTCAGCCGGTGTAACGATGGAAAAAAATACGATACAGAGTAAAACAGGGAGCTGATAAAATGAGAATTGTAAAACTCACGCAGGAAACAACCCGAAATCTGCTGGAAGAGCTTCTGGAAAGAAGTCCGAACAGCTACGGCGAATACGAAAGCCGTGTCAATGAGATGATTGAAACTGTCCGCACCAGACGGGATGAAGCAGTTTTTGATTATACGAAACGTTTTGACGGCGCCGATATCAACGAACAAAATATCCGTGTGACCGCCAAAGAGATACAGGATGCGTACGAAAAAGCAGATCCGGCTTTGCTTCGTGTGATGCGCAAATCGCTCGCGAATATAAGGAGCTATCATGAAAAGCAGATCCGGCAGTCTTTTTTTACTTCGCAGGAAAACGGCATTTTGCTCGGCCAAAAGATTACGCCGCTGAAAACAGCCGGTGTCTATGTGCCGGGAGGGAAAGCCGTCTACCCGTCTTCGGTACTTATGAATATTGTTCCGGCAAAAGTAGCCGGCGTGGAGCGCATCATTATGACGACGCCGCCGGATAAAGACGGAAATATCTGTCCGTCTACGTTAGTAGCAGCAAAAGAGGCCGGCGCGGATGAGATCTATAAAGTCGGCGGCGCGCAGGCAGTCGCAGCGATGGCATTCGGCACGAAATGCATTCCGAAGGTAGATAAGATTGTCGGGCCGGGAAATATTTATGTGGCGCTTGCAAAAAAAGCGGTGTTTGGATACGTCAGCATCGATTCGATCGCAGGCCCGAGCGAGATTCTGGTACTTGCGGATGAGACGGCGGATCCGGTTTTTGCGGCCGCAGACCTGTTATCGCAGGCAGAGCATGATGAGATGGCTTCTGCGATCCTCATTACGACGTCGATGGAGCTGGCGCAGAAAGTATCCGAAGAGACAGACCGTTTTCTGGAAAAGCTCTCGCGTGCGGATATTATAAAAAAATCGCTGGATCGTTACGGGTATATTCTGGTAGCGGATCATATGGATGAGGCGATTGCGGCTGCGAATGAAATCGCGTCGGAACATCTGGAAATACTGACCAGGGATCCGTTTGAGACAATGACAAAAATACGGAATGCCGGAGCGATTTTCGTAGGTCCGTACAGCAGCGAACCGTTAGGAGATTATTTCGCAGGGCCGAATCATGTGCTTCCGACAAATGGAACTGCCAGATTTTTCTCCCCGCTGGGCGTGGATGATTTTATAAAAAAATCAAGTGTTATTTCTTATTCGAAAGAAGCGCTGGAGCCGGTTTATAAGGATATTGTGCAGTTTGCAGAATCCGAACAGCTGACGGCACACGCAAATTCGATCCGGGTGCGGTTCGAAGAACAGTAACGAAAAGATAGTAGAAAGGTTTGTAGATGATGGAACAAAAAATATTGGCGGCGACGCTTTATTTAAAAGACGGCGTGCCCGTAAAGGGGCCCGATGATCTGACTCCTTTGGGAGACTTAACTTTTCTTGCAAAAGTATATAACGACGGTGGGATAGATAAAATATTTATCTTTGATCTTTCCAGCGAAGACAGGGAACACGAAAAAAATATACATACGATTCGGGAACTGAACCGCCTGATCGAGATTCCGACATGCGGCGGCGGAAATGTGAACCGTCTGGAAGATATTAAAAAGCTGCTGTATGCCGGATGCAAGCAGGTTATGATTAACGGATCCAAATCGTATTGCTTCGCGCTCGTAGATGAAGCGGCTTCCCGCTTTGGACATGAAAAGATACTGGTATCTGTGAAAAATATTGACTTTGTATTTAAACATAAGGAAGTCATAAAGGAAAAAATCCATGAAATGCTTGTGATGGATCCGAAAATGATCGACTCCGTGGAAAATCTGACCGATACGCAGTATGTCGCTTTGTGCGAACACAACGATATGGATCAGATGCTGGGCATTTTGCACCGGGAACATTCCCGCGGCATTTACGGCCCGTTTTTAAACGATGTGGAAATCAACGTCATGGAGTTAAAATCCATGCTGTCCACACATGGTATTAAGATGGACAATTTTGAGCCTGCGTTAAAATGGAGCGATTTCAAACTGAGCGCGCACGGACTGATGCCGGTTATTGCGCAGGATTACCGTACCGGAAAAGTGCTGATGCTTGCTTATATGAATGAAGAGGCGTTTAATAAGACGATTACGACCGGTAAGATGACTTATTACAGCAGAAGCCGCCAGGAGCTCTGGGTAAAAGGAGCGACTTCGGGAAATATTCAGTATGTCAAAGTACTGACCGCAGACTGCGACCGGGATACGATTCTCGCAAAAGTATCGCAGGTAGGCGTGGCCTGTCATACGGGACAGTACAGCTGTTTTCATAATGAAATCGTTCATAAGGAATACATCGAGCGCAATCCTTTGAAAGTGTTTGAAGACGAATATGCAATTATTGAAGACCGCAAAATCCATCCAAAGGAAGGCTCTTATACAAATTATCTGTTTGACAAAGGACTGGACAAGATACTGAAAAAGGTCGGAGAAGAAGCAGCCGAAATTATTATTGCAGCCAAAAATCCGGATGCGGAAGAGATGAAATATGAAGCGGCGGATTTCTTATATCACCTGATGGTGCTGATGGTTGAAAAAGGACTGACCTGGGAAGATATTACGGGGGAATTGTCACAGAGATAAGGGGCAGATGTTCAGATTCCTGTATACAATAATTATCGTAAAAATAATAATTGTAAAACTTTTCAAATATAATTATTTTAAAGCATTTATTCGTCAGTCAATACAAAAAATTGGAATAGCCGGAACCTGTCTGCATACAATATATCAACATTAAAATATATGGATGCGGGGAGTCGATGATGCGTGGAAACGATTATGCGCAGGCCAGAAAGCAGTATGTGGAAGAAGTAAGACGGTCGTTTCATCAGGTGCAGCCGGATGAATACGAAGAAGAACCAGCGGCAGGAACCTTATCGTTTTTCAAGGTGCGGTTTCTGATCGCAGTCTGTATTTTCGCTGCATTTGTACTCTGCGACCGCACGGGCAGCCGGTTTTATAATTATACGACGAAGGAAGTATTGTCGATGCTGCAGCAGGAACGGTTTCAGACGCAGCTGGATGCGATACGGGAGGCGTGGAATACGCTTGCGGAGTAGTCGGAAACGGCGTTTGGGTTTGCAGAGTTATAAGAACTATAGATTTGGTAGTTGTGTGATGGCAATTACAAATCTATAGTTTTTTTGATTGAATAAAATATATCAGTCAGAAAATTTAGAATAGAATAAGATACAGTTTCTGGATTTTGTTGCTTTGTATGGTAACAAAGATCGTTTAAGCCGCCTGTTAAAGATAATATTGGCGAGAATTAGTCAGTTTATTTTCCAAAATGTTTCGATTATAATATTTATTAATTAAATTAATATGTTTACATTCCAAAATGGTCGATATGATTATATCTGACAATTATAAAAAATACAATAGAAGGATTCAAATTTTTTAATGAATATACATATTTTTATTAACTGCGTTCAAATAATTACAATTGCAAAAGTATCAATGTAAATATACACCTCTAATAATTATTTAGTTAAAAGAGCTGATTTGCGAGGCTAATCCTATTGAGTATATATTTAATGAAATTATATCTCTTAGCGAATCCACAATGTCAAAAATGGTAGATGATATTTCAAATTATATTGGCAAACGTTTTTCGGAAATTAATCATGGACTGGTTCTTTTTCCTGATCGCTTTGACAATGCGTTAGAAACTGCTCATGATGAAATATGGACTCCGATTCAGGTGGGATTATTAGAAGCGGCTTGGGATGTCATGCGCATTAATCATCATATAAAAATTTATCTTTCAATAAGACAAGAAGCATGTGCAGCACTTATAAACCGTGGCATGATTCCCATGCAGAGGCTGCACAGAAACTTTCCGGCCGCAACAATCCGGAGGATCTGCATAAGGTTCTGGATGATCTGGCAGAACTGGAGCCTGTCTATGATGAGATCATCCGGACCGCCATACATAAAGGAAACCGGACAACATTGCCACTTTTCCTGGAAAGCATATTACTTTCAGATTGAAAAAGAAGCAGGCACAAATTACGTCAGGAGGCTGTACGGAATCTTCTGCTTATACCGTCACTGGCATACGCATTTTTTCCATGAAAAATTTTGCAATTTTGCGCAAAAAAATCATTGATAAGCAGCCTAAGATAGTGGAAAAAAAGATTAGTCTATGGTAATATGATATAAAATTAAATTCAGATTGATGAGGCTTGGATTGTCGATATGCCGCAAGAAGAAAGGAGATTTTTCAGATTCTATGTTGTACATTGCAATTTGTGATGATGATGAAAAAATGATAGAATTGGTTAAGACGAATATAATAACACTGCTTAAAGAAAAAGTACTTACTGCAGAGATAACAGCTTATGTACAAAGCAGAGAAATGCAATATGATATCCAAGAAGGTAAATTTTTTGATCTGGTATTGTGCGACATAGAGATGCCTGATATAGACGGAATGAAATTGTCTGCCTATATGAAAAACTATCTGCCTGATGTCCTGATTATTTTCATTACAGCACATTTACAGTATGCAATTGACGCATTTGAACTGTCTATATTCCGATATATTCCCAAGGATTCCTTCAAAGCAAGGTTCCGCCATGCTTTTGAGGATGCTGTCCATACAATCCAGATGCAGTCCAATCAATATTATATCATACAGATAGCTGGACATTTAGAGAAAATCCGGTATCGAAGAATCCTATATATACAGCGGGAAGGCAAGTATGCGGTCATGACGTTGATGGGAGGCAACACGGTTAGGATAAGAAAAACGCTGGCTCAGGTTTATAAGGAACTTGACTCTGGAGATTTTGCCTATGCCAGCCGTGGTGACATTGTAAATTTGAGCCATATTATGGGAATTATAGATAATGTGATAGAAATGGAAGATGGCAAGCGGATTTGGACCAGCAATAAAAAATTGGAGCAGGTAAAAGAACGCCTGAATGATTTTTGGGGAGGTCAGATATGAGTGCCATATATTTAGCTACAGAAGCAGCGGAATCTTTTATCAAATTGTTAATTTTATTTAGGCTATACCGAAGTTTTTTACATATGCTTGGTATTTACAATCTCCAGGGCAATTTAAAGCATGACTTGCTGTGGTCGGCTGCAGGAGTGCTATTAGCATGTCTGTGCAGTTATATTCCGCTTCTGTCATACAATCTAACGTTCGTTCTGGCTGTATTTTTATGTTTTACAGAAAGGCGGGTTTATAAAGCCCACCATATCATATTGTTTTCTGTGGCTGGATTTTACATGCTGTGTTTCAAATACTTTGAATTTGCCATGTATGCGGTATCCTCATTGTTTTTCGGGGGATATAAGGCATTCCTTGGCATGATGCTGTCAGACGGGGGATTCCGGACAGCAGTTCTGTGTGCGAAAATCATGTTATGGTATGCTGTATCAGCAATTCTTTGTAAGTATTTAAGTAAGGCCAGGATACCTAAGAAAAGCACCTATACGTTCCTGGCGTTTTCATGTGCGGGCTGTATGGGGTTTGTATATTTGTCAGGAGGAATACTTGAACTATATACCAGTGTCATGGTGCGCATATGTCTCTTTTTTGTTTTTGCGTCCATAGCTATTGCATTTACTTTTTACTTCTATATGGCAGAACGCAGGGAAGAACAGAAAAACACCGAGTTATTGGAAATGAGAAACAGCTTATTAGCAGAAAACTATAAGGCAGTCAGCAATATTTATATGAGTAACGCAAAGCTATACCACGATTTAAACAATCACCTGAATGTACTGTACCAAATGCTGGAAGATAATAAAATAAATGATGCGAAAGATTATATCGAAAAAATAAGCAAGCCTGTTACGAAGCTGTCCAAAACAGCGTGGACAGGGATTGGCCTTATAGACGCTATCCTAAACAGCAAAATTGAAAAGATGCGGGAATATGGGATGGATACTGACATTAACGTTGAATTTCCGCGGAATACAGACATAGAGCCACCTGATTTATGCACAATATTGGGAAATCTGATAGATAATGCGATTGAAGCGACAGAAAAATCCGGCATACCAGGAAGTATTGCTATATGTATCAGGAAGATTAATCATTTTACTATCATCCAGGTATCAAATCCATATACCGGAAATGAAGGAGAATATATAGGGCTGCCCGCCACAACAAAGGGGGATACGAAACTTCATGGCTGGGGGTTCTTGAGTGTGGCTGACGCGGTCAAGAAATATAACGGAACATTGAAATGCAAAAACGAAAATAATAGGTTTATAGTTACAGCCATGCTTTTTTTGGAGGAAGATTCTGGGAATTAAATGAATTCGCGGTCAGATTTCAATAGTTTGGTGGTCAAATGAAACATTTCTGTAATAGATGTGCTAATGTTATTATAAAATAATTTAATTGAATAGGAGATTCTGAATTATGAAGAGATTACTATGTTTAATGATGTCTATTATAATTGGTGTTTTGTCTACATCAATAACTGCATTTGCACACGATTCCGGTATTGATTTCGTACAAGAATTGGATGAGATAGAAATGTATGACCGGAAACTTAACCGTAATGTTAAAATAGGTATTATCAAGACACAGCAAACAAGAATTGAAAATGAATTAATTGATACATATAAGGTTTTTACAGACGGTATTTTAGACTATACACTTCAGGTGGATTTGAATAATGATAGGGCATATTTGAAGTATCGTGATGGGCATACAGAAGAAATTGTTGTTAGTGAATCCGTTGTTGTGGAAAAAATCCCAAATAATACGAACCCGGTAATAGATGAACCAAAAAGTAATGGAACAAAGGCTGCTGCAAATTATATAGGTAATGAACCGTTTGAGATTACTTCATCCGGTGCACAGCGCACACTTGGAACAACTATGTATAGCGGATATGAAGCAATGGGCAGCCTGTCATATTATAATCCGGCTGAAACTGGATTTTTGCAAAGAAAAAATTCTGGATATACAACTTTCGACTCATATAGATTCACAATATCAGCCGGAACGGCATTTGGAACAGCGGTTGGGATTATTGCTTCTGTGGTAGCTAGCGGAGGTGTTAGTGTGTCAACAACTATAATATCATCTTTATTTAGCGGGATAACAGGTGCTGTATCAGGAAGTATCATAGATTCGATTGTAAATGGAACATTTCAGTGCCGTGAATATCGATGGGATTATAGAGTACGTCTTAATTCTAATACGGGCACCATTAAAAAAACTGCATATAAATGCCGTTATTGGTGGGAAATGTACAATAATAATGGAATACGGGCATTTGAATATAGAAATAACTTAAGAAATGGATGGTTATTGTCAAATTCTGAATTAATTGCGGTAGCGTTGGGGAGAGCGTAAATATGTACTGGGTGTTATTTTTCTTTATATGGGGTATACGTGACCTTATGGACGCAAAACCGCTATTTAAAAATAATGATATTGGTTGTTTAAGTGACGATATCCGCAAAAAGTATCGCCACAGGCGGGGAAGCGCTTTTCTCTTATGTTCGGCAGTTGCTGCGTATATCTTTGCATTTGAAACGATATATGGGATAAGGCTGGGTTTTAGATCAGCTTTTATATATTTTGGGATTCCATATGCCATTCTTATTTTATATATCATTTACTTGAAGAAAAAATATCATGTTCCAGGGTTTTGGACTAAGAAGCAGGATAAAGATGACTGTGCCTGATGCTTCTATTGCTTGCTTAGAATTAGTAAATGAATTTATTTGCATAAACTCCTGCCGTTTAGTTTAAGGGGGCTGTCATTTATTGGTAACTATGAATTATCTATGTTTATTCTGTCCGACGCGAAAGAATGGGCGTTGCGAATGAAAGAAAAGGGAATATCCGATAAGACCATAAGCAACGACAAGCGTTCCTTAAAAGCCGCTTTCTATACGGCGATACAGGACGACTGTATAAGGAAAAACCCCTTTGACTTCCAGCTAAACACCGTGATCGAGGACGACACAGAGCCGAAAGTACCCCTCACAGGAGAACAGGAAGAAAGCCTTTTATCCTTTATGCAAAGTGATAGCGTCTATCAGAAATACCGTGACGAAGTTATCATACTGCTGGGGACAGGGCTTAGGATTTCCGAACTCTGCGGGCTGACTGAAACCGACCTTGACTTTGAAAACCGGGTAATCAATGTAGACCACCAGCTTTTACGGAGCGCGGAAACAGGCTACTACATAGAGAAGCCCAAAACGCAGAGCGGTATCAGACAAATTCCAATGAGTGAAAAAGTGTATGAAGCGTTGGGGCGCGTGTTGGAGAACCGCAAGGGAGCGAAGAAAATCACCATTGACGGTTACAGCAATTTCCTTTTTCTCAACCGGGACGGCTGCCCGAAAACGAATGTGAACTATGCGACCATGTTCCGGGGGCTTGCGAAAAAGTACAACAAGTGCCATGAGGAAGCCTTACCCAAAGTAATGACACCTCACACCCTGCGCCATACGTTCTGTACTAACTTAGCCAATGCCGGAATGAACCCGAAAGCGTTACAGTATATCATGGGACATTCCAACAT
>CAJTMV010000018.1 GCA_910577225.1 uncultured Eubacterium sp. | reverse complement strand
GTACAGTGGTGTGGGAGGTCGGCTACTCAACTAATGGGTAGCCTCCTACCCGATCCTATATGCCAAATAGATCTGCATGAGTACCAGTACGGTCCAGATATAATTCCCCTTTAAGGGATGGGGCTAATTGCGCTCGTAATGAGACCAAAGAGAAATGACCTTGATTATATGCTCTTTTTCAAATATCTCATAAACAAGCCTGTGCTGCCGGTTGATTCTGCGGGAGTATAGACCATACAAATCGCCTGTCAGTTTTTCGTAATCTGGTGGGATTTGGTATGGGTTACTACGGATGATGTTGATCAATGCCTTTGCTTTTTCGTCTAAATGGGCGGCTTTTAGCTTAGGGATATCTTTCAATGCAGTTTTGGTGTAAGTGATTGCATACATTACCAGTCAACCTCGCTTTCCGGGACACATTCGGAAAGAGGGGTTTTTTTACCGTTTATCAGTTTTTCTGCTAATTCGGGATTGGAAAGAAGCTGCATGGTTTCCAATGTGCCGGTTTCCAATTTATCCAGTGTGCATTTTACAGTCTGTAGCATTTCAAGGACACTTTGCAGCTGCCATTCTTCCATGCTGTTGATTACTGAAATACACATGTCGCGGTTACTCATTGTCTGTGCCTCCTTTTTGTTTGGTGGTTAGTGTTTGCGGTTGTAGGTGTTATTCACTTGTGGGCAACTGCTGCCAATTGACAGCAGATTGCGGACAGACGGCAGCAGTGCTAAATATTCTTGGATGCCTTTGCAGCTTTTTCAGCTACACCTGGCTTGTCATTTTCGATGAGATCAAGCAGAGCTGCAATGTCCTCTTTCAGATGTTTGGCCAGGGTAGCACAAGAGGGTGTTCTGGGAGTTCTGGTAAGTTCGTAGATATGTCCTCTCTCCAAATCTGCCAAGTGGTTGCTGATTTTGTTCAGTTCGATACTGTAACGTTTTGATATGTCCATAGATGCCTCCTGTTTTATATTTTGGTTCCATCAGGAAAAACAAATTCTGCATGCCATGTTCCATCTATAGCTACGGCAATTTGTTCAAGTTCCTCTTTTGTTAAAGTATTGCGTTTTACTTTTTGGTTGAGGTTTTGTGGTGTAGTGCCAATTCTGCGTGCAAGCTCTGATTGGCTAATGCCTTTATATGATAATGCCATACTTAATTTTTGTTCAATTGTCATTTGATCACCTCCAATATAAATATAAAGCATATGTTTGAAAATTGCAAGCATAAAATTAAAGAAATCAAGTAAAAGCTTAAAAATAAATGCTTGACATTATCAAGCAAATACTTTATACTGAAATTAGAAACAAACAAGAAAGACTAGGTAATTGCGAAACAAATGTTAAATTGGATGCCCGGTAGTCAAAAATCCCGTCAGTGGAGCATGGCAGGGAGACGTATGCAGAAAACAGGATTTTATGGCAACGCAATAAGACAGGTGGATGCACCTGCCAAAAGAAATGTATGGAATGGACAGCTTCAGGCAATCAGGGGCTTCAGGCTGCGGATATACTGGTGTTTACTCCCTTCCCGTTTCATCGGAAGGGAAGGATTTTTCGGACAGCAGGGGACCCCGTCTTCGTTCAGAGGACAGTCCGCGTCCGGAAGGGAGATTCTTCCGTTAAGGGGGATGTACGCTTTTTCAATGGAAGTGTCCTCCAGGAGGTATTTATAGATTTCAATGGAATCGAAAGCCGCATCACCCAGGAAAGTTTTGGGATTGATGAGAGGATGCTTCCGAAAGAAATCCTTTAACACAGGGATGAGCGCTTTGGAATCAGCAAGGCTCTTATCCTCGTCAGGGGAGTCGGATTTCTTTCCAATAATAATATCCGGGTGCGCGTCAAGAAAGTCTTTGTTGAAGAAAGAGATGTCCCTGACAATGCCCAGCCCGTTTGTGACGATGCCGAACTTGAACACATAGCAGAAATGCCCGTTGATGTACATCTGCTGTATGGCAGGATTCGATGCAGCATGTGAGGGCATGGATCCATAAGCGGCTTTGTAAGGGTCATAGGAATCATCGGGACCTTTGGACTTTTTGAAGGCTTTCAGCTGCTTTATGATACGATTGGCGTATTTGGGATTGTTTTCCGTTACCCATGCCTCAATGCCAGAAGTGTCAAAGAGAAACATGGATGCTTTTTGCATATCAATCTTTTGGCAGACTGGTTCGGTCAGGTCAACAAGGCGGCTGAACATGGATTGTAAGTCCGGCAGGAAATCCTGTTTGAAGCGAGTGAATTTAGAAGCGTCAGGAACAACATCAAACCCGCAGAAGTCCCGCAGTTCATGGGAGTATTTCAGTAACACGATCAGCAGGGAGATTGTTGGGATTGAGGACAATCTGCAGTTTCTGCCGGAACTGATAGAGCGTTTCATGCAGCCTGCTCCCATGCACAAAAGAACCGACGAGAAAAGAATAAGGAATCTGCTGATGATCCGATACGTAAGTTTCAGGGAAAACACGATAAATGCTGTATAAACCGCGGAACCATAGAGCAATGGTGTGATAGCGTGCCAGACAAAAGTAAAACCTCCTTTGCTTGTTATTTCATTTGAAGTTACGGATGATACATAGTATAATATTCAGAAAAAGAAAAAGGTGGTACAACCATGAAGAATAAAATGCTTTCCCAAAGCATTGCTGATAATATTTTGTCTATGATAACCATAGAAAAGCGTTTTTCTGTTGGGGATAAACTTCCAAATGAATTGGAATTATCAGAAGAACTTAATGTAAGCCGGACAACATTGCGAGAAGCAATAAGAATATTAGTTGCTTACGATATACTGGAAATCCGACGTGGCAAAGGAACTTATGTTGCTGAAAAAACACTGGAACAGCCACAGGATTTGGAACAGCTCGCTTCTGTCAAAGTAAATGCAAAAGACTTATACGAAATGCGGCTGATTTTTGAACCAGAAGCAGCTTATATGGCTGCCATAAGGGGAACAGATGCAGAAATAAAACGAATAGCTGATTATGGAAAGCTTATGGAAAGCGGATTGAAAATGAAATTAAAAGCGGAAAGGACAGAACCAAAGACGAACATGCTTTTCATAAAGCGATTGCACAAGCCACCCATAATGAATTTATGAATAAACTCATGCCTATTTTATATCAGGCTATTTCAAAGGGAGTAGTATTGTCAGTTCAGAGCGAAAAGGCAATTAACGATACGATAGGCGACCATAGGATGATAGTGGAATTTCTGGAGCAGCGTAACGCCGAAGGAGCAAAGAACGCCATGAGGATTCATATTATGCACGCGATAAAAGAATTGAATATGGAATGATTGTCTGGCACTTGCAAATGAAAGCGAGTGCCGTTTTTTTAACAATAGACATCGCACAACGTATTAACATCGTACAACTAATGAGGTATGATAGAAAGAAAATCAGCATAAGGAGGATGTTTATGCAGTTCATCGATGTATCAACATGGGAAAGAGCGATGCACTATGAAGTATTTAGAAACAGTGTTCAGCCGCAGTATTGTGTAACCTTTGACGAGGATGTAACAAATTTTTTGTCGTATGTAAAGAAAAGAAACGATTCGTTTACCTTTTCTTTTGTTTATGCGGTAACAAAATGTGCAAATGAGATACAAGCGTTTCGCTGTCGTTTTGTGGATGGTAAGCCTGCCATTTTTGAAACTATCCATACATTTACATATCTTAACCGAGATACAGAACTTTTTAAGGTGGTGAATGTTCCTATGCAGGAAAAAATGGAAGATTATGTTGCTTTGGCAAAGAAAACAGAGGAGAATCAGACGGAATATTTTACTGCGCCGATGGCAAATAATATATATCAGTTTTCATCTTTTCCGTAGGTGTCATATACTCATATTTCACACACGGAATCTGGGAGAAAAGACAATGCAACGCCCTTATTCGATTGGGGAAAATTCTATGAAAAAAATGGAAAGATATGGATGCCGCTTTCTGTGCAGGTGCATCATTCATTTGTTGACGGCGTACATATTGGAAAATTTGCCGAGAAGTTACAATGCTGTTTAGATGGTTTTGAGTAGGTGGCCCTATGTTTTACAAGCAGGCATTTTTACCAGAAGAATACGATAAGGGTATAGCGGCTACTTTGCCATACTATGGAGAATATTTTAAGCAAATAGCAGATATTGTCACAATTGTTTTTCAAACGCCTGTCACATGGTTGGACATAGGCTGCGGAACAGGGAAGATGGCAGACATAGCAATTGGGAATCCGCGGGTTAAGAATATGGTTTGCTGTGATAAGTCGCCTCAAATGTTAAGAATGGCGAAAGAGCGTATCTGCTCTTCCCGTGTTGAGTTTTTAGAAATCCCAATACAGGGCTTACTGTATAATTCAAAATTTGATGTTGTAACGGCAATTTTACTTAATCATTATCTTACATATGAAGATAGAATCATAAGCGTCAAAAATTGTTATAATGCTTTGAAAAAGAATGGTTTGCTTTTTACAGTAGAAAATTTTGCATCTGATCATGATGTGATAAAAAAGTTGTATTTGGAGCGCTGGAAAGCATATCAGTATAACAATGGAAAAGATGAAAAAGAATGTGAAAAGCATATCCAAAGATATAATACAGAGTATTTCCCAATTACTATCACGGAGCAAATACATTTATTACAAGAGTGTGGATTTGAAAATGTGGAAGTTTTCTGGTGTTCTTATATGCAGGTAGGAATTTTAGGGATTAAGTAAATGAAAAGGAAAAAAGAAATTGGAGATAGAAATAGTAAAATGCAGAAAACAGAATGGATATACGGTCCTGATTGTGGAAAAAAAACCGTGACAGATTAAGGAAAGATACGGTTCAAAAGAACGATCCCCTTTATTGTACGAAGTGCAGGCAGAGAGTGACGGAGCAGTTAAAGGCAGAAAACCGGCTTTTATGGGTTAAAAAATAAATAACATTCGGGCTTGTGAGAGGGAAGTTGTGGAGAGCGGGAGAATCTGTTCATAAGTGAGAGGGAAGTTGTGGAGAGCGGTGGAATCTGTTCATAAGTGGCAGGCGGCTTCTGTGTTATGTGGAAGTGTCGCTTAATTAAGCAAAAATAGTTCGGGAATTGAAAAATCTTATGAAATTGTGTATACTTAGAAAAATCAGAATGAGAAATCGGGAGTTGCAGGAGAAAAAGTATGATTGAAACTTGATTTTAAGAGAATATACACTACAGGATTTTGACGCAATCTATGAGATACTGTCAGATTCGGAACAATGCAGCAGTACCTCAGGCCTTGTGATGAAGAACGTACGATGAAATGGATTGAATGGAATATTCAAAATTATAAAGAGTGTGGATTTGGATTATGGTCTGTCGTTTTGATAGAAACCAATAAGCTCATAGGCGACTGTGGAATTACGATACAAAATATTGATGGAAAATTACTTCCGGAAACAGGTATCGGTATGGGGCAAGGCGGACGGCTGCGGATATTTCAGAAAACCAAATTGAATAAGCGAAAATTCTCTCAAAGGGTATGGATAAAGCTGATCCTGTTGGATCAACAGAGGATATAAGTTTTTTGGAGAACTTTTTTGATGACAGCATGCCAGTGTTTTGGTATTTCGTCCGTGAGACGGTTATACCTGGGTTTTATTGTATGATGAAACAAGGGGGAGTATTCTTGTTTTATATCTAGCATGGCTGCCATTTGAAAATGAATTTGTCAGGTGTTTTTGAAAATTTCCTGATAAAGATAAAGAAAAAATGTAAAAAATCCATTAAAAAGTGGAGGGAAAGAAAAAACGGAGCACTTTGGGACTACAGTGTTTTCAGGGACTGTGAGTTTCTGAGAGTGCCCAACGATGAGAGGGAGGTATCCTGGTGCTGAATTTTTTTGAACAAAAAGAGGACAGTCTGATTTTTAGAGAAAATGGCGAAACGGTTATGATTACGCCTTGGGGAGCAAATAGTCTGCGTGTGCGCGCGTCTTTTTTGGGGGAAATTACACAGGGAAGTGTAGCGCTATTGCCGCCGCAGTCTGTTTCTGATGTGCAGATTGAAATAAACGAGCAGGAAGCATCGATTCAAAATGGCAGTATACGTGCGGTTTTAAAAGTGAATTCCTGGGGAAATGCACTTCAGACGACATTTTATGGACGGGATGGGGAAATACTTTTGCAGGAGATTCCAAATGGCGGAGCGCTCCAAAAAAAAGCCAGACATTTTATGCCTCTAAAAGGCGGCGGTTTTCGGCTGAAAGCAGGTTTTGTATCTGATCCACAGGAAAAAATCTATGGGATGGGACAGTATCAGCAGGAGATCTGGAATTTGAAAGGCTGTAATCTGGAACTTGCCCACCGCAATTCACAGGCGAGCATACCATTTTACGTTTCCAGCCTGGGTTATGGGTTTCTCTGGCATAATGCTGCGATAGGTGAAGTTCATTTTGGAACCAATACGACCGAATGGACTGCAGAAGATACCGATCAGCTTGACTACTGGATTACCGCGCAGGATACGCCGTCAGATATTTTGAATATTTATACCGAACAAACCGGACGCGTACCAATGATGCCGGAATATGGCCTGGGATTCTGGCAGTGCAAGCTGCGTTATTACAATCAGGAGCAGGTGCTTGCAATTGCAAACGAATACAAGCGGCGGAATATACCGTTGGACGTGCTTGTAATTGATTATTATCACTGGCCAAGATGCGGCGACTGGCGTTTTGATGAGGAATATTTTCCAGATCCCGCCGGTATGGTCAGACAACTGCAGGAGTCAGGTATTCAGGTTATGGTTTCTGTCTGGCCCCAGGTTGACTGGCGAAGTGAAAATTATGCAGAGATGAAGCAGAAAGGAATGCTTGTTAAGAGTAATTCCGGCATAGATATACAAATGATATTTCATGGCAACAATGTATTTATGGATGCCACAAATCCGCAGACAAGAGCATTTGTATGGGAAAAGTGCAGAGAAAACTATGCTTCTCTGGGGATTTGCGCTTTTTGGCTGGACGAAGCGGAACCGGAATTTACAACCTATGATTATGCGGATTACCGTTATTATGACGGTCCGGTTGCAAAAGTCGGCAATATCTATCCGCGGGAATATGCCAGACTTTTTTATGAAGGTCAAAAAGCGTCCGGTCAGACAGAGATTGTGAATCTGATCCGCTGTGCATGGGTTGGGAGTCAGCGGTATGGTGCGCTTGTCTGGTCGGGAGATATTATGTCTACCTATGAGGACTTCCGTAAACAAATCTGCGCGGGACTTCATATGGGGTTATGCGGCATTCCATGGTGGACGACAGACATTGGCGGTTTTCACGGAGGAAATATTTACGATAAGAGTTTTCAGGAGCTTTTAATTCGATGGTTTGAGTTCGGAACTTTTTGTCCGGTTATGCGGATGCATGGCTGCAGGCTTCCGGGTAAGGAAATTATTAGCAGGACTGGTGAGATCCGGGAGTGGACCGGAGCCGAAAATGAGATTTGGAGTTATGGTGAAGATAACTATCAGATTATGTTAAAATTTATACGAATCCGGGAGATGATGAGAGACTATATCCGCAGCCTGATGCAGACGGCGCATGAGACAGGAGCTCCGGTTATCCGCCCTCTTTTTTATGAATTTCCGAATGACAGGGATTGTTTTGACATTTCGGATGCCTATATGTTTGGCCCTGATATTCTGGTTGCGCCAATCTGTTATAAAGGAGCGCAGAGCCGCAGAGTATATTTGCCGGCGGGAGATACATTTACCTGCGCTGGCTCAGGCGAAGTGTTCGAAGGAGGAGGATGGATAGAAGCAGAGGCAGCGCTGGATACGATTCCTATATTTTTACGAGGGGGAAAGCAGGAATATTTGATACATAATGTATAAACCGGCAGTCAGCTTGTTAAAAGTGTAGATCTGCAGATATAAAATACATATTTGGGAGGGTGTACTACGTTTGTATAAATGTGTCAATGCAGTTCACTTTTCAATATATGAGAAATAATAGGAGTGTAAAGGTTTTTTATTGGGGAGGTAGATTTCATGAGCGTATCAGTAAGCGGTTCTGTAAGCAGCATAAAGAATGTTACCATTGCAACAACCGGTAAGGGAGAGCCGAACTGGTCTTATATACCATCGGCAGGTAAATCTAATAAATCGAAGGCGGAGTTTACAAGTGAAATCAGAGAACTGGCAAAAACGGCAGCTCTGTCGACAAATAAAACAGAATCAGAATATATTTCCAGACAGGTTCTCCGGTTAAGGGCAGAATATTTATCTGATGTTGCACCGGACAGGAAGATGTTGTATCAACAGGCTAAAAATGCTGTGAAAAATCAAAACAATAACCCTAAATGCAGAGGGATTGGGGAATTGACATTATTGGATTTTTTGGAGGCGGCTGATGGCAGGGGAAGCAGTCTTGCTGAAAAAAGGTTTGCATTGGCAGGCGGCGGTACGCTGACTTGTCCGATTTTAACAACGGGCGGTTATGGAGCTGTTATTGAATGTCAGGGAGTAAAAGTCCTGTCTAACACAGGCAATGGGTGGACTTATGAAATGACGCCGGCAGAACTTGCCAAAAAGAATGAATTTTATTCTATCTATTGGACGGAGTATCGTTCTGTTAAGAACAGTTTAGAGGCAGAACTTTCAGAACTGCCAGATTATCTGGAGCAGAAGCCCTTTTTTGACAGGAAAGCATAAATAGGAAGTTTATCCGTTTTGGCAGAATCATTTTGTAAATGCATCGTAACCCTGATGGGGCTTACAAACAGGAGGGCACCATATTACTGTAAAGAGGTTAAAATCCTAAAAGCAGAAAAAAGGAACCATGTGGCTGTTTCCAAAAGACGCAAAGAAGCCTGTTGATAAAAGGACTATGGATGGGAGGGCGAAGAAAAATGGCCAATAGAATTTTTGTTGTTGAAGATGACAGATCTATATGTGAAATGGTTGATAACTATCTGACCAGTGAGGATTTTGTTGTAAATGCGTTTTACAGCGGTTTTGAAGCAATCAGAGAGTTCAAGTTAAATACGGATTATGCACTTGCACTGATCGATTTAATGCTGCCCGATACAAGTGGCATGGAAGTGATCAGGGCCATTCGAAAGATTAGCAGGATCCCCATTATCATTATTACGGCGAAAGACAATGATACGGATAAATCAATGGGTTTGAATCTGGGAGCTGACGATTATGTAGTAAAACCATTTTCCCTGATTGAACTTACTGCAAGAATCAAAGCCAATATCAGACGGGTTACAAGCTATGACAGCCAACAGGAAGAAGCAGTCGCTCGAATTAAGGACCTTGAGATCAATCAGATAACTCATACAGTAAAGGTTGCAGGAACCATTTTGGAATTGACCCGGACAGAATTTGAAATTCTAAATCTGATGGTTTCGCATCCGGGGCAGGCTTTTTCTAAAGAAAAACTTTATAATTTGATTTGGAAAGAACCGTATTTTGGAAATGAAAATGTGTTGAACACGCACATCAACAGGCTCAGGGCAAAATTAAGGACAGCTTCAGACAGTGATTCCACATATATTAAAACCCTATGGGGTATCGGATATAAGATGGAGGAATGATCGATGTACATCATACTTATTTTTCTTACCTTAACACTGTCCGCAATGTTTTTATATGAATGGGCAAACAACAGGAGAACCTCCAAAGAGATCACATATATCAGGGAATGGCTTAAAATGACTCCTTACTTAAAAGATAACCGGCAGATTTTATTGCCATCTGAAAATGCAGAAATGAAAGGACTTTTGGCAGAATTAAACAGATCGCTGGATGAATTTTATGCACAGAGAATCAGCTATGAACATTCCAGACAGGCTATGATGCAGATGCTTACAAATATTTCACATGATCTGCGCACACCCCTCACTGTTCTGAAGGGGTATAGTGAATTATTAAACAGAGGAATGGCAGATATGCCGGCAAAAGAGAAAATCATGGAAATGGCAATCAGGATCGATAGCAAAGCAAATGAATTAGTTTCAACGATAAATGAATATTTTACCCTGTCAAAAATAACGTCCGGGGATATGAATATGGAACCTGGCATGGTAAATGTTACACAGATATGCCATGACATTATATTGGATTATTATGATGTTCTGGATGAAAGAAATTACAAGGTAGAAATAGAGATCAGCCCTTTGCCGGAATATGCATGCGCAGATACCCCGGCACTGAACAGAATACTGAAAAATCTGATCGATAATGCTATAAAACATGGGGATGAGGGAAAATATCTTGCGTTCCGTTTAAAAAGAATATCCGATAAGGTCACGATAGAGGTGGAAGACCACGGCAAAGGTATCGCAAAAAAAGACAGGGAACACATTTTTTACAGGAACTACACAACGGCACATAAAAATTGCGGAAGTGGACTGGGGCTTACGATTGCCCAAAATCTTGCATTACAAATGGGGGCTGACATACAGGTTGACAGTGAGCCGGGCCGCAAAACAGTTTTTACCCTGATTTTAAAAAGTTAGAAAAAAGTTAGATTTCTGACAGATAAAAGTGAATCCTGTTTTGTATACTGTAGAACAGTAAAGGAGGCGTACAAAATGGATCATATCATTGAAACATCCGATCTGATAAAATCCTATAAGGGAAAAGTTGTCGTTGACAAGGTAAATCTTCACGTTAAAAAGGGAGAGATCTATGGTTTTGTTGGGCCGAACGGCGCTGGAAAAAGCACCATCATGAAAATGCTTTTGAATTTAGTGCGTCCGGATTCCGGGGAAATATATGTATTTGGCGAAAAAATGGACGACAAGAATTATGAATGTTTGAAACGGATCGGCTGTATCATAGAAAACCCTTACTTCTATGAAAAAATGACAGGGTTGCAGAATCTGGAACTGCATTGTGATTATATGGGGTATTATGACCGCAGGCGTATCAGGGATGTCCTGGAATTGGTAAATCTTAAAAACATTGAGGAAAAATCAGTTTCGCATTATTCTTTAGGGATGAAACAGCGCCTTGCTATTGCAAGGGCAATTTTAGCAAAACCAGAATTGCTGATACTGGACGAACCTGTCAATGCACTTGATCCGGAGGGGATCAAAGAAATGCGCCTGCTATTTGAGCGGCTGCATCAGGATTACGGAACAACCATTTTTATTTCCAGCCATATTCTTTCAGAGGTTGAACAGATTGCGGACAGGATTGGCGTTATCGCAGGTGGAAAACTTCTGAAAGAAATATCGATCCATGAGGTACATGAATATCAGACAGAATACATCGAAATAAATACGGATAATGTAAAACAAGCCGCCTGTCTTTTGGAACAGGATGAGAGGCTGTCACATTTTGATGTAGCAGACGATGCTGTTATCAGGATTTATGGCACAGCTGGACAGCTTATCATTACGAAGAATCCGGCTAATCAGGAGAATTTATTCCAGATAGTTTTCGTGCTGATGGTCACATTAGCTGCTGTAACGATTGTTTTTCGGGAAAAAGTAACAAAAATAGATTAGATAAAGTGAAACCATAAATCATCTGTGCCATGTGGGAGACAGGAAGAAGCATTTATGGGCTTGCCTCTTACTTTTTTACCTCATATGAGCAAAGTTTTACGGCATTACAGTGAGAGAATCCGGCTTGCTTTGAAAACGGGAACGTCCACACAGGCAATCCAGCGCTGCCAGAGAGCAGTGGAAATGTCATCTTCATAAATTGAAATATTTTCAGGGGGTGTCTTTGATGAAAGGACTGTTAATGTTACCAGCAGTGGAATACCTGAAACGTTTATTGGCTATATTCTCTTTTGTCCCAGGTACAGACAGTGCAGCCTGTATCTGGGGGATCTCTCAATCAGGAAAAGCAAAAAGGCATCAGAACTGTATTCATGATATGGCGGGCAGTTCATGCTTCAAAAATTTTCGATTTTATACGAATATTTTTTCATTCGTGTGGAGTATGGTATTTCAATTTTATTTGACAAAAGTATTTTTGCCAGGATGGTTGCTGATAATGTAACATAAGGTATAATTTCAAAACGATTGATCTCATCCTGCTGTCAAGATTTATTTAAATCATTACGCTGTTTTACAATCATATCTAAATGATGTACCCTGTCCGCCTGCGTTAATGATAAGTTATATGAATATTCTTATCGCCGGGGACCCTTGGAATTAGAGGGTTTCATCTCCATCTGTTCAGGACACGGCATTACGGATAATTAATAAAGGGGAAGATTAAGAGAAGCAAAAGAAACGATACTGCGTGCAGACTACAGAAACAGACAGTTGCTGATTCATGTCTGAAATAATTCATAAGATTGTAAATTAACGGTTGAGGATTGTAATGCCTGTGATATAATATTTTGAAAGGTAAGTCTGCAAATGAAATGGAGGATATTTTGTTCGGTTGAGAATGCTATATTTCAAAGATCGAAGAAAATTAAAACTGCTGCTGACCCGTTTACGGATACATATTTTTTAAAATATATTTTAATAAGGTGACTGTAGATACATCACTGAATAAAAATAAGACAGATAATTATTCTATCCAGGACTTTAGCGGAATGTTCTGAATGGATTGGCAGCATTATTATATTATCAAACACAAAGTTTCTGCTTTTGGAAAACAGAAATTCATAGAGAAACAAATGAAAAGGCATTGCAGAACCAGATACAATATATCATATGGATTTGGTCAAACAACTGATCGACCAGCGGCAGTCACCAGATGCCTGTGTTATTTTAGAGATTCGGAATATAGCGGAAGATATGGCTGACAGCGAAAAAGCGCCTTTTTGCGGCGTTTTAAAAGATGATCTGACTAATATAAAATAAGGATGCAGGATCAGTTTCGGGAAAAGGGCAGGGCAGCAGGAGCAAAAATGATTGAGCTAAAAATAACAATCATATTTTGAAGGAGGACAGATGATTTTATCAATACCCAGGCAGCTTGAGGCAGCTAAAAAAGAAACAGGTGTGGAGTTTATAGAAATGGAAGATCAGCAATTTAATAGTATTAAAAAAAAATATTTTAGAAAACCTGCGTATTTTTATTAGTAATGAGAGCAATTTTATGTGGGAACAATTTGTTGATTATTCAAATATTTGCGGAGAATCTGCCTGGAAGTATCTTTCTGAAATATTGCCGAAAGAAAAATGCTGTCTGTTCTTTAATCAAATTGAATGCAGAAAAGCATATCTGTTTAAAAACGGCAGAGATTTATGTGATGTAATAGGAGAAACATATAATTGTGAAGTATATGTTACAGACTGCCAGGGGACATATATCATCTGTTTTAATCATGAAATGATTCTGACAGGATGCGGGCGGGCAAAGAAATGGATCGATGAGAAGATAAATGAGAATCTATGTTAGAAAAATGAAAGTGAGTTTAGGCAGACGAAGATCAGAAAAAGCCGGTTCAAACAGACGGATGGAAATATGGACAAGTGGAAAGGACACAAAAAGTAAATGTGAAAAAGTGCGGATATGATGTATGAATTAATATTTATTTTAAACAATATGGAAACATTTAAATGGTCGGACGCTTTATTTTTGCCGGAAAATGAGGTCTGGGATAAGCATACAAAAGGACTTATCCAGGATCCGGATGATATAGAAAATGACGAAGATGAGCTGCCAAAAGCGGCGATAGAAAATCATTTCATATATACATTAAGTATTCAGAGCATTCAGTTAATTGTGGAAAATGCAAAGCGGCAAAAACAAAATATTTCTGACGATGACCTGTTAGAGGCGTTTTTATTTTATTATGATCACGATGCATATATGGATTTTAGTGATAAAAATACAATTGTTATAGAAGATTGCTGAAAACAGGTATAACAGGAAACCATGGAAATGGCTGAACGAATCGTGGTTATGGTGTATGGCCGATCGATATTCCCTTATAGTAAGTAATTATGGAGATAATGTGTGGAAACAAATGAGAAACATACGAAAAGAGCTTTATGATTGGCAGGAAGATTTATTTTATTGAATTACACACATTCAGTTTTAGTATAGCTGTCAGAAAACCATACGGAGAACAGGAATCGTATGACTATATGATAACGAATCGTATTAAAATTGTTTTGGTACACAGAGGTCCCAGAGCAATCGCTTCATAAAAAGAATTTGAAAAACAATTAAGTATTCGAATGGATAAAGACCGTAATGTTTCCTGAAAAGCAGAAGGGACTTTTATGATGATGACAGAAAGTAACCCTATTTGCAGACGGTCATCCAAAGATATTTGGAATTCATTTCGTATATACCTGGAGAAAGAAATTTGATTAAGAAATGAGGAGTTATATTTAGGAGGGCTAAAATGTTAGATACGATACCGAATAAAGAGGAAATGCTGTCTTTAGTTGGAGAGACTCTGTATGATGTTTGGCATCAGTTATGTGTTTTAATCGATGAAAAATATGATATGGATTGTTTGTGGAACAAAGGTGGTAAAGCGTGGAAATATGAATACAAATATCGTCGGGGCGGTAAAACGCTGTGCGCTTTATATGCAAGAGAAAACTGTGTGGGTTTTATGATTATCTTTGGGAAAAACGAACGGTTAAAATTTGAAACAGATAGGGAAAATTATGGGAAGGAAGTGCAGGAAATATATGACAAAGCTCAAACTTACCATGATGGGAAATGGATCATGTTTGAGCCGGTGGATACCTCTTTGTTTGACGACTTTATGAAATTATTACGAATTAAAAGAAAACCAAACAGAAAGTAAAGTTGCTATGTGAATCAGACAACTCAAAATTTGGATGAAGAAAAACGGATGCAGTTTTTACCTGGATAAAATGGACGATATCTAAAGCATGAATTAAAATATCATCCAATTTGGAGCGGTGCAGGAGAAACGAAACATCCAATAGATATACCAGATTGTTACAGAGAAAACTTTGAGCTTGTATATCATGAAGAATTTACTCTGAAAATACCGTTTACCCGTGAAACCTGGAATGGAAGAATGAAGGCTTGCCGTGGAATCGGCGCTTCGTTTACCAGGAAAGAAGTTTCGATGTGGGAACAAGAGCATAGGAGACTCCTTGAAGAAATTGCTCCGGATGAATTTAATATTTTACATTATGCTGCGATTGCAGAGCTTAAAAAGTATTAAATTTCGATTTGCTGAATTGACATATAGGCGGGTTTACACAGATATGGATTTGCCTGGCAGCAAGACAGCATAATGGAGAAACGAAAAGGAAATAAGCGAAGAAATCCGAAATATCTAAAGCTGGCTCTGGCAGTATATTCCTGCCAGAGCCGTTATTGCTCCTGACTGCAGCGCTCAGCATCTGCGGACATACTTTGTATCCACGAAGAAACAATATTTATGTCGAATTCTACGATATCAGCGATGTCTTCAACTGGCAGTCCTTTTCGGTTTAAGCGGAAAGCGACTTTTTTTGCATTGTTGATTTCACCCTGTTTAATACCCTGTTCCCGTCCCCTGTTTTCTATTCGGTCAAGCACTTCACACATATTTTTAGGCGCATCTCCTTTCTTTGCTGACTCTGCTGTTTCCAAAAACCGGGAATCGTCTGTCAGTACGGACAGAAGCTGCAGGACTTCCCGCATATGTCTCATATCTCTGACAGATCCGTTATATGTTCCGGTTTTTCTCATCTGTACAAAATAATCCGCTACGATGCCAAAATCGCTCTGGAATCCTGAAACCTGTTCGTCTGTAAGCCATGCAATCTCAAACAGGTTGATCCTTTAATCATTTACAAACGGCATGAGATCATGGTCCATATGGTCTCCAATGGCTTCGTAAAGTGTCCGCGCTTTCGTCCAGTGCTTTTGATAGCCAAAATACAGGACCAGCGTCACAACCGGATATCTGTCCGGCGTTTTCTTTCGTATGCCGTTTGGATCTTTTTCATAAGCAATCTGGTCACGGTAGGCTGCGCCGTCATATCCGATGATACGCAGCGGCATGTCATCTTCCGCCTCCGTTTCGTTTTCAAGGCCGATATAAGCGATACGGATATTATTTTTTCTCCAATATTTGGATGTATCCCGCTCCTGTTCCCGCAGGGATTTTTCTCCCCGGTATATGGAGCGCTCCCTCCCCTGTTCCAGTTCCGTTTCCGGTATCCGTTTTTGGCCATGAAAAAGCAGGTTATTTAGGATATCCGCAAATACATCATTGAACGCTTCCAGGGCTTTTTCTGTCATGTCTTTTTCTGCCATGGTTACCCTTTCCTGTGTATCGTTGCTGCCGGTTCCGTGTATCTGTAGATGGCGATGCATGGTCCGGCTTTTGGTAAGAATATTATATACGATTCTGATGCTGATGAAAACAGTTTTTTGACTCTTTTTTAGTTGCTGCCGGTTCCAGATGCAGAAGATTACTCTTTTGAACTTAAGAGACAATAATATAAGAAAAGGTATGAATTTTGAAATATATTGTACCAGATGAGCTTTTATTGTCTTTCATTCATTTAATGATAAATCTGTTTGCGCATGTCTGACCGCTCGTTCTTTGTGCGATTCAGGGTAAGACTCCGGTTCCTTTGATGGAGAAAGGGGGTTCAGTATAACAGGGAAAATGTGAAATATTGCCAGTGCCTCTGTCTGATTGTTCCCCCTTTTGTGTCCGGTTTGGGTATACTATTTCGCAGATAGAATGGGTGCATACGCACATTGGAGGGGCAGAGGAAATTATAAAAAGTGAGCTGAATTATTTGCAGCTATGTGGTAAAATTATCTCAGACAATAAATCAATATCTGATAAAATACTAATTTATATTTTTCTGCACAGGAGGGGAGAAATGTGATAGACGGACATATTCCTATTGAATGTGGAACGTACACGATAGATTGAATCAATCAATTTGTGAATAAAGCAGTTGAAATAGAGATCGATGAAGTACGTTTGTCTGAGCATTGTTACAGATTGGAAGAGTTTGTCCCAATGTATAATTCTGTGTGTGCATATAGTAGTGAATACGTGGTTTCATAGAAATGCAGGTGTGCATAAACTTGCGGACTATCCGGAACTGAGCGAATGAGTCAGAAATGAGCAGTTTCCGGTAGAAATCAGGTTTGGACTTGAAATATGTGATTTCAAAGAGTTTGAAAACTTTATTTCTGAACTTAAAAAGGGGAAAGGATTTGATTTTTATTGGGAAGTATTCATTTTGTTGCTGATTTTGCTTTCGATACATAAAGCCAAACATTGGACGGGATCGGTCATCCGGATGCAATAAAATTATTTGGACATAAATCATCCTATTCGCTATCAGACTACTATGAAAGTCTGGCCAGGGAATTCTCAGAAAGTAATATGTATGCAGATCAAAATAGCGGAGCCGCCAGGAGATGTCCTGAAACGGCTTCACCCGGTATGGATAAAGAACTGCCTGGAATACTGAAAAAGAATAAGTCCCGGTTCGTTTTATTGTTGCTGATGTAATACGTGTAGAAACATGCAGTTCCATCTATAAAGTATAATAGATTTATAAGGCCTGTCAGATGATGATGGACTTTGAGGGGATAAAGAAATTTAATGAAAATGCAAAAGAAATGTGAGAGTGTTTGTGGTATTCTGACAGAGGTACCAATCAGTATATGAGGAGGAGGGTATTATGAATTTCTTATGCTTTGGAGATAAAAACAAGAAGTCAATACTATTTATACATGGAATGGCATCCACGGCAATGCTTTGCTATGAACCAATTTTAAAACGGTTGTCAGACTATTATGTGATATTGGCGGAAGTAGATGGTCACAGTGAGAGAACAGGTGAACTTGTTAGCCTTGAGAAAGACTGTGATGAGATAGAAGATTATATTATGGATCATTTATCGGGTAATTTGTATTGTTTATCTGGCTTTTCTATGGGAGCAACAATGGTTGTCGAGATTATAGGCAGAGGCAATGTTAATGTTGCTAAAACACATTTAGATGCAGCATTTTTGACAAAGATGGGATTATTGGCGAAACCGTATGAATATATCTTCTGCAAAGCGATAAAACGGATTCAAAGCGGAAAAGCAATTCCTAAATTTATGATGGACGCTGTTATGGGCAAAGATAACAACAGTATTATAGAAATGCTTTATCCGAACATTACATCAATTACTATAAAAAACGCATGTGAATTTGTGTATCGCTACAATGTCCCTAAAAATATAAAAAGTTACAAGGGAACTGTCCTGTTTTGGCGAGGTTCAAATGAGAAATACCCAGGGAAAAGTGTTACATTATTAAAAAAATATCTGCCTGCTATCATAGATATAGAGATTGAACATATGGGGCATGGGCAATATTTACACGAACATAGTGATGAATATGCAGGTAAGCTGATTGAATATCTGCAAAGTTGATACAATTTCCAGTCTGTTTAAGCAACCATCACCACAATCACAACTGAATAAGCAACACAGTGTCAGAGCGTATAGAAACCAATCTGTGCGCGCCAGTTTATTACCCTTTATTTTGCGCTTTAATGGGAGTGAGATATTCATTTTTCGTATAAATATAAGCGGTGAGTGGCGAAAATAGTCAATAGCAACAAATAAACGAATGGGGAGAAGAATCATGTGATAATCGTTACTTCATCTAATGCACACTGCCCTGAAGATGTTGGATATAAAATTAAGAAACTTAACAGGCTGACAGCGGGTTTCCAGGTAAAAGTTATTGACAGATTTCGGAACCGGCTTTGCTCCAATAAAAGCTCCAGTGTGATTTCCGGGCGCCCGAACAATTCGTATGCATGCACAATAGGATGTCCGTTTAGTCGATGGCTACAATGCCTTTTTCAGATATTTTTTTCAAATGGGCTATCATATTGCCGACCATTTCAGGAGAATGGGACTCCCAGCTTTTTACTTCTGCTACAATTTTTAATGGGTGCTTTGTGCGATATGATTTTGTAGGATTTCCTGGGAATTTTTTGTCTGTGAGATTGGGATCATCCTCAAATTCACCTGTTGGTTCTACAACATAGATCTTTTCCATACCGTCGCCTTCTGCAAGCTCAGCGCCCCAAATTGCAGCGTCTAATGTTCCGGAAAAATAAACATAGGCTGATTTTCTCGTATCGTTATAATTTTTTTTATGACCTGTGGATAAATAATCTCCGATACATAAGTCTGCCTTTGTTCCATGAAAAAAAGATTCCATACTAAATAACGTATTATCATTCATCTGCTTTCTCCTTGCGATTTTCTTTTCAGGAAAAACGGAAGATATTTATTTTCCGCTTTATGAGTGCTTGGATTATACCATATTATCTTTGTGATGTAAATCGATCATGAGGAGAAAAGCTGATAATTAAAAACGGAATCGAATTGTTTACAAGAAATCGAAGCAAAGATGTTGGCAGGCGGATTTTCCTGGAAAGACGGGTTTATCCATTCTTGTGTTTATAATCGGGCGCGTGCGATTGATAAAAAAGAAAATGATAAATATACGGTTGAGCCAGAAACCGGACTATGATATATGCTGGCTATTAGCGGGATAAAAAATAAGACCATCGCCAAAAACAATAAAGCAACATCAAGTCTGATTATACAAAAAATAGAAAACGCAGAAATAGGTAAAGCAAAGAAATAAGTAAAATGCAGAAATAGGTAAAATACAGAAATAGGTAAAATGCAGAAATAAGTAAAACACAGAAATAAGTAAAGCAAAGAAATAAGTAAAACACAGAAATAAGTAAAGCAAAGAAATAAGTAAAACGCAGAAATAGGTAAAGCAAAGAAATAATAAAAATGCAGAAATTTAGTTTGGCTAATGCAGTCAGGCCATAACGTAAATGAAAGACCGGTAATCGATGCCGTAAGTGATTATTAGATAACATAGTATTTTAATTTTCTGTAAAATATCAATTAAAATCATAGACTGTAAAGGAGACTACACGATGCAAAAATTAAGTCAGGAAGTTGAAAAGATAATGAGGGAGCGCTTTGGAAAAGACACTGTTATTGCATTGGCAACAATAGAAAAAGAAGTTCCTTATGTGAGATATGTAAACGCTTATTATGAAAACGGCGCATTTTATATTATTACATATGCACTTTCCAATAAAATCAAACAGATAGAAAATAATCCTGTCATTGCAATAGCTGGAGAATGGTTTACGGCGCATGGAAAAGGAATTAATTTAGGTTATTTCGGAAAGAAAGAAAATTATGCGATTGCCGAAAAACTCAAAAGTGCTTTTGCTGACTGGATTGACAATGGACATAATAATTTTGATGATGAAAATACTATTATTTTGTGTGTAGAATTAACGGATGGAATATTACTGTCACACGGTACTAGATATGAATTTTAAAATAATACTTATTGTATAGTGGAGAAATAATAGAAAGAAATTGATTTTTTGAATAAACATATCCAAATTTGCGATATTTCCCCGGTGTCTTAATATCATTCAGTTATCAGATGTGCGAAACGCCGGAATATAAGTCCGGAGTAATAAATTAGACGATGTGCTGCAGTTTAAGTGGCTGCGCGGACGTGTCCGTGACCGCTAACAGAAACCTGGAACCGCCGGCAGGGAACTGCGCGGACAAGCGCAACGTTGCGGTGAACTAATCGCTAATTCCGACTAAGACATTGGGCGTGTGAGCCTCATGCCGAAGTCTGCGTGCCCAAGAGGGCAGACCCTAAGCGCTGGATTTCACCTCCGCTAAAAGCGTCCCTGCATGTCCTGTCAGTCCACTGCAGCCGGTTCCAGGTTTCTGTCAGTGGTCACAGACATTGTTTACTGGTTCGTTTTCAATGAATATCTTTCAGTTATTATAATTTACAAAATCTGACATATCCAGATGCTGCTACCTGTGGATGTGAATTCTGACCAGGGAAGGGACATACCCTGAATGGACAGGAAAGTGATGTTTTTCTCAAAAGTGAATTTTTAATACTTACTCAGACGCAGGCGCCCGTCTGTAATCCATGGGATCTGCGTGTATCGTCAGCATGAATAGAAATGTTGTTCGCTTAAAACCGGCCATAAAACAGTGTGCATGACAGCCGGAAGGAGGCCTGGAGTGGGCCGCATGGGACTGAAAGGACATCGGAGGGCGATTTTAGCGTAGGTGAAATCCAGCGTTTACGGAGACTTAGACATGAGGCTCACACGCCGAATGTCTTAGTCGGAGTTAACGATTAGTTCACCGCAGCGTTGCCCTGGTCCGCTCAGTCCCATGCGGCCCGCTCCAGGCCTCCTTTTGGCTGTCATGCACACGTCCGCGTAGCCATATAAAAAACAACACACTGCCCAAATTCGTTTCCGGTTAATCAACAGAACCTGCATATAAGCGTTCCGCACGGCCATTAAGCTGACATTACCAGTATTTAATAACTGCCCGTCTGATTGGACTGGACAGCTATACAGACAGGTGAATCAGATTCGCATAACAAGCGGCAGTTACAATTCAATGTTCTGATGAATAAAGTCTGTTAATTCGTCAAACATGGTTTCTAATTGTTTCATGTACGCCAATGTATCCTCAATTTTATCTATTTCCAACAGCAGTTCCTGTTTTCTGTCATCGATTTGTTCACTGATATATGAACTTAATACATCACGGTAAGAACGCTGTATCCACACATCAAAGTCTCCGGATATTTCCGTCAGCATAATTTTTAAAAGCCCATCCGCATATTCATTAAGCTCGTGCCTGCAGGCATCGCAAAACCCGCCAATCACTTTATTGATTTTTTCTTCCTTTTTTCCGCTCATTTTGACGCCCAGGCTGGTTGTTTTCTTTAAAATGCCTGATACATTGTCAGAAATTTTAAAATCGTGTATATCCAGTTTCGGAGCAAAATAAAATTCCTGTTCGTAAGGCTTGATGTTCAATTCCTGCAGGTAGTCGTTTAATTCCTGCATATAATCACCCTGCAAATCCTGAATGTATTCTGCTGCCAGATTATTAATATTTTGCTTAAATGGACTGGAATCTTCCATATAATCTTCCCTGCGGGAATTATTTATATCATCCTCGAGTTTAGCTGCCCTCTTTTGCAGCTCGTCTTTCAACCTGGCGGAGTTAAGACCTGCAGATAACCGGTCACGGTCGATATGACTGTAGCACACGGACTTCCAGGCGTCTATCGTTTCTTTAAGCGCGATTTCCAGTGATCGTTTCACCGCGTCTGGCCGGATCGTTTTGCACATTGTATAAAGGATATTCTGAGGCTTTGTCAGTTTTTGAATCTGGGCATCATATTCTGTCTGCAGCCTGCGTATTTCTTCTTTATATCGATCAAATTCCTGCTCACAGTTATGCATGGCGTTTAAAACGCCCTTGACGCTGTTTTCCTGCTGGATGCGTACACGGCTCTTTTGCAGGATATCTTTTAAACTGCACTCAAATTCCGGAAAGCCTGACTCTGCCATCAAACTGTGAAAATTTGCCATATCCATGCCGTCAGAGGCTTTTCCAAGGTTAATCGCTGTGCTCCGTAAGTCCTCTGAAATGCCAAGCAGATTGGAAATATGCCCTTTTGCATTCTGGCGCTGCGTATCGTTATCTGAGCGCCGTTCTTCATCGCTGCGCCAATATTTTGCGTCAATGATATTCTGCACCAGCCATAAAGGAGGTTTGCGGCTGCTTAAATAAGCGTCCTGCAGGAAATCAAAAGTAGCTTTATTCAGCGCCGCCATTGAACTCTGAATAAAAATTAAAAAATCCGCTCTTTTTAAAATCCATTTGTGAATAACGGAATCCTGCCAGTTAGACTGTATTCCGTCCAGCCCCGGCATATCGATCAGTGCAATATGCTCTGTCACCAGATTGCCTCCCGGAACATTTAATACTGTCACCAGCGGTTCATTGTCCAGATGGCAGATCAGCTGTTTTTCTACATTTTTCTTTGTTAATGGAATCGTTATTTTCCGTATTTTCGATTTTATCGCTTTGTAATCCAAAATACCACGCAGAACATCCATAACCAGATGAAACATTTCTTCCTGGTCATCTTTTGTGTTTACACTTTCATAAACATCGATCACATAATCTTTTGTGCGGCTTTTCATAATCAGCGATGGCCTGAGCGTCGTTTCTATTCCAAAACCGGTGGGACTTACATATTCCCGTGCCAGTAAATTGGTCAAAGTAGATTTTCCCGCTTTTAGCGGCCCAAACATCAAAATGAAAAATAAACCTGCGTCAAATTCTCTTTTTGCCCGGTCCAGAATCTCAATAGTTTTCTTAAAACAATCGTGATAACTTAATGACTGCAGGTTTTTATTTTCATAAAAATCGATCAGAGCCGCCAGCTTTTCCTGCAGTATTTCAATTTTTTTATCCATATGTAATCTCCAAATTTATAATTATTTTTATTCTTTTATCAATAGGAGCAGAAGAGCAGATGCTGTCAATACCGCTCCGGCGCCCAGTGCTGCTGCTAAAATCAGTTTACGAGAATCCTTCGAATCAGGATCTGTTTTTTTCTCACATGTATCGAAGCTGCGGTCTAATAATGCCCTGTCTGGAGCTATGTCATGCAGACGCTGATCGGATATTGTTCCGCCTATCAGTAAAGTGGCTGGCCTGCTTTGTATCCACCATAATTCGTTTAGAAGATTCTGTCTTGCCTGGGAAGAATCCCTTTCATATACAAAACGCTTTAACTTTTGTGCATGTATACAGTAAGGAAAAGAGGAATCGAAATATGCGCTAAGTTTTTTGAAATCCACGCAAAACCCTGCTTTGGAGTCCCCGCCTGCATTTTGCACGCTGCTGTTTAGTACAGCTTCAAAATTTTCCTGATCCAGGAGCATTTTTGCAAAGCAGTCTGACAGTAATGCCGCTTCTTCAGTGTTACCTGTCAGCAGCATATAATTCCTTAACGGCCTGTTATACAAATCTGTCCTGTTCGGATCTGTAAACGCATTGCAAAATAGATAGATGGAACCGGATGTGCTTTTCCAAACGAACTGAATGTCGCTGACATTATATGCCAGAATCGATGCATCCGGCGTAATATTTTTTCCGGCTTCATCGATCCATGAATAATCCTGATCTATAGAAAAACCGGCGCTTTTAACATATATCTTCATAATCATATCCTTTCGTTTGACGGATAAATATAATTGTGTAAACTGTCGCTGGAACATTTTTTCAAAAAGAACTTATAAGTATAATTGTGTAAATTGTCGCTGGAATATTTTTCAAAAAGAACTTATAAATATATTTGCGTAAACTGTCGCTGGAACGTTTTTTCATAATTTTCCTGAATATTTTTTTTGCAGGAAAAAATAGTATATAAGTCATTAAAAGTAAAAGATACCTGTTCGTTGCAGATTTCTTTGATGATGGTTCCACGCTTACTATATTCTGACAAAAATGCCCAGAGTGCATGCATAAAGTTTTCCAACAGTTCCTTTTCCAGTTCTCCTTTTTTATCCTTCGTCTTTTTTGCTGAAAGCAGCTTTTGGTATTTATCAGCGAAACTTCCCAACACTTTTTTCTCGTCCCTCTTTATCAGATTGTTCATGACATCTTTCATTTTTTTGGGTTCAGTCTGCAGTGTCAGCTGTTTAAAGAGGTAATCAAACAGATAATTCAGGCAAAACAAAAGAAGCAGATCTGTATTGACTGGTTTAAATTGAGAATTTGGTTTTGTCCGCCGAAACGTGGCAACCTGCGTTCCTTCTCTTTCTTCGATCCTGCAAAATTCCAATCCGCCGACTGTTTGCACAGGGGTAATATATAGTTGATATTTTTCTCTGCCCTCCGCTTTATTTATTTGGCCAATATAAGATAAAATTCCCTGAAATTCCATCTGTATACGGTCTGCAATATCCTGTGTCCGGGCACTTCGCAGATAATATTCACATTTTGTAGGAACAAATACGATTAATTTATCGGAACCATTCGCGTCCAGCTTTTGAAATAAGGCCAGAATTTCATCTTTTGCGCTGTATTCAATAATCGTTTTACGTGTTGCCTCCATAAGATAAGGTGTGTCTACGAGGATATAGATAATCTGAGATTTTAAAAAATATTCCTTCAATATTTGATATTGTTCACTTTGGTCGCCGTTTGCCAAAATACTGCCCGCATAGTCATGAAAATGAACAGAAAAGTCAGATTTTTTGCTCCATAACTCATTAGAAAACGCCAGATTGAAGTTATAATCAAGGAAACCGTCCGTGCCTGGGATTCCTTCTCCCACTTCGACGATACCTTTTGACGTAAACATATTTTCTATTTCTGCAATCGATCCTTTTAACCGTGCGTCGGTTTCCTCGTCTGCCGGCTGAAAAAGGATGCCGTTCGACTCCAGCAGATCATTCATATTATAGAGCATCGTTGCCAGTAGACTCGTCTTGCCAGCCCCACGGTTGCCCAAGACTAAAATATCAATATCTGTCATGGTATTGTCATTTATGTGAACTTTTTTGATTCGAAACATAACTTCTCCTTTGTAATCAGTGTATAAGATATGTTTATTATATCATCCTAAAAATATACTGTAAAGGATTTGTTCTTTATAGTGCGAAAGCGAATTTTGGAATGCCAGTGCAGAAGTCAGAGGACTCGTTGCATTTTAAAGACCAGCTCCGGAGAAAAAGCTGCTGCACGACGACTTTTTTCTTTTGCCGTCGTACAGCGGTTTGTTTATCTTTGTTTTGGTCCGGATCCTGTTCGAAGTAATTTGTAAACGATACTCCACAAGATTGCATGTGCAAATAGTGCCATAAACGAATAGAATAACGTTTTCGTTTGTCCATTTAGCAGATCCATGACTCCGTAGAAAGTTGCGCCTGACGGCAGTATGTAAGAAAGTTTGAATATGATGCTGCTGTCAGGCATCGTCAAATAGAAGAATACAGGTGGGGCCAGGAACAAAATCATGATGATTTTGATGTAAACAATTCCCGTCATCAGTCCATCGGAAAAATAACCGATGAACAATCCTGTCAGTGCAGAAATATAAGCGGAAAGAAAAATAATCAGTAAAAATGGCAGTACCTGCTTTGGCTCAATCCGAATACAGATCGATGCCGTCAGGATCGTTGATACAGTACCTCCAATAAACCCCAAAAGTGTTTTCTGAATGATGTAGGATTTGGTAGTTTGCGGAAGTACCTGATTGATAAACGCAATGCCATCCTCTTTTTCGCTGATGATGTTCATGGCATTAAACGTACAGCCCATAAACATAGCGGTTGCCAGGGTAATTACAATCAGGAGAGATTTTAATCCATCGTTGTCAGACGCTGCCGGTATTATGGTTTTTGTGACCGATAACGCTTTCGTCTGATTTTCATAGATTTGTGGAAGTGTGTCTGCGATCACGCAGTTTATTTCCAATTCATCTCCCGAAATAAGCGTTTGTATCGTATTTCCTGTTTGCAGGACCCCAATCATTTGTGTGGAAGGGATGTTGATAGCTGCCCGCAGTTCGTCAGGCGTTTCATATTGCGTGACAGTTCCATTTGCCTGAAGCCATTCCACGATATCGGCATCGATATGGTTTTTCCAAACGCCAAATGTGTGTTCGCTTAAGGACTGAAAACTGAAGCCAGAAAGCAGATGAATGACAATCCCGACAACAACAGGCAGCAGGAAAGTCAAAATACACATTTTGTCGCGTCGAATGCTTTTAAGCTGATATTTTAGTTTTTCCACGTGCTATCCCTCCTTTGCCATTTCCCGATACAGGGTTTGATACGAAAGCAGGAACAATAAAATGATCGATCCAAAACAAGCCAGATAATATGGAACAGCCGTTATTGGCGCGGCAAAGTACGCGGCTTTCACTGCTTCAAACAGATGATACATCGGGTGATAAACGATCCAGCCCCATTCGATGCCGGTTTGTCCTGCCAGAAATACAGGCGTTGTCACAAAAATCGCGAGTATAAGATAAAACAGGGAAAACTGTTTGAAATCCGGCAGCCTGACCGCGCAGAGAAATCCGACCAGTGCCATAATGAGCGATAAAATGCCTGCCTGTAAAAGGATACCTGGCAGTGTCTGAGCAGCCCCGGCCGTTCCCAAATTGATGACTGTCAGGCAGATTGCAAATACCAGATCGGAGAGCAGCAACAGCAGCAGTTTGGATAAGATGAATACAGACCGGCAGACAGGGAGTATCCCATGTACCCGTATGACCCCCATTTGTTTTTCCTTAAAGAGCATGGAAGCAAGTCCTAAAAATCCAACTGCTGACAGTTCAAAAAACAAAAATTCCGCGGTAATTTCCCGACGACTTTTCATTTCCTTATTTTCGGCGCCAATTCTGTCTGCGTGTCCGCCATTCACGTTTCCATGCAGTACAGCTTCGCCCCAGGTCATGCGGTAGCGATCGGTCGTTTCCAGGCCGCTGGACAGCAGATATATTTCCGGCACATCATGAGAAAAATCGATGCCAACAGAGTACCGGTCGGCACAGACTGCCTCTAAAGATTCCCGACTGTCCAGTTTTGTAACATATTCCGGACTGACTGAAAGTTTCTCCTGCGGATCATAAAGACAGACAGGATAAATTCTCTGATCTATATGCACATACACAAAATTGATATAGCAGGAGTATAAAAACAGCGAAAGAAGAGCCAGCAGAAAAAATTTGCTGGATACCATCAGTCTAAAATCCTTTTTTAGTAAATGAAAAAAACCTTTCCACATTAAGTAAGCCCCCTTCCGGTGTATTGAATGAACATATCTTCCAAAGTAGGTTCCTGAGAATGAACGCTGATAAGTTCATCATACGCAAAAGGAATACCTGTTCTGAGCTGCGAAGCCGCAATCGTCTGTTCTTCCCGTCTGCCCTGATACAGATAATCGATGATAATGCTGCGATTACTGTGTTTCTCTTTTAAATGTTTTGGCGTATCGAGGGCTGCGATGTTTCCATTTGAGATAAACGCCACCCTGTCGCAAAGCAGGTCGGCGTCCGACATATTATGGGTCGTTAGAAATATCGTCGTGCCCTTTTCGCGTTCCTTTTCTATAATTTTACGGAAAAGGACGGCTCCGGCAGGGTCAAGGCCGCTTGTCGGTTCATCCAGAAACAGGAGTCTGGGACTGCTGATCAACGCTCTCGCCATGCTGACGCGCTGGCGCATTCCCTTTGAGCAGGACGATACCGGTTTTTTCAAAAAATCCTTCTTAAACTCCAGTTCATCGAGCAATTCTTCAGCGCTCCGCCGCTGTTCCTTTGGATAAAAGGAAGCAAAGTAATGCAGATTGTCGAGGGCGCTCAAATTGTTGTACAAATAAGGAAATTCAAACAGAACGCCAATCTTTTGAAAAAACGTTTGCGTGTGTGCGGTTCGATGATCTTCTCCAAACAGAGATACCGTTCCGCCGTGACCTTTCAATATGCCGGTCAGTATTTTTTGCGTCGTGGACTTGCCAGAGCCGTTCGGACCCAGAAAGCCGAAAATCTCCCCATCTTTTACGGAAAAGGTCAGGCCATGCAACGCCTGCTTATCTTTCCCATAAGAAAAGGTCAGTGCGCTTACTTCAATCATTCGTCATCACCCCATTTCTCATGCCGCTCTTTTTTCTGTTTTTGCTGGCGGTCGTACCACCATCTCATAAATCTGATTTTAAACGGAACAGAGACTGCCAGTAATATCAGAAAAACAATCCACCAATACCAATCCAAATCGAAAAACATGATCATTACCTCCTTGTTTTCAAGGGTCCGGCCCTTTTGCTAAGGTAAAAGTATAAAAACGCGTTGAAATTGGTGTGAGCTTGCTGTGAAACTGGTGTGAAATCTTTTTCGGCAAAAAAGCTCCCATTTCTTTTCTGAAATGGAAGCCTTTTTACCAGAGTAGGTATGTTTATTTTATAGTGGGGATAGAGAAGTAAAAAACGACGCCTCCCGATCGGTTAGCGGCGCCATAAGGCAGGCCCTGCATGGACAGGATCTGTGCGACAATCGCAAGACCCAATCCGGAACCGCTATACCTGGAATTTTTGTCACGATAAAATTTTGTCCAGATTTTTGACAGAATTTCGTGTGGGATCGCCGGCCCCTGATTAAAAATGGCAAATGTCAGTTTATCAGTATTTTCTTTCAGCGATAATTTTAAAATGCCGCCTGGGTGGACATTTCGTTTTGCATTGACGATCAGATTATCCAATACCTGCTCCATCCTGCTTTTATCTGTGTACACATATACCGGATCTTCCGGCAGTTCATATTGCAATTCAAAATCAGCGTCCGGAGCGTCGATTAACAGTCTTCCTGCCACAACTTCCAAAAAGGTCACGAAGTCGAAGCGTTCCGGATGCAGCCGGGCGGCCCCGTTTTCCAGTGCGGATAAATCGAGCAGTGTGGTAATCAGCTGGCTCATACGTTCTGTTTCCGTTAGAATGACCTCTGCATACCTCTGACGCTTTTGCTCGTCCGTTTCGTCCTGTAAACCCTCGGCATAGGCCCGTATGACACCCAGTGGGGTTTTCATTTCGTGAGAGAGACTGTCCACCAGTTCTTTGCGTTCAGACAGCAGCCGTTTTTTCTGCTCCACATCCTGTTCCAGTTTCATATTGGCATCTTCCAGTGAAGCAAACGTCTGCTGCAGATTTTGGGCCATCGTATTCAGGTTTTTTGCCAGCTCCTCGAAATCATCGTTCGTATCGATGCTGCAGGGGGACGAGAAATCAAGCCGCGCCATCTGACGGGCGGCCCGGCTTAATTCGGCAACCGGATTTGAAATAAACAGCCTCATCAAATAGTCGAGCGCCAAAACCAATGCGGTGACAAAGAACAGCCAGATCCAGAGAGAAATATCCGGCTCCACAGGCAGGCGGGTGGATATGATGTAGGAGATGATTAAAATGATTCCGGCTATTTTTGAGATCATAATGAGCTTTTGTCGTACCGTCCGTAAACGAAAGAGATTCCTGAGGTTCATACTGTCACCTCAAATTTATAGCCGGATCGGATAAGCGTGACAATGTGCCGGCCTTCGTCGCCCAATTTTTGGCGCAGCGTTTTGATATGTGTATCAACCGTTCTGGTCGTTCCTTCGAAGTCGTATCCCCATATCCGGTTTAGCAGCTGGTCGCGGCTAAAGATTTGTTCCGGATTTACCATAAAAAAATGAAGCAGTTCATATTCCATATGAGTCAGTACAACTTCCTGTCCGTCTGCGAAAACTTTATGAGAAGCCGGAATAAGCGTAATTTTTCCCGCGTTTATGGCATCTGCCGGAAGTGCGCAGGAACGTCGCAGTAATGCGTTTGCTTTCGCCAAAAGAACCTTCGGACTGAATGGCTTTGTCATATAGTCGTCAGCGCCCAGATGATAACCTTTCAGCTTGTCGTCCTCGTTTTCTCTGGCGGTCAGCAGGATAATGGGAAGACTGCTCATTTCCCGCGCCATTTTGCAGACGGTGAAGCCATCGAGGTTTGGCATCATAATATCCAGTACCATCAGATCCATGGGATTGTTTTTCAGTACCATCAAAGCGTCGATTCCGTCGTCAGCCGTAAAGCAGGTATGGCCGCCGCGCTGCATATATCCGGCAATGATTTCCTGTATTTGTTTTTCATCTTCGACAATTAAAACATTAGCCATTAATAGGAGTTCCTTTCTGTTAACTGATATCTGTCTCACAATTATAACCCCAAACTGTCCCAAAGGCAATTTAATTAAACGAATGATAGAAGGCTGTAATTGGAATTTATGATGCAGATACCGGCACAGGATTTTTGAAACGGTTAAGGATGATTTTTGCCGGCAAAGGATTTTCGAAATAGTTAAGGATGATTTTGCCAGTACCGGAATGTTTTCGACAGCGGTAAAAGAACTGACGCTATATAGAAATTGCGCATAGCAGGAATGTGACGGCAGACGCTGAAAAAGAGTTGTCTGTGCGATGGAAAATTTTTCTTTTCGTGCCCGAAAAGCAGACCATTCGTTACATATATCCAAAAAACAGAATTTTTTTGCCGATATAAAAAGTGCAGCATCAATAAAGACGACAGGTTTCCAATTCGATTCCGAAAGACCCGGGATGAGATTTTTGAAAGTGAAAGTATTACGTCAGCGGCGTATGGAGGGCCGGACGTAAAGTAGAGATCTGGCGTTAGAATATCAGGAAGGGAGCGAGAAGGGTATGAATACAATTCACACGAATCATATGCCGGAAATTTATAGAAATGTTGCAAACAGGCAGGTAAAGGGAGGTAAGACGGATTCGCCGGCTTTCTCTGAGCAGACAGCACATAAAAGTGAAAGTGTCGTTGCGCAGTATAAAAGAAAACACCCTGAAGATGCTTATCATGTGAATGGGCAGGTACGAGCCGGCAGGTCTGTACTGACAAAAAATGGCGCTGACAATGTTTGCAGAGAAGATATGACAATGGATGAATATAAAAATTTTATCAACAGACTGATGAACAGTATACCGTTTGACGCTACCAGAGTATATGACAGGGAGTTTGTTTCCATTTCAGAAGCAGGATGGCAGCAGATGAAAAACGATCCGGAATATGAGGCATGGGTATTGGGATATACAGTAGAAAACAGGTCTGTACGTAATCCGTTTTTCGGATGGCCGGGTGCAGCGGGGAACGTCTATATGGAAAATTTTGGCGCGTCCATTGAAGAACATATTGGACAGAGTGTGGGCATATCTGGTCCCGGCAGCAGTTATAATAACGGAAAAAATGAAAAATCATGGTGGGAAAAACGCCGTGAAAGGATGGAAGAACGGATGGAGGAGCAGTCTGAAAAAGCGATGAAAAAAGCGCAGGCGCGGAAGGCGCTGGAGAAGAAGCTTTACTTAAACAGCCGACTGGCAGCGCAGCAGAGACTGCAGAGTTTTCTTTCAGAGAGTACGCAGGAAAGTACGAATATGACGCGTTTTCCGTCAGCGGGAGTGAACGCTTTGGCGGTAATGGCTTATGAAGACAATATTAGTATATTCAGTAAGAGTGTAATAGAACATGAAAAATGATGGGGCGCCATGGAAGGGCAGGATGGTGCGTTTCGAAGGAGAATCAGCGCCATCCTGCCGTAATTATTCTATAGACAAGCGATGCACATATTCCAGGAAATCCTGAGCAGCTTTTCCCTCACTTTCATGATATTCCCATCCTGATTTCTCACCAACAAAGCGTGCTGTGTTTTCAAACAGCTTACACATATTGAAAACAGATTTCCATGCATGGGCGACATTACCATCAAAATAGGTGGATAAAAGCATTTGCCATTCCTCTTCGGAAAGCCATTTATACAGGTATTTTGATGATTTTCCCGTGCTTACTGTCCATCCTGTCAAAATTCCTGTTTTCCAGTTTAACATAGTAATTAGTTCTGGTCTTACACAATTGTTTGTCATATCCTGTACGTAAGGGATTTCTTTTCGCCATAACCCCTTTGCTATATTATTGGTACACCACCAAAATTCATTACAAGCCGCCAGATATTGTTCTTTTGCAGGCTTTTTAACCCAATACTGACGATCTGTTGCCGCTTCTGTTTCGGGTAACAGATGTTCTTTATCCAGTAAAATTCTGCAGAGCTTGTCGTCCTGGATGTGGTCGAGTGCATAGGTTACAGACTGTACGGTTAAGTCTATTCTCGTACCGTCTGCAAACTGCATTAAATAACCGAAAGAATTCTTTTTGTCGCTGGGATAATTTGGATTTTCATCAGGATACTGCATGTAAAGAATTTCTCCGAAAATCCGAATCCAGTCTTTGTCTTCTATAAAACTTTGCGTATCTTCCACAACATAAACAATGTCATAATCCTGAAACATATCTTTTGGTACGTTTTCGTTTGTTCTGGAACCGTTCATATAAACGGCTTTGACTCGGTTATCATTTTTAGCAGCCTCTAAAATAAGGCTGTACATTTCGTCTTCTGATCGCATGTTTATACCTCCGTGATTACATCTGCTGAAATATTTATGGCTGCCTGGTTTGTGTCAGATAGCGGAAACGACTATCTGGCGGTTGTCCATATACCCATATCGGATAAGATGGAGAGGGAAATTTCGGATGCTTTGCTGCCAGTGGCATGTTCGGCAGCCTGGATGTTGGTGGCAAAAAAGCAGGTACGGTCAGCCGTTTCGATATAGCCGATAAACCAGCCGCTGATATCTTTTTTGTTTATCTGTCCGGTTCCGGTCTTGCCATAAAAATTTCCGGCCTCGGATGAAAAAAGGCGGATGGAATCTTTTACGGCAGCGATATTTTCCGGGATAAAACCGAAGTGATTGCGGTACAGATCTGTTAAAAGCTCCACCTGCTCTACCGGCGATATTTTTAGTACTGACTGCATCCAGAAAGAAGAAAGGTCTGAGCCTGTATGCTCATTTCCATATCCTGTTTTTTTGAGATACTTACGAAGCGCGGAGGCGCCAAGCTGCCTGTCTGTTTCCTGAAAGTACCAGTTGACGGAAGACTGCATGGCAGAATGTAAGTCCTGATCAGAGTTCCATGTATCAAATGGATACCTGGTACCGTTCCATGCCATAAAAGAATCCTCCGGTGTGATAACGCCTTCTTCGAGTCCGAACAATGCGGAATATATTTTATAAGTAGAATCCGGCGCTGTCCGTAAAGTAGCATGATCCATGTTATAAATGACCCAGGCATCGTCTTCCAGGTCATATAAGGCAAAGGTTCCCTCATATCCGCGAAAATAATCAGACAGGTCCGTCAGGCGGATCTTTTCCGGCGATATGTTCCATTTATAATAACTTTGTTCTGCGGCATGGGTAGACAGCAGCGGGGTAATCGCAAAAAGTATAAGCGCGATGAGGGCAAATATTCCGGTTCCCTTTATTTTTTTCCAGACAGAAGGTTTTTTATAAGAGGAAATATGGACGATCCTTTTCTGCAGCTGCTTCATAGTTCCGCTGATTTCGGAGACAAAGGGGAATGGCGTCAGCGAAACCGTTTGTGCAAAGTTTATCAGTGTATTGCCATAATCCGCATAATCGTTTTCGTTAAGAAGATCCAGGACAGAAATGTCACAGGCAACTTCTCTGTCATCCCGCATTTCCCTGATCGCATACCAGACAAAAGGATTGAACCAGTACAGTACGCAAGACAGGTTCATAAGGCAGCCTGCAATGGCATCCCTGTGTCTGTAATGCTGCAATTCATGTAACAGCATATACCGCATGTCCGCAGCGTTGAAATCTGAGATCAGGTGGATGGGTACATATATGCATGGCCGGAAGAGTCCCGCAATAATAGGAGATTTCAAAAAAGCGGTGCTGTATACGGGAATATTCTTTTTTATCTTCAGTTCTTTTAAACAATGATGATATAAGACGCGGACGTCCCTGCTCTGCAAAGGAAGCGCCGATTTTTTCACTGCGTTAAGGCGTAATCCTGCTTTTATTACCAGCAGCAGCATTGCAAAGACGCCGATCAGCCATATGCCGGACAAAGTAAGCCCGATCATGGACGGCGTTTTGCTGCTGACGGATAGTACAAAATCATCGATCTGTCCGGCAGCTGCGGACGCATTCATACGAATTTCTGTCTTTGCCAGAGGATCCATATGAGGTGACGGAGCATGTTTTAATTTGTCAATCCATAAAAGAATATGTGAAAAACGAACCGGTCGCACAGGCAGAAATGGGATTGCCAGCAGACCGGACAGCAGAAACCATAAATGGAACTGCATCCGGCTGGTCAGGTGGTTTCTCAATGCCCGTTTTATCATAAGCAGCATGGCTATGATAGCGCAGAGTAAAATATTGCAGAGAAAAAAACGGATTCCAAAATCAGCCATGTCAGTCTCTCCTTTTTGAACCTTTGAGGAGCATAGTGCGCAGGGCGCCTATTTCTGATTCCGTGAGCTTATCATCTTCCATATAGGCGGAAATCATTGCGGTAATGTCTCCATCGTAATAACGCTTTAGAAAAGAATGACTTTGATGTCCGATGTACTCTTTTTCTTTGATCAGAGGTGTGTATACGAATACCCTGCTCTGTTTTTCATAAGAAAGAGCTCCTTTTGTCACAAGCCGTTTAATCAGCGTCTGTATGGTTTTAGGACTCCATTGGGTAGTTTTTGTTAACTGATCCGTGATCTCATTGGTGCTGATCGGCGCGTGTTTCCAGATGACTTTCATCACTTCAAATTCTGCTTCGGAAATCTGCGGCAGTGATTTCATTTTTGTATCCTCCCTGATTCTTACGATTGTAATACACATTATAGTGTATAAAATAAGAAATGTCAATTTGCCTGCTTCGGTCTTTGGCTATATCAGCGGGCTAACCTCTGTTTCGCAAAATAAGGCAAGTTTGTGAAGCGCTCTGCTGCAGGCGACATATAAGAGATTTTTATCGTCTGCATCATAGTAGTTTTGGCTGTCAGCGTCACAAATTAAGACAGCGTCAAACTCCAGTCCCTTTGACATATAGACGGGTATGATAAACACACCCTGTAACTCTGATACGCTTTCGTTTGTGATTAACTGAACGTCCAGTTTGTCTTGTATTTTATGAAATAAATGGCTGGCATTGCTTTCCGTTTTGCAAATCAGGCCGATGGACTGCAGTCCTTTTTCCTGACATAGCTTTACTTCTTTCACAATCATATCGGTATAGCTTTCCGCATTTTCGGCAATCAATAATTCCGGGTGATCACCGTTCCGGTTAAAACTTTTCAGCGGTGAACGTTGTTCCACGAATTGCAAACTAAAGTTTAATATTTCACTTGTACAACGAAAACTTTTGTCTAACAGAATTAGAGAAGATTTTTTTCGGTTCAGTATGGTCTGAATCTGTTCGTAGAAGGACAGGTCCTCTCTTTTGGCAAGCGTTTGATTCATATCTCCTAAAATTGTAAATTTGGCGTTTGGAAATAATAAGTGGAATAGTTTGTATTGCAGCGGGTAATAGTCCTGAGCTTCATCGATGACTACATGTTTGATATTTTTATATTCATTATTTCCGTATATTTTAAGATATAAATAAGTGATTGCTATCGCATCATCAAAGTGTAAATCATCTGTTTCCAGATTTTCTTTTGTAAATTCACGGATTTCGCGGATGCTTTCCGGGTGTTCTTTGTTCGGTAACAGACTGTAAAAACAGTCTTCATTGTTGAATAATAGTTTATATAGTGCCAGGATATCGATGTTTGTGAATTTCCGGATCTCTTGTTTTATCAGATCTTTTTCTGCTTTATGGCCCCGTTCCTTTCCGTTTCCAAATACCTGTTCCAGAATATAATCTTCCAATTGTTCCAGCCGTAAACCTAATGGCGTTTCTGGCCGTTCCAGAATCTTATCCTTAAGAGTCTGCCTGCTTACCACACATGTCCCTTCATAATAAACATCATCAAATTCGATCCATCGTTTTGGGATGTCACAAACAAACTGGTCTAATACTTCTAAAAAGAGCTGTGACGTTTTAAATTCGATACTGTTTTTATAGAGTTCTTTGTATGGCGAATGCGTCAGGAGCTGTTCCAGGAATCTGTTCTTCGGCTGAATGTTACTATCTTTGATAATTGTGGTAAGGATGTCGTCAAATACCATTGAAACAACGTTATCTTCTCCCAGTTCTGGCAATACATTTGAAATATATTGTTCAAATATGGAGTTGGGAGAAAGAATCAGAATATTATGAGCGGACAGTTTTGTCTGTAATCCCTGATACATAAGATAGGCGGCTCTGTGAAGCGCGATGGATGTTTTGCCGCTTCCTGCCACGCCCTGTACCATTAGCAGGTCATTTTCCATATCCCGGATAACGACGTCCTGCTCCTGTTGGATGGTTTCAACGATTGCCTTCATTTTGGCTGTGGTATTTTGAGATAACAGCTGCCTTAAAAATTCATCGACGATCTGCACATCCGTGTCAAAAAAATATTCCAGTGTTCCATTTTTTATTTCATACTGGCGCTTTAAGCTGAGTTCGCCGGTGACCCGTCCGCATGGAGCGTCGTAAAATGCATCTCCTTTCATGAAACGATAAAAAATACTGGCGATCGGCGATCTCCAATCATAAACATACATCTCCTGATAACTGTTTTTTCGCAGAGAAGAACGCCCGATATATATTTTTTCAAATTGTTCCTCATCATCAAATTTAAAATCGATGCGGGCAAAATACGGCGATTTGATCATGTTTTCCAGTAAAAGGATCTTGTGTTCTTCTTCTTCATAATCTATAATTTTATCTGTAACAGGATTCATATACTGGCTTAGCTCAACAAGTGCCTCAAAGCCGTCCGAAGTGTATAAATTTGTAATGCCGTGCGCCGCGTTTTCCCGCGCTTCTTTTTTAGCTTCGATAATTTCGGCTTTCTTTTTTTCGGCTGTATCTTTTGCCTGATTTAACTGCTCTGTGGCGAAAGAAATGGTCTGCTTTAATCTTTTTTCTTCATACATCTGTTCTGTCTGCGTATTTCCCATACTGACTGTGACCTCCCTGAAAAGAATAAAAGTGAAAGATAATGTTTATGAATCATCGCTATGCAAGATTAACATACGGATATCTATTTTAACAGTCTTGTATTCATGAAATTTGTATGCTATGATTACAGTGGAGAGAAACAGACGACAGCTTTTTCGTTTTGCAGGAATATGTATTTAATGGAGAGACACAGATGATATCCTTTATTTTCCGCGGGGATATGTGTTTGAAACAAAGAAGCAGTATAAAAACAATAAAATACCAGGACAACGTAGCATAACTGCCATGTCCTGGTATTTTGTTATTCCGTTAGTTTTGCCGGATTTTACCTGAAGAACGAGAGACCATGAAAAGACGAATGTACGAGATAGAATCACAGAGTATGCGGACCGACCGAAGGACTGGAGATTTGAAATGATTGGAATTTATTTTAGCGGAACAGGAAATTCCAGATATGCGCTGGAACTGTTTTTGAAAAAATATGATGAAACGGCAAAGGCATATGCCGTGGAGGATACAAACGCAGGAAAACATATAAAAGAGGACAGAGATATCGTGTTTTCTTATTCGGTACAATATAGCAATATTCCTAAAATGCTCAGAGATTTTATAGATCAGAATCAAAGTCTGTGGATGGGAAAAAGAATTTTTGTAATAGCGACCATGGGATTGTTCAGCGGGGATGGAGCAGGTATTTTAGCACGGCGGTTGAAAAAGTACGGAGCACGAATAGAAGGCGGATTGCATTTGAAAATGCCGGATAGTATCGCGGATGAAAAGGTGCTGAAGCGTTCTTTGGATAAAAATAAGCAGCTTGTACGCCTGGCGGAGAAAAAGATCGAAAAAGCGGCGCGGAAAATGAAAGAAGGAAAGGCGCCGCAGGAAGGCCTTGGTTGCTTTTGCCACCTGGCAGGTTTGTTCGGACAGCGCCTGTATTTTTATAGAAAAACCGAAAAATATTCGGACAAAGTTAAAATAGATGTGCCAAAATGCGCGGGCTGTGGCCGATGTGTATCGTTATGTCCGATGAAGAATCTGAAAATGCGTCAGAACGCCGCTGCTGCAGGAGACAGATGTACGATGTGTTACCGCTGCGTCAATATCTGTCCCGTACAGGCGATTACGCTGTTAGGGAACAGTGTGGCGGAGCAGGGAACGATAGAAAAATATCTACTATAAGAAGCGTTTGCTGCAGACAGAGATACCTGTTCGCGATAGCGATCAGGGCATGGAGTAACGAAAGCGGCAGTCTTGCAAAGGAAGATGGCAGCGATACAGAAACAGGATGGGTAGCACAAAACTATCGACAGCGCCTGGAGAATTATCGGCATGGGACTGGGCGGAGAAATGAGAACGAATGTCGGTAGAAGAGATTGCCATTTGTCTTATCCGTTTGTCCGGCGGCAGGAAAAATGAGTGATCCGATGTGACAGGATGCAGGAGGATAGGTGATGCAGGATCGTATTTTTGAATATCGAAGAGCAGCCATCGAAGATATAGAGGAACTGGTAAGAACCAGAATTTTGGTATTGCGGGCGGCACAAAAGCGGCACAGCAGAAAATATGGAGGTGACGGTATGAGGTATTATCAGGGAAACGGGGTGTATCGATTTTTGGAAAACTGCGAACAACGCGGCAGTTTTTATTGGACAGGCCGTAATTTATGGCTGCTGATCTATGGCGATGAGTACAATGAGCCGCGGGTGCTTACCGTTGCATCCGGAATGAAACTGGATGTGCAGATTACGGAGGACGAAAAGCGTGCGCTAAACGTTGCAAAGCAGCTGACAAAGAATACAGATCTGCCGATTAATTTTGTCAGATTTGATCCGGCGAAACCGTTCGAACAGGTTCGATATTGGGAACAGGGAATGCATACCATGCCGGTTCTTTCAGACATGGATCTTCGGGAACGGTTTGAGCAGTATGGGTTAACCATGAATGAAAAGCGTGCGAAAAAATCGATCAATGATAAAGGCTCCAGTACGTATCATGAATGGCAGAGAACGCATATGGGAGATTCGATTCTGGCAGTTGATATCGATCTGCTGCGTTTGGATAATGGCCGGATCAGCGAGATGATCGAGTTAAAAAGATCTCATAAAGATATTAAGATATGGGAGCCATACGAGGATGATTATAACAACTTTATATTGCTTTCCAGACTGGCGCGAAAAACAAATCTGGACTTTTATATTGTTTATAATCACAGAACGAAAAAACCGTTTATGGATGATGTATCAATAGTAAAATTGTTTGAATTCGATCACAGGACGCAGCCATACTGCAGATATCTGACAAGCATGACGATGCAGCAGTTTGCGGCGGCCGGCACGACCAGGGAGCGTTGACAATGGAAAAAATGAGAATGGAATCGATGGATATGGCCGCTCATAATATTGCGTTATTAGGCAGACTGTTTCCAGGCTGCGTCACTGAACGAGCGGACGCTTATGGAAACCGCAGGCTTTCCGTAAACATGGAGATGCTTCAGCAGTTGTTAGAAGATACTGTTTTGCCGGGAGAGGAATCTTATGCATTTACATGGGTGGGAAAAAAGGCTGCAATTGTCGAAGCAAATAAACCGATTCGAAAAACGCTGCGGCCGGATGTGTCGGAAAGCAGGGAATGGGACGTAACAAAAAATCTGTATATCCAGGGCGATAATTTAGAAGCGCTAAAATTGTTGCAGGAAAGCTATCTTTGCGCAGTCAGACTCATCTACATAGATCCGCCATACAATACAGGACATGATTTTGTATATCCGGACTCGTTTGTGATGGACAACGAAGAATACGCGAATGGGACCGGTTATTTTGACGAAGACGGAAATGTGAATTTCAGCAGAGAAAACAGCGAGACTGCCGGGAAATATCACTCAGACTGGTGCTCGATGATTTATTCCAGATTATTGCTGGCCAGGAATATGCTGACAGAAGACGGGGTTATTCTGATCAATATGGATGAGCATGAAATCAGTAATTTACAGAAAATATGTGCCGAAGTATTCGGCGAAGCCAATGATCTGGGTACGATTGTGTGGGATAAGCGAAATCCGAAAGGCGATGCGCGCGGGATTTCATATCAGCATGAATATATTGTGGCATATGCAAAAAATAAGGTGGTATTTACACAAAATTGTAAGATGCAAAGACCTAAAAAAAATGCGCAGACAATCTTAAAAAAAGCCGCGCAGATTTATGCAAAAATGGGGCGGGACTATTCGCTGGATGATGCGAACGAGGAATTTTCAGCGTGGGTAAGAATGCAGAATGATTTTAGCGGCGGTGAAAAGGCTTATCATAAAATAGATCAGAATGGAGACGTATATCGTTCGGTATCTATGGCATGGCCAAATAAGAAACAGGCTCCGGATGATTATTTTCTTCCGTTAATACATCCGGTTACCCAAAAGCCGTGTCCGGTACCGGAGCGGGGATGGAGGAATCCGCCGGCGACGATGAAAAAAATGATGGAAGAGGGACGTATTCTGTTTGGAAAAGATGAAACGATAATACCGAACAGTAAATATCTGCTAAAGGATCATATGTATGAAAATATTCCGTCTCTGTTATATTATGGCAGCAGCGATACAGAGATGCTTTCTCAGATGAAAATTCCTTTTGATACGCCGAAGGTGGTAAGTATTTGTAAGGAACATATTCAGGCATTGACAGGAGAAGGAGATATTATTCTTGACTTTTTCTCCGGCTCAGCAACTGTCGCGCACGCAGTTATGCAGGCAAACGCAGAAGACGGAGCGGACAGGAGGTATATAATGATTCAGATTCCGGAGACTGTTTCTAAAAAATCAGAAGCGTATCGGCAGGGATATCAAAATATCTGCCAGATAGGAAAAGACAGAATCCGAAGGGCCGGAGATCTCATAAAGAGAGAGACGGGCGCGGCGATCGATTATGGATTCAGAGTATTTAAAGTAGACGAGTCTAATATGAAAGACGTTTATTACTGTGCGGATGAATATTCCCAGGGAATGCTCCCTATGCTGGAATCAAACGTCAAAGAGGACAGAAACGATCTGGATTTGTTGTTTGGATGTGTACTGGAATGGGGATTTTCGCTATCTTTACCCTGTCGGACAGAAGAAATTTCCGGATGTATTATACATAACTATAACGACGGAGATCTTATCGCCTGTTTTCAAAAGAATATCCCGGAGGAAGTATTTATAAATATCGCAGACAGACAGCCGCTTTGCGCGGTGTTTTGCGACAGCAGTTTTACAAACAGCCCGTCAAAAATGAATGTGCAGGAACTTTTTAAACAATTAGCGCCGGATACAAAGGTCAAAGTCATTTAAGCAGGAGGATGGATAGATGAAGCTGCAGTTTAAGCGTCAAAAGTTCCAGTCGGATGCTGCGAAAGCGGTTGTAGACGTCTTTGCGGGACAACCATACCTGACGCCTTTTTATCAGACTGAATTTACCGAAGACGATGATTTTACAGGCTGGTCAAATGCAGATATTGTGCCGGAGCTTACAGACAGCGTGATTCTGGAGCATTTGAATCAGATACAGAGAAGTCATCAGATTGCTCCTTCGGATAAGCTGGAGGGCAAATTTAATCTGACCATAGAAATGGAGACCGGCGTAGGTAAGACATATACGTATATTAAGACAATCTATGAACTGAATAAGCAATATGGATGGAGCAGGTATCTGATTGTTGTGCCGGGTATTGCAATCCGTGAAGGCGTATACAAAGCGTTTCAGGTAACGCAGGAACATTTTGCTGAAGAATACGGTAAGAAAATACGTTTTTTTATCTTCAACTCTTCGCATTTAACGGAAATCGACCGTTTTGCTTCGGACTGCTCCATCAATGTTATGATTATCAATTCGCAGGCATTTCATGCAAAGAGCAGGGATGCCAGAAGAATATATATGAAACTGGACGAATTTCACGGCAGGAGACCTGTCGATATCCTGGCGAAGACCCATCCGATTTTGATCATCGATGAGCCGCAGTCTGTCGAGGGAAAGCAGACGAAAGAGAATCTCAGGGCATTTCATCCGCTGATGACGCTTCGTTATTCGGCGACTCATAAATCCGACAGCATTTACAACATGGTTTATCGTCTGGATGCGATAGACGCTTATCAGCAGCAGCTGGTTAAAAGGATTGCGGTTAAAGGTATTACAGAGTCGGGAACAACTGCGACCGACAGCTATGTATATTTAGAGAGCATCCATCTTTCAAAAGCCGCTCCGACAGCTGCGATACAGTTCGATGTCAGGGGGGATTCGGGTATTGAGAGGAAGTCCCGAAAAGCAGGCGTCGGTTTTGATTTGTATGCTGCTTCCGGCGGACTCCCAGAGTACAAAGACGGATTTGTGGTAAAGAGGATCGATGGACGCGACGACTCGGTGGAGTTTGTCAATGGGATAAAACTATATGCCGGGGATGTCCTTGGTAAGGTAAATGAAGAACAGATCCGCCGGATTCAGATTCGGGAGACCATCTTATCTCATATAGAAAGAGAGCGCCAGCTGTTTGCCAGGGGGATCAAGGTATTGTCTTTGTTTTTTATTGACGAGGTTGCGCACTATAGACAATATGATTCAGCCGGACAATCTGAAAATGGGATTTATGCGCAGATGTTTGAAGAAGAATATCAGGATATTATCGGGCATCTGCAATATAGGACTGGCGAGGAAGATTATATGAAATATCTGGCACAGTTATCTGCGTCAAATACACATGCAGGATATTTTTCGATGGATAAGCACGGACATATCGTAAACCGGATAGCCGGTGATGACAGGAAGAATAAGACGTCAAATGATATGGATGCATATGATCTTATTATGAAAAATAAAGAACTGCTTTTGGATCCGGATCCCAAAAGATCGCCAGTCAGATTTCTTTTTTCGCATTCAGCGCTTCGGGAAGGATGGGATAACCCGAATGTGTTCCAGATATGCACCCTGAAGCAGAGCGGCAGCGAGGTGCGGAAACGGCAGGAAGTAGGGCGGGGACTGCGACTGTGTGTCGATCGGCAGGGACAGCGTATGGATGCCAGCGTGCTTGGCGCTGAAGTGCATCAGGTAAATGTGCTTACGATAATTGCCAGCGAGAGTTATGAGAGCTTTGCCAAAGGACTGCAGGCAGAGATTGCGCAGGCGGCTGCGGACAGACCGCGGAAAGCCGGCGACAGAACACTTATGGCGCCTGAAAACGCGCGGGGCAGCCAGATAGAGCTGCAGGCAGATCAGGAAAAGCTAAACAGCAAGGAATTTCAGGCACTGTGGTCAGGGATAAATACCAGATCGGTATATGCAGCAGATTACAATACCGAAGAGCTGATTCAGAAAGTAATTGCAACATTAAATAAAAGACTCCGTGTATCGAAGATTTGCTTTAAAGTGGAGTCCGGGCAGATGAAAGAGATCCAGTCTGGAAAAGAGCTGTTAGCAGGAGCTTCTATGGTCAGAATATCAACAGCCAGTCAGGGAGCGGATACAATGAGCTGCGTGAATCATGGAGTCAGGTATGACCTGGCAGGAAAAATAGTCGACGAGACAGGACTTACCAGAAAAGATGTGATCCGGATTCTGACCGGAATGGAAGAGCGGATTTTTGACCAGTTCAGGGAAAATCCGGAAGAATTTATAAGCAGGGCAGCGGCTTTGATCGATGAGCAGAAAGCGGCTGCGATGATCGGGCATATCACATACAGGGCGCTGGATCATACGTATGATACAGATATTTTTACAAAGGCTGTGATCAGGGGCAGGCCGGGGGTGAATGCAATCAGGACAAATAAGCATTTGTTTGATTATGTCGTTTATGATTCTGTCAGAGAGAAGGTATTTGCTGAAAAGCTGGATGCTGCGGATGAGGTAGCCGTATATGTGAAGCTGCCGCATGAATTCTGTATCTCTACGCCGGCCGGTAATTATACTCCGGACTGGGCGATTGCATTTCATCAGGGAACGGTAAAACAGATGTATTGGATTGTGGAGATAAAAGGAAACATGGATTTCATGCAGCTTTGTCCTGCGGAGAAATCCAAAATTCATTGTGCAGGAGAGCACTTTCAGGCGATTAGTAATGGAAACGTGGGTTATGCGGTTGCAGATAGTTATGAATCGTTCATGGAGATAGCGATGCGGCAGGAAAATGGAACCGGAACCGTGAATCTGTAGAAAGTCCGGGGATGAGTGCTTTTGCGCTGTTTGCCATGTCCGACAAAAAGCAGAATGCTTTTATTGGACATGGCATTGCAGCAGTTATTCCGGTTCAGCCTGTGTTGTTTTTGGTATCATGATATATGAAGGAGCAAACTTTATTCCAAAATACGGACAGCGCTGCCGAATGGCCGGTAAGACAGGTCAGAGAGCGCAATTCCTTTTTTTCTGTTTTTGGCATGGATGATTCGCCCGTCGCCATTGTAAATAGCTGCATGAAACCAGACGTCCTGATCTTTCGTTTCGGTATAGAAAATAATATCTCCGGCACGTAACTCTGCCAGGGGGATTTCATAATCGCTGGCGGCAAGTGTATAAAGATCGTCAGGAAGATCGATACCAGCCAGTGCATAAATGGCTTTTACAAATCCGTCGTCGTCGACGCCACGAAACAAATCGTCGCCGTTGTACTGATAAGGATTGCCCAGATATTGTCTGGCAAGCGTCACAATCTGTTCACCTGTAGCGGTAGGATCATTTATCACAATCTGCGCTCCTGCAGCGGTCGGGTTGTTTATCACAATCTGTTCTTCACTGACGGTCGGGTCGTTTTGGCCGCAGCTGCCGCCGCTGGTCTGTTCGGCGCCGGAAGTCGTCGCAGCGGGGGTTTTCGGCGTACTGGTATCGGAAGGCGTGTGAAACAGATCGCCGGAATTGTCAGCCGCCTCTGACTGTTTTTTCGGTGCGGTTTCTGCTGCGGATGTTACTGCGGTTTCTGTTGTTACTTTTATTGCAGATTCTGTTGTGACACCTGCTGCAGCTTCTTTGGATGCATCCTGTGCGGATACGGTAAATGTTGTGACTGTACATAAAAGCATCCCAATTGTAAGGGCGGCCGTTTTGTATGAATATTTCTTTGTTTTCATAATGAATCGGATCCTTTCTTCGATTTCTGAGTGTCTGGAGAAACCGGCGTTCATTGGAAAAGCTGAAGGCTGGTAGTTTTCTGCCAGACGAATAAGAGTAAGCAGGTATGTTTTTTTGAAATGATCAGAAACGTGTCTGATCGCTTCTTCGTCGCAGGCCAGCTCGATATCCCTGTTAAGCAGCGGCGCCATCATCCATACCAGAGGGTGAAACCAGTAGATGCATATGGTCAGATACAGCAGATATTTTACAAGAATATCCCATCTGCGGATATGCGTCCATTCATGTTCAAGAATACACAGTAATTCTTCCGGATTCAGCTCGATTTCTGACGGCAGTAAAATGACTGGGTGAATCAGGCCGTAAGTCAGCGGACTTTTTACAAATTCGGATTTGCGGATATCTGTCTGCCGAATCGTCCTGTGTCTGCGCAGCCAGTCAGAAACAATCCCCTCGTCTGCAGGCAGAGACATGCGGTATAAGCGCAAATCATGCATATGCCTGTTTAAAATATGAGCAGCAAGCAGAACTGCTATCGGCAGCCAGAGAGAGCATAAAAAGACTGTGCCTTGTATGGCGGCGATATCAGAAACTCCTGCTGAAGGTGCGACTGCCTGAGAACCTGTATCGGGCAGAAGTATGGGAGCGGCATTGTTATAGAGAACGACTGCACTTGTCTGCAGTTTTTCAGATAACTCATGTAAAGCCGGGGATCTGCCTGACGGCTGCCAGACTGGAATGGAAACAGGCAGCAGCAGGCGGGCGATCGCGCAAATCCACAAAAATACAAAAAAGCGTCTGGGAATCTGTCTGGAGAAAAAATATCTGAAGCAGATAACTGCCAGGATCAGAAAGGTTCCATTGATTCCCATAGATAACCATTTGTCCATAGATCACCTCAATGCAGTTCTTCTGCCAGCTTTTTTAACTGTGCGATCTGTTCCGGCGTCAGGTCGTGTTTTCCGAGCAGCGATGCGATCAGCAGATCCTGAGAGCCGCCGTACATGCGCTCGATCAGATCTTCGGTCGCGGCTTTTTGTATTTCGTGCCGGCTGATCAGCGGGCTGCAGAGAAATCCCGGATCGGTTCGGCGGATCGCCTGTTTTTCCACGCATTTTTTTAGTACGGTATAAGTAGTGGTTTTACTCCAGTTAATTTGTTCTTTGAGACGCTGCGCGATCTCTTTGGCTGATAAATCACCTTCTTCCCATAAAAGTTCCATAACTTTTAATTCAGATTCAAATAGTTTTACTGACATAATAATCCTCCGTTCTATTGCAATAGAATAATTGTATTCTACTCCAATAGAACAGAGTTGTCAAGCGTTGGATGAAAAATTCCAGATATGGCTAAAAAAATGCAAATGATACCAGATATATTTTCTTTTTATTTTTTATATGGTATACTAAGATTGCTCTAAGTTTGCGGCAAATAAAATAAATGGGAGAATGAGAATGTTATCAGAAAATAATCTGGGAAAACAATCTGGAAAAGAAAAAAGAGTAAACAAATTTGTGCTTATTATTGTTACGATTATTGACCTGTTTCTTTTTTTTGGTTACATTGGAGATTACAGACAGGGTAATATTAGTTTTGCTTTTATGATGGCTGTGGTTATCGCAGTCGTTGTTTCAATGGCAGTCTGTGATCTGACTTATTTTCGCAAAAAGGACAGTGCAGCGTTTCCGTATGTTTCTGTAGCCGGGTATATGGTTGTATACAGTATGGCAGTATTTGGCGCGCAAAATGATCTGGTGTTTATTATGGTATTTCCGCTGACGGTTATTTACATTTTGTATTATGACTTCAGGCTGATTGTGGGAATTGCCATTGTATTTGGCGGGATTAATATTGCCGATGTGATTTATACGGCGGGGGTACTGGGCCATATGCATTCTGGCGCGCCGTTAAACAGTACGTCGATGCTGCTGCAGGGAGCTTCAATCGTTGTCTATATGATTGTACTTTGCGGGACGACGTATATTTCCAATGACAATCACAAAAAGAAGATCGCCAGTATCCGTGAGGAAAAAGAGAAAGGTATGCAGCTTCTGGAAGAGGTGTTAAAAGTAGCCGCTTCCGTCAGGGAAAACTGCTCCGGGGCTTCGGAACATATCCGGCAGCTGAGCCAGTATGTCGACGCTACCGTATCAGAACTGAACGGGATAGCGGAAGGAAACGGGAACAATGCGGAAAGCATCGGGCAGCAGACTGTGATGACCGGTAATATTCAGAATATGATTTTAGAAACAAAGCAAATGTCTGATGAGATGCTTGCAATGGCGGAAAGCTCCCAGAGCGCGGTCAGGGACGGGCAGCACACGGTAGACAGTCTGCAGCAGCAGGCTGATAAAACGAAAGAGGCAAACGAACAGGTTGTTTCGGCGGTTGCCAGCCTGATTTCCAATGCAGAGGTGGTAGAGCAAATTATCGAACATATTTTTGCAATATCCAGTCAGACGAATCTGCTGGCGCTTAACGCATCGATTGAAAGTGCAAGAGCCGGCGAAGCCGGAAGAGGATTTGCGGTAGTATCAGAGGAAATACGCACGCTTGCAGACGAGACAAGAAATCTGACCGAACGGATTCGTGGAATTGTAGAGGAGCTGAAAAAAAATGCGGATGCAGCGAAAAATACAGTGCATCATGTTATGACAGCGGCAGATACGGAGCATGAACTGATTATAAACGCCAGCACACAATTTGGAGAAATTGGTTCTCGTATGGGTGTACTGCATACGAATGTGCAGGAGATTTATAAAAAAATAGAGGAAATATTAGAGTCCAACAATGCGATCGTAGACAGTATTCATCATATTTCAGCAGTTAGCGAAGAAGTGACGGCCAGCACGCAGCAGGCTGCAGAACTGGGAGCGGATACGAGCCAGAAGGCAGAGCAGGCCAGAGGACTGATGATGGGACTGCTGGAAACGGTAAAGGTAATTGACCGATATTTATAGAGGATCAGATCTATGAAAATGAACGAACAATGTCTGCCGTGTCTGATCAGTCAGGCGGTCAGAACGGCAAATCTGGTAAAAGCAGAAAACCGCGAAGAGCTGTACCGGGAGATATTCCGACGTATGGGGAAACTGGATTTTTCAAAAACGAATCCGCAGATTGCAGGAGAAAACTATCGACTGCTAAAACGACATATTGGATGTGACGACCCTTACCGGGAGATAAAGACGTATTATAACCGGTATTTTCTGGAACATATGGATTTGTTTGAGTATCGGATGCGTACAACAGAGGATATCGTTAAATATGCGATTGCGGCAAATATTATCGATTTTAATCCGATTCATGAAAATGTAGACGAGGATATCCGCACGTTTTTTGCGGATATGGAGAACATACCGCTTACGATAAACGACGTGGAACCGCTGCTGGAGGATATTCAAAAAGCGAATAGTATTTTGTATCTGGGCGACAATTGCGGAGAGATTTGTTTTGACAAGCTGCTGGTCAGACGCATCAAAAAGATGCGTCCAAAGTGCCGGATTTATTTTGGCGTGCGTGGAGAAGCGGTTGTAAATGATAATACAAAAGAAGACGCCTGTTTTGTAGGAATGGACAGGTATGCAGAAATTATAAGTAACGGAGACGATTCGCTTGGTACGGTTCTAAGCCGTACAAGCGAGGAGTTTCGGGAGATTTATGAGAAAGCGGATGTGGTAATTGCAAAAGGACAGGCGAATTATGAATCTCTGAGTGAAGAAAATAAAAATATTTATTTTCTGCTCGTCGTAAAATGTCAGGTAATGGCGCAATATCTTGGAGTAAAAGAAAAGTCCTTTGTCTGCAGAAAACAATTATCCCGCTGAAAAATTTTCATGAAATATGAAAACGAATGCAAGGATTTCCCTCTCCCTGTCGTGTTGTTATTGAAAGGTGATAAGATGTAATTAAATCTGGTATTTTTTCAAAAGATGCTTTATACTAAAGATACCGAAAAGAGAGGCATAATTACGAAAAAATGAAGAAGGGAGAGTAACTATGAAACGATTGAAACGTACCTTGTTTGCGGCAGCGCTGATAGGTGCAGTATCTTTTACAACGGCTGGACAGTCTGCAACAGTAGCATATGCGCATGGACATCATGGCGGCGGACATTGTGGTTCGTATACGAATTATTACTATTGCGGAGGTCACAGTGCGCATACGCACAGAGGCGGGATCTGTCCTTATGCAGATGACGATCCATACTATTACTGCGGAGGGCATAACGCGCATACACATCCGGACGGGGTCTGTCCTTATGCTTATTCGGTAAGCAGAACGACGATCCGCAAGGTTCAAAGAACGCTGAATCGCTGCGGGTATAACTGCGGGACAGCGGACGGTGTAATGGGAACAAAGACGAAAAGAGCGCTGAAGAGTTATCAGAGAGCGAATGGCCTGACAGCGGACGGCGTGATCGGACAGAAGACGTTAGAGGCATTAGGAATTGCAGTATGATAAGCTGACAGCAGGCGTAACGGCTTGCGGTAGTTAAGAGAAAGAAAGTGCAAAGTCAGACGGACTTTGCACTTTTTCTGTGCAATACAGGCAATAGCAGCGCTTCTGCTATTATTAAAATAATATGCGGTAAGAGGCTCCCATAATTATCAGCCGGATTTATTGCAAATATATGTGTCCATAAATTCCACATAAAATGATAGGTCATGGCAGATATAATATTATAATTAGTGATATGTATCAAAAAGCTATAAATGTAGCTTTCAATGATGCAGCCGATAAAAAATAATCCGACAGGTATCTGCGTACCATTCTGAAAAAAGAAATGGTAGTGCCACAGGCACCATATGCACCCTGTGATACAGGGAATGAAACGCCTGGGAACGCCGTCTTCTCTGAGCAATGGCTCTAAATATCCGCGCCAGCCGATTTCTTCCGCTACCAGCGCCCATAGTATGATCACAGTCTGAGTGACTGAGAGGCTGCCTGCTATAAAATGCGATCCGGATAAAACGCAGTAAATAAGTTTTGAAAATCCGATGGTCACAAATGCGATGATCGTCGGTAAAATAACAGCCATGTGTAAGCGGTTCCAATGAAACATGGGAGCAAGACGCGTTTTCAGTTCTTTTCTGAAACAAAGTAATAGAACCGCGGAAATCGTAGGGGCAGCAGCCTGTATCCCGAAAAGGATCAAACGTATAGAAGCACTGGGGATCATTGTCTGCGCAGCCACGGATACCAATGGGAGTAAAAATGCAATTAGTAAAAATAAAATCAGATTTCCATCGTTTTTTTGTTTGCGCATCATACGACACTTTTCCTCAACAATTTCTGCATATACTTTCTTTAGCGATTGTCAGCACTTTCCGCAGCTCATGAAAACGCATGTCTTTTGACAGAGAGCCTGTTTTTTCTAATCGTTTATCCCATTTTAACATCAGCATACCTCCCTATACTGATTATAAGCAGCGTCATATATGACGTCAATAGAATTTTCCTGGGTTTTCTCTGATTTGTCCCTGTTATATCACGCCCATCTGTTTAAAATTATTCCAGTATGCTTTCCCTGATACAAATACTATGCTAAAATAAGAACAGACGATAGGGAAACAGTTCTGGAAACAGGGCTGTCTCCAGTCAGGATACCCAATAAGAAATAACGGATATTATTTTTGGGTGTATCATACGGACGGAGGACAAAAATGGGAGCGTTTGTAGAATTTCAAAATGTGAATAAGACGTATCAAATGGGCGAAGTAAATATCGAAGCATTAAAAAATGTAAATTTTACAATTGAGAAAGGGGAATTTTGTGTGGTTGTCGGTGCATCCGGAGCAGGGAAGACGACGATTCTGAATATTTTGGGCGGTATGGATACGCTGACGTCTGGAAAAGTAATGCTGGACAGAGAAGAGATTTCTTCTTACCGGAAAAAGAAGCTGACGGCTTACAGACGTTATGATATTGGATTTGTATTTCAGTTTTATAATCTGGTGCAGAATCTGACAGCGCTGGAAAATGTGGAGCTGGCGGCGCAGATCTGTAAAGACCCGCTGGATGCCATGACTGTGCTGGAGCAGGTGGGGTTAAAGGAACGGGCAGGTAATTTTCCGGCGCAGCTTTCCGGCGGAGAGCAGCAGAGAGTGGCGATCGCGCGTGCGCTTGCCAAAAATCCGAAGCTGCTGCTCTGCGACGAGCCGACAGGGGCTTTGGACTATCAGACTGGGAAAGCGGTATTAAAGCTGCTGCAGGACACGTGCAGAAAGAGTGGGATGACAGTTGTTGTAATTACACATAATCAGGCGCTGACAGCCATGGCCGACCGGATTATTACCGTCAAGAGCGGAACCGTGCGCAATGTAGAGATCAATGAGAAGATCGTGCCGGTGGAGGAGATCGAGTGGTAAAGCATAATCGTAAAACAGGGAGATGAAATATGAACAGGGGAATGAGAAAAACCACGATTCGGGAGATAAAAGGAAGCCTCGGCCGATATCTGGCGATTCTGGCGATCGTGACGCTGGGCGTTGCGTTATTTACCGGATTAAAGGCGACAACGCCAGCGATGATAGAAACAGAAAATGATTATCTGGCCGAACAGAATTTTTATGATTTCCGGCTGCTGTCGACGATTGGATTTGAAGAAGCGGATGTACGCAGGCTGACAGAAATGGAGCAGACAGCCGCAGCGGAAGGAGCGGTTTCTGTGGACGCTGTCTGTACGCTGGGCGATGGGAATGAGTCTGTATACAAATTTCATACAGTGCCGGAGACGATTAACCAGATTATACTGACAGACGGGAGATTACCGGAAAAATCAAATGAATGTGTGCTGGATTCCGCGTATTATGGGAAGGATATGATTGGCACGCAGATTACGGTGACAGACAATAACGAAGAAGATACGCTGGAAATGTTTGGCGAGCGGACGTTTACAGCAGTTGGGATTGTGCGTTCGCCTTATTATATCAATTTTGAACGGGGAACCACATCGATCGGCGAAGGGAAGATCACGGCTTTTTTATATGTGCCGGGAGAAGCGTTTGCCTGCGATTATCTGACAGAAATATATGTGAAAACAAAGCAGAAATACGATGTGTATACCGATGCGTATGAAGATTACATAGATGGTATGCAGGAGGAGATGGAAGGAAAAACCGAGATGCTTGCGCTGGCGCGATACGAAAAGATTACAGGAGACGCGCAAAAAGAGATCGACGATGCACAGGCTGAATTCGATCAGGAGATAGCCGACGCACGTAAGGAACTGGAGGATGCACGCAGAAAAATATCGGATGGAGAACAGGAAATTATAGACGGAGAACAGGAACTGCGCGACGGAAAACAAAAGGCTGCGGACGGGGAGCGCGAGATCGCCTCCAACGAAAAAAAAATCGCGGACAGCGAACGGGAGCTGGCGGATGGAGAACGGGAAATTCAGGAAAAGGAGCAGGAAATCCGAGACGCAGAGCAAAAGATTGTACAAGCGGAGCAGGAGATTCTTACGAACGAACAAAAGCTGGCAGACGGCAGAACGCAGCTGACGAAGGCAAAATTAAAAATTGCAAAAGAGCAGAAAACGCTGAACCAGCAGGAAGCGGCATTGCCGGACCAGGAGACAGAGTTAAAGCAGCAGGAAGAAAAGCTGGTAAAAAAAGAAGCGCAGCTGCAGCAGCAGGAAACGGAGCTGGCAGGTCAGGAGACGGAGCTGGAACAACAGGAGACGGAGCTGACGAAGAAAGAGGCGGAATTAAAACAACAGGAGACAGAACTGGAACAACAGGAAACAGAGCTGACGAAGAAAGAGGCGGAATTAAAACAACAGGAAACAGAACTGGAACAACAGGAGACGGAACGAAACAACGAGGAAAGAAAACTGGACAGCCAGGAAACGGAAATCAACAGTCAGAAAAAACGTCTGGAACAGGCATTTGCGGCACAGCAGATATCACACGCGCAATATGAGGAACAGCTGCGGGAGCTGCAGACTGGTCTTAGGCAGATACAGGCGGCACGGGAAGAGATTTCTGCTGGCAAAACGCAGGTACAGCAGGCGCAGATACAGGTACGTGCAGGTCTTGAGCAGGTACAGACTGGTCTTACGCAGGTACGTGCGGGCCTTGAACAGGTACGTGCAGGCCTTGAGCAGGTACGGTCCGGCCTTGAGCAGGTGCGGTCCGGTCTGGCACAGATACGGTCCGGCCTTGAGCAGGTACGTACGGGCCTTGGACAGGTACGTGCAGGCCTTACACAGGTACGTGCGGGCCTTGAACAGGTACGGGACGGCAAAGAGAAAATCGCATCCGGAAAACGGCAGCTGCAGGCAGCAAAAGAACAGCTGGATGCAGAGGAAAGGACGCTGAACGAATCAGAAAGAGAGCTGGAAAAAGGCAGAGCAGAAACCGTAAAAGCACGCGCAAAGCTGGAGGATGGCAGGAGGGAGCTTGCAAAAGGAACCGTCAGCCTGCAAAACGGCAGGGCAGAGCTTTTGGATGGCAGGCGAAAAATTGCCGATGCAAAGAAAGAACTGGAGGATGCAAAACAGGAGCTGAAAAAAGGCCGGAAGGATCTGGATAAAGGAAAACGGGAAATTGCAGACGCCAGAAAAGAATACGCAGAGGGGAAAGCGGAGTTTGACAAAGAAACCGCAGATGCGCAAAAGAAAATAGACGACGCGCGTGAGGAACTGGCAGAAATAGAAGAACCGGACGTTTATGTACTGACAAGAAATACGAATATCGGTTATGCCTGTTATGAAAGCGACTCGAATATTGTGGCGGGAATTGCGAATGTATTTCCGGTATTCTTTTTTCTCGTAGCCGCTTTAATCTGCATGACGACAATGAACCGGATGGTAGAGGAACAGCGGACGCAGATCGGCATACTGAAAGCGCTTGGATATGGAAATGGAGCGATTATGTGCAAATATCTGTTTTACGCAGGATCTGCGGCAGCGGCAGGAGCCGTTCTTGGCTGTATCATTGGAACCTGGCTGTTTCCAAAAGTTATCTGGATGGGATACAGTATTATGTACAGTATGGGAGAGATTACCTATTATTTTGACGTCTGGCTGGCTGTTTTTTCGATGCTGGCAGCATTGTTATGCTCGGTGGGAGCAGCTTATGCGTCCTGCCGGTATGAACTGTACAGTGTTCCTGCGAACCTGATCCGGCCTAAAGCGCCAAAAAGCGGCAAACGGATTTTCCTGGAAAATATCGGCTTTATATGGAGCCGGATGAAGTTTTTGCATAAGGTGTCGGTTCGGAATATTTTTCGATATAAGAAACGGTTTTTTATGATGATACTCGGCATCAGCGGATGTACGGCGCTGCTTCTCACCGGATTTGGGGTCAGGGATTCGGTAACGAACGTAGCGGATATGCAGTATGATGAGATTCAGGTATATGATATTGGAATTACATTTTCGGAAAAGGTACAAACAGAAGATCTGGATCAGCTGAATGCAAAGACAGGGGATATGTTTGAAAGATATGCCTGCCGGTTTGAGGAGAGCGTGGACCTGGAATTTAACGGCAAAACAAAATCGATGTATCTGGGAATTGCACAGAATACGAAAGAAATGAATCATTTTTTAAAACTGAAGACAAAGGACGGTAAGAAGATCGGCGAGCCGGCGCAGGATGAAGCGGTTTTGTCGGTAAAGATTGCGGAGACGATGGGAATCCGTGTGGGAGACAACATCGTACTTCGTGACAGTGAGCGAAACAGCCTGACCGTGAAAGTATGCGCTCTTTGTGAGAATTATATTTACAATTATGCTTATATAAGTAAGGAAACGTATGAAAAACAGCTTGGGAAAGAGCCGGATTATAAGAGCGCTTATGTCGTAGTGAAAGAAGGTATGGATATTCACGAAGCGGCAGCGGCCATTGCCGACCAGGGCAACGTATTGTCGGTATCTGTCACAGGGGATATGCGGGAGAGGATTGCTTCTATGATGAAGAGCATGGATTACATTGTACTGTTAATTATCATCTGTGCAGGCAGTCTGGCGTTTATTGTGCTGTATAATCTGACAAATATCAACATTACGGAGCGTATGCGAGAGATTGCAACAATCAAGGTGCTTGGGTTTTATGACAGGGAAACGGCGGATTATGTATTCCGGGAAAACCTGGCGCTGACGGGACTGGGCGCGCTTGCGGGACTGGGACTTGGGAAATGGCTGCACTGGTTTGTGATGGATCAGGTGAAAATAGACATGCTTTCCTTTAAGACGATAATCACGCCGCAGAGTTATTTATGGAGTCTGGCGCTTACGTTTGTATTTGCGCTGCTGGTCGACGGAATGATGTATTTTAAGCTGGAACATATCCATATGGCGGAGGCGTTAAAGTCGATGGAATAGAAGCGTGCATGATAGTCTGAGCAGAGACAGATAAGGAATAGAAAAGGAAGAAAGTGAGCTGGCGATGTTACACTTTCTTCCTTTTCTGTGAAGTGGGGGTAAGATTTACTTTAAGTTAATAGTCAGGATGCAACAACTTCTTTGATGATTGCATAAAGCGTCTTTACGTCTTCTACATTCGTTAAACCGGTTTCTTTGTCGATAATAGAAGAATATACGTGTGGGATTACTTTTTTCACGCCTGCATGAACGGCAATGGACAAAATTTCTTTGAAATTATCCAGATCGATACCGCCAGTCGGCTCCAGATTGAACGCATGCTCTGCGCATGCTTTTGCTACGGCCTCGTATTCTTCCCGACATTTTAAACCGCCCATTGGGAAATATTTCAAAGAGTCGGCTCCTTCTTCTTTTGCCATTGCGATCGCGGTTGCAACCGGTACGATGGCTGGTTTTTCGTCTTTTGCAAGATATCCGGTAGATATTTTCACATAACCTGGCTTTCCGCATGGAGCGACCATGGAATTCATAAACGGACCCTCTCCGGTCAGAGCTCTCGTATAGCCGCCGGCAGTGAATGCCTGGTTAATATGTTTTGGTTTAATGATACTGGAGATTTCTGCAACTGCTTTCCATTGCCCCGGATTTCCGGCGCCGAGTCCGACAGAAATGCTGTTGTCGACCCTTTTCTGATACTGGATCATATCTTTGACTGCACTTTGCACATCCGGATAATTAGCAGATAAAAGTCCCAATGCGACGTGACCTTCCGCGGCTTCATACAGTGCGACGGCATTTTCTACGGAGCCGGTCAGACAGTTTAAGCATACTCTGTCGTTATAAAACTTTAGTCCTTCCACTTTTTAGTTCTCCTTTCTGATTTCAACAATACGTTTGTATATATAATCCAGTTCGTCCAGATTTTTAAGCGGACGCGGATCGATGGCGAGCGAACCGATATTTGCCTGATAATCTCTCGTATATATCGCAACCGTTCCTTCCTGGAGCTTTTCAATCATTTCTTTTGCCGAGAAACCATAGACAGCAGGATCAAAGCTGATTTTTGCCCGATAGATTTCACGACCGGCTTCGTCCTGAACGAGTACGGCGCTGCAGCCTTCGATTTCGTTGATTTTACCGGCAAACTGCTCCAGATCAGCCTTCGTAACGACACTGACATGTTCGCCGGCAAGGTATTCGCTGATTGCCTGCAGAAGACCCATGGTTCCTTCTTTTCCGATTTTCATGGCCCGTCCGATGCCTTTGTACTGCAGACGCATATTGGATGCAAGCTCTGTTGTTTTACATGCGACAAACCCGCTGGTCGGCCCTTCGATTGCTTTTGCGCCGCTGTAGCAGACCATATCCGCACCCATTTGCGAATAACGGCTTAAATCTTCTTCTGCGGCTGCATCTACAATACACGGAACGCCCATCGTATTGGCGAGTGCGATCACGTCTTTGACATCGACCATATCTTTTTGCACACAGTGATGAGATTTCACGAAAAGAATTGCAAGCGTACGTTCATTCACAGCATCCTGAATATCGGATAACCTGGAACCGTTTGCATAGCCTGCTTCTACGACGGTTCCGCCGCCAAGCTGAATCATCTCCGCAATCGGCGCGCCAAAATCTACATTATGTCCTTTTAAAAGAATGACTTCTCGTTTATCGATTTTTGGAAGAACGTCGAACAGATGATGTACCATTGTGATATTATTTTTACAAATCAAAGACGCAACGGAAAGGGCAATTCCGGCTGACGCGCTGGATGTGACGCATGCATCTGCGCATCCGGTCATTTCGGCGATCTTTTTTCCGGTAAATTCGTACAGACTGTCGATCAGTATGTAATTTCCGGCTGCTTCTACAAGTGTTTTTCCAACGCCTTCTGAAATCGTGGAAACGCCCAGCTTTGTCATACGTCCGGACGCGTTGATCACTGCCTGCAGGCCGTTTTTACTATAAATATTTTCCATAATTCGTTCTCTCCTAAACGAGTCAGGGGGATAATTTTCCCTGACTCGTATGTTTGCTGTTATAAAATTTCAGGTTCTTATAATACTCCAAGTAACGAAGCGATAATAGAAACGATCACTACGGTAAACAGGATTTTCGTATAATGCGGACCTTTCTTTTTCAGGTAAGCATAGATAATAAATACTGCAGCCAGCGGGAGAAGTCCCGGAGCGATCAGATTCAATACATCCTGAATGATAATCGTACTTCCGCCGGAGAAACTAAATTCAAGCGGTGTGGATAACGATACATAACTGGCGGATAACGCGCCCATCATCGTAAGACCGATGACGTTGGCAGTGAAAATAATATTTTTCATTTTACCGCCGTGCAATAGCGATACAATGGATTTTTTTCCTAATTTGTATCCGTTATGGATCAGATAATAGGAAATAAGTACCGTGAGCAGCGGATATAAGATCAGCGGCATAATTCCCCCGAGAGCGGAACCATTTGAGGCAAACGGAAGAAATATCGAGAAAATGATCGGCATAACCGCAGCCCATATGATCGCGTCGCCCATACCGGCAACAGGTCCCATAAGGCCGGTTTTAATACCTGTGATGGCGTCGTCTGTAATATTTTCCCCGTTTGATTTCTGCTCTTCCATAGAGATTACAATACCCTGAATAATCGCGCCAAGGATTCCTTCTGTATTGAAAAATACCAGATGCCGTTTCAGTGCTTCGCTTAATTCTTCATCGGTAGAATATAATTTTTTAAGGATCGGAGTCATGGATGCGCAGAATACCAGACTTTGCAGTCTTTCATAAGAGTTTGAAAGCTCTGCGCCCGCATAGTAAATCCACATGGATTTGGTAATATCTTTTTTTGACAGCTTTCTGACAGCTTCAGGCTGTGCAGTTCCAGTTGTATTTTGTTCGCCCATTTTAAACCGCCTCCTCTTTCAATCGGAACAAATTCATTAATAATGCTACACAGGTCGCAAAAATTGCAACCGCCATGGTATCCAGTTCAAGATACATAACGGCGAAGAAGCCTGCGATAAAAAACGGAATCAGCGTCTTCTTTCCGATAACCGTTAATGTAATGGCAAATCCAAGCGCCGGAAGAATACCTCCCATAATTTCGAAAGAATGAGACAGCCATGCAGGTAAGATATCGATCAGTTTCTGCGCTACAGAGACGCCAAAATAATCGATGATAAATACGATTGGAAAACGGATGACAAATCCTGCGATTGCCGGGTATAAAAATGCTGCGCGCATAATTCCTTTTGTATCTGCCTTTTCTGCATATTTATCTGCCATATGTACCCAGATCGCATTTGTGGTTCTGCGCAGCTGGTCTACAAATACGCCGATCACGCCGAACGGTATCGCCAGTGCGATTGCCGTCTCAGGATTCATACCAGCGGCAACTCCGAGAGGAATTGCGATACATCCGGCCAGTGCCGGATCACTCGGAACATTTCCGCCGGGAGTAGAGGTTACTCCAAGATATACGAGCTGCAGGCCGGCTCCGATTTTCATGGCGTTTGACATATCGCCGGTAATCAGTCCTACGAAAACTGCGATGGTAACAGGCTGCAGCAATGCGGATGAAAGTGTATAACCGAGACGAAGTCTGCAGAACCAGTAGTAACAGCCCATAAATATAGCTACACCTAAAACACTCATATTTTATTCTCCTTTTTCTTATGAACGGTAACGTTTCAGTATTTCATCAAATTTCATCGGAGAATCCTCCGGGATTGTCTGGAAAATAATACTTACTCCTTTGCCATTTAACTCTTCCAAAATCTCTGTGTCCGGATCGTCCAGCGTAATATTTTGGAATACGACTTTACGGTTTGGAGCGCCTCCAAGTCCGCCGACCTGTATCTGGGATACCTGAATGCCGCCGTCATAAACCTGCTTCATAGATTTTAAATCTGGCAGAAGCAGCAATACTTTACCAGATTCAAACTGGTCTTCGTTCCAGTGCTTAATCGTATCTTCGATTCCATAACATTCGATCTTAACGCCTGCCGGTGCGGAAAGAAGATAAATTTCCAGCATAAATTCATCATTCGCGAGTTCATCGCTTACCACTACAATTTTATTTGCCTGAGACTGGTTCACCCACTTGGTCATTACCTGTCCATGAATCAGACGACTGTCAATTCTGCATAATACGATCTCTGCCATATCAATTCTCCTTTTTCATTGCGTTTAATATTTCTTCTACGACATCTTTTACTGCGGTCTGCCCTGCTTCAAGTACGTCTTCCTGGTTCAGGGTTCCCTCAAAGGAAATGTCCGAACATGCTGCGAGCAGCATCGGTGCGTTTAATCCGGAATACACTTTGATGCCATACTCTCTTCCCAGTTTTGCTGCTATGTTTGTCGTGGTGCCTCCAAACACATCCGTCATAATCAGGGAACCTTCCGGAAGGGTTTCTACTTCGGCCTTTACAAGGCCCATGTACTCAGGCAGTGTCATTTCTGGTAAAAGAGCGACTTCTTTTACAAAATCGACGCTGCCCAGAATCATCCGGACACCCTGCACAAGCGACATTCCCCAGCCGCCATGTGTCAGCAGCAGAATTTGCGGTTTTGTTTCCATAACTCTCCTCCTCTCCTGTAAAAAACTATTTAGAAACGGCCATTTCTTTTAAATAAAATGTAGCATATTACACTTAAAATTTCAATATTGACTTTTAATTTCGTCATTTTGACAAAATTATGTAATTTACTACATTTTTGTAGCAGATTACATTTATACTTGCCATATGAGATTTCTATTGTTATTATATAAAGTAACTATCATCCGCATCATATTCATCTTTTTTGGAGAATAAACTATGAAAAATGAAAAAAAAGGCTTATTTTCACTGATGTCCCGCATCGACGGTATGTCAAATCAGTTTACGAAAACCGACTGGAAAATTGTCCAGTTTATGAAAAATTCGCCGCAGGAATTTCTTGCTGGAAGCGCCCAAAATCTGGCTGCAAAAATTAATATCTCAGACGCCAGTATTGTGAGATTTGCACAAAAAGTAGGATTTTCCGGTCTCAGCGAACTAAAATATACACTACAGAATGAGCTTGACAAAGAGAGCGCTATCATCAGCCACAATGCGTATACTTCCTTAATGCAGGACTATAGTATTTTAACAGAGGCGCTTTTTAAAATGGTAAAGCCGGATCATATCGATATCCTGAGAAAACAGATGCTCAAGGCAAAACGCATTTACATCGTAGGGCTGGATCAGAATCGCAATGTTGCCGAGCTTGCGATCAATAAATTTACGCTGCTGGGTATGGACGTACAGGCGATTACGACGAGAGACGCTTTAAAGTTCCGTGCCAGCCTTGCCACGCATGAAGAGCTGTTTATCATTATTACATTTTCCGGAAACAGACATTCACTCGCGGAGGCGCTTGGGGAGATTATTCAAAACGATAGTTTTATTGCGCTCATCTCCAACTATGAGAAATCCATTTGTTCTGCGTATGCAGATATTGTGTTTCTGATACCGAAAACGAGTTCGCTGGAAAACAATGATACGATTACGCGGGAAATATTTATTTTGATGCTTTTTGACGTGATATTTTTGAATTTCTTAAATGAAGATGCAAAGTCGCGGGAGATGTTTCAAAAGATTGCGCCATTTGCGCAGAAAAGCCGGATGGAGGATGAATAGCAGGTGCGGTTGATGTCAGTGGGAAAGCAAATATTGGCTATCGCCTATTCGCCGTAGGAGATAGCCGTTTTATTTTAATAAAAGATTTGAGTAGAAAAATCAGGTGGCAGGCCAGACGATGCTACGAGAAAGATGGCGGTACATTTATGAAAGATTTGGAAGTGAGAACAGATAGTTTTATTGGATATATTCCTAAAAATAAAAAGGATTATCTGAAATTTATACAGTTAATTTTACGTTATGCAGACTCTGTATGTTTTCAGATCAATCCTTTTTTAGATAATATCGATGAATTTAACAGTAGCATATGGGGTGAGATGGCAGATAGCGTTCTCGACTATGGGTTTGCAAGAGCTGCTTCTGACCCTGAAAATGTGAAACATCATTTGGTTCTTTTAAACAAGGATTATTTTGTCTGGCAGTTTTTGAAAGAAAGAAAGGGGATTTTTGATTATACGCAGGAAGATTCTGATTTGGGAATAACGCTTGAAGATCCTGCGTTTATAAAAGATGGCAAGGTGTTTTGTTATACGGTTACTCATGAGAAAATTTGTATTGTAGCGGAAGATATTTATACGCGGTTATGATAACTGAATTTATCAGTAAAAGCTGGTAAGTTCAATTATCATAACCGCTTTTACAAATCCAATTATGTGTAAAGGCAGTTTCTGATATCCAGTGGGAGAGCGTATGGAGTAAAAAACACTGTCTTTGTGTTTTTATATGGTATTATAGTGGTAAATAATTTTGAAATCTGTTAGTGGAGGGAAAAGAAAGATGTACAGAATCGGTATATGTGATGACGAAATTGGAATTTGCAATCAATTAGAGGGTTTTATTGAAAAGTACATGAAAAAACGTTATATATCTGGAGAAATAGAAATTTTTTATACAGGTGAAACCCTATGTCAATATTTAAAAAATCATGAAAATATAAATCTGATTTTCCTGGATATTGAGCTGCCGCAGATTAATGGAGTTCAGGTGGGAGGGTATTTGAGAAATGTTTTAAAAGATGAGGTTACAGATATAATTTATATTTCATCTAAAACAAGCTATGCGCTGGAACTGTTTCAATGCCGTCCTCTGGACTTTATCATTAAACCACTATCTTATGAAAAGATAGAGAGAGTATTGGATATTGTTATGACCAGAAATGGGATTAAAAGTAAGAACTTTGAGTTCCAAATTGGTGGAATAGTACAGAAAATAGCGTTACAACAGATAGCATATTTTAAAAGTGATAATAAAAAAATACATATCATGATGTGTTCTGGAGATGAGAAAGTTTTTAATGGCAAATTGTCTGAAGTAGCCAATAAAGTGCCTGATTCGGTTTTCCTGCAGATACATAAGTCATATCTCATAAATTATGATTATGTATCTGAATATAGTAATGACTGGGTGCGAATGATAAATGGTGATATATTGAGCATATCGAAGGTAAATAGAAAGAATGTTAAAATTGCGTTGATACAGCATGAAATGCAGTAGGGGGGAAATATGGAAAAGATAGTTTTAGGTGTAATTGCCAATATTTTGAGAACATATGCAATTTATAGATTTATCCATTTACTATATTTTCCTAAAGTGGAGAATAAGGTTCTTAAGAATGGAGTATATATACTGTTTGTTGTTTTAACAAGTGGCGGTTATTATATACTGCAGAATACTTATGTTAATATTATGACGAATTTGACAGGACTTGTTCTGATAGTGTCGATTTACCAAGGAACTTTTAAAAAGAATATTTTGATTGTTTTCAGTATATATTCTGTGAATGTTGTAATAGAGAGTCTTGTATTTGCGATTATAACAACGGATGTAGGCAGCGATCATATATTGGAATCAGTGAATGAATGTATTGCCAGTATAGGAATGCTTTTATTTGTTGTTATATTGGAAAAAACGAAAGCAGTAAAAAACAAGGAATTTCAGATAGGATTTTCTTTATGGAGTGCCTTAATGAGTGTTCCTGTGATTAGTATTATAATCATTTTGGTTTTATTGAATTCGGCAGCATTGCATGCGAATAATATTGAAATAGCGATAACAGGAATGCTGATAATAAATCTGGTAATTTTTTATCTCTATGGTGCAATACAAGATTACTATAAACAAAAATTGGAAAAGGAAGAATTTTATTATCGGATGGGTATTTACGAAAATCAGCTGAATATCATGAAGGATTCATATCAAAAGATCAGAGAATTGCGGCATGACATGAGACATCATCTGAGTGAGTTAAAATATCTGGCAAATAATAATGAAAATATGCGGCTGATTCATTATATAGAAGATATGGAAAAGCATATGCTAAATGCAGAAGAATATGTTTCGTCCGGCAACAAGGAAATAGATGGAACACTAAACTATTTGCTCCAGACAGCAAAGAAGAGACTGAAAGAAGTAGATGTAAGTATATCTATACCTGAAGGATTAGAAGTTCATAATTATTTATTTAATGTCGTATTGGGGAATTTGTTAGAAAATGCAATGGAAGCAGCGATAAAAACGGAACGGAAATATCTAAAAATACATATAAAATTAAAACAAAGTGTGCTCTATATAAATGTAGAAAATAGTTTTAATGGAGAAGTTAAACTTAAGGAACAAAAAATTATGACGAGTAAAAGTGATACGAAAGAGCATGGGATTGGTTTGGATAGTGTGAAGAGAATGGTTGATGAAATGAATGGAATGTTGGATTTGAGGTGGAAAAAGGATATATTCTGTGTAAACGTAATGTTTTATTTACAGGATATTGAACTGCAAAATTAAAAATGTACATACAAACAAAATTATGCGAGAGTTGCAGTAAAGAGAGAGATTACCATTTCACTTGTTAATCTTTTATTTTTTGATAGCTATTGCAGAATGAAGTATATCTAATCGCTTTTTGTATATTTGTGTTTATTGTGGCTTATTTTTGCATAAAATTCCAAATTCTCCAAAAACAATCCCAAATTCGAAATTAAAAAAAAAACGAAGTTATTAATGTTATGATACCTGTCAGAATAAGCAAACGGTTTTACAAGAAATGGAAAGTCGTTTCACAATGGAAAGCCAATTGGTGAAAAAGGGAATAAACTTTCAGGTGGGCAAAAACAAAGAATCGCGCTTGCCAGGGCTTTGTCAGAATCAACGCCGATTATTGTTTTGGACGAAAGTACAGCAGCTTTGGATAATATCACGCAGGAGAGTCTGATGAAGGCACTTGAACCAGTTTTGAGAACAAAAACTACAATTATGATCACACACAGGCAGGCTATAACCATTTTGTTCATTGCTAAAAAGGAGAATCGAAATGACAGTATTAACATTAAAAAATGTAATAAAAAATTATGGGGCTAATGAAAATGAGGTAAAAGCGGTAAGAAACGTAAATTTTGAAATCGAAGAGGGAGAATTTACTGCGATTGTCGGTACTTCTGGTTCTGGAAAATCAACGTTATTGAATCTGATCGGAGGACTTGACAATCCCACAAGTGGGAACATTATTGTAAAAGGAAGAGAGATTCATAATCTGAACAGAAAGGAACTTACTCTTTTTAGAAGAAAAAATATCGGCTTTGTTTTTCAAAATTATAGTCTGATGCCGGTTCTGAATGTATATGATAATGTGGCATTACCTGTTACGTTTGATAAAAGGAAAAAGAAAGACAAAAAGCATATAGAATACTTATTGAAAGAATTGGGAATGTGGGATAAAAGGAGAAAATATCCTGGCGAATTATCAGGAGGTCAGCAGCAAAGAGTTGCAATAGCAAGGGCATTAGCAAATCATCCGGCTATCATACTGGCAGACGAGCCAACAGGGAATCTTGATTCAAAGACAACAAAGGAAGTGATCGACTTATTAAAGAAAAGCTCAGAAAAATATAAGCAAACGGTTTTAATGGTTACACATAACGATCTGCTGGCTCAGCAGTGCGACAGAATGATAAGAATTGAGGATGGTACAATTATAGAAGATAAATGCAAGGAAATGAGAGGGGCCAGAATATGTTAAAATTAGCATACCAATATATGCGATATTATAAAAGCCAGACATGTGCAATTTTACTAAGCATAATATTAACGGCTGCATTATTAACGGGCATTAGTTCGTTGCTGTATAGCAGCCAGATGAACGAACTGGAAAATGCCAGACTGATGTACGGCGAATGGCATTATGATATACATGTCGATGCAGAGGTGACGGATAACATTGCAGATAATAGCGGTGACAGCGGCTATAAGCTGGAGTATTTTGGGATAAAGATTGTAAAGGATGCGGTAACAGAACCTTTTCAGATTTATTTTGTAGAAACAGATGAAAATTATAGAAAGTTGTCGCATAGAGAACTTATAGACGGAGTTTATCCGGAAAAAGAAGATGAAATCGCTGCGGATAATTATACATTAGGAAATCTTGGGTTTGACGGAGGATTAGGAGATGATATTGAGATTGCGGGACGAACCTATACATTAGTTGGAATTATGAAAAGCGAATGGTCCACGAATGTCGATCACATGGAAGTTTTTGTGGGGAACGATTTTCAGGGGAAAGGTGCGGAATTCTTTATATATCTCAAATTTAATGAAAAAAAACCATTATATCGGCAATTAGATGCGTTTCTTAATGCATTTCAGATTTCCGGTGATAAGGTGGAAAATAATGATGAAGTAATCAAATATTTACAGGGCGAGGAGCCTGATTCTATTTATGAAATTGTAAAGTTTGGTTTGACGAATGAACAGGGTAACTTCACGTATATTGTTCTTAAACTGCAAAGCGAATATAATCTGGCGTTTCATGGTATGCTGGCATTACTATGTATATTTAGTTTATTCATCATATACAGTGTTTTTAACATATCTGTCTCTAAAAGAATTGCACAGTATGGAATTATGCAGGCAATGGGGATAGAAGAAAAAAATATTCTGGGTTCCGTAATTGCCGAATTATGGATACTATTTTGTGTAGGATATCCAATTGGGGCATTTGTTAGCAATGGACTCCTTAAAAAGTATTATAATCAGGTCGGAGAAATATTTGGCAATACAATTACTAATGCAAATGAAACGACTCTTGCTTCATCGGAGCAGACACTGGCAGGCAGTAATTTTAGTGATTTATTTTATATATCCTGGTCTGCATGTATATCCGGATTTGTGATTTTGTTTATTGTCCTGGCCGGAATCGGCTACCTGATGGTAAAGGGAATTAGAAAGAAGTCCTTACGGGAAGCGATTAGTGAACAGGGAGACATTGGACTGAGAAACAGGAGAATCTATGGTTTCAGACGAAACGATTTGTCCGGCATAGCAGTCAGAAAATTTATGTTTGGCAAAAAAAGAAAGATCATTGGTATTCTTGTTTCCCTGTCGTTAGGCGGCTGCATTTTTCTGTGTACGACATATATGATAGAAAATTTAAAAATACATGCGGAAATGGAAATGAATTCTGATGATGGGTTAAACTCTGAATACAGGATATCTCTAAAGTCAAAATCTTTAGCAGATGAGATATCTAAAGAAGCTGTACAGACAGTGAAAGAATTGCCAGGGTTAACAGAAGTGTATGCTACCAAATATACATTAGGAGAAATAACGATTGGTAAAGAAGAACTTGAATGGGACTCGTATTTCAACGAGTACAATCAGGATTCCGGCATACAAAATGATTATGGCGGGATATGTGTGGAAAAGGATGGTCAGAACTATGGGATAAAATATGATATATATGGATATGACATAACGATGATGGAAATATTGGGTGAATATATTCTGGAAGGAGAAATCGATACGCAGGATATTTTAAGCGGTAATAAGGTAATAGCGGTTGCGAATGTGGATGGACAGGGCAATTATAATTTTTACGGTAAGCATCCTGGAGATACGATAAAAGTAAAAGTGCCGAAAGATCAAAAAATGAGTAACGATATACTTAAGTTTGAATCGGCATCGGATGATTATACCGAAATGGATTTTAAGATTGCTGCAATTGTCAGCCGGCCACTAGTAAAGGAAGAGAATTTTCTTATCAGAGGAGCGTGGGACAAAGCGCCTTCGATCATCATGACGAATCAGCAGATGCAGGACAATTTTGATATAAGCCGGTATAAGATTATTAGTGCTTCAAAAATAGCTGGGACAGATGGGGAAGAGGTTACCAGGCAGTTGTTACTTGCCATACAGGATATTCCCAAAGCTGTTTTGCAGGATTATTCTGCAGCTATTGAAGTTCGGAAAACTTATTTACGCCAACAGCAAATGTTTTTTACGTGTATCGCCGTCATTTTGCTTATCATCAGCCTGTTCCATATCATAAATAGTATGAACTACTCTATATTGGCCAGAAGATATGAATTTGGGGTATTAAGGGCAATGGGGATGACTGATATAGGGTTGTACAAACTGATTGTCAGGGAAGGAATGATGTATGGTGTTTTGGCAAATGCATTGTTGTTCTTCTTATATGGAGCAGTGTTACAAAAGGGAATGATATATTACATGCAACATGTCGTACAGTTTTTACACATTACAGCATCAGTGCCGCCATATATTTTTATAATGATTATTATGCTTAACATAGTTATCGCTGTAATTGCTGTAATCTTACCAGCTCGTCGTATTATGAGGGACAGTATAATTGAGGAAATCAGAAAGTAAATTTGCGATGTATGCATCTAATGAAGAAGTATCATGACAGTTGCGTTTGAAAATTAAATAATAAAAGCAGTCTGATATGGAATAGAATAATCTGTGTTGGGCTGCTTTTATTATTTCGGTTATGGTATAGAGAGTTTTTGAGTTTCAATGAGTAGTGTATAGAGTAAAAATTCTGGTTTGTTTTTTTATCTGGTATGGATAATAGCAAAGAAATTTTGGAATCTGTTTACAGGGGGAAAGTGTGTTTTGGCTGAATACGGAGAAGTCTCGTATGAATGATAAAAAGTATGAGGATAGATGAATGGTCTGCTGAAAATAATAAACTTGCATTTTAAACATTGTAAAATACCGGATAGGCAATTACAGGTTAAATCATTGCTTTCATGTGTCAAAATCAGAGCATGAATGCAAATTGTACAGATAGTGCAGGATATTTTCATTAGTTAGAGAGGGATTCTATGATTCAGAAAAGCGCAGAATGCGAGCTGGCATGGGTAGGATTGAAAACACAAAAAATTAGAAATATCATTGCCATGATCGCGATTTTTTTTACAACAACTTTAATTATAAGCATACTTGCCGTAGGTATTTCTTATAGAAATATCGAGAAAAAAAGTAATCTGTCGCAGGCGCCAAATGCAGATGGAGGGATATGGGGAACAGAAAACAGCTTTTATCAGGTGCAAAAGGATGAACATGTGGAATGGGCGTCCATGCTATATATGGCAAGTGACAGTCCGATCATACTGGATCGATATACTTCATCGGCAATTGAACTTTTGGTGCCGGATGCATCCTATTATAACAATAATGATATCCGATTAATATCCGGAACATACCCAGAGAAAGAAAATGATATTTTGATTTCAGATACCCTGGCTATTGAACTGAATATGGATATGAAGTCGTTTCCGGAGCTGCCCATCCGTGTATTGACTGCGAATGGAATGGAAACAAGCGAAAAAGATATAACAATGAGCGTTTGCGGATATTATGCAAATCCGTTGGCAGTAATTTCGAATTACAGCGAAGAGGCATATACCTCTGCAGATTTTTTAAACAGGTATACAGGCGTAAACGGCGAAACAAGAAGAAAAATATATGTAAAATTCAAAGGGGAATTAAATAATAACGAGGTGGAAACAAAATTAAACAATCTGAACAGTCTGGCGGATGGAAGCGGAATTATAAGAAAAAATGCGCAGCCGATGACAAAATCAGTTATAAAACTAATGATTGTAATAATTTTATGCGTGGCAGCCGGCGCGTATCTGATGATTTTTAATATTTTTAATATTTCTCTGATGAATGATATTCAGTATTGGGGATTGTTAAAGCTGTTAGGCGCACGGAAAAGGCAGATTCGAAAAATACTGAATATGCAGATGTGGGTGCTCTTATTACCGGGTATGATTGGAGGAATCATCTGCGGTAACTATTTGGAAAAAATTATTACTCCGCTGTTGCTGGAATCATTTGCCGAGAATTTTTCTTATGTTCAAAATACAGATCAGATGCTGTTTGTTTCAGTGACAGGAGCTGTTTTTGCAATCGTTACCGTAAAGATCAGCTGTAGAAAATCTTTTCAGATCGTTGCAGCAATTACTCCGGTCGAAGCGCTTCGCATTCGTGCAAAAAAGAGTTCGAAAATATTTATTGTAATATCTCTGGCGTTAAGTATCCTGGCGTTTATTACTGTTTTTACGCTTGCCAGGAGTCAGGATATCGATGAGCAGGTGTCCAGATACAATACGGCGGACTTCACATTAGAAAACAGAAGTCATTATGCGTTGTCTAATATACCGTTCCGATCATTAAAAACAGAAACGATTGAAAAGATCGAAGAGCTGTCATTTGTGCAGAAAGTCGACACATTTTATCAGGCGCATGTATATCCGGATTATGAAGAAACGGACGGGCAGAAGATATACGATACGACAGCCCGGATAAAAAACGACGGAAAAATCAAAGAAGAATATGAGGAAATAGAACGTATATACGGAGATATGGGGAATTCATTTGTTGGAAATGACAGAAAAATGAGAATGGTTGCCTTACATGCTGGAAGCGTCAAAAATGAATTAAAAGGAAAGATCATTGCAGAAGGAGCATTTGACGAAAAGAAATTCGCATCTGAAAATTATATCTTATATCAAAGAGAAGCCCCGGATCTGAATCATCAGAAAGATGTCTTACAGGATCGACTCGTTCATGCCGGCGATAGATTAAATCTTTCTGTTTATGATGATACAAGGGATCAGTATATTCCAGTACAGGTAACGGTAATGGCAATTATAGAAAATCAAAAAGGCGACCAGTATGGCGCTTCGATGATAGATATCAATTCTTTGATCCTGCCAGACTGGTTATTTGAAAAAATATACGCAAATCATGAAGAAATGATTTCTGCAATTAAAATACATGTAGATGATAAAAACAATTATGCACTGCAACGAGACGAAATTATACGTGTGCTGAACGATACAGGCGAAACAACTGCAAGACTGAAATCTGTTTATGACAGCACGTTATCTGCAACGCTGGAAAATAATCTGATTGTATTGGTAGGAGGATTATTTGCGATATTCTTCGCGTTTCTGGGAATCGTTAATATTATAAATGCATTTGTTACAGAGATTATTGCGCAGGAAAGAGAATATACAAAAATGCAGGCGATTGGAATGACGCGAAAACAGCTGTTTTCTAATCTGATGCAAAAAGTTACGGTGTATGAGTTATGCAGCCTGATCATAAGTATAGGTCTTTCTTATAAGCTGTTAGAGCATATGGCGGATTTGCTGCTGTTTAAAGAGATCGATTATCAGGTGTTCATATATTCATGTATTGGAACAATATTGACATTAATCATACTTGCAATGGCAATGTCATATTCCCTGATGAAATTTTTAAACAGAAATTCTATTATAGAAAGATTGCGGAGGTCGTAAGGAGGCTGTTATGAATATTGTAGAAGTGCATGATTTGTATAAAGAATATGGCAAAGGAGAAACCAGCGTCAAAGCGATTAACCATATTAGCTTTCATGTGGAAAAGGGCGAATTTCTGGCAATTGTAGGAACCTCCGGAAGTGGGAAATCAACGTTACTGAATCTGACAGGCGGACTTGATCGCGCAAATGGTGGAAAAATTATCATTAACGGCAGGGAAATTACCGGAATGACCGGAGATGCGCTAACTGTTTTTAGACGGGAAAATATCGGATTTATTTTTCAGGAATTTAATCTGGTAACGCATCTTGATGTGAAAAAAAATATTCTGCTGCCGATGAAACTCGCGAAAAAGAAATTCGATAAACAATTTTTTCAGCTGATTACGACATCACTGGGACTGGAAGACAAATTGGACCGATATCCGTCGCAGCTTTCCGGAGGACAGCAGCAGAGAGTTGCAATTGCAAGAGCATTGTATTCCAAACCGGCAATTATTCTGGCTGATGAGCCTACAGGAAGTCTGGACAGCAAAACGACAGAGGAGGTGCTGCAGCTGCTGAAAGCATCATGTAAGAAGTTTCATCAGACGCTTGTCATGATTACTCATAACGATAATATTGCAAAGATTGCAGATAAAGTAATCAGAATAGAGGATGGGAAAATCGTGGCAGAACGCAGGTCCTGATAAAATAACAGTCAGAAACCAAAAAGGAGGTGACAGGATTTCGACCGGTTTATATTTGTAGAAACAAAAATATGTGATATACTAATACATATCTATGAAAAAGAGGTTTTAGGTATGATTAAAATAGCAGTCTGTGATGATGAACAGCGGTTTGTAGAACAAATAAAAAAAATTCTGGTTGAATACGGAACAGAGATACAGGCAGACATCCGTGTCAGTGAGTTTTATGATGGAGTTATGCTATTGGATAAATACGAATGCAGGTATGATATTATTTTTCTGGACATTAAAATGCCATATATAGATGGGGTAGAGGTTGCAGAGAAAATACGCGACAGAGATCCTGAAGTAACGATTATTTTTCTGACATCACTTTTGGGACGGGCAGTGGATGGTTATCGGGTTCGTGCGTCTAATTTTCTGATCAAGCCGGTAACACGCAATAAACTTACGCAGGAAATCGATCGCTGGATCGAAAAGAATAGAGAAAAGAAACAGGAATGTTTGCTGGTAGACAATGTATACGGACAGTTTATGATACCTATATCTTCGTTAAGGTATGTTGAGACATTTAACAGAAATTTGCTGCTGCATACGGAAGGGAAAAGCATTGTTTGTTATAAGAAACTGAAGGAGATAAAAGAACGATTAGGTAACTATGGTTTTGCGCAGAGCCATAAGGGTTATCTGGTGAATTTTTCTTATATAGATACAATTAAAGGGAATGACATTATTTTGGTTACGAATGAGATGATTCCTTTAAGCAGGATGATGAAAAAAGAATTTATGACTCAGCTTGCCAGATATATGGGAGGGCAGTTATGAATGAGCTTTTGGACATTATTTTTACTTTGATTGAAGGATGTTGTTTTTTATATATGGTCAAAGATGAAAAAGTAAAACGGATCAGACAGGTGTTTTTTCTGATGTTTATAATTTTTGTTTTTTTTCATCTTACAAAAGTACTTACACTTTCTCAGATAGGTATTAAATTGCTTTTTGCGTATGGTATACCAATTTTATCGAGTTTTTTTATACTGGGTTTGTCAGTGAAAAAATCTGTTTTTTATATGACGATATGTGAATTTCTATTGATGATTAGTGAAATAATGATTGCAAGCATTGGTTTGATGTTTCAAATTAGTCCTGGTTCGAAAGAAGACACGTCAATTCCTGTGATACATATAATCATAAGCAAAATTCTTTTTATTACTTTTTTAATTATTGTGCAAAAAATAATTTATGATATTAACAAAAAGCGTTTTGATATAAAAGCACTGTTCTATTTTATTTCTTCTAACATTGGTTATGTGATTGTGGCGATATGTATCTATGTATATATTCTTTATACAGAAGGGGAAAGTTACAATAACGTATTTATAATTTGTTCCGTTACGATGCTAATTGCATTCGTGGCAAATGTTTTCTTTTCTAATAAATATGTAAATATGGAAAATAAAGCGCACGAACAAAGAATGGCAATTTATGAATTAGAAATACAAACGCGATATTATGAAGAAAAAAAGAAAGAAGAAGAGCGCATAAAAGAAGTTTATCATGATATGAAAAACCACTTATTACTGTTAGAAGATTGCGGAGAGAATCATAGTGAAAAGATTGAAAATCTGAGAAAAGAGCTGATGCAATATGAGAATTATTACAGAACAGGAAATAAGTTTGTAGATATCATTTTAAAGGATAAACTGGCAAAGGCCAGTGAACATAATATTCAAATGGAAGATCGTATCGAACTGGTTGACGTAGATTTTATCGAGCCTCTGGATTTGAGTACAATTTTTGGAAATTTACTGGATAATGCGATTGAGGAATGTAAATTTATAGAAGAACCGGAAAAAAGGCATATCCGGATTTCGGCTAAAAAAGAAAAAAATTTTTTGGTAATAGGTATCAAAAATAATAAACAAAATAAAAAGGTCGATCATGTTTCTAAAAAAGTAATTCATGGATATGGACTGATAAATGTAAGAAATGCGATTCATAAATATGGTGGTGAGATCGATATAAATGAGACAAAATATGATTTTGATATCAATATTATAATACCGATATTAAAAAGAGAGGTTAAAGGTATGAATTAATATAGTAGCTTGCCAGATATGTGGGAGGGCAGTTATGAATGTACTTTTAGATATAATTTTTACTTTAATTGAAGGTTGTTGTTTTTTATATTTAATGAAAGATGAAAAAATTAAATGGATCAGACAAGGCCTTTTTCTTGTATTGTTTCTGTTTATTTGTTATATCCTTACGCAAAAGTTTACACTCTCAAAAATGGGAATTAAAATAGTCTTTTCATACAGCTTTCCGATTTTATTAGAGATTCTTATATTAGCATTGCCTCTGAAAAAGTCAGTGTTTTATACGACGATATATGCGTTTCTTGTGATGGCCAGTGAAATGATAATTGCAAATGTTGGACTGTTGTTTCATATTAGTCCGGGATTAAAAGAAGATACGTCAATGTCGATTGTTCATGCGATTACAGGTAAAATTCTATGTGTGACTTGTTTAATTATAGTGCATAAAATTGTATCAGATATACATAGAAAACGTTTTGATGTAAAAATTTTATTTTTTTTTGTATCGGCTAATATAGGATACATAATTGTAGCAATGTGTATATATATATATATTCTTTATACAGAGGGGGAAGGATACAGCAATGTATTTTTAATTTGTTCCGCTGCTATGTTAATTGCATTTATGATAAATATTTTCTTTTCAGGTAAATATGTAAATATAGAAAATAAATCGTATGAACAGAGAATGGCAATTTACGTATTGCAAATACAAACAAGATATTATGAAGAAAAGATGAAAGAGGAAGAACGCATAAAAGAGATTTATCACGATATGAAAAATCATTTACTGTTGTTGGAAGAGTGCGAAGGCAATGATAGTGAAAAGATATCTTATCTGCGGAAAGAACTGATGCAATATGAGGATTATTACAGGACAGGAAATAAGTTTGTGGACATCATTTTAAAGGATAAACTGGCAAAAGCTACTGAGTATAATATTCAAATTGAGGATAATATCGAACTGATGGACGTAGATTTTATTGAACCTCTGGATTTGAGTACAATTTTTGGAAATTTACTGGATAATGCGATTGAGGCATGTAGATTTATAGAAAATATAATGTACCCTATAGGGTGGACAAATTTAAAAGTTCATTCCCTGAAATCAGA